>JAHHIB010000034.1 GCA_019359075.1 Kalymmatonema hyalinum WJT4-NPBG1
CTCTTCATTGGAACTAACTCTGAGTGACGGTTGCGCTCTGCGCAACCGCTAAATTGGCATTGGCGATCGCATTAATCTCAGACTGCGAAGCGCTCGAACTCAGATAACCCGCAACTTGGGTTAATAAGACTTGGGTTTGGTCTACACGCTGCACGAAACATACTTGAGATTGGACTCCGTAGCGTGGGGCACACGGGAACGTTTATCGCCTCTGGAGACATCGACCTCTGTTTGGGTGAGGAAACTCCTCCAAATAAGCCGAGTCGCGGAAAGAGGAAGCCCAAGAAGTGATTCTTGGAATCACCGCCCTAAAAGTGCGGTGAGGATGTCAATCAGTACACTCAGGGGACAACCGTCAGTTTACCTGGTTTTGACCTTAACCGAACCGTATTGGAAGTCTGGGGAAATATCAATTGCTCTGAATGTCAGATGTCGGTGAAGCGATTTTACAGGTAGTTGGATGATCTATTTTCTGGAAGTTCCGGGAGCATCGGCATCATGGTCGGGTACAATGATTTCCACGTCACGCAAGACACTTAAGGTATATCCACACAAGCCAACAACTAACAAGCACAGTGAAGAAATAACATACAGTAGTGCCATGCCTGCACCTTTTCCAGTGCCGAATATCTTACCCAATAAGGGTGCGAAATTAGCTTTAGGCATCATAGCTGGTTCAAAGATATAATCTGCCAGTGGTCCTGCTATTAAATATGCTACTGCTGAAGTCACCGATAAAATGACAGAGCGCGTGGCAAAAACACGCCCTTGTACTTCAGGTTTTACTTTGCTTAACCAAATAGCGTCGTTAGAACTCCCAAGTATTGGAAAATTGAAAGAAGAGCAAAATTGAGCAGGAATCCAAATTAATGGTGTATGACCCAGACCAAACACCGTTTTGCTCAAACCCGCGCCTACCATACCTAACAGCAGCCCATTAATTCGGCGCTTGAAACCACCCCAACTGCTGATAAGCAACGCCCCAACAACTCCACCTATCCCCGCTGCTGAGGCTAAACTGCCTAAGACTCTAGCATCATTACCAGTGCGTGCCAGAATCATTGGCGAATAAACGGAATCACCGATGTCATGGGCGAACCAGAATAATGACGTTAACACGAGCATCGCAAGTAGACTTGGGCGTGCAACAATGTAGCTCAAGCCAAAGCCCAAATCCTGCCTCAGGTTTCTGTAATTTTGGATACCAGCTTCTGTTATGGTTGGTCGCGGGATACTGACTCGCAGCACTGTGGTAACCGCAATTGCAAAAGTCGTGATATCAATCATCAAAATACCAACCAGCCCGATGGAGGCGTAAAAGGCACCTGCCAATACTGGTGCGATGATACGAGAACCATAATTTGCCAGAAAGCCCATGCTACTAGCACGACTGTAGTGCTGCTTTGGCAGCATCATAGATATTGATGCCGAGAAAGCCAGTTGTTGAAATTGCTCAAAAGTTCCCTTGATAAATGCAACCACGTATAAATGCCATAGTTGCAAATGATGACTCAAGCAAAGCAGTAAGACAATAATGGTCAACAGACCGCTTACTGTATCGCCAAGCATCATCAGTAATTTACGATCGCTGCGGTCTACAACGACTCCAGCTATGGGCGCAATCAAGACTTGTGGTATCTGTATAAAGAAACCAAACAAAGCTAATGATGTAGCTTGACCAGTGAGTTCCCACGCCCAGAGACTGAAAGCAAAGGCGGTCATGCTACTACCAATAATAGAAACACTTTGACCAAGCCAGACGATAATGAAAGTTCTCATGTTATAATAAGCGCCCTAGCTTGTTTCAGAATGCTCAACAATTATCACTGTCTGGTGTCTGCCACTTTTGTCTTGGCGGCGATAGCGATACATCCTCAAACCAGTGATAAACAGAATTAGGGGTGAAAGCCCAACAAAAACGTAGAGTATGCGTGTGGGAAACCCGCCGAAGGTGCCATAGTGCAGAGGGTAAAAAGAGTTTAAGATGCGATCGCCTACTGGTGCTTCCAAGGCGTTATCTATCCGCAAGACTTCGCCGGTGTACTGGTCTAAATAGACAGCACTGTTACCGTAGCTATTAACTTCTTGAGGAAATTTCTTATATATGCTATAAATACCTTCTGGTTTAGTTGGAAACACAAAAAAGGTTGTCACAGCACCAGGTAAAGCCGCATCAGCTTTTTGTAATATTTCAACCAAAGAAAGCGGTGATTGACCAGGCAAAGGCTGGGAAACAGGTTCGCTCTTGCTTGGGGTGCGGGTTACGGCATAGATAGCGGGTTTGGTAAAATCAGAGAAATTCCAACAAAAGCCTGTAAAGGCAGTTAGGGATAGAAATATAACGGAAACGATACCTACAACTTTATGAATGTCAAAGTTAACCCGTTTGGGATGAGCGTCAAGTTTCATTTTGAAGCCACTGATTAGCCTTCTCCAACCGGGCCAGAGAATCAAACCCGTGATGCTGAGGAAAAACAGCAACAAACCCGCAATGCCAACAATGATTTCTCCTGTTCTGCCTGCCAGTAAATTGTAGTGCAGCTCAATGGCGATCATACGCAGGGAAGTTGTGTGTTGGCGATCGCCCAAGATTCTACCAGTATAGGGATTGACAAAAACCTCAATTCTTTTGCCGTCCGTTGGGGTCAGGCGGACGATGTAGGTACTTTTTTCTGGGCGCGTGACGATAGAATGGGGCTTGAAGTCGGCGCGAGTTGCATAAGCTGCTTGGACAAGATTGAGGGCAGACTCAACTGGTATGCGCTGTCCTTGAGGAACGACGTGTCCAAATTGCTGACCCACCAGAAATTCATCGATTTCTTGCTCGAAAACTAAGAGGCTACCCGTCAAGCCAACCCAAACCAGAAGCAGTCCGACTGCTAAACCAATATAGCGGTGTAGCTTGAATGCGATATTGCGGAGTTTGATGGACTTCATAAACAATGCTCCTGTTTGGATGTTTGCGGGAACTTGCCTCACCTCCTCGTCTTCACTGCTTCTGAGCAAGAAAGGCTAGGGGATCAAAAATTTACTGAAACCGTTCCTTGTACTGTCAATGGTGCACCAGGAAAAACGCGCAGCTGATTTTGAGCAGTTTCAAAATACTCTATATCAAACAGGTTTTTGATCCCAAGGGTTGCTTGGAAGTTGTTCCTTTTATAAAAGATAGAAGCATCAGTACGTAGGTAACTTGGCAAGGTAAACGTGTTTTCCAAATCCCCCTCTCGTTCCCCAACAAAGAACAACCCTAAGCCTAAGCCAAAGCCTTTGAGACTACCCTGCTGAATTTCATAGGTTGTCCACAAACTCAAGCTGTGTTCTGGCACGTTATTTAATCGATTACCTTCAAAGTCTGGGTCCTCCGTAATCGTTGCATCGGTGTAAGCATAGCCAGCAATTATATTCCATCCCGGCAGAATTTCCCCTGCTAGGTTTAACTCAATACCTCGACTTCTTTGTTCACCAGTTTGAATCGAAAAGTCTGGATCTCTTGGGTCTGGGGTTTGAACATTTGACAGCGTTAGTTGATAAAAGGCGAGAGTTGCAGAAAGCGTGTTACTCAAATCTGCCTTGACACCTATTTCATACTGAGTACCGCGTTCTGGTTCAAATAGTCTGTTATCAAACCCTCTGCCCACAACTGGGACAAACGACCGAGTGTAACTCGCATAAAGCGAAATCGGTTCGATGGGTTGGTAAACGATGCCCACCCGTGGGCTGAACGCATCATCAGATTGAGACTCTTTTGTATCAGCCAAAAAGTCTCGTTGAGTCTGTTCAACAAAGTCAAAACGACCACCGAGTAATAATTTCAAGTTGTCTGTGAGTGCTATTTGATCCTGGAATAAAATGCCCAAAGAGTCGGTTAAGGTTGCATTGTCACCGCTGGAAGTAACTGCTCCTCGAGAGCCACCGTAAACCGGATTAAAAAGGTCAAGTGGTGTAAATTCGCTTTGTTCAAATTTATTTTTATACAAATCTTCCCGGTATAAATCAACTCCAAACAATAATGTATGTTTGATTGGTCCAGTTTGGAACTTACCTACTAAATCTGTTGTAAAGCTGTAGATATTCGTGCTGCTAGTTCCGCTATTGGCACGGCGATTAAGAGTTCGATTATCATCTTCTAAACCAGTAGGGAAGAAACTGTCTTGGTCATAGGAATAGAATGTAGTCCGAAACGCATTACGCAAAGACCAGTTTTCGCTGAACCGATGCTCTAAGGTATATCCAAACCTGTCAATGAAGTTATCAATAAAATCCCTACCACCAGGTTCATTAACATTCCGATTGATTGGTATTTTCCCATTAGGATTATTACGCACTGTGCCAATTGCTGGGAGACCGCGATCGTTCGGATATGTGGATCTAATAATTTCTGCATCCAAGTTTAGGGTCGTATTCGGAGAAATTGCCCAAGTGATGACAGGTGCGACCAAGAGTCGCCTAGTTTCAAAAAAATCAACAAAGCTACCGGAATCTTGATAAGAAGCATTCAAGCGATACAAAACAGTCTTGTTGTCATTGAGCGGACCGGTCAAATCTGCTGTTCCACGGTAAAAGTCATAACTCCCAACCGTTACGCCAAAGTCGTAGAAGGAATCAGCCAGCGGCTTTTTGGTAATAAGGTTAATAATTCCACCAGGAGTGCCTTGACCAAACAAGACAGATGCTGGACCTCTTAAGACTTCTATCCTCTCTAGATTGGCAGTTTCAGTCGGAACTTGACCGTAAGACCCATCCCTTAAACCATTTCTAAAAATGTTATTACCGCGAACATCAAAACCTCTAATCCTAAAACTTTCAAATGATCCACGGGGTGAAGTCCCTGATGGAGTGATATTGGCATTTCTGAGCGCATCTTCCAAGCGGTTGACTTGTCTATCCCTTAGCACCTGTTCGGGAATAACCTGAATCGACTGTGGGATATCGCGCAATGGGGTGTCGGTTCTTGTTCCAGTTGTCGCATTGGGTACGTTATATCCGTCTTGTTCACCTGTAACTACCAGTTCAATTGGTTCGTCACCCGAAGCTGATGGTTGAGTTGGCTGTGTCTGGTTCCCAGGCTGATCTTCCCCTGGCTTTTGTTGCGTTTGGGGTTGTTGCTGCTGTTGCTGTGTAGAGGATGCAGCAGTTGCAACAGACAAGATAAGACCTTCCTGCGGACTGTCATACAGCTCCACAGTTGGCACAACAGCTTCCCCCGTCACCGTCACCCGGATAGTATTGGCATCAATATTTATTACCGTTATTTCAGCAATCCCTGCTATTGGCTTAGTGGAGCGGAATGTGAATGCATCGCCACTAGGTAAGCGCAGTTGAGCGTTAGGTATGTCAGCAATAAAGCTATTGCCTGCACTACGATTTGTCAGTTGCAACTGTTGCCCTTTAGGAGTCTGTAAAATCACCTCCACACCGTTTTTGGTGGCATTCGCTTTGACTGTTGTAACTGGCACAATTTCTGTGGCTGGCGGTGTTGTTGGTGCTGGCGACTGCACTAGCTTTTGGGCACTGGTGATGGGACGCTCTATCTCACTGAGTCGCCGAATCTCTTTGGTTGGTGGAAATGGTCCCTCTATTTTCCGGGGTAATGCTTGATGAAAACTCACTCCTTTATCAGTTAGGGCGTGTTCAGCCTTTTTGTCTAAAACTTGTACCTCCTGTGTTCTACCAGGAGTTGTGATTAAGACAATGGCTGAGCCTGTAAGCAACAGGCTTGGAAGTAATTGCTTTCGTTTCATGTATTTTTCTCACACCCAATAGCGCCACTCAACTTGCAGTTGAGCTTGCCTGAATTTATTAGTATTTATTAGCATTAGTTTGGTCATAATAAACTATTTTGATGCCAATTTTACGTTACATACTATACGTAATTTATTGAATACCTTTATCAAGACCGCAGAAATTGCTTCCAGCATTGAGAATATACCCCTTTAAGTCAAGTGTTGATGGCGACAACTCTAAAATGAATGCGTAGTAACAGGTAAAACCCGTCTCCTGAAAATTCTTTCGGGGGCGCTTAAGAGTAGTTGCATGAGGTACATAGTGCCATTACAGGAGGTAAAAACACAATACACACTACAGCTTGTTCGTTTAACATCTATCTAATGATAGATATTAATTTTCAACTAGTGTTAGTTAATTCTGCTGGAAAATGTTGACAAAGATTTGTTAAGACAAAGGGTTGCTAAACACTAGTTTTTGCACTAAGATGCCAAAGAGTAGTTGAAAAGAATTTGCAATACGGTAGCGTCGAATTTGCGCTCCTGACCTTTGTTCATCAAAAGCTTTGAGTTAACAGGGTAGGGGTTGGTTGAATGTGTCACGCCGCATTCAACGGTTTTTGGTGTGCATCGCCTGAGGGGTAACAATGACGACTGAACCTTCCAACGGGTTAAAAGAAATTTCCGGTAACTATTTGACTGTTGTTGATGTTCTGCGCTCTAAAAGCTTTACACAGCCAGATAGTTATGCTTTTACGTTTCTGCAAGATGGCGAGACAATAGAAGCGACACTGACTTACCAAGAGTTGGATCGGCGCAGTCGAGCGATAGCGCAAGCGCTGACTTGTCAGTTCGCATCTCAACTCCAAGCATTACGTTTAAGCGGTAAACGTGCTTTATTGCTCTATCCACCGGGGCTAGATTACTTGGCTGCTTTTTTCGGTTGTCTGTATGCAGGTGTAGTAGCAGTTCCTGCTTACCCACCACGCAATAAACGCAACACCCCCAGGATACAGGCGATTGTGTCAGATGCACAGGTAAGCGTTGCTCTTACGACAACAGCGATTCTGCCCACAGTACAATCCTTACTGACAGACAAAGCAGACCTGGAAAGTTTACATTGGCTGACTACCGACAACCTTGCACAGGGAATAGAACAGTCTTGGCAAGAACCCTTAATTCATACAGATACCTTAGCCTTTCTGCAATACACATCGGGTTCTACAGGGACACCCAAAGGGGTCATGCTCAATCATGGCAACTTGCTGCACAATGCCGCCACGACTTACCAATTCATGGAACATTCACCCAGCAGTAAGTTTGTCTCGTGGCTACCTGCGTACCATGACATGGGACTCATTGGTGGTATACTACAACCCTTGTATGGTGGGTTTCCTTGCATCTTAATGCCGCCAGCGTCGTTTCTCCAACGTCCGTACCGCTGGTTGCAGGCTATTTCTCACTACAAAGGCACCACGAGTGGCGGTCCCAACTTTGCCTATGAATTATGCGTTGAGAAAATTACCCCCGAACAAAAAGAAACCCTTGACTTAAGTAGTTGGAGTGTAGCCTTTAACGGTGCTGAACCTATCCGCAGCGATACCTTAGAAAGATTTGCAGCAGCTTTTGCATCCTGCGGTTTTCGCAAAGAAGCATTTTACCCCTGTTACGGAATGGCAGAGGCAACTCTGATGATTTCCGGCAGTCAAAAAGCAGCTTCCCCAGTTATTAAAACAGTTCAAAAAGCTGCACTAGAACGCAATCAAGTCGTTGAGGCGGTTGGTAACGATGAGGATGTTTATAGCTTTGTGGGTTGTGGTCAAACCATACCTCAACAACAGATTGTCATTGCACATCCCGAAACATTAAGGCGCTGTCAACCAGATGAAGTAGGAGAAATTTGGGTATCTGGTCCCAGTGTAGGAAAAGGGTACTGGAATCGCACGGTAGAAACAGAGCAAACCTTTTATGCCTATTTAAAAGACACTGGTGAGGGACCGTTTTTGCGAACGGGCGACTTAGGCTTTTTGGACAATGGGGAAGTCTTCATCACGGGTAGAGCCAAAGATTTAATTATCATCAGGGGACGCAATCTTTATCCTCAAGATATTGAACTAACAGCAGAACGCAGTCATCCATCGTTGCGCTTAGGTAGTGGTGCAGCCTTTACTGTGGAAGTGGACAATGAAGAACGACTGGTGGTAGTGCAAGAGTTGGAGTTTCGCGCCAAACCGAATCTTGAGGAAGTTACCGCTGCAATTCGTCAAGCAGTGACTGAAGAACATGAGGTGCAAGTCTATGCGGTGGTGCTAATTAAACCTGGCAGCATCCCCAAAACTTCCAGTGGTAAGATTCAACGCCGCGCCTGTAAAGCCGAGTTTCTTGCAGGCAGTTTGGAAGTGGTAAGCAGCAGTATCCTGGAAACGGTTAATTTTGTAGAAAACCAAAATAATCTCAAGCGCGAAACTCTCTTGGCACTTACCCCACGAGAGTGTCAGCCGCTTTTGGAGTCATATCTAGTTGAGCAAGTGGCGCGAGTGCTTTTGATAGCGCCCTCTCAAATCAACAGCGAACAGCCTTTAAGCACTTTGGGACTCGATTCTTTAAGAGTTTTTGAGTTAAAAAACCGGATTGAGAATGAGCTTGAAGTCGTCGTATCAATAGCAGACTTTTTTGAAGGTGTAAGCACACGGGCGCTGGCGACAAAGATAATTGCTGAACTGACAGCGGCAGCTTGTATGCCGTCAGTACCTGTGACCAAAGTCCAGAAAGCCACAGACTTTCACCCTCTATCTTTTGGTCAGCGACAACTGTGGTTTATTCACCAACTAGCACCTGACACCCCTGCCTATAACATTCCTATAGCTATTAAATTGAAGGGATGCGTTAACGTAACGGCACTGACGCAAAGCTTGAACGAAATCATCAGACGCCACGAAGTCTTGCGAACAAACTTTGCGCTCAAGGAAGGCGATCCTGTTCAGGTCATCAAACAAGCCGCAACCCTATCCTTGTCAATTGAGGATTTGCGGGAATTGTCAGAAAGCGATCGCACAAAAGAAGCTCAACGTCTAGCCACTGACATAGCTACTCAAGCCTTTGACTTGTCGTGTCAACTGCTCTTGCGTGGCTTACTTTTGCGCTTGGCTGATCAAGAATATAGGCTGCTCCTCACCCTGCACCATATTGTTTCAGATGCTTGGTCTATTGGAGTTTTCATCCGAGAGCTGGCAGCACTGTATGAAGCATTCGACCGTGGAAAACCCTCGCCACTCCCCGAACTACCTATACAGTATGTAGATTTTGCGTATTGGCAACGGCAAACCTTACAAGGCGAGCGTATCCAAAGCCTGCTTGCTTATTGGAAGCAGCAGTTGGGGGGCAAACTCCCAGTATTGAATTTGCCTACTGACCGTCCGCGCTCCCCACTCCAAACCTTCAAGGGTGGTCAAGCCACATTAGTTTTGCCCCACACCCTGACAGCAGCACTGAAGAACCTGAGCTATCAGGAGGGCGTGACCCTATTTATGACCCTGCTGGCGGCGTTCAAAACCTTACTTTACCGTTATACAGGGCAAACAGATATCCTAGTCGGTTCTCCAATTGCCAGCCGCAACCGAGCCGAAATTGAGCCATTAATTGGATTTTTTGTCAATGTTTTGGTATTGCGTACTGATTTATCTGAGCAACCTAGTTTTAGAGAGTTACTCGCACGAGTAAAATCAACAGCTTTAGAAGCTTACGTTCATCAAGACTTACCTTTCGATAAATTAGTAGAAGAACTACAGCCTGAACGCGATCTCAGCCACAACCCACTATTTCAGGTGATGTTTGTTCTCCAGAATGTGCCGATACCAACTCCACAGCTATCAGATATTTCTCTAACTTTCACTGAAGCTGATAACGGCTCGGCTCAGTTCGATTTAACTCTTTTGATAGAAGATAGAGAGCAGGGATTAGTTGCAACATTAGAGTACAATACGGATCTGTTTAACGCCGATACTATCGATCGGATGCTGGGACATTTCCAGACACTACTACAAGGTATAGTTAGCGATCCCGATACTGGTATTGCAGATTTGCCTTTGTTAACAGAAGTCGAAAGGCATCAGTTACTAGTTGAATGGAATGATACTAAGAGAAACTATCCGCAAAATCAGTGCATACACCAACTATTTGAGCAGCAAGTAGAACTTACACCAGATGCGATCGCTCTCATCTTTGAAAATCAAAAACTTACCTACCGAGAGTTAAACGAGCGCGCTAACAAAGTTGCCCATTATCTCAAAACTCTGGGTGTGAAACCAGAGGTATTAGTTGGCATCTGCATGGAACGCTCTCTAGAAATGGTAATTGGGATATTGGCGATCGCCAAAGCAGGTGGTGCTTATGTACCTTTAGATCCCACTTATCCCAAAGAGCGTTTGGCATTCATGTTGGCAGATGCTCAAGTGTCGGTGCTGCTAGTACAACCACATTTAGTTCAAGAACTACCGCCACACCAAGCGCAAGTAGTATGTATAGACTCCGAGTGCCAAGAGTTTGCTGCTTACAGTCCTGAAAACCCAACTAGTGAAGTTACAGCAGAAAACCTCGCTTATGTAATTTACACCTCCGGCTCCACAGGAAAGCCCAAGGGTGCAATGAACACTCACAAAGGCTTATGTAACCGTCTACTCTGGATGCAAGATACATATCAACTCACAGCAACCGACAAAGTTTTACAGAAGACACCTTTTAGCTTTGATGTCTCAGTGTGGGAATTCTTCTGGGCTTTATTGACAGGTGCGAGTTTAGTTTTAGCTAAACCAGGTGGACATCAAGATAGTAGATATCTAGTTCAACTGATTGCTCAAGAAAAAATTACTACGCTTCACTTCGTTCCCTCGATGTTGCAAGTGTTTCTAGAAGAAACAGAACTAGAGAAATGTGGTAGTATCAAACGGGTGATTTGTAGTGGTGAGGCGTTACCTTTTGACCTACAACAAGGCTTTTTTGAAAGATTAAACGCCGAGTTACACAACCTTTATGGGCCAACCGAAGCGGCAATTGACGTAACTTACTGGGCTTGTCAACCCAATAGTAATGAAAAGATAGTTCCTATTGGTCGTCCAATTGCCAATACACAGATATATATCTTAGATAAACATGTACAACCTGTTCCCATTGGTGTAAGTGGTGAGTTACACATTGGTGGCGTGGGATTAGCGCGTGGCTATTTGAATCAACCTGAATTGACTCAAGAAAAGTTTATTTCTAGTCCATTTGAATCAGGAAAATATTTCTACAAAACAGGTGATTTAGCGCGCTATCGTTCTGATGGAAATATTGAATATTTAGGCAGAATTGACTACCAAGTTAAAATTCGTGGTTTCCGTATTGAACTAGGAGAAATTGAGGCAGTATTAAGACAACACCCAACAGTAAGAGAAACGGTAGTAGTAGCCAGAGAAGATATACCAAAAAATCAACGTTTGGTAGCTTATGTAGTTCCCCATTCAGAAATGACATTTTCTGTGCATGAATTACGGAATTTTCTTAAGGAAAAACTACCTGATTATATGGTGCCTTCTGCCTTTGTGCAGTTAACTAAATTACCGCTTACACCCAATGGTAAAATAGATCGTAGCGCCTTACCTGTACCAGACGAGCAACGCCCTGATTTAAAAGAGGCTTATGAGGCACCAAATTCTGAAGTAGAAAGAGCGATCGCTAAGATTTGGCTAGAGATATTGCACTTAGAAAAAGTAGGCGTAAATGATAACTTCTTTGATTTGGGTGGTAATTCATTATTAATGGTTCTGGTTAATCATAAATTACGAGAAATTCTGCACTGTGACATTTCAATTGTAGAAATGTTTCAGAACCCAACTATCAAATTTTTGGCTAAG
Source organism: Kalymmatonema hyalinum WJT4-NPBG1 (assembly GCA_019359075.1). GTDB lineage: Bacteria > Cyanobacteriota > Cyanobacteriia > Cyanobacteriales > Nostocaceae > Kalymmatonema > Kalymmatonema hyalinum. Next base: position 11,615 of record JAHHIB010000034.1, read on the forward strand.
TATATCAATCTAAGTTCAAGAGAGATAGTGGGTTTTGAATCCGTAAATAACCGCATTCAAAAGCAAAGAGAAGCTGTAAATAGGCAGAAAAGCTTGATGAAGCGCGGTAGGAATCTAAATAACTAACTAATTATTTTGCTTAAGCCAAGAAAATACTAATCAGTTAAATTAGGGAATTCAGACTATCATGGTTGAAACTGATACATTATTAATTAGCAGTGCAAAACTCATTCACAACAATACTTCCCAATCAATTTTGCAACTGCCTGTTCAAGACACTTTAGAAAACTTTAAGTCATTTGGTGTTTTACTATTTCGAGGTTTTGGCGTTGATTATGAACAGATGAAGGCATTTGCCGAAAAATTCAGTTCAAGATTTGTCTTGGATAAAGACAGACCAATAGTTGATCCACGCAATAAATATGTCACTTTAGTAGACCCAGGGATGCACTATGTTAGCCCTCATTGTGAGAACGCTAATTCTCCATTTCGCCCCGATGTAATATGGTTTTGCTGTGGTGTACCAGCTTCTCAAGGTGGTGAAACCTTATTTTGGGATGGAGTGCGAGTATGGCAGGAATTGAGTGAAGAATTGCGACAGTTATTTATTGCTAAAAAAATCAAATTCTTCCAAAAATTTCCTGCTGCTGACTGGAAGCGTTTTCTAGGAGTTGGTGCTACTCTAGCTGATGTTAAACGCACTCTCAACGGTATTCCCGGATTAAGTTACAACATTAATGAAGACCAGTCTATTTCTATAGAATATGTTTGCTCGGCTGTAGTTAAGACTAAATATGGTCATCAAGACGCATTTGCTAATAGTCTAATTGCCGAGTACAAAAATCCTAAAGGAGTCGTCACTTTTGCAGATGGTTCACCTATCCCATCAGCAGTTATCAACCAAATTCAGCAAGTGATGAATAACTTAACTGAAGTGATACCCTGGCAATCAGGCGATTTAGTTATGATTGATAATTCTAGATTTTTGCATGGTCGTCGCTCATTTTCTGATACAAAACGCAGAATTTACTCTCTGCTCAGTTACTTGAAATAGCAATATATGTTCATGAAAATCTCACTCTGCGACTCTGCGACTCTGCGACTCTGCGTGAGACAAAAAAATATTGCATAAAAATACAAAACCTTTTCTTCTAATTCAACCCAAGTGAGAGAAAATGGGTAGCACAGAATCTGACGCATCAATGGAAGGAATAGCAATTATTGGTATATCAGGACGTTTCCCTGGAGCCAATAATGTTGCAGAATTTTGGCATAATTTACAAGCGGGAATAGAATCAATTTCTCAGCTGACAGATGAAGAGTTATTATCAGCAGGTGTTGCTCCTAGTTGTTTAGATGATAGTAACTATGTCAAAGCAAGCGGTGTTTTGAACGATCTTGATTTATTTGATGCTGCATTTTTTGACTTTAATCCTAAAGAAGCAGAAATTACCGATCCACAACACCGTTTATTTTTAGAGTGTGCTTGGGAAGCCCTAGAAAGTGCTGGTTATGATTCCAATAGATGTGAAAGTCGGATAGGAGTTTATGCAGGTGCTACTTTAAATAATTATTTATGTTTTGACTTAAATAGTGACAAATTTGGCTCTGCACAGTCTTATCAAAAATTAATTGGTAATGATAAAGATTTTCTGTCTACCCGTGTCTCTTACAAGTTAAATTTAACTGGGCCAAGTCTGACTGTTCAAACAGCTTGTTCTACTTCACTAGTAGCAATAAGCCTTGCTTGCCAAAGTTTAATTAATTATCAATGTGATATGGCTTTGGCGGGAGGAGTTTCTATTCGAGTTCCTCACAAAACAGGTTATTTGTCTCAACCAGGAGGAACTTTATCTCCTGATGGTCATTGTCGTGCTTTTGATGCCCAAGCTCAAGGTACAACTGTTGGTAATGGTGTGGGAGTTGTTCTGCTCAAACGGCTAGAGGATGCGATCGCAGATGGTGATCACATCTATGCAGTGATTAAAGGTTGGGCAATTAACAACGATGGTTCACTGAAAGTTGGTTATACAGCGCCTAGCGTCGATGGACAAGCAGAAGCGATCGCAGAAGCAATAATGTTAGCAGGGGTTGAACCTGAAACTATCAGCTATGTTGAGGCTCATGGTACTGGCACAACTTTAGGCGATCCGATTGAAATTGCTGCTTTAACCAAAGTTTTTCGCTCCAGTACAGAGAAAAAAGGTTTTTGTGCAATCGGTTCTGTCAAAACAAATATCGGTCATCTCGATGCAGCCGCCGGAGTCACGGGATTAATTAAGACGGCTTTATCCCTCAAACATCAACAAATACCACCCAGCCTGAATTTTGAACAACCTAACCCCCAGATTGATTTTGACAATAGTCCTTTTTACGTCAATACAAAACTGACCCAATGGCAACAAGACCTATCTCCGCGTCGCGCTGGTGTTAGTTCTTTGGGGATGGGAGGAACCAATGCCCATGTCATTTTAGAAGAAGCCCCAACACTTGCAAGTTCTAGCCCTTCTCGCCCTTGGCAATTGTTAGTAATCTCCGCCAAAACTGAATCTGCATTAGAAACTGCTACCGACAATCTGGCTCAACATCTCATGCAGCATCCTGACCTAAATCTGGCGGATGTTGCTTACACTCTGCAAGTAGGACGCAAAGAGTTTAATCATCGTCGTATCTTAGTGTGTCAGGATATTCAAGATGCGGTTAATGCTCTAGAAAATAGAGATTCTCAACGAGTTTTCACCCACTACCAAGAACCCTGTGAGCGCCCGATTACCTTCATGTTTCCTGGGCAAGGTAGTCAGTATGTCAACATGGGTAAGGAACTATATCAAACAGAGCCAATCTTTCGTGAATATGTAGATCGCTGCTGTTTGATACTTAGACCTCTATTGGATTTAGATTTACGTTCAGTCATCTATCCCCAAGAATCTGACACAGAAACAGCACAGGAAAAACTCAAACAAACATCCCTAGCCCAGCCAGCATTATTTGTCATCGAGTATGCCTTAGCTCAGATGTGGATGTCGTGGGGAATTTCTCCGAGTGCAATGATTGGTCATAGCATCGGGGAATATGTGGCTGCTTGTCTTGCTGGCGTTATGTCCCTAGAAGACGCATTAACTCTTGTTGCTATGCGTGGGCGACTAATGCAGCAATTGCCAAGCGGGAGTATGCTATCGATTCCTCTTTCAGAAGCAGAGGTTAAACCCCTGCTCAATGAAAACTTATCTTTAGCTGCTAGTAATGCACCGTCTTCTTGTGTAGTCTCAGGAACCCATGCCGCTATAGATGAACTTTCTGAGCGACTAATTGCTCAAGGGTTAGAATACCGTCGCCTGCATACTTCCCATGCTTTCCATTCTCAGATGATGGAACCGATTTTGCAGGCATTTATTGCGGAAGTTAAGAAAATTACTTTAAATCCTCCGCAAATTCCCTTTATCTCTAATCTCACTGGAACTTGGATATCGGCACAAGAAGCTACAAATCCGAATTACTGGGCAAGCCATTTACGGCAAACAGTGCGGTTTGCAGATGGTATCTCTGTGTTACTGCAAGAGCCAAACCGGATTCTTCTAGAAGTAGGGGCGGGGCGGACTTTGTATACCTTTGTCAAACAACAAGCAGGAGGAACTCAGCAGGCGATACTGTCTTCATTACGACATCCCAAAGAAGAACAAGCAGATGTAGCGTTCTTGCTAAATACACTTGGTCGCCTCTGGTTTTTCGGAGTTTCAGTAGATTGGTCTAACTTTTATGCTTCTGAGCGCCGTCATCGCATCCCCCTACCGACATATCCTTTTGAGCGTCAACGTTACTGGATAGAACCTCAGAAAAAATCTAGTGAGTCTCCTGCTGTCAACCAGAAAAATTCCAACATAGCTAACTGGTTTTATCTACCAGTTTGGAAACAAGCAATTGCACCCCAACCTGTGAAATCTGAAAAACAGGTGTTGGTATTTGCTGATACTTATCAAGTAGGTTCACAAATAGTCAAACGTTTAGCAGGTGAAGACCAAAATGTTATTACTATCTGGCAGGGAGAGCAGTTTAGCAAACTGAGTGAAAGGGAATATACCATCAATCCCAGCCAGCCTGATGATTATGATGCTCTCATCGAAGAATTGCAATTTTCAGGGCAAATTCCAGATGCAATCATACATTTATGGAGTATCACACCTACTGAACAAACAACATCGGGAATTGAGTTTTTTGATAATTGCCAAAACGCAGGTTTTTATAGTCTGTTATTCCTGGCACAGTCTCTTAGTAAACAAAATATTACTCAACCTGTAGATATCTTGGTCGTCACCAACGATATATACGACGTGACAGGTTTGGAAAAATTATGTCCAGAGAAAGCAACCGTCTTAGGAATGTGTAAAACCATTCCGCAAGAGTATCCAAATATTTCCTGTCGCAGCATTGATATTGTGCTTCCTCCGGCTGGAACTGTTGCAGAAAGCCAACTATTAGACCAACTTCTAGCGGAGTTAAATGCTAAAGAATTTGAGAGTGCGAGCGCTTATCGTGGGCATCATCGCTGGGTACAGTCTTATGAACCACTACGTCTAGATAACAACCAACCGCCCAAGTTGCGGCAAGAAGGAGTATATCTAATTACTGGTGGGTTAGGTGGTATTGGTTTGGAAATAGCTGAGTATTTAGCTCAGGCAGTAAAAGCAAAACTAATACTAATTGGTTCTTCGGCTTTCCCTAGCACAGATGAATGGCAGCAATGGCTGGCAACTCACGACGAACAAGACAAATTCAGCAGTAAGATCCGAAAATTACAGGAACTAGAAAAACTGGGTGCAGAGATTTTGACCTTGAGTGTTGACGTAGCCAATGCAGACCAAATGCAAGCAGCTATTACTCAGGGTGTAGCCCGTTTTGGTCAGATACATGGCGTTATTCATGCTGCTGGGATCAAGTTATTTAGAACAGTTCAAGAGATCACTAGAAGCGAATGCGAACAACAACTCAGAGCTAATGGTCATGGACTGTTTATTTTAGAAACAGCATTGCAAGGAACCGAGCTTGATTTCTGTGTCTTGATATCCTCCTTGTCATCTGTTTTAGGTGCATTGGGTATGGCGGCTTATCCAGCAGCCCATCACTTCACCGATGCCTTTGTTTATAAACATAACCAAACAAGCTCTACACCTTGGCTGAGTGTGAATTGGGATAACTGGTTAACTAGTCAATTGGCTACAGAATTGGCGACAAAACCAGAAATTTCCACTGAATTGTTCATGAATAACAAAGAAGGTGTCGAGGTATTTCAACGAGTCTTATCTTTAAATAAAGTCAATCAGATAGTTGTCTCAACAACAGATTTACAAGCCAGAATCGAACAGTGGATTAAGCCTTCAGAAATCATCAATCAACCTAATTCACTAACATTACACTCCAGACCATTCTTGCAGAATAGTTATATTGCTCCCAGAAATGAAATAGAGCAAACCATTGCTAACATCTGGCAAGAAATTCTCGGGATTGAACAAGTAGGTATTGACGATAACTTTTTAGAATTAGGCGGCGATTCTTTGTTGAGTATTCAGATTACTGCTAGAGCCAACAAAGCAGGTCTGCGGTTTACTAATCAGCATTTGTTTGAATACCCAACTATTGCACAATTAGCAGAAATAGCAGGAAGAACTCAGACTGTCTTAAGCGAACAGGGATTAGTGGAAGGGGAACTGCCCCTAACACCAATTCAGCACTGGTTTTTTGAGCAGAATTTAGTTGATGCACACCACTGGAATCAAACAGTATTGCTAGAGGTGCAACAATCTCTTAACCCGGTGTTCTTGCAACAGGCGGTTCAAGATTTACTGATCCACCATGATGCTTTGCGACTGCGTTTTAGAGAAGAAGCATCGGATTGGCAGCAGGTAAATGCTAGTCCTGATGAAGTTGTACCGTTTGAAAAGATAGATTTATCAGGACTGTCACCACAACAGCAGGAACAAGCGTTTGAGACATCTGCTATAGAAATACAAGCTAGTCTAAATCTTACTTCTGGCCCGATTGTGCGGGTTGCCTTCTTTGATTTTGGAATCCATCAACCAAGCCGGATACTGTTGGCGGTTCACCATTTGGCGATTGATGTTGGTTCTTGGCGAATTTTGCTGGAAGATTTGGAGACTGCATACCAACAACTCAGTCAAGGAAAAGCAATCAAGCTACAGCCGAAGACAACTTCATTCAAACACTGGGCTTTGCGGCTAACTGAGTACGCCCAGTCAATCGAGTTACAAAGAGAACAGGTTTATTGGTTAGCAGCTGAGCGTGACTGGGTATTACCTTTGCCCGTAGATTATGCGGATGGTGCTAATACTGTAGAGTCTGCTGAGACTATTTCTGTAACCTTGAGTTTGTCAGAAACGCAAGCATTACAAGAAGAGATTGCAGCAACTTATCGAGTCCAAACCGACGATGTGCTACTTGCTGCTTTAGCGCAAGCATTTAGTAAATGGACTGGAACGCGCTCACTTTTGATTGACTTAGAGGGAAATGGCAGGGATGTAATTTTCGATGATATTGATTTATCCCGTACAGTAGGCTGGTTTACTAATATTGCCCCCATGCTTTTAGAGATTGGGGAGACTGAGCAAACTGGGGAAATCTTAAAGCAGGTGAAAGAGCAACTCCGTAGTTTCCCAAATCAGGGTTTGGGGTATGGTGTTTTACGCTATTTGAGTGGCGATGAGATTATTACCGAAAAATTGCGTTCGCTGCAACAAGCAGAGGTACTTTTCCTTTACCTTGGCAACTACGAGCGAACTGTACCTGAATCTTCTTTATTAAAGTTATCCCCAAAATCTAGCGGTTTATCCCGTAGTTCACGCGCACAACGCAGCCATCTCATAGAAATTAATGCCTTGATAGTCCAAGACCAACTCAAAGTTGATTGGATTTACAGCCAAAATGTACATCGACAAGAAACAGTCGAGACGTTAGCTCAAGATTTTCTAGCAGCACTCCAAGCGTTAATTACTGACAGTCAATCTTCTTCATCAAAAAACTTTACGGCTTCCGACTTTGCAGAGTTTAAGTTAAGTCAATGGAATCAAGACGATATCGACAATATTTTGGCAGCCATTAATCAAGTTACAACTTAAAGCATTCTTGATGAATCAATAAAAATTTTAATACTATTTTGTAGCTAAAAGGAATAATCACAATTAGATGAAACAGATAAAAATATACATATTGTAATTACATAAAGTTCCTTTCTGGAATAATTGTATATCGGACATAAGTGCATCAAATTCTTTCAAACTACTGAGGCAAGATAAATGCTAATTTTAGGGATTTCTGGGGGACCGCAACTTATTCATGAGAATCCATATGGAATACCACCAACATGGACTCATGACTCAGCAGTCGTTTTGCTTGAGGATGGAAAAGTAATTTTTGCAATAGAGGAAGAAAGGCTAAATAGAATCAAGCATACAAATAAGTTTCCTACTCAATCATTACAATTATGCTTGAAAAAACGTGGTATAAAAATACAGGACGTAGACTTAATTGCTTTTTACAGTACTAAAGATATTGAAGTTTTTACTAAACTGATTTTTTTGAATAATAATCAAGAACCAAAATTTTGGCAACCCAAAACCTTTTTACAGCATCTTTTGTACAAAGCATTGAATTATAAAATAGAGTTAGAGAAGCTCTGTTTTATTCATCATCACCATGCACATGCAATGAGTGCATTTGCATTATCTGGTTATGAAACCAGTCTTATTAGCACGTTTGACGGATCTGGAGACAATTCATCTGCTATGGTTTTTAGTGGTAATGGGACGAAGTTAGACCAAATCATTGACCTTCCAGTATCACAATCTGTCGGTCATTTTTATCGAGACGTTATAGCTTTTTTAGGATATTCACAATTTGATGAATACAAAGTAATGGGGCTAGCTCCTTATGGAAATCCAGAAAGATTCAGAAATGTCTTCCAAACGCTCTATACATTACTTCCCAATGGAGATTATGTAATTCACGAAGATGAGATAATCTCACTTTTCAATTTAGGGTTACCGCGCCGAAAAGGGGAACCTTTTACGCAAACCCATAAGGATATTGCTGCATCACTCCAAGAAGCCTTAGAGAATATAGTTTTTCATGTACTCCAACACTATCAACGGGAAACTAAACAGAAAAATCTGTGTATGGCTGGAGGAGTAGCCCATAATTGTACTCTGAACGGAAAAATTTTGCGCTCAGGTATGTTTGAAAATGTATTTGTTCAACCTGCCGCACATGATGCTGGCTGTGCATTAGGCGCAGCTCTCTATGCTTACTATCAAGTCAATCCAACAGCTAACAAGCTTTATAAACTTGATCATGTTTACTGGGGAACAGATATTGACAGCGATTCCTCAATTTTGAAGCAATTAATGCAATGGCAAGATTTTGTAACTTTTGAAAAATTGGTTAATGTCGGCTGGCAAACAGCAGAGTTACTAGCAAGTGGTTATGTTGTGGGCTGGGTTCAAGGCCGCTCTGAGTTTGGCCCCAGGGCTTTAGGAAACAGAAGTATTCTTGCAGATCCTAGACCGCAGGAGAACAAAAGCCGTATTAACCAAATGATTAAAAAGCGGGAAGGATATAGACCGTTTGCCCCATCTGTTTTGGAAGAGGATGTTGATGATTTTTTTGAGGTTCCACACCATCAGAAACAGCTTCCGTTCATGATATTTGTAGTCAATGTTAGAGAAGAAAAACGCTCTCTTCTAGGGGCAGTTACTCATATTGATGGAACAGCAAGAGTACAAACGGTATCACGAAAAACAAACGATAAATATTGGAACTTAATTCACTCATTTAAAAAAATAACAGGTATTCCTATTTTGCTAAACACATCGTTTAATAATAACGTTGAACCAATTGTATATTCTATAAAAGATGCAATAGTTTGTTTTTTAACTACAGGATTAGATTATCTTGTTGTTGGAGACTATCTAGTCAAAAAGAAGGAAGTAAATTGGCAAGCTTCTTTATATCTTATACCTTCACTACCTCCTTTTGTTTCTTTACATCAGGTTAAAAAGCTTGATTTTGATAGCAATTTCAATAATTACTTATATATCGGTAATAGCTATAATACAAAATTTCAATTAGCAGTTTCAGCAGAAGTTTTTAGTGTGTTGTCTTTGGCAAACAATGAGAAGACTGTGATGAAACTTATTCAGGCAAATGGCGAGATAGAAGAAGGAAAAGCTCAAGATATTGTTCAGGAAATTCTGGAGTTATGGTCGCAGCGTTTAGTAATACTAAGACCATAAATACTGGCACAGGAAGTAACACTAATTATTAGGAGCAATACTAATGGTTTTAGAAAATAGTCCAAATCTTTTTCTCCAAAAATTACACCATCAATTTATGTCATTTATCTACCGGAATGACTTACAAAAATTACTACCTCTTTATAGTAGTAAATGGAACCCTCATTTATTTGGTCAGCATTACCAAGAGCATTTTGCACCACTGATAAATAAAAAATTGAAAATTTTAGAAATTGGTGTAGGAGGTTACGAAGATCCTTATTCTGGTGGTGATTCCTTGAGAATGTGGAAGCAGTATTTTCCCAATAGTATGGTTTATGGGATGGATATTGTAGATAAAAAGGCTTTGCAGGAAGACCGCATTAAAATTTTTCAAGGTAGCCAAGATGATGAAGGCTTTCTCAAGAAAGTTGTAGCTGAAACTGGTAGATTTGACATTATTATTGATGATGGTAGTCATCGTAATGACCATGTAATTCAAACATTTAAAATTTTGTTTCCAGAATTGAATAATGGCGGAATCTATGTAGTAAAAAATACGCATACATTTTATATACCAAGTTACAAGAATTGGTCAAATTTCTGCAAGGATGATGTTGCTCCTCATTGGGCAGAATATGGTGGCAGTCTGGATTTGTATGACCAAAAGACTATGATGAATTTCTTAAAAAGACTAGTTGATTGCTTGAGCCACCAAGAATTTATTCATCCAGGGTACACTCCTAACTACTTCGATAAACATATTGTCGGGATACATTTTTACCGCAATCAAGTTTTTATCTATAAAGGAGATAACACAGCACCAGGTAATGTGGTTGAAAACAACACTTTAAGACCTGATTTTTTGCAAGAGATAGGTATAAACTCATTGGCAGAGTTAAAATTAGAATTTCCTGCTATTGATGCTCCAACAAAGCTATAAAAAATAAATTAAACAACTCTCTGACAAGCATCAACAAAAGGTAAAAAGTTGTAAAAATATGAAAAACCTTGAACAATTCTATCCACTATCACCGATGCAGCAGGGCATACTCTTTCACACTCTTTATGCCCCAAAGTCAGGAGTGTATGTTGAGCAGTTAAGTTGTGATATTCAGGGAAATTTAAATATTTCGTTATTTCAACAAGCATGGCAGCAATTAGTTGAAAGACATCCGATCTTGCGAACCTCTTTTATTTGGGAAGGAATTAAAGAACCTGTGCAGGTAGTGCATAAACAAGTGCAACTACCTTGGCAGCAACAAGATTTATCCAAATTAGAATTTATTGAACAGCAAGAGCGTATCGAAACTTGTTTAGTAGTAGAAAGAGAAATAGGTTTTGAAATTTCTCAAGCACCGTTGATGCGCTTAACGCTACTCCAGTTAGCTGAAAAGCACTACAAATTTATATGGAGCCATCATCACTTACTATTAGATGGTTGGTCTTCTTCCTTACTACTTCAACAATTATTTGCTTGCTATCAAGCATTAAGCCAAGGTAAAGATATACAATTACAAAAAGCCCGTCCTTATCGAGACTATATAGCTTGGCTACAAACGCAAGATTTATCAAGCGCAGAAACTTTTTGGCAGCGATATCTCAAAGGTTTTACCACAGTCACTTCTTTGGGTATAGACCAGAATTTTGGCAACCAGATTAGTGAAAGCAAAAACTACAATACGCAGCTATTGCGCTTATCAAATACAGAAACAGCCGCGTTGCAGTCTTTAGCTCGGCAACAACAATTAACACTAAATACCATAGTCCAGGGAGCATGGGCGATTCTTCTCAGCCGTTATAGTGGTGAGAATGATATTGTTTTTGGAGGGGTTGTATCTGGTCGTCCAACCACATTAACCGGTGTAGAATCAATGGTGGGAGTGTTTATCAACACTTTGCCAGTAAGAATAGATTTAAATACTCAAGAATTTCTCATACCTTGGCTCAAGCAATTACAAATACAACAAAATGAAGTGCGTCAATACGAATACACTCCATTAATAGAGATTCAAAAGTGGAGTGAAATTCCAACTGGGCAGCCTTTATTTGAAACTATATTTAATTTTCAGAATTACCCGATAAAATCTTCCTTACAAGAATCGATAGATAATCTCAAAATATTTAATATTAATGGTTTTATCCACCCTCACTATCCTCTTAATTTTTCAGTACAAGTAGATTCAGAATTATCGCTAGAAATTTTCTACGATCGCCATCGTTTTGATGATGATAAAATTGCTCGAATGTTGGGGCATTTACAGACCTTACTATTAGGTATGGTGGCAAATCCCCAGCAACGTTTGGGTGAATTGCCATTGCTGAGAGCTACAGAGCGTTATCAGTTATTAGAAGAGTGGAATAATACACAAGTTGATTATCCGCAAGATCAATGTATTCATCAGCTATTTGAGGCACAAGTCGAGAAAACTCCTGATGCTGTTGCTGTGGTCTTTGAGAATCAGCAATTGACCTATCGGGAATTGAACACCAAAGCAAATCAACTTGCCCACTACCTGCAAAAACTGGGAGTAAAGCCAGAGGTATTGGTGGGGATTTGTGTAGAGCGTTCAGTAGAAATGGTGGTTGGACTATTGGGTATCCTCAAAGCGGGTGGTGCTTATGTGCCGCTAGACCCTAGCTATCCACACGAACGATTAGCTTTCATGCTCAAAGACGCAAAGGTGCCAGTGGTGCTAACTCAAAAGAAGTTAGTCGCAGTATTACCTGAACATAAAGCTAAGGTAGTATGTTTGGATGCGGACTGGGAGGAGATTGTCAAACAAAGCGCTGACAATTTGATCAACAAAGCAACCACTGAAAACCTGGTATATGCAATCTATACCTCCGGCTCAACCGGACAACCAAAAGGAGTGCAAATTACCCACGGCGCTTTGGTGAACTTCTTAAGTGCAATGCGCCTGACTCTGGGGCTAACTCAGGAAGATATTCTCTTATCAGTTACCACACTATCTTTTGATATTGCAGCACTGGAACTATACCTGCCACTGATTGTCGGCGCTCGTTTAGTCGTAGTCAGCCGAGAAGTTGCCACTGACGGAACCCAGTTGTTAGAACAGCTAGCAGACTCCAAGTCAACGGTTATGCAAGCCACGCCAGCCACCTGGCGGCTGCTGCTAGCTGCTGGATGGAGTGGCAATTGGCAATTAAAAATCCTTTGCGGCGGTGAAGCCCTCGACCGTTCCCTTGCCAATCAGTTGCTGGAACGAGGTGCAGAAGTTTGGAACTTATACGGTCCGACAGAAACGACCGTTTGGTCAGTAGTCCAAAAGGTGGAAAGCAACAAGGATCTCAAGGGACGAGATAGCATTGTCTCTATCGGTCGCGCGATCGCCAACACACAAATATATCTCCTAGATAACCATTTGCAACCCGTACCCATTGGTGTACCAGGTGAGTTACATATCGGCGGTGTTGGCTTAGCCAGAGGTTATTTCAACCAACCAGAACTGACATCTGTTAAATTTATCCCGAACCCCTTCAATCAAGAGTCAACTTCCCGGCTTTACAAAACTGGCGATTTAGCCCGGTATTTGCCAGACGGAAACATCGAGTTCTTAGGACGGATTGACAATCAGGTAAAAGTCCGGGGCTTCCGTATCGAACTTGGGGAAATTGAGGCAGCATTAAACCAACATCCAGGGGTACAGACGAGTGTGGCTGTAGTCTGGGAGGATGAACCAGGTGACAAACATTTGGTAGCGTATGTAGTTCTACAACCAGAACAGACAGTTACGACGAACGAAATGCGCCGCTTCCTGGCAGAGAAATTGCCTCGTTATATGGTACCCTCCGCGTTTGTCATGCTGGAGATGCTACCTTTGACACCTAATGGTAAAGTAGACCGCCGCGCATTGAGAGCACCTGACATTGCCAAACGCCAGATAGAAGCAGCTTTTGTTGCACCTCATGATCCAGTGGAAGAAGTGGTAGCGGGAATTTGGGTTCAAGTCCTTGGTGTCGAACAGGTTGGTATATATGATAATTTCTTTGACTTGGGTGGACATTCATTACTAGCGACTCAAGTTCTTTCTCGCATTCGTCACACCTTCCAGATAGATTTACCGCTACGCCGCTTGTTTGAGTTACCAACAGTTGCCGGATTAGCCAAAAGCATTCAGGAGGTGATAAAGGCACAGCTAGGACATGAAGCTCCTACTATCAAACGTGTCTCCAAAGACGGCAATCTACCTCTGTCCTTTGCTCAGGAACGATTGTGGTTCTTAGAGCAACTACAGCCTGGTAGTTCTACGTACAACACACCAGCTGCCATACGCCTTGTTGGTTCTCTGAATGTGGATGCACTAGAGCAAAGCTTGAGTGAGATTGTACGCCGCCATGAAGCTTTACGTACGACCTTTGGTGTGGTGGATGGGCAACCATTTCAAACTATAACCCCAACCCTAACTGTAAAACTTCCAATAGTTGACTTGCGGAAGTTGCCAGAAGCTGAACGGGAAACTGAGATTCAACGACTGAGTGCAGAAGAATTTCAACGCTCTTTTGACCTAGCTCAAGGTCCATTACTGCGATGCACTCTTTTACACATCGGCGAGCAAGAGCATATTGCGCTATTTACAATCCACCATATTGTCTCAGATGGCTGGTCAATGGGTGTGTTCGTTCGGGAGTTGGCAGCACTGTATGGAGCTTTCTCTGCCGGAAAACCCTCTCCATTGCCTGAACTGCCCATCCAGTATGCAGATTTTGCTATGTGGCAACGACAGTGGTTGCAGGGTGAAGTCCTCCAAGCCCAGCTCGCATACTGGAAGAAGCAATTGGGGAACAGCCTCCCGGTACTGCAATTACCTACAACTCGTCCTCGAACAGAAGTGAAAACCAGCCGAGGTGCTGCTCAATCCTTCGTCATTCCTTCCACCCTGTCCGCAGCGCTTCAAACCCTGAGCCGACAAGAAGGTGTCACTTTGTTTATGACCTTGTTGGCAGGTTTTCAGGTGCTGCTACAACGCTATGCAAATCAGGATGATATTGTTGTTGGCACTGATGTTGCCAATCGCAACCGGGCGGAAACAGAATCATTAATTGGTTTTTTTGTCAATCTGCTTGTCTTACGCACCGATTTAAGCGGTAACCCGAGTTTTCAGGAGTTGCTCCTCCGAGTGCGCGAGGTCACATTAGAAGCTTATGCCCATCAGGACTTGCCTTTTGAGAAATTAGTAGAAGCTTTGCGTCCTGAGCGAAGTTTGAGCAACACGTCGCCACTATTTCAGGTGTTGTTTGTTCTTCAAAATGCCTCAATGCCAGCCTTAGAATTGCCAGGACTGACATTAAGCCAATTGGAAGTTGAAAACAAAATAGCAAGGTTTGATTTAGCGCTATTTCTTACAGAAACAGAACAAGGAATCGTGGGCAAGTGGCAGTACAATGCTGATCTTTTTGACGCCGCCACCATCACGCGCATGACAGGTCACTTCGAGATGCTGCTTAACAGCATTGTGGCGCAACCCGATGCTCGGATCAACACTTTAGAAATGCTGACAGAAACGGAAAGACAACAACAAGCTATGCAAAAAAGCGATCGCCAAGCCTTCAAGCGGCAAAAGTTTATCAGCATTGCCCCCAAAACTGTGAGCTTATCACAAACAGAATTGATTAAGACTGGCTATCTTCGAGTAGGCGAAACATTTCCTCTAGTCATTCACCCAAATGTTGACGAAATCGATTTTCTGGCTTGGGCTAAAAATAACCGGGAATTTATAGAGACACAATTATTCCAACATGGAGCCATTCTTTTTAGAGGTTTCAATGTAGGTTCTGTGTCTCTATTTGAAAGTTTTGCTCAAGCAATTTGTCCAGAATTGTTCGGTGAGTATGGCGACTTACCGCGTGCAGGATTAGGCGGTAAAGTTTATGGTTCTACCCCTTACCCATCCGACAAAGCTATTTTGTTCCACAATGAAAGCTCTCACTTACATCAGTTTCCTCTAAAAATTTGGTTTTTCTGCGTACAACCAGCTTTACAAGGTGGAGAAACGCCCATTGTAGATTGTCGAAAAGCTTACCAACTCCTTGAACCAAAGCTGCGAGAAAGATTAGCGCAAAAGCAATTAATGTATGTCCGCAACTATACCGATAGTCTGGATGTTAGTTGGCAGGAATTTTTCCACACGAATGAAAAATCTGTAGTAGAAAATTACTGTCGGCGAGCGAAAATCGATTTTGAATGGTACGATAATAATGGTTTAGTAACTCGCCAGATTCGTCCAGCCCTAGCAGCACATCCCAAAACTGGCGCTCAAGTCTTCTTCAATCAAATTCAGCTACACCATATAGCCTATTTAGAGCCAGACGTTCGTGAGTCTTTGTTATCTTTATTTGGAGAGACAAAACTACCGCGCAATGTTTACTACGGAGATGGAACTCCTATAGAAAACTCGGTCATTGAACAAATCAATGAAGTTTATCAGCAGTCTAAAACGAGCTTCCCTTGGCAGCAAGGAGACATTTTGATGCTAGATAATATGTTGGCAGCACACGGACGCAATGCTTATGTAGGGGAACGTAAGATTGTAGTCGCAATGGGAGAAATGATTCAAAACCAAAATATTGCAAGCAAAAGCGTATAAGGAGGAAGTCAATCAATGATAACTGAAACTATTAGCGGTTTTCGTCTTTCTCCTCATCAGAAACGTCTTTGGTTATTGCAAAAAGAAAGTGGCGCTGCTTATGTAGCTCAAAGTGTCATTTGTATTGAAGGGAATCTTAAACCTGAGGTATTAAAAGCCGCTTTACAAAACATCGTCAATCGCCATCAGATTCTGCGGACAACATTTCATTGCCTACCAGGTATGAAAATTCCGGTCATGGTTGTAAAGGATAGCAGTGTCTTGTCTTGGCGAGAGATTTATTTGAGCAAAGACAACTCTCAAAACATCACAATCACATCTATTTGTCAAGAAGAAAAATCCCACCTTTTTGATTTTGAGAAGGGACCTCTGCTGCGTTGCTCTCTACTAGAATTGTCAGCCAACAAGCATATCTTGGTAGTGACTCTACCTGCGCTTTGTGCTGATGCTAGAACTCTAAAGAATTTATTTGCAGAAATCAGCGATTCATACTCTGCTTGTTTGCAGGGTGAAGATTGTAGCAAAGAAGTTGTACAATATGTCCAATTCTCTGAGTGGCAGAATGATTTACTGGAAGACTCAGAAGCAGAAGCTGGTAAGAACTATTGGAGTCAGCAAGATTTTTCTGCTCTAGATACGTTGACGCTACCTTTTGCAGATAATTTTTATCAAAAAACAGAATTTCAACCGCAAGTTTATACTTTTACGCTTTCTGCCCATCTCACTCAAGAAATTAAAACGAACCACAGAGGCGCAGAGACAAGAGGAGGAGAAGGCTTAAACTCTAATTTAGTTTCTTTATTCTTGCTTTCATGCTGGCAGATATTACTTTGGCGGTTCACAGGACAGACAGAGATGATTGTTGGTAAAGTCTGTCATGGCAGAGAATATGAAGAACTGAATGATGTTTTGGGGCTCTTTGCTAAATCGCTACCAATTCGCAGTCGCTTAAATACAGATTTACACTTTTCGGAAGTCTTACAACAGGTCACTCAAGCTGTGGAAGAAGCTAATGAGTGGCAAGAAGATTTTATATTTGAAAAAAATGTAGAAAGTTTTCCCTTTATTTTTGAGTTTGAACAATTGCCAGAAAAATGTTTGGCAAGTGATACATTGTTTTCATTTGACACCCAATATATTTGTCTTGAACCTTTCCAAATAAAACTATCTTGTATTGATAAAGAGGAATTTTTAGAGTTAGGGTTTTATTATAATGCCAATTTATTTTCAGCCAATGCAATTCATCGCCTAGCAGAACAATTTCAAACTTTATTAACCAGCGCGATTGAAAATCCAGATGTGGCAATTAGTCAGTTACAAATACTGCCACCTAATCAGCTGGAGCAACTACTCATCGATTTCAATCAAACGCAGGTTGATTCTCCACGAAACAAGTGTATTCACCAACTCTTTGAAGAACAGGTAACTCTCACACCAGACAAAATTGCAGTTGTTTTTGAAGATAAACAACTAACATACAGCGAACTCAACCAGAGTGCTAATCAACTAGCCCACTACCTACAAAAGTTGGGAGTGCAGCCTGATAGCGTGGTGGGTATTTGCTTAGAACGTTCCCATTTAATGATAGTGGCAATGCTGGGCGTTCTCAAAGCTGGTGGAGCGTACTTACCACTCGATCCGGGGCTACCGAAAGAGGCGATCGCCTTCCGTCTACAGGATGCCCAAGTACCAATAGTCTTGACACAACAAGGCATTGATTCAATCCAAAATTCCAGAGTGGTGTGTTTAGACACCGACTGGAAAGATATTGCTAGGGAAAGTACAGAAAATACCACCAGTCAAGCCACGCCTGAAAATCTAGTCTATGTAATATATACCTCCGGTTCTACAGGTAAACCTAAGGGCGTTGCAATTGAGCATCAGCAACTTTGCAATTACCTGTACGGCATTTTAGAAAAGCTGGAACTGCCCAAAGATGCCAGTTTTGCCACCGTTTCCACTTTCGCAGCAGACTTGGGCAACACGGTCATTTTCCCTTGTCTTCGCACTGGGGGCTGTCTCCACGTCGTTTCTTGGGAAAGGGCGTCTGATGCAGCAGCACTAGCAGCATATTTCCGTCGCCATCCTATCGACTGCCTAAAAATAGTTCCTTCGCACATATCGGCGTTGTTGACTTCCAGTGACATTGAGTCTATTTTGCCCCGCCAGCTACTCATTCTCGGCGGCGAAGCAACTGATTGGCATTTGGTTGAGACGATTCAGCAATATGCACCATACTGCCGGATTATCAATCACTACGGTCCGACAGAAACCACTGTTGGGGTGCTGACTTATACTCTATCCCCCCAACCTGCCTTAATAAGCGGGGATCTCAAAGCAGCAACAGTTCCCATAGGGCGACCAATTGCCAATACCCAGGTTTACGTGTTGGATAAGCAACTACAGCCAGTTCCTATAGGAGTCCCAGGTGAACTGTACATTGGTGGAAAATCATTAGCGCGGAGTTATCTCAACCGCCCCGAACTAACTGCTGACCGATTCATTGCCAATCCCTTTGTGGATTTTAAATTGGATCGGCTGTACAAGACAGGCGATTTGGTACGCTATTTACCAGATGGAAATCTAGAGTTTCTCCATCGCCTCGATGACCAAGTGAAAATCCGGGGCTTCCGTATTGAGTTGGGAGAGATTTCAGCGGTACTCAGCCAACACCCGGCTGTGCAGGAGGTGGTCGTTGTCGCCAGAGAGGATGGACTTGGTGACAAGCGCCTAGTTGCTTATATAGTTCCCTCAGTACCCAACACGCAGCACCTAACACTGACTGGTGACCTACGTAGTTTGCTTAAAGAAAAGTTGCCGGAATATATGATCCCGTCAGCTTTTGTGGTGCTGAAGGCTTTACCGCTGACATCAAATGGTAAAATAGACCGCCATGCACTTCCCGCACCAGATGAGGCAGCACTGATCGAAAAAACTTTTGTAGCGCCCCGTACTCCGGTCGAAGAAGTCATAGCCGCGATGTGGGCGCAGCTTCTGGGCGTGCAACGGTTGAGTATTGACGACAATTTCTTTGACTTAGGTGGACACTCCCTGCTTGCAACGCAGGTGATTTCCCGACTCCGTACTGCCTTTGGTGTAGAAATTCCACTGCGACAGTTGTTTGCATCGCCAACAGTAGCCGGACTGGCGGCACATATTGAAACAGCGATGAGGGCTGGTCAAGAACTAGAAACTACAGCGATTCCTCGCGCTGCTAAGGACAAAGATTTACCACTGTCTTTTGCTCAATGGCGGCTATGGTTTCTCAATCAGTTAGAGCCTGAATCGCCCTCCTACAACCTTCCCAGAGTCATTCGGCTCACAGGTCCACTCAATATTGCCGCATTGGAACAAAGCTTCAACGAAGTTATCAAACGGCACGAAGTTTTGCGAACCACCTTTGCCAGAGTCAACGGGCAACCAATGCAAGTCATCCATCCCAAGATGGTTTTGAGATTGTCGATTTTAGATTGCATCACAATTCCCCAATCCCAAATCCAAAATTTCATTCTTGAGGAAGTGCAGCAAGGCTTTGACTTAGCCAAAGGACCATTGTTGCGAGCCAAACTCCTGCAAGTGGGTGAACAGGAGCATCTATTGCTGTTGACAATGCACCACATCGTCTCCGATGCTTGGTCAACGGGTGTGCTGATTGAACAGATGGCAGCACTTTATACAGCATACTGTGAAGGCAAACCCTCTCCTCTGCCGGAACTGCCTATCCAGTATGCCGACTTTGCCGTTTGGCAACGAGAGTGGCTGCAAGGAGAGCAGTTGCAAGCTTTGTTAGATTACTGGAAACAGCAACTGCAAGGCGACCTGCCAGTTTTGGAACTGCCCGCAGACCGTCCCAGACCGAGTGTGCAAACCTTTGCAGGCAAGGAGCATTCCTTCGTACTGTCCAAGGAACTCACAGAGGCACTCAAGACCCTCAGCCAACAGCAAGGTGTCACCTTGTTTATGACACTGTTGGCGGCGTTCAAAACCTTGCTCTATCGCTACACAGGACAGGAAGACATCCTAATTGGCTCTCCCATCGCCAACCGCAACCGGGGTGAAATTGAATCGTTAATTGGCTTTTTTGTCAATACCTTGGTGCTGCGAACCGATTTGTTTGGCAATCCCAGTTTCCAAGAGTTGCTAGGGCGAGTGCGGGAAGTAACTTTGGGAGCATACGCTCACCAAGACTTACCTTTTGAGAAGCTGGTGGAGGAATTGCAACCGGAACGCAACTTGAGCCACGCACCATTGTTCCAGGTTATGTTTGTTTTCCAAAATGCGCCAATGAAAACATTGGAGCTACCTGGTTTAAGCATACAGCCTTTGAAAGTCAACAGTGGAACGGCGAAGTTTGACTTGACCCTATCGATGCAAGATACAGAGCAGGGGCTGATTGCCACCTTTGAGTACAACACCGATCTCTTCGATGAGGCAACGATTTCTCGCTATTGCGGGCATTTTCAAACTTTGCTCGCAAGTATCGTCGCAAATCCACAGCAGCGCCTTTCTGAGTTGCCTTTGCTGACAGCAACTGAGCAGCAGCAGCTAGTAGAGTGGAATAATACTAAAACTGAATATGGCAATGAATTGTGTTTGCATCAGTTGTTTGAGGCGCAGGTAGAACGAACCCCAGATGCTGTAGCAGTGGTGTATGAGAATGAGCAACTGACATATCAGGAACTGAACCAGCGGGCAAATCAACTGGCACATTATTTACAAAAGCTGGGAGTGGGACCAGAGGTACTGGTGGGAATTTGCTTAGAGCGATCGCTCCAGATGGTCATCGCACTTTTGGGTATTCTCAAGGCGGGCGGCGCTTATGTACCGCTTGACCCAGCTTATCCCAGTGAGCGTTTCGCATTCATGCTAGAAGACTCGCAGGTATCGGTACTGCTAACTCAAGAGAAGTTGGTGGCGATGTTACCAGAAAATCAAGCCAAGGTAGTTTGCCTGGATAGAAACTGGCAGGAGATTGCTAAAGAAAGCGATCACAATTCCATCAACAAGGCAAACCCTGAAAACTTGGTCTATGCGATTTACACCTCTGGCTCAACCGGGCGACCAAAAGGAGTGCAAATTACTCACGGCGCTTTGGTTAACTTCTTGAATTCGATGCGCCTAACTCCAGGGCTGAGTGAGAAAGACATTTTACTATCAGTTACTACATTATCTTTTGACATTGCAGCATTGGAATTATACCTGCCGCTTTCGGTCGGCGCACGTTTGGTTGTAGTCAGTCGTGAAGTTGCTGCTGATGGCACCCAGTTGTTAGAAAAGCTGGCATCCTCCGGGGTGACGGTGATGCAAGCCACGCCAGCCACTTGGCGGCTGCTGCTAGCTGCTGGCTGGCAGGGTAGTTGGCAATTGAAAATCCTTTGCGGCGGTGAAGCCCTCGACCGAGAACTCGCTAATCAGTTGCTTGCACGGGCTACAGAAGTTTGGAACTTATACGGTCCGACAGAAACTACCATTTGGTCATCTGTCCAAAAGGTAGAGAGCAAAGATGGTATTGTCTCAATTGGTCGCCCGATTACCAACACGCAATTTTATATCCTAGACTCACATCAGCAGCTGGTTCCTGTCGGGGTTCCTGGTGAGTTGCATATAGGTGGCGCTGGGGTAGCCCGTGGTTATATCAACCAACCAGAACTCACAGCCGTTAAGTTTATCCCGAACCCCTACCTTTCGGGAACGCCTACAGCGAACAACAATCAGCCGGGAGCGGGACTGTATAAAACTGGGGACTTGGTTCGCTACCAACCCGACGGAACGCTTGAATTCCTTGGGCGGATTGACAACCAGGTAAAAGTCCGGGGATTCCGCATCGAAGTTGGGGAGATTGAGGCGGTGCTAGCTCAACACCTAGCTGTGCGGGAGACTGTGGTGCTAGCGCGGGAGGCTCAACCTGGCGACAAGCAGTTAGTGGCGTATGTTGTCCCCAATAACGAGCAGACACCTACAACCAGTGAACTACGAAACTTCCTTCTGAAGCAGCTGCCCGAGTATATGGTGCCGTCGGTCTTTGTCATACTAGAGGCACTGCCACTAACGCCTAACGGCAAGGTTAATCGACAAGCGCTACCTGCGCCAGAACCTCTGCGCCCGGAGTTGGAAGCTGCTTATGTGATGCCACAAACTGAACTGGAACAAACCATCGCTACTGTTTGGCAAAAAGCTCTCAATATTGAAAATATAGGCATTCACGATAACTTCTTTGAACTCGGTGGTCATTCATTGCTTTTGGTTAAGGTTAATAGCCAATTGCGTGAAATATTTAAAACTGAGTTACCACTGCTCGAAATGTTCAGATATCCAACTATAAGCTCTCTAGCAGAGTACTTTAGTCGTTCCCAAAATCAAACATCATCTTTTACTGAAACTGATATTCAAACTGAAAAGCTCGCAGCTGGTAAAGCTCTACAAAAAAAACGTCTTCAGAAAATGAAGTCAACTAAAGGATGAAGTATGAAGGATGAAATGAATGGCTCAGAAATTGCAATTATCGGCATAGCAGGACGTTTTCCTGGTGCCAAAAATGTTGAGGAATTTTGGAAAAATATCAAAAATGGTGTAGAGTCCATTTCTTTCTTCACTGATGAAGAACTGTTGTCTTCAGGGATAGATTCAGCTGTAGTAAGTGATTCCAACTACGTTAAAGCAAGAGGTGTATTAGAAGATGCAGAATTTTTTGACGCTGCATTCTTTGACTTGAATCCCAGAGAAGCAGAAATTACCGATCCGCAACATCGTCTCTTCTTAGAGTCTGCGAATGTTGCCCTCGAAAATGCTGGCTACAATTCCCAAAATTACTCTGGTTCGATTGGTGTTTACGCTGGAGCCAGCTTGAGTGGCTATTTACTCAATGTTTATTTAAACCAAAACATTATAGAATCAGTTGACAGTCACCAACTAACGATTGGTGGTGACAAAGATTACTTAACCACGCGGGTTTCTTACAAACTTAACTTAGAAGGACCTAGTTATACTGTTCAAACCGCCTGCTCAACTTCATTGGTTGCCGTCCACTTGGCGTGCCAAAGCTTGCTTTCTGGTGAATGTGATATGGCTTTGGCTGGTGGCGTTAGAATAAATTCTTCAAGAAAAGCTGGTTATTTTTACAAAGAAGGGGGAATTGGGTCAAAAGACGGACACTGCCGCGCCTTTGATGCTAAAGCACAGGGAACTGTTAGTGGCGAAGGTGTGGGCATTGTGGTTTTGAAGCGATTAGAGGATGCTCTTGCCGATGGCGATTCCATTCATGCCGTCATCAAAGGTTCTGCTATTAATAACGATGGATCTTTCAAAGTTAGCTACACGGCACCACGTATAGATAGCCAAGCAAAGGTGATTAGAACGGCTCAAGTGATAGCCGAGGTTGAACCTGAAACGATTACCTATATAGAAGCCCACGGGACAGGAACATCCCTAGGAGACCCGATTGAAATTGCCGCGTTAACACAAGCTTTTCGCAGCAGCACTGAAAAGAAAGGCTTCTGTGCGATCGGTTCAGTAAAAACAAATATCGGGCATTTGGACGCCGCTGCTGGGGTGACGGGGCTGATCAAAACTGTCCTAGCTCTCAAGCACAAACAGATACCACCCAGCTTGCACTTCGAGGAACCCAATCCTCAGATAGATTTCGCCAACAGTCCTTTTTATGTTAGTACTTCCCTTTCTGAGTGGAAATCGAACGGCACTCCTCGCCGCGCGGGAGTCAGTTCCTTTGGGATTGGTGGGACTAATGCTCATGTAATTCTTGAGGAAGCCCCTGCTGTTGAACCGTCTGGACATTCTCGTCCCTGGCAGTTGTTGTTGCTCTCGGCAAAGACTAATACCGCACTGGAAACCGCCACAGCGAATTTGGCTAATTATTTTCAGCAAAATCCGAATTTGAATCTCGCTGATGTCGCTCACACCCTTGGTGTTGGTCGCCTAGCTTTCGACCATCGCCGGATGGTAGTTTGCCAACACCTTAACGGCGCAGTGAAGGCGCTCTCAACTTTAGATCCTCAACAAGTTTTCACCCACTACCAAAAGCCCTGTAATCGCCCCGTCGTCTTCATGTTTTCTCCACAGGGCGCGCAGTACGTAAATATGGGGCGGGAACTCTACCAAAGTGAGCTTACCTTTACCGAGCAAGTTGATTACTGTGCCGAACTTCTCAAACCGCACTTGGGACTGGATATACGCCATGTGCTTTACCCAAGTGCAGCACAGACTCAAGAAGCAACACAGCAGTTGACGCAGACTGCTATTACCCAGCCTACGCTATTTGTAATCGAGTATGCCCTGGCTAAGTTATGGATGGAGTGGGGTGTGCGTCCAGAAGCAATGATTGGTCACAGCATCGGGGAATATGTGGCAGCAACTATTGCTGGAGTTTTCTCTTTGGAAGATGCTTTAGCGTTAGTAGCGAAGCGAGGACGACTGATGCAGCAACTTCCAAAAGGCGCTATGCTCTCGGTTCAACTGAACGAGTCGGAGGTTCAACTCCTGCTGGGAGCAGAACTTTCTCTTGCTGGCAGCAATGCACCATCTACTTGTGTGGTTTCGGGTCCAACCGAGGCGATAGATGAATTGCAGCAGAAGTTAGTGAAAAAAGGCGTAGGTTGTCGGCGGCTGCATACATCTCATGCCTTTCATTCCCAAATGATGGATCCGATTATTGATACATATACACAAGAATTACAAAAAGTCAAGCTTAATCCTCCGCAAATTCCATTTGTATCCAACGTAAGTGGTACTTGGATTACCACAGCACAAGCATGTGACCCCAACTATTGGGCAAGGCATTTACGGCAACCTGTGCGTTTTAGCGAAGGAATCACTGAGTTACTCAAAACACGTGAGCGAATTTTGCTGGAAGTCGGCCCTGGGCGAACTTTGAGCACTTTTGCTCGACAGCATCAAATAACTGAACTAGTGGTACTGACCTCGATACGCCATCCACAGGAGCAACAGTCGGATGTGGCATTTTTACTTAACACTTTGGGACGCCTTTGGCTTTTTGGAGTCAAAGTAGACTGGTCTGGTTTTTATGCCCATGAACGACGCTATCATATTCCCTTGCCAACATATCCCTTTGAGCGCCAGCGTTACTGGATTGAACCAGGGGGACGCCCCAAAAATGTGGAAAGTAAGAATTCCCAAAAATTGCCGATCGCAGACTGGTTTTACATTCCTTGCTGGAAACAATCCATACCGCTGAAGGCTTTAAAAGGAAGAGAACTGGCAAAGCAAAAGTTATGTTGGCTGGTGTTTGTTGATGCCTATAAAGTCGGCTCACAAATAGCGAAACGACTTGAAGTTGAAGGTCACGATGTGATCACCGTGATCCTGGGAGACCAGTTTACCAAAGTCAGCGAGCGCGTATATGCAATTAATCCCCAACGACGAGATGACTATGATGCCTTGATCCAAGCAGTTCAAGTTTGTAATTTGACTCCACAAGCGATCGCCCATTTTTGGAGCATCACACCTAATAATCAGACTAACTCGGAAATTGAGATATTAGAAACGAGCCAGCACCTCGGCTTCTGGTGTTTGTTGTTCCTTGCACAGGCGCTGAGTAAACAAAATATTACTGATTCGTTGCCCATCACAGTTGTAACCAACAACTTATATGATGTAACAGGCGAAGAGCATTTGTGCCCGCAGAAAGCGACTGTCTTAGGTCCTTGTAAAGTCATTGGGCAAGAATATCCCAATATCTCTTGCCGCAACATTGATATCGTGATTCCCGCTTCAGAAATGTGTCTTGAGGAGAAATTGATAGACCAACTCCTAGCGGAACTCACGGCGTCATCTGATGCAGTTGTTGCCTACCGTGGGCAGTATCGCTGGGTACAGACTTTTGAGGCAGTTCAGTTGGATGCAGCCATCAAAGAAAGAACGCCGTTGATTTCAGGAGGAGTATACCTGATTACGGGTGGTCTAGGAGGCATCGGTTTAGTGCTGGCGGAATATCTGGCTCGAACAGTGCAGGCGAAATTAGTACTGATAGGACGTTCAAGTCTGCCTGAAAAAGACCAATGGGCACAATGGCTAGCGACTTACGATGACCAAGATGCGGTAAGTAACAAGATCAGGAAAGTGCAAGCGTTAGAGAATTTAGGTGCCGAGGTTCTAATTATCAACGCAGATGTCGCAAATTATGGACAAATGCAGGCTGCGATCGCACAAGCCTTGCAGCAATTTGGCGCTATTAACGGTGTGATTCACGCCGCCGGGATCGCTGGTGGTGGTATGATTCAACTCAAAGCACCGGAGATTGCTAAAAGCGTGCTTGCACCCAAAGTCAAGGGAACCTTAGTGCTTGATGCCTTATTGCGGGATGTTAAGCTGGATTTCTTGGTACTGTGTTCATCCATGAATGCCATTTTGGGTGGATTTGGGCAAGTAGACTATTGTGCTGCCAATGCCTTTTTGGATGCCTTTGCTCATCGCGATCGCAAGCGTGGCTCGTTCACAGTAGCGGTAAACTGGG
This sequence comes from Kalymmatonema hyalinum WJT4-NPBG1, assembly GCA_019359075.1. Taxonomy (GTDB): domain Bacteria; phylum Cyanobacteriota; class Cyanobacteriia; order Cyanobacteriales; family Nostocaceae; genus Kalymmatonema; species Kalymmatonema hyalinum. Next base: position 37,987 of record JAHHIB010000034.1, read on the forward strand.
ATGCCTGGCAACAAGTTGGGATGGCAGTAAACACTGCACTGCCAGATGCTCTCAAACACAAGCGTCAAGAAAGTCTTAAAACTGGAATAGTTCCTCAAGAGGGAACAGAGGCATTTAGTCGCATTCTGCAAAGTGGTTTGTCTCAGGTTATTGTTTCCACAAAAGACTTCCAAACTGTGTTGCAACAATATTCTTCCAAGTCCCTGGAAAAAGAATTAGCGCTTTTGGAAGAGAAATTAGCTGAAGCGAAATTTTCCCAATCAACTCATCCCCGCCCAAACTTAGGAAATGATTATGTTGCTCCCCGTAACGAGGTCGAAGAAGCTATTGCGGAAATTTGGCAACAATTCCTGGGTATTGAACAAGTAGGTATCCACGACAACTTCTTTGAGCTAGGCGGACATTCACTGCTAGCCACCCAGGTGATTTCCCGGCTCCGCAAAGTCTTTCAAGTCGAGTTACCGCTGCGCTGTTTGTTTGAGTCGCCTACAATAGCTAAACTAGCCGAAACCATTGAAAAGACAATGAAAGCGGGGCAAGGACTGATGGCTCCGCCTATAGCACCGGTTCCACGGGAGAAAAACCTACCCCTCTCCTTCGCCCAACAACGGCTGTGGTTCCTCAACCAGTTAGCTCCACATGACACCTCCTACAATATTTCTACTACTGTCCGTCTCATTGGTTCGCTCAACGTGCCAGCATTGGAACAGAGTCTTAACGAAATCGTGCGGCGTCACGAAGTCTTGCGAACTACCTTTACTACAGTGAATGGGCAACCTGTCCAAGTTATTGCTCCAACCCTAACCTTGGCAGTGCCTGTGGTAGACTTCAGTGAAATCCTTGATAATAAGCAGCAAAATATACATACAATTGCCAAAGAAGAGGCTGAAAAACCCTTCGCTCTTGATAAAAGTCCCCTGTTGCGAGTGACTCTTTTGCGACTAGGTGAAGCAGATAACGTGGTGCTATTCACAATGCACCACATTATCTCCGACGGTTGGTCTATGGGCGTAATTATCCGAGAAATCGCAACCCTCTATGAAGCTTTCTGTCTTGGCAAGTCCTCACCACTTCCTGAACTACCTATCCAGTATGCAGATTTTGCAGTTTGGCAACGCCAGTGGTTGCAGGGGGAGGTGCTAGAAACCCAGCTTGCTTACTGGAAGCAACAACTGGGTAACAATCTTCCTGTTCTGAAATTACCCACAGACTGTCCTCGACCAGCAGTTCAAACTCACCGGGGGGCAAGACAATCTCTCAGGCTAGACAAAACCTTATCTGAGGCGCTGAAAAAGCTCACCACTGAGGAAGGAGTCACGCTGTTTATGACGCTGTTAGCAGCCTTTGTCATCTTGCTGCACTATTATAGCGAGCAAGACGACATTGTTGTGGGTACCGATGTTGCCAACCGCAACCAAGCAGAAACTGAAGGGTTAATTGGGTTTTTTGTCAACCAATTGGTATTACGCACATACCTAGGAGGAAACCCCAACTTTCGAGAGTTACTGGGACGGGTACGCGATTGTACCTTAGGAGCATACGCTCATCAAGACCTACCATTCGACAAGTTAGTAGAGGTTCTCAATCCAGAGCGACAGTTGAGCCACACGCCGTTATTTCAGGTAAAAATCATACTCCAAAATACTCCAATCCAACCCTTAGAACTTTCAAGTTTGACCTTAAGTCCTTTGGAAGTGGAAAACACAACAGTAACACATGACCTACTCTTGGAGCTTATGGATACAGAGCAAGGAATAACTGGGTTGTTGAAATACAACACAGACTTATTCGAGCAAAGCAGCATAACTCGAATGCTAGAACATTTTCAAACAATTTTACGCAATGTTGTTACAGAGCCGAACGTCAAGCTGAATGAGCTAAAAACAGTTCTCATGCAAGTAGATAAACAACAGCAAATAGCCAAAGAACAAACTTATCAAAACACATTGCAACAAAAGTTATCCAACATTAAGCGCAAGTCAAATAGTAAATAATGATATCAGTTCGTAGTGAGGACTTTAGTCCTCTTTGCCGACAAACCAAGGACTGAAGTCCTTACTACAAATAAGTTTTATTATGGGCAATTAAGCGAACATGATATCACTTGTATTTCCTTTGTGTTTCTTTTTTGGCGGTTCGTTAAAGAAAATATCATCAGGAGACAATCATGAAAAATTCCCTAAATCTGGGAACGATGAAACGAAAAGCTGTGAGCATATCCCCAGAAGAATTGATAAAAACAGAATTTTTCCAGCCGGGAACAAACTTTCCTTTAGTGATAAAACCAGCCATAAAAGGTGTTAATTTACTAAACTGGGCCCAAAGCAATCGGGAATTCATTCAAAATGAATTATTAAAATATGGAGCAATACTTTTTCGTGGTTTCAATGTCAAAACAGTAGATGAATTTGAGCAGATTATCGCAGCTATTTACAAAGAAGCGATGGAATATCGCTATCGGGCATCGCCTCGTACTCAAGTGGGTGGTAGAATTTATACATCAACCGATTACCCTGCGGAACAAAGCATCTTTCCCCACAATGAGCATGCATATTCTCCTACATTTCCGTTAAAAATATTCTTTTTTTGCATGACTCCAGCACAGGAAGGCGGAGAAACCCCGATTGGTAGTTGTCGAAAAGTTTTTGAGCGCATTCATCCAGAAATACGCGATCGCTTTATTGAAAAGAAAGTGATGTACATGCGTAACTTTGGCGATGGATTTGGTCTTCCTTGGCAAACTGTATTTCAAACAACAGACAAAATTAAGGTAGAAGAGTATTGCCATAGCAATGGAATTGAGTTTGAATGGAAAGATGGTGATAGATTAAGAACTCGCCAAGTAGGACCAGCGGTTATCAAACATCCTCGAACAGGCGAAATGGTCTGGTTCAATCACGCGACTTTTTTCCACGTTTCCACATTGGAACCAACAATACGCGATTCGTTGTTGAAAAATTTTCCAGAAGAAGACTTACCAACTAACACATATTATGGGGATGGTTCTCCAATTGAGCCATCAGTGTTAGCTCATCTCCAAGAAGCTTATCAACAGGAAATGATCACCTTTTCCTGGCAAAAAGGAGATGTATTGATGCTGGACAATATGTTATCAATACATGCCCGCAAGCCATTTGTCCCTCCAAGAAAAATTTTAGTAGGAATGGCTGAACCTTATACTCCCCAACACATTTAACTGACACAGAGGTAGAAATATGCAAGCAGAAAGTATGGAGGGGTTTCGACTTTCACCTCAACAAGAGCATCTATGGTTACTGCAACAAATTGATAAAAGTGGGGCTTATCGTAGCGATTGTGCAATTTTGATTGAAGGTGATGTCGATATAAATAATTTAGAATTGGCATTACAAGATGTTGTCAATCGCCATGAGATACTTCGCACCTATTTTCCTTGTCTGTCTGGAATGACTATTCCAGTACAGGTAATTACAAATGGCAAAATAATATTAGAAACACACAATCTTAGTAGTTTGAATCCTCAAGAAAAAGAGGCTAAGATTGAGGCAATGTTTCAGGAATTGAGCCAGCTACCTTTTGACTTTGAGCAAGGTTCAATTTTACATACATCCCTGGTGACTCTATCGCCAGAGAAGCATCTGTTGTTTATTAGTTTGCCCGCTATTTGCGGAGACAGTGCAAGTCTGAATAATTTGGTGCAAGAAGTTGCTATTTCCTACTTAGCCAAATTACGCGGGGAACTATCTGATGAACCGCTGCAATACGCAGATTTTTCGGAATGGCAGAATCAAATACTTGAAGCTGAGGAGACAGAAATAGGAAGAGAATATTGGCGCAAGCAAGACTTCTCTGCTGTTGAAACTTTAAAGCTTCCTTATGAAAGCCATATTTATGAAAAACAGAAATTTGAACCAAAATTAGTAAATTTAATAATTGCTCCTGAACTGGTAGCAAACATCAAAGTATTAGCCCAAAAGTATAACACTTCTGCTTCTATATTTTATTTAACTTGCTGGCTGGTTCTGCTCGGGCGGCTTATTGGACAATCCGAGATGATAGTTGGCAAAGCTGTCGATGGCAGGAAATATGAGGAACTCAAAGGAGCTTTGGGGCTGTTTGCCAAATATTTACCACTTCATTGTCATTTAGAAGATAATTTACAGTTTGGTCAAATTTTACAGCAAATTCATGAATCTGTAGAATATATCTACAAATGGCAGGAGTGTTTTACTTGGGAAGAAATATCGGAGTCGGATGCCAAATCCGTGAACTTGCCTTTTTTCCCTCTTGGCTTTGATTTTGAGGAAGAAGACGCGAAGTATGACGCGGGTAATATAACATTTTCAATTTACAAACGTTACGTTTGTATTGAGCGTTTCCAAATAAAGCTCTCTTGTAGGCGAAGGGATGATATTCTAAGTGCAGAGTTTCATTATGATTCCAACCTGTTTTGTGCCAAAGATATTGAAGGTTTAGCAGAGCAATTTCACAAGTTAGTAGAAAGTGCTGCAAATAATCCAGAAGCTGCAATTAGCAAGTTGGAGATTTTGGGCGATCGCCACCTTCATCAACTTCTTGTCGAGTTCAACCAAACACAGGCTGATTACCCAAAAGACAAGTGTATCCACCAGTTATTTGAGGAACAGGTACAGCGTACACCAAACAATATTGCCGTTGCGTTTGAAAACCAGCAACTCACGTATGCTGAACTAAACGCGCGTGCAAATCAACTGGCTCACTACTTGCAAAGAGTAGGTGTGGAACCAGACGTACTGGTGGGAATTTGTGTCGAGCGTTCTGTTGAAATGCTCGTTGGTATCCTTGGCATTCTCAAAGCTGGCGCAGCTTATGTACCACTTGACCCAACCTATCCTCAAGAGCGCTTAAGCTTCATATTACAGGATACCCAAACATCTGTGTTATTGACTCAGCAGCATTTGCTGGTCAGATCCCCGCAGGGGGATCATCTTCACAACCCTAAGACAATTTGCAATTCGATGGAGTACACTCTGACCTCTCCCCAACCCCTCTCCTACAAGGAGAGGGGCTTTCCCCCAACGCTAGTAGGAAAGGAGGTTAGGGGGTTAGGTCTTGTGTTTGATTCAACTGACTACCCTAAGACAATTTGCTTGGACACAGACTGGGAAACCATTGCTTGCGAAAGCAACGAAAATCCCACTTTGAGGACGTGCGCCGAAAACTTAGCTTATGTAATCTACACCTCCGGTTCTACAGGCAAAGCTAAAGGAGTGCAGATTACACATAAAAACCTAGTTCACTCAACAACTGCTCGTATTGCTTACTATCAGGAAAGAGTTACCAGCTTTTTATTGCTTTCGTCGTTTGCTTTTGATAGTTCGGTAGCAGGTATTTTCTGGACACTTTGCTCTGGAGGAATTCTCTACCTTCCCCAAGAAGGTTTACAACGGGAAGTACCAAAACTTATTGAGTTCATTGCTCAAAATCACATTTCCCATCTCTTAAGCCTTCCCTCTCTGTATGCTCTGCTCTTAGAACACGCCAAACCCGAACAGTTAAATTCACTTCGCACCGTCATAGTTGCGGGTGAAGCTTGTCCAACAGAGTTGGTGCAACGTCACTATCAGTTGCAGTCAGAAACATCTCTGTTTAACGAGTATGGACCAACAGAAGGAACTGTTTGGAGTACCGTATACCATTGTCGCTCTCAGGATACCACAACGCAAGTATCGATTGGTCGCCCCATTGCCAACACGCAAATTTATATACTCGATTCTCATTTACATCCGGTTCCTGTTGGTGTCCCCGGTGAGCTTTGTATCAGCGGCGAAGGTTTAGCCAGAGGCTATCTTAACCAGCCAGCAATGACTGCTGCGAAATTTATTCCCAGTCCTTTTAGCAACGAAACTGGTATCCGCTTATACAAAACGGGGGATTTAGCTCGCTATCTTCCTGATGGGAACATCGAGTTTCTTGGACGTATTGACAACCAAGTTAAAGTGCGGGGCTTCCGTATTGAATTAGGCGAGATAGAGGCGGTGCTAAATCAGCATCCAGGAGTGCGGGAAAGCGTGGTTTTGGCGCGAGAAGATGTACCAGGGGATAAACGCTTAGTTGCCTATGCGGTGCCTAACCGAGATTCAGCACCCACAATAAATGAACTGCGCGATTTTCTCAAGGAAAAGCTACCTGAGTACATGGTGCCATCTGCTTTTGTACTCCTCAAGGAGCTACCTGTGGGCCCCAATGGTAAAGTGGATCGGCGATCGCTAAGAGCACCAGAGCAAGTGCGCCCAGAAGGGCTATTTGTCGCTCCCCGCACCCCAACTGAAGAGATACTGGTCAAAATTTGGGCTGAAGTCCTGAAACTTGAGCGACTTGGCATCCACGACAACTTTTTTGATTTGGGAGGACATTCTTTACTAACAACTCAACTGCTTTCCAAAGTCCGAGAAACTTTTCAGGTGGATGTGTCTTTACGCAGTTTGTTGGAAATGCCTACTGTTGCCGGTCTAGCTGAGAAAATCGACAATATTGGCTACTCAAAACCAACTTCGACATTTGACGCAGAATCTGAAGCCGTTTTAGACCCCGCAATCCAACCAGAAACTACAGGTAAGTTTGTCACTGAACCAGCTTGTATTTTATTGACGGGAGCAACAGGCTTTTTAGGAGCTTTTTTACTCGATGAACTTCTACAGCAAACCAAAGCAGATATTTATTGCTTGGTACGTTGCCAAAATGTTGAGGAAGGTAAGAAAAAGCTACAAAGCAGTCTCGAAGCTTATTCGCTTTGGAATGAATCTTTAAGCTCCAGAATCATCCCAGTTGTCGGCAATTTGTCTGAGCGACTTTTGGGTCTCAAAGAAGAGCAATTTCAACTGATGGCACGTAAAATCGATGTCATCTATCACAATGGCGCTTGGGTTCATCATGTTTATCCATATTCTGTCCTGAAAGCAGCTAATGTGTTAGGTACTCAAGAAGTTTTGAGATTGGCAAGTCAAATCAAAGCCAAGCCCGTACATTTTATTTCTGCTTCTAGCGTTTTCTCCTCATTTGGTTTTTCTGGAGTTAAAGTCGTTCGAGAAGAGGAGAGTCTTGATGAAAGTCAATTGCCTTCTAATGGATATTCTCAGAGTAAATGGGTTGCCGAGAAGTTAGTTAAAATTGCGGGAGAAAGAGGGCTTCCCGTCTGTATTTATCGACCATCACGTATATCAGGACATAGCCAAACTGGTGTCTTTAATCCAAATGACTTTTTGTACAAATTAATAATAGGCTGTAGCCAACTAGGAAGTGCGCCGGATAGGGACATTAGGGAGAACATAATTCCTGTTGATTATGTAAGCAAAGCTATTGTCCATTTATCAAAGCAAGAAAAATCTTTGGGAAAAGCTTTTCACCTAACTAACCCCCAGCTTCTCCACTCAAATATGCTTATCGACCAGTTTCGTTTGCTAGGATATGCAATTGAACAAATTTCCTATGAGCAGTGGCGAGCAAAGTTGCTCGATATCACTAAAGGTTCCGTAGAACATCCCTTGTATCCGTTGGTGCCATTTTTCCCTTCAAGTAACTTTGAAGATAAAACCTCTAACTCAGGAGTTTTACAGTTTGATTGCCAGAATACGTTAGATGGAATTGCAGGCACATCTATTGGTTGTCCACCACTAGATAATCAGTTGCTTAGTACTTACTTTTCTTACTTGAAAAATCAGGGATTTTTGGACGTTTTACAGTAATTGTGCGGCACTCTTGGCTAGTAGTGAGTGCTGTCTTCGCTCAGAGCAAGGGTTTTAAGCGGCTCAAGCCCTTACTACATTTAGGAGCGTTAATTTATGCCTACCTACTTATTAAGGAAAAATGTTTTATGTCTTCCAAAACTCTTTATTCTGGCTACGAGCCTCTAGCTCGAATATTTAACGAAGATTGGGCACCAGGAATTTTAAAAGAGACACTACCAGCTGTGGAAAAATTACTGCTACCACATTTACCCAAAGAAGCACATATTCTCGACCTCGGTTGCGGTACCGGACAACTAACACAACAACTGTTAGTAAAAGGGTATAAAGTAACTGGACTCGATAGCTCCCAAGGGATGTTGCGTTATGCTCGCGAGAATGCGCCCACCGGGGAATTCATCCTTGGTGACGCACGCTTCTTTGAATTTCCGCCTACCTTTGATGGGGTTGTTTCAATTGGTGCCTTCAATTATGTCATGAAGCTTGAGGAATTAACAGGGGTATTTCATAACGTGTATGCGGCACTGTTAGAAAACGGTCTGTTCGTATTCTACGTATATTTGGAAGAAGAGTATCTGTCTAATTGGAACGGTAATATGTCTGGCAATGTTAAAGAGGAGTATGCCTGGGCTGCTAGAAATAGCTATCAACCAAAAGAGAAAATAGCTCAAATGAATTTGACCATATTCTCATTAGTAGAGGAAAACTGGCAGCGTCTAGACACTACTATTCTAGAAAGATGCTATTCCAGCGCCGAAATTAAGTCTGCTTTGGAAAATGTAGGATTTACGGAAATAAGCATCATAGATGCACAACGTGATTTAGCAATACCTAAAAGGGCTGGTAATACCTATTTTGTTTGTCGTAAGCAAGTAAATCGGTAGGCATAAAAAAGCAAAACAAAAATTTTATGAAAGCACAAGAAACTGAATTACCAAAATATTCGCCACCAACTGATTCTACACAAACTCTTCAGCAGCAGCATTTAGAAAAGTTGATTGCACGCTACACCCAGCGGACAAAAACATCAAAGCAACTCAGCCAAAGTTATCGTCCGGTGCTAGCTGACAATAAAAACTTAGGGGAGTTTTATTTACCTCTTAAGGAAATGTATTATCCGATTGTGGCAAAGCGCTCTGTTGGGTCAAAGATATGGGATGTCGATGATAACGAATATGTTGATGTGATGATGGGGCTGGGAATAAATCTTTTTGGTCATAATCCGCCTTTTATCAAAGAAGCACTGACAGAACAACTTGACAAAGGTATACAAATTGGTCCGCAATCAGAGTTAGTTGGCGAGGTAGCTGAGTTAATTTGTGAACTTACTGGGATGGAGCGGGTAGCTTTTAGTAATACAGGCACCGAAGCCGTGATGACCGCGATCCGCTTGGCAAGAACGGCAACAAATCGCAACAAAATTGTGATCTTTTCAGGCTCTTATCACGGTCATTTTGATGGAACACTAGTTAAAGCACAAATGCTGGACGGAATGCATGCAGTGCCTATTGCTCCCGGTGTACCACAAAATTTCGTTAAAGATGTTTTGGTTTTGGATTATGGAAATCCGCAATCATTAGAAATAATAAAAGCGCATGAGCAGGAATTAGCAGCTGTTCTAGTTGTACCCGTGCAAACAGGTAGACCCAGTTTACAGCCAAAAACGTTCCTTCAAGAACTAAAGCAATTAACAAAAGAATCAGGAATCACCTTAATTTTTGATGAAATGGTTACGGGCTTCCGCATTCATCCAGGCGGCGCACAGGCGTATTTTGGCGTTGAAGCCGATATAGCAACCTATGGCAAAATTGTTGGTGGCGGTATGCCGATTGGAGTTATTGCTGGCAAAGCTGCTTATATGGATGCTATAGACGGCGGTATGTGGAATTATGGAGATGATTCCTACCCAAGTGCCAAAAAGACGTTTTTTGCAGGTACCTTCTGCAAGCATCCGTTAGCTATGGCGGCTGCACGAGCAGTCCTTAAACATCTCAAAACTGAGGGACCCAGGCTTCAACAGCAGTTAAATCAACGCACATCTCAATTTGTAGCAGCTTTAAATGCTTACTTTGAAGAGGATAAAGTACCTATCCGGATGGCGAATTTTGGCTCACTATTTGGTCCTGCTTCATCAAGAAATACTAACTCTGTGGAGGATAGTGCTGCTTCAGTGGGTATGGATTTGTTACGCTATCACCTACTTGATAGGGGAGTGCATCTTCTGGGTGCAAGTGGTTACATATCTACAGCCCATACAGATGAAGATTTGAATTACATAACACAGGCTGTGAAAGATAGCGTCAAGGAGTTGCGAGAGGGAGGGTTTTTGCCCTAAGATGTGTTTTCAAACTCTTAGAACCCCCTTACTTACCGATGAATTCGGGGGAGACAGACACCTGAAGTTTTCTCTTTTTAAGGAGAATTTAGGGGGTTCTAAATTTTAAACGAGGTAAAACTATGGCAACAATGGGAAAATACTGTAAAGCTTACTCTCTCAAAAAGTTACGTGAGTTCAGTCAGTGGACTGAGAAGGGTGAAAATACAAGAAAAGAAAAGAAAGAAGTGGATGGAAAAGAAGTCGAAATTAATAGGCAACTAACGGATGATGACTTTCTTTACCTACAAGAAAACTATCTGGTCACAGATGGAATTTTCCAGGACGAAAATATTATTTTTGACAATGTAACTCCGGAATGGAAAGAGTTTTGCAAAAATACGCTCTTGTTTGAAATTCCAGTTTATAAGGATGGCAGGCTGAAAACCCTTGAGGATGTGCCATCCTGAGTCGGTCACATCCGTGCTTTAGACAAGGGATGAAAGCCGCCTACGTAGGCTTTAGCCTACCGTGACGTTATGTTTTTGCGGCTCAGGCAAGGTATCAATTAAGTCTTCAATAATTTGGGTAATCGTTTTATCTTTTTCAACACCTAATAAACGTAGCTTATTGACTCTCCGTTCAGTAATCCGAATATGTAAATCTTTTTTTGCCATACTATATATACAATGCGAACATAATAATTTAGCATTTATTTTCTTAATTAAATGAAGGAGGTGATAACGTAGTGCTGGTATTAGAGTACAAAGTAAAAGGTAAGCAACAACAGTATCAAGCTATTGATGAAGCTATTAGGACTACTCAATTCATCCGAAACAAAGCTATTCGTTTCTGGATGGATGCACCACGAGAAGCCAAAATCAATCGAATTGCTCTAAATAATTACTCTACAGCACTGCGTAAAGAATTTAAGTTTGTTGAAGAGTTAAATTCAATGGCTTGCCAGGCTGCAACAGAAAGAGCATGGTTGTCTATTGATAGATTTTACAGTAACTGTAAGTCTAGAAAACCAGGAAAGAAGGGCTTTCCACGCTTTCAAAGAGACAACCGCTCAGTTGAATATAAGACTTCAGGATGGGCATTGCACCCAACAAAAAGACGTGTCACCTTTACCGATAAAAAAGGTATTGGAGAGATCAAGCTTTTAGGAAAGTGGGATATTCACACCTATCCTGTTAAGTTCATTAAGCGAGTTCGGTTAGTTCGTAAAGCTGACGGTTACTATTGTCAATTTGCAGTTGACATTGATGTAAAACCTGAATCCAGAACAGGTAACGGTGAAATCGGTTTAGACATGGGTCTTGAGTTTTTCTACTCTGATTCCAACGGATATCACGAGGAAAATCCTAAGTTTTTGAGGAAAGCTCAAAAAACCATTAAGCACGCTCAACGTCAGATTTACAAAAAGGAAAAAGGTAAAAACCAACGACGGAAAGCTAGACAAAGATATGCAAAGAAGCATTTAAGAGTAAATAGGCAAAGGACAGAGCATTCCAAGAGATTGGCGCGAACCTTGTGCAAAGCTAACGCTTTAGTCGCCTATGAAGACTTGAATGTCAAAGGCATGGTGAAGAACCATCGTCTTGCCAAGTCAATCAACGATGTGGCTTGGTCATTGTTCCGTCGTTGGTTGGAATATTTTGCTCGTAAGTTCAATACAACAGTTGTTGCTGTCAATCCTAAAATGACATCTCAAAAGTGTTCTGATTGTGGTGCAATTGTGAAAAAATCTCTTTCAACCCGTACACATAAGTGTAGCTGTGGGTGCAACTTACAAAGAGATGTGAACGCAGCAATAAATATTCTAAATCTTGCAAAACAAGCTAGGGACGGGCAGTCCCGAAGTAACGCTACAGGAGTCGGAATCAATACGCTACTTGGTGAGAACCTGGTAGAGCAAATTCTGACGTAGAATGTAGAATCCCCGTGGATGGGTGCCCGGGGAGTGTCAAGAACCTGTGCAGGTACAAGCATCAGCAGGTTAAGACAAAGGTGAGCTATAAAACAGTAAAAATTTTTATAATCTACAAGTATAAACTACAAGGAGACAAACATGAATAGAGAAGACACAGAAGATACCACGATTTACAAAGTAGTCGTGAATCATGAAGAACAGTATTCAATTTGGCCTGCTGACCGAGAGAACGCTCTTGGCTGGCGGGATGCAGGTAAAAGTGGTCTAAAATCTGAATGTTTGGAATATATTAAAGAAGTGTGGACTGATATGAGACCACTTAGTCTCCGTAAAAAGATGGAGTCTGCACAAGTGGCTCAACAATGACTACATACGATTTTGGATTTTAGATTTTGAAATGCGATCGCTCAAGAAACCCGGTAACTCTTACGAGACCGGGTTTCTCTGCTTCAAAATTCCTTGCGCTCTTCTAAATGCGCTAGGATATCTTGACGCGTACGCCAAACCGGACGCAATTGTTTTTTGGCAAACATCTGCAACTGGTCGCCAACATGGGGTGAACCCGGTTGAGTAGCATTACCGTAGCTGGTCAGTGCCATTGCCCGTACTGGTTGAGAAAACTCAATTGCAGCGACATACGAATCACCGTGGACTGGTTGGAAGCGCCCTTCTGACGCAGGAGCAAACCTAAGGACACGGAAAATACCCAGCTTGTCAACACCACCATTGGCAGGCAAATCCACATTGCCATACTTTAGTCGGAAAACGTTTCCCCAAGGTACATCAAGCGCCCCATAAGCCTTTTCGACCGAAGCCGCTGCAGCTTCCAGTTTGGCGACTGCATCCTTGGGATCGGCTAAGCCGTCGGGTGTCGTGCGCGGAGAGTCTTCACTCCAAGGTATGCTGAATGCTTTATCTAAGTCCATCTCTTCTACCCAAGAGGCAAAGAGTACCGCACCCTTGCTATCTGCATTTGCTTGCCTATCCCAAGCTTCTAACACATCAGCTGCTCGCCGTGCTAATTCACCCCCCTGCTTACGTGCTGCGGGAATTAAGTCATCCAAGATGCGATCCGCCAGTTCCATGCGGGTTGAGTGTTTGTATTCAACCATTTCATCGAAAGAAATTTTTTCATCTTCTGCCAGCATCTTTGCAGAACTCTGCGCCCGAAAACTCATGGGACCACGTGGTGCCATATAGGGCGGGTAATTATCTGGTTTAATGGCGAGTGGAAACGTGGTTGTCCAGGGTGGGTCATTAGCATTTTGTAACCAGCCGCTGGGTGGGTCAATGACGCGCGGTAAATCCTGGTAACGGTGGATTTTCGTCCATAAAGTGCTAGAGGTGTCGCCAGGGATAATGCCTTCCCAGTATTGAAAATCACCCTTTTGGCGAACTGGAACATCACCGTTGAACAAGTGCATAATATGCCCGTCTCTATCGGCGTACATTACCGTAAACATCGGGAGTTGCAAGCGCTGGAGTGCGGTTTCAAATTGCGTGAGGTTTTTTGCCCGTGCCATATCCCACCACTGCTGGAGGACACCTGGTCTGTCAAGACCAACAACCCGTAGCGCTACGGCTTTACCGCCTTTGTTTGACACCACAGGTCCGTGGACAGAACTTTTCACGACTAAGGGTTCTGTTCGCAGCGTGCCGTCTTTTTGCTTCACCTTTATAGAAAAGGTTTCTGTCTCAAAGGGACGAACTTTGCCATCAAAGCGATAGCCATCATCAACTAGTTTAAGTTCGTAGGCGTCCCAGCCATCGTGGGTGTTGACGGTGTGAGTCCAGCCCAAATAGTCGTTGAATGCGATCGCCAACATGGGAATGCCAACGAGTGCTGCTCCGTAAGCATCAATACCTGGAGCGGTAATTTGTGCTTCATACCACAAATATAAATCCGACCAAGGCAAGTGCGGGTTCGCAAGCAGCATCGCCTTGCCACTTGCAGATCGTGATGGGGCGATCGCCCAACCATTAGACCCTGCTTTTGGCTCCTCCTGGCTGACCTGAGCAACCTGATCTGGACTCGTGACAAAAGTGAAATGGAGGACTCGGTGTAAGTGAGCCAGTACATCCTCCCCCTTGACTGGCAACACAACTTCTACCTCGTCGTCAATCTTTTCGCCATGCTCTTTAGCATAAGCATTGATTCCCTCAGCAAAGGCATCGAGATAGCTGCGAAAAGTTGAATTTTGTCCTTTGTACCAAGAACGAGCACGCTCTGGGACTCCCATAGTGAGTACCCAACGGTCTGATTCTAGATATTTTTCTCCCCAGTATTCGGCAGCGCGTCCGCGTGCTTGACCGTAAAGACGCAAAAGCAGGTTACCGTGACTTTGCATCTGTGCCCAACCAAAGGCTTGAAACGCACTTCGATTATCTTTACCGTAGATATGCGGTACGCCGTAAGTATCCCAAAGTACTTCAGTTAATTTTGGCGGGGAACTTAAACTTTGGCTTCCTAGAACTAAAGCAAAAATGAGACTGAGTATAAACGGTAAAATTCGGAATGAATTTTTTTTGAACGCCCTGAGTACATAGCGACTTTTGCAAAAACGCAAAAGACTTCTCAGGGGAACTAACTGCTCCCTGTTAGTAAACATTACAGTTTTAGTGAATATTGATGATCGAACTTAAAAAGCTATTTGTGTGCTAAAAATCACTTTCGTTTGAGTCATTACTAGATTTTTGGGTTGAAAGTTCTGCCCGATTTGAGTATCTGATAATTTTGTACTTTTAACTTTCCTTTCTGCATATTTTTACTACTTGTTTACAACTAACTAGGGTTTTTAAAGAGCGATTGCTTACGAGTAGTGCTGCACGTAGCTCAATCACCAAAGCCGTTTTCATAACCTGACGCACCCAATTCATGCCTTTAGCAAAGGAGATACTTATTTCTCAAGTAAATTAATATTAATAGGAATAAATATCAACTTAGTGTAATTATTCTTATTGAAGAAGGCAGAAGTACGCTCGTCTGAGGGCATTTATGTTCCGTAAGACCGGGGATTCAAACCCAGACCTTACGGTAGCCACAGCAATGAAATGAGCGTGGGGGTCTTAAACCCTTGTTCCCTATGCCCGAAGGGGCACGCTGCGCGAACGGTCAGGATCCTATCGGCAGGAGCCAGAATTCCCTTCAGCTCCGGCTGCCTCCTGCCTGAAGCCTTTCCCGATAAAAAATTAATTTTTTTAGATTTGGTAGGTCAAAATGTTGATTTTAGTGCCTTAATAGTCACCGTTCCCGTAATCAAGAATGAATTTGATGAAATAGCTGATTGGCGAAGGAAGAACTTGTCCAGGGACGAGTGATCGTTTCGTGCGGTACAATTCCAGTCAGAGCAAGATTTACTTCGGAAGAGAAAGCCTTTTGGTTAGACCAATGTCAACACGCAAACAGTTTGATTAACTGCGCCATTTACCATACACGTCAAACGCACTACGCACGGCTTCAGGAAATGGACAATGCATATACAACATACTGGCGTGGTGATGAACTACGTAGTGATTGGAAGACTTATCAATGCAGTACTTCTTATCCTGAGTTAGACAAAATTCTTAAGGAGAATCCTCATTACAAAGGACTTGCAGCACAAGCAGCACAACAAACATTAAAGTCTGTTGGTGAGTCAATAACGAGCTACAACGGACTTGTCAAAGCCTACTACAAAGGTGATGTGGATAGACCGTCTTTACCTAAGTACCGTAAAAAGGGAGGGTTAGCACCAGTAACATTTCCGCGCCAAGCACTCAGTTTTAAAAATGGTTTCTTTAAGCCATCAATCAGCAAGGAAACCAAGCCAGAACTCATTACAGAAATCGAGTTAAAACTACCTGATTTCATTGATTCGGACTGGGTCAAAGAAGTGACAATACGCCCATGTCTTGGGGACTTTGTAATCGACTGGGCTTCAGCCAGTGCTGCAACAGTCTAGAATCCCCCGTGCTTCTAGCCCGGGGAGATGTCAAGGCTTTGATGTGTTTATTTTCTGCCAGTCAGGACATTGCTACTGATGCCCTTGCTGTGGGATTACTAGAGCCAAAAGAACGAAGTTTAAGGAACGCAGTGCAAAGTGTCGGTGGTTCTCTGGGTGGAGCCATCGGTGGAGGAGGAATGCTGATTTTGCTCAATAACTGGGGATGGAGAAATAGTCTACTCACTTTGGCGCTGATCATGATCGTCACACTGATTCCGGTCTTGTTGCATCGCGAAAGGGTCCTGAGTGCAGACTTGACAAGAAATGTCGTGAATGAATTATCTATGGGCTTCACTGATAATTCATCTACTACATCTGCTACAAAGTCAGTGACTAAACAAAGTTCCGACTCTCCACTGTTTATTTCCTATTTCAAGACATTGATCAACTTCTGTCGTCTTCCAGGCATGGGATACTAGTTGCTGATTTTATTGCTGTATTCAGCAAGCAGCAGCATGGCACCGACGATGTTTCGTCCCCTGCTGGTAGATATTGGGTTGTCCTTATCAGATATTGGCTGGCTGCTGGGAATTGTAGGGACCATTGCTAATATGCTTGGTGGCATTGTCGCAGGTTTGCTCATTGCTCCTTTGGGACGAAAGCGATCGCTGATTGTCTTTAGCTCAGTATGGGCGCTCACTATGATGACTTACTTACTTCCTGCGTTCGGTGTCACCAATTTGCTTGTTCTCTATCTCGTCGCCTGCGCTGCTTTTCTCACTATCGGCATGATGACGACTGCTACATTCACCATCATGATGGATAAAAGCACGTTAGAAACACCTGGCACCGATTACACCGTCCAAAGTTCAGTAGGAACTATGGGTAGTATTGGTGCTGCTGCTATCAGTAGTGTGGTTGCTGGGGCAATTGGCTATCGAGGAGTCTTTGCGGTGAGTGGGGCGATCGCGATAATCAGCGTTTTGATCATTGTCAAACTCTTCAGATCTACTGAAAGGGCTGTTACGAGTCGTGATGCGTAAAGCCTCCAGGACTAACGCATCTTAATTGTTAACGTCATCCGTGATATCATGTCCGGCTAATGACTTACGATTAAGTAGCAATTTCAGTCCACCAATGAAAGCCTGTCAACCCTCGAATCAAATCTTGCTGTTGAAGTAAAGATTGGCAGCGATGAAATAAAACTTCCTCCAAATCATCAAGTGTTTCAACCGACATTCTGCACCCTCAACTGTCACATTGGGAAAGACAGTTTCACGTCTTTCTACTATCTGGGTTGATGGTGGTTACGACGGCAATCCCTTTATGCAGTGGGTGATGGATTTTTACCCAGGACTTACGCAAGTTGTACTGCACTCAAAGAACGCAAGGGTTTTGTTTTGTTACCTAAACGTTGGGTAGTAGAAAGAACCTTGGGCTGGCTGACTGGATGTCGGCGTTTGAACAAAGATTATGAACTATTACCGCAAACTTCTGAGACTTTTATCTATCTTGCTATGATTCGCATCATGGTAAGGCGTTTGGCATAGATTTTTACCGCTCAAAACTTTTCAAACACCCTCTTAAAACCAAGCCAATTTTGAGAATGTTGGCTATTTGAGAGTTAAGAAAATTGAGCGAATCGGTCGGAGGGTATGATAGCAGTATCAAATTTATTCAAACCCATTTGCCGACATAAAGGGAGAAATTTTCCATAGTGAGTTGATGCATAACGACCAACCAAACACCCAGCTGACCACCTTCCCACTTTACCTGGTGCAGAAGCATCCGGCGAATCTCCTGTGGTATGTTGATTGACACAAAAGTCATCCCCTTCGACTTTTGCATCGCCTACTCGAATACCATCTTCATTACCATCACGAAACCCGATAATCGTCCCACACTGGACAAGCGCTAATTGTCTGTAGTGGTATCCAAATTCCCACGCATCAAGGAATTGAACATCATTAGCAATCCTAAAAGCGCCTTTTGGATTCATCCGGTTGTAGGTATAGTAAGCACCAGGTTCACAAGTCGCTTCACAAGAAAGCAATACCTCACCAATATCCGATATCACAATACGAACATCATCCCACTCGTCCAATTTCCCTTGTGTTGGTTGCCAAGTATCGGCGTTTGCATCTTCTAAGTAAACAATATTCAAAGGACGAATTCTCCACCCTTTTGATTTCATATAACGAATCATTTTTCTTCCAAGTTCAGAACAAACCATATTCACTCCTCATCAACATTTAAATGTTTCAAACCTTGTTCTAGTCTAGATATCCGATAGAGAGTTTCGTCAGATTTAGTTAAAAGCTTAACAGCAGCACCAATTTCATACAATTTATCTTCCATAAAAGAAAGCCTTTTTTGTGCTCCTGTATGTAGATCCAAATCTGCGTGTTTTTCCAATTGAAGCCTGAGAGAATAAACTTCTCTCTCTATCATTCCGTGTTTTTCTGCAAGACTATCAGCAGTTAATCTTAATCTTTCTGACAATCGGTCAGTTAGCATTTTTCCTTCATCAATTTCCCTCAGAATCTCATCTTTAATAGCGTGCTGCCTAACATCTCTAATTCCAATGTCAGCAAGCTTTATCTGTTGAAATGCAAATACACCACTGATGCCTGAAACAGCTAACCCAAACAAAGTGATAAAATCCAAATTTCCAATTTTAGGAAAATGGATATGCAGATTCATTTCTATGAAAAGTTGGTGGATACCAATAGCTATACTACTAATAGTAACAGCTAAAAATATAGTTCCCTTATAGGTAACTTCGCTCTCCGAGTAAAGCTTATCAAGCTTCCGCTTCATTGAATTCAAACCCCAAAGTTTCTTCGTGACTTGCTGGTTGTTCTACAACAAATTGAATACAAGGAACATTTTGACTTTTAGCAAAATTAATTATGTCTCCTGTTTTTAATCGAGTTGGTTTATCTATTCTGTTTCCATTTAAAAAAGTTCCTCCAGTACTTGCATTTCTTAGGGGGATTCCATCCCAAAGGGTGTAACAATAACCTTCAGCACCTTCCTGAAGTATTAATGTACAGTGAAATCTTGATATAAAATTTGCATTTATACAGATATCACAACTAGAATTCCTACCAATTATATATTTTTGTAGGTTTAACTTAATTGTCCGAATAGTTCCATTAAAGTCCGTCAGAAGTAAATAGAAATCATTTGTCATCTTTAGGTTCAGTCGGAGATGGTAACCAATAAGCAATCGTACTTGTAACACCTCCCCAATAAAGCGCTTCACTTTTAGGATTGGAGAGTAATTGCAACATACAAAATCCAAGAACGGTTATACTAACCCCGCCTTGCATTATGAATTTGAACTTGTTCATTGATTTTTGAATTGATAATTAATACCTTTATAGTTCCCATAAAAAATGTTTGCCTTCTCGCATAGGCAAACACTAACTTCTATATTTCAAATATTAACTAAAAAGCAGATTTGTAGTTTTATAGACATTTAGCTAGAGATAAGAATCTCTTTCAACTGAAAAGTTTTAAGGTTGATTGCCCACGGTTTCAACATCAAACCTTTCTTTAAGAAGGGCGATCGCATCCTCTAAACACTCCTCTGGTAAGCGAACCACTAACGCAACGAGTTTTTCTCTTGCAGATGGTTGCTTTGCAATAGTAAGAGAAGGAGTAGGAGTAGGAGTAGCAGAAGAATTCACGTCGCCAAGTTCAGATTTAAAGAATGGATAAATATCACCACTTGCAGTGCGACATTGATAACAATCACCTGTCTTGACTTCAAGAACTTCTACAATTTCTCCGTGATAAGGTAACTCTGGACAATTTACCTTAAACTTCTGCTGTTGGTGTTGATTGTGTCTGCTACTACCAATATTAGTGGTGTTTTGGCTGTAGGTTTTCCCGTTGCGGGTAACCATACGTGCGTGACAGAGTTCAATTTCACCATTATCCTCAAGCTTTTTTCGCCAAGCACGAATAGTTCCCTCATCCACACCACAATGTTCAGCTATTTGTACGTTACTCTTGCTTACAGCATAAGGATGTTTGAGCGCTCCTATGATTGCTCGCTGCTTATCAGCATTACTTCGCTTCAAAGCTTTATGCTGATTCACGGAGTAACTATGCCATTTAGCATCCTCAAGCGTTCCGGAGCAAATCTCAACAAGAATTTTAGACTCACCCAACTCTAAGAGCGCAGCATCGCGGTGATATCCATCTGTTAACCAGTAAGACTCACCATCATAGTAAACTAAAGCAGGCTCAAACCGAGCGCCCTTTTTCCAGTCGCGAACCAAATCTTCAATATGTTCTGGATCCAGTTTCTCTCTTGGTTGTGTTCCACCGTCTCTTCTGAGTAGCTTTCTATCAATTTCAACCAAATGAACTTCCATAAAGCGCACTTAATGATGAGTTCAAAATAAAAATTGCTTCCTGTATTAATGCTTGAGTTTCTGCGGTTGAAAGTTTTAACACTTTAGCGACTTCAACAACTTCTTTATTCAGAAGATAGCGCTCTCGAATCACAAGCCTATGCTTAGGATGAAGTTTTGAGATCGCCTCATAAAGCAGCTGAGTTGATTCCTCTTGGGTGATTGCTTCCGAATCTTCAATCAGAGGTTCATAAGGTAACTCATCCCAGCTTACAGTTAAGCGCCGCGAAACCGTGAGTTTTAGGGATTCCCACTCTTGAGCGCTGATTCCGAGTTTAGCAGCTACATCGACTTCATTAACCTGTCTTCCTAAAGCGATAAATTGCTTTCTTAACCGCCTGATCTTACTTAGCTTTTCTATTGAAGAACGAGGAATTTTTAACTGTGATGCATTATCCCGCAAGTAGTGCTGAATTTCACCTTGGATATAAGGAACGGCGAAAGAACTAAAAGCATGTCCAAGTTCTGACTCAAAACGCTCAACGGCTTTAAGAAGTCCAAGAAACCCTATTTGATATAAGTCTTCGTAGCTTTCGTTACATTTGTTTACCCAACGGTGCACAATTTTATGAACTAATTTGCTGTGCGTTTGGGCAATCTGATTACGTCTTTGAAGTTCAATTGCGGGACTAACTTTAGTCCTGCTTTTTTCTGTGACCATAAAACTACTGTACAGAATTTTCTAAAGATATCAATAGCGCATAAGGCACTAAATCGGTAACTCGGGAAATACGGAAGCAGTGCTTTAGAGTTGCTTCATGCCAAGTCGGGAATTCTGCGGAGTAAATTGCTTTGTTGTCTTACGTAAACTCTAGGAATTCTTCGCGTTTTAGCGTACGCGCTGCGCGTCTAAGGCGTCTATGTACGACAAGACAGGCGCTTAGCGCTCCCTTCAAGTACCCGCTTGGCGCTTCGATAATTCTCACAACTCCTGCACGGATTGCTATATAATTCCGTATAAACTTGTGGGAGTGTTAAAAAACTCTTCCTAACTGCATCCTCGGAACTTCCGAAGATGCAAAATTTTCCTTTAATCACAGTAGACTTGTTGCAAAAGCCATAAAAAGATATTTAGAACCACAGATGCACACAGATTAATACAGATATCGCGATTCTTACTTGCATAGAATACACGCGCACGGCATTGCTGTACCCCTACAAATAACCTGTATTACATCGGGAGCATCTCAATGTATGCAAAAACACCCGCAGCCTGGAAGCCCCTTGGGCGGGAGAAAAGCGCCATAGCGTTGCTCGAAAATGCAGAAAGTCGATCTGACACAAAAACCTGAGCCAAAACAATTGACTCAGGTTTTCTACAAAATATCTTGTTTGGCTTGCATTCACACAATTAATACCAAATGGTCTTTATAGATCTTACCGTGTCTCCCTTGTCTCCCTTATCCCTTCAACAATTGACAGGTTTAAAGACAAATCTCTAGAAATGTTGTGTCCACCCTTCGTCATTAGCGAAGATATTAAATGCACAACCTTGTTGAACGAGAAACGATTTTAGTTTTTTATACTTTTCTACAAAAGTTCTGCTATTATCCATCTTGGCACAATTTCGTTTGTTACTACTGAAAAGAAGACATCTACAGCACGGCTGCAAGTTTGAATCCGTCCACTTCCTCTATGACTATCATCTGATGATTCACTTTCACAATGAGTCAAGAAGTTGCATGAGTTTAGTAAGCGTCTTTCAGTTTCATCTGTAATGGAACACGTCATTTCTACTGTTTTTGCACAGAACTTAAGCAGTGTTTCTATTTGACTCTGGTATCGTTTTAATCTTCCTATTTCAGCAACTTGTTGATTAGCAATATTTGCAGGTTTTAGTTGCTTAGATTGATAGATCAATGAAAGTTTTAGCATAGAGCACCCTGTGATAATTTGCCAGCAGTAAAACGTTGTTGGCTTACTTGTATAGAATACCCTTCAAAGCAAAATTTACTCGTCCTATTTGATAGGTTATTTGTTTAAAAGCAAAGTTCAAAATTGAACTCTATTTTTTTATTATATTAGTATTTTTCCTCGACTTTCAGAGCGAAGGGAATTTTATAAATAGTCAAGATGATTACTTGAAAAGCGCAAAAATTAATTTTTTCAAAAAAACTTGCTTTTAACGGTAGAAAACTTCATGTTAATTTCAGGCTTTAAAAAAGCCTAATTCTTTCGTTCATTATTTTCCTCAACCTCGAATTGTTGAGAAGAAGGTTGTGAAAAAAGCCAAGTTATTCGTGTTTTAGTCCTGTCACGAAGATTGATTTGATTACCTAGTCACTATATCAGTCCTAAATCATAAGCCCTACGAACTGCCTTCAGCTATGTGAGATTTTTTTGTTTATCTTGGCGTCATTGGCGTCCCTACGCTTCGCTCGAGGGCAGGCTTGGTGGTTTTTTCTTCTCACGGCTCCTGCACGGATTGCTATAAAAATCCTTAACTGAACTGTATTACTTTCTGAAAAGTTGACTTTTGTAAGAAAAAGTATGAAACTCCAAGACATTATCAAAAACAACCAATCAGTTGATTTTGACTTTCTTCAAAGTGACAAAGAACTTGCTCGCCAAATCCAAGTACGCCTGATCAATTTAGGGCTACTTCAAGGTGTGGCAGATGGCGCTTATGGAGATCTCACCAAAGTATCCTTAACGCAATTTACAAAAGCATTTAACCTTCCAGCAGAAATTAATCCACAAGTTGCTAAGCAACTAATTGAGACAAAGCAGGTAGGCGTGAGTTTAGAAAACTGCCCCTGTGCAGACACACAACTTGAAAAACTACCTTTAAAGGGAGTTGAACTTATTAAGCAGTTTGAAGGATGTTACCTAGAAGCTTATCCCGATCCTTTAACTGGTGATAAACCGATTACTATTGGTTGGGGCTGCACGAAGAGACGAGATGGAGGAGAGTGGAAATTGGGCGATCGCATCACTCAACAAGAAGCTGATGAATTACTCATACTTCAACTGACACAAGATTATTTACCAAGCCTACAAAAAATTCCTATATGGGCTGAACTTAACGAGAATCAAAAAGGAGCATTGCTTAGCTTTGCTTACAATTTAGGCAAATCATTTTTTGGTTCGCCTGACTTTCAAACCATAACTAGAGTTTTGAAAAACAGAGAATGGGAAAAGGTACCAGACGCTTTAACGCTTTATTGCAACCCTGGCACAAGTGTTACAGAAGGTTTAAGGAGAAGGAGAAAAGCCGAAGGGGATATGTGGAAAGGAAAGTTGTCTAATTAAGTTGACAGTTGGTGATAAGACTAAAACCATTATCAGGATGGCAATGTAGAGAGGCGCTGAATGAAAGCGTTTCTACACATCACCAAATCTTATTAAAATCCTGATCTGATCCGTATTGGTTTATACAGATGTATTGACAAAAACATACTGTTTTAATCCAATATGTTTGGTGATAAAAGCAAAACCGTTATTAATCCGTCAATGTAGAGACGTTGCATACAACGTCTCTACACGTGTGCTGGGTGATGAGTAATGGGGAAACACCACACCAAATCTTTGATTTGGTGGTCAACGCTCTTCTCCTGCGGGCCACCAATCCAGGGGCGTAAATACATGTCTTATACCAAATCCGGTTGTTAAACCCCTTTTTTGTATAGCCCTTGTCTTGCGGGCTTTGTTTGCTGAGTCAGCGATCTTGCCTGTGGGGTAAAAGGGGGTATTAGATGTGGGTTTGGTATTATTCCTAGCTGCGGAATTCAGCATTCTTCTTCAATTTGTCAGGAATGCCAGTTTAGGGACTTCCAAATTAAAAAATATTCAACTTTTTCTTGTGGGATGGGATTGGTGCCCGTCCTAGAAACTGGAGGAACCGGGATGCCCAACGCCAGTCGCCTACGGAGGGAAACCCCTTCGGGTATGCTTTCGGCACGCTACGCATTCGCCCTTGGCGTGCGCTTTGCGCTTACGCCAGTTGCCTACGGAGGGAAACCCTCCTGCAGCACTGGTCTCACCTCCTGCAGCGCTGGCTCCCCCACACAAGATTGGAGAATTTATTTGTTGGAAATCTTTTATTGGTTAAACCGCCTTGAAATACTGCATATCACCCTTAAGATATGAGCGGACTTTGCCTGCTTTTTGTAATCGCCTACCAACAGAAAGAACATCTTCAATTCGCTTGCCCAATTTTAATTTCAATTCAAAAGCGCTTAGTTCCCGTAAATCTACTAGTTCTAAAAATTGATCTGCAAAGTTTTTATCAGCCATATTGGGAACTGCAGCATCCAGACTAAGTGCCCACCAACAAGGTTTACCTGCTCCGGCTCCAAATCGAAAAACTTTTCTTCGCGCCTCCAAATAAGTCAATTTTTTAAGCGTTGTCCCTCTACTGATCCCAATTTGAGATGCAATTTCTGAGGTTGTTTGAGGGGTTTTGAGTAATGATATGATTCTTGCTTCTTCTTGTGTAGATAAAGGCAATTCAGTCAATGTGCTAGCTTGGCGTTTTCTAACTGGAAATGGAATTGGATTTAATCCCTTTAATTCAGTGCATCTTAAGCAAACTGGTTTTCCTCGGAGAAAAGTTCTAGGGATAGTTTCCGATTGACAAAATTGACAAACTTGTTTTAAGCAACCAGGGTAGATGTACAACTGCATTTTTATTCTGCTCCTTATGCCGCGATGTCTGTTTTGATTTCTGCTAAAGCAACTTCAACTGCCTTAACAAGCACTTCAGAATCACTCAATTCCATTGACTGAGCTACAAGTTTAATGAGTCCTTGAACGATGAGTTTTTCGGGAGTATCATTACACTCTTTGGCAACCTTCTCCAGTTCTATGCAAGCTTGTGTATCAGAGTCTTGAATGCTATGTTTCACTCCATAGAAATCCACTTTGTAATAACGCTCATCACCAGAAATGTTTTGATGCCAACCACAA
Source organism: Kalymmatonema hyalinum WJT4-NPBG1 (assembly GCA_019359075.1). Lineage (GTDB taxonomy): Bacteria > Cyanobacteriota > Cyanobacteriia > Cyanobacteriales > Nostocaceae > Kalymmatonema > Kalymmatonema hyalinum. The sequence goes on from JAHHIB010000034.1 coordinate 63,198, forward strand.
CGACTCTTTTTTTGTGGTTTTAGTAGTGGTAATTCAATTCCTTGATTTTGTGCTAGATCTTGAACAGCTTGCTGCACAAGTTTGGCTGTCACTCGTCCATCACCAGCCAATTTCTGAGCGTCAGCATATGCTTTTTGAACTTGTTCTGGGTAAGCTTTTAGTACAGCTAATTTACGACAATGATCTTCTGGTATGGTTCCTGGTTCTACTCCCAAGCAGTCGCGTTCAATACGCCCGGCTTGCCACTGTTTTTGTAAATTAGAACGGCTTCCTTGAATGAAGTCACTGTTTAACAGAGCAGTCATATTTTTAAATCCAAGCTGCTCATATCCCTTCCCTTCATCCAGCAAGACTAAATAGTGACGGATAATGTCGTTGCTGCGTTTTTGGATTTTGGGTAAGGTTTTCAATTGTCTCAAATGAGAGTTAATCAAAGTGATGATGTTTTCTGCCTCTTTTTTGGAGAGGCGTCCTTCTAGAATGTCGGAGCAAAAAGGAAGAATGTTTGAGTTCATATTTGAACTTGTTGAAGAGTTCTGTTTGAAATTGTCTGCTAAAGAACTGGCTTCAGTGTTCTCCAAATGCTGCAATCCAAAAGGTAAGTCTGACAATTCCCCTTCGTTATTCCACTCAAGGATAGGACGAAGAAAATCTTCTCCATCTATTTGAGTCAAATCAACAATTCTTCTTGGTTGGCTACAGGAAGTGAGACAATTGCTTGAAATCGATTTTTCATCTTCACACAAGTTCAAATTTGAACTTGTGTTGAGAATTAAGTTATTGTTATCCGAGTTTTCTGGAGTTAATTCTAGGGGATTAACTGGTTCAGTTATTTGGGAATCTTCAAAAAAAACCCACGCGCTGGGTATAGCAGAGTCTTGGACTCCTTTGTATGTCCCAACTCGCCCTTTATACAAAACACGCTCGCCCTCAGTCAGTAAGCCAAGAATCTCCCAGCGTTTCTCTTTTTCACTTAATGGCTGTAAATTTGTTGCTAACGCTGGCTTTTCTTCAACTGCTGGCTTTTTGACTAAGTTTTCATTCACTATGAGGTGAAATTCACGGCTAGCTTGCAAGTTTGTGAAAGTTTGAGTTTGCTTTTCCCAGGAATCACCATGAGGGGATATAATTTTGATTGATATCCCTCTTCCATTTATTGAGAAGTGTGCTTTATAATCTTTATAATCCTCTTCAAAGACTCGAAAGCTTTGGATAACTGAAAGTTGGTAAAGGCGTTGCTGTAAAAGCTTGATTCTGTAATCTCTTTCTTCTTTGGAAATTTTCCTTAATTTCTGAATTGCCTTCTCCGACTCTTCTAGTTGAGGAATGTCTTCGATGTTTGTTTCGGCAAGAATTTCGGAAAAATTGAAATTCTCTTCTAAAGTCAGTAGCGAAACGATATCAGTAGGCTTTTGTATTAGCGGTAAAGATGTCATAATTTTTGAAAGTTTTTTTTGGTTAGCTTGCCGCTTTATGCGGCATTTTTTTTGAGAAGTCGCCAACAAGTAGCTCATACGCAGTTAATTGCTTTGAGCAGAGATTTTGTGCTTTATAAAGGACATCCTGAAAACCTTAGGTTAGGAGTCCACAAATGAAAGAATGTTTTGTTTGCCTTAAAGAAAGCAGTCAAATAAGGAATTCTAAGCTGTTCGTACGGGTGCAGCTTCAGCTACGTCCCTACGCTTTTTAACTTTGGTTTCCCAGACATGAAGTCTGGGTGGCACAATCAATAATGCCTTACAAGGCTTAGCTAAGTTAAGCCCTAGCTGTAACTCTAGTTTTGTTAAAATGTTAGCTGCATTGTTAGCGTCAGCATTGATAACTCTACCCGCACTTGTACGGAACATCCCGCGTTTAAGTCGTTTCTCCTTAAATACCAATCTGTTGGGTTTTTCACCATATTTAGATAGTGGATGAGCCTTTAGGAATGATGCTTGAGATATGTACGCCTCCTCAATCTCTATAAACTGCATCCCGTAGTACTCGCACACTTGCTTGATATGGTTTTTAAGTCTTGCAGTTAGTAGTTGCATAAACCGTTCATTGATTTTAGTTGCCAAATTCGAGTTTTGCTTAACTCCGCTATTCCATCCAAAAACTTCCGCTTTAATGTTGTGTTCAAGACAGTAGTCCATGAGTAGCCTTGCAGGTTTGTTAAGAGTATCTCGCATTTGGCGGTTACGCTTGGAGGTTATACGTGCACTCCTCACACTCCAGAAACCTTGAGGTTTAGCGTGTTTGATAGTTGCAACCTCTTTGTTGTATGGTTGATTTTGTGATTTCATTTTGCCCTTCAATAGTAAAGATTCTTCCAACATTGCTAATACAGGTTAGTCAATTGACGATTTGTGCATCAATGCCAAGAGTGTTGTTTTCATCTAGGCTCATTAAGTACGGCTTCTAGCTCACCATTAAGGTTTAACAAAACTTAGTGATATTCATACACAGGTTAACCACCTCCTTGTTATTTGAGATTTCATGTTAGTAAACCAATTGACCTCTTGCATATGTAGATTTTCTCTGCGTCCATCTGTTACAGGCTGCGGTTAATTATTCATTTTTTTGGAATGCAAGAAGTCTAATATTTATGACTAGATATAACACCACCGAAAAAACAAAAATTGGGTTTTACACCATTTGGTGAGAAAGCACGAGATTGACACTTTTACATATTTACATATTAAAGTGTCCACACTTACAGGGTAAAGACGTAAGTGTATTTTCTCTGAATCTTGCGCTTAGCCGTAAAAACCGAGGTTAAGTAAGAATCTGCGCGAGCAAGTTACATGATTTTTCTTAACTTTTCTCGCTAAATTAAGGCTTTGACTTTGATGCTGAGTGAAGAAATGACATCAAATTTTTTTAGTGCAAAATGTCAGTTTCTTTCCTTTGGCTTTCTTTGGCTAAGAGCGGAAGATTCACGCTCATAAAAAACTGGCAGACAGGCTATGTGCCTGTGATGGAGGCTTTTATCCCCGCTTTTGAGAAACGGGGCTTTCAGGCTAGTTTCTTGTCATCCGCGCTCTAAATTGGGTAAGTCCTACCTTCTAGATTTTGGCGAAGCAAGTGCTTAATCCTAACCGCGCTTGGAGGCAAGCGCAAAGGGTACACTGGACGAACGAAAGACAATATGTGAAGATGCATAGTGTTGTCTGTTGATCGTTGATGAATGCTGCTAAAAGCGAGCGAATTCTATTTGTAGGAAATGGTCACTAAAGCTATTGGTTTGTTACAAAAGACGAGGGATTACAAGGCTTTTTTTAGAGAGATCTGTCTTAAGTTAAATGACGATGATGAATCATTTGGTTATCACTCCTTTTATAAGGTTAATTAAAGGTTGTGCCTGCTCGGTGCTCTACTTTGTTGAGATATTCAACAATGGCTGCTTCGACGACTCGACCTTTCCACATTGGTTGTTGGCGGGCGAACTCATGTAACCTTTGGGCTACAGTTCTGTCTATGTATACGTTTACATTGATTCTTTCTGTTTCTGTCGCTCTAGCCATATACTATTAAAAAGTACTTACCACGGTTGATAAGTACATTTATAACTTGAAATCAGAGTAAGTGCAACGTCATTATAGAGATTTATTATTGAAAGATGCTTATGGATAGTGACGCCCGAACTAAGTTAGCAGAAGCTATCAAGAAAGCCAGGGGAGACAGAAGTCAGAGGAAGTTTGCTAAGGATTTGGGCGTAAGCTATGTGACTATACAACTCTGGGAACGAGGAGAAGTCATTCCAGATTTGGCAAACTTGGAGGCGATCGCCACTTCTCGTGGACAAACCCTTGAGCAGTTGCTTGCTGAAATCAGAGGACAAGCAACGGAGGTAACCCATAAACCAAAAGTGGCGGAGGATGTAATTCCTACCGCCAGACAGTTATCCAAAAAGGAGTGTGTTCGTTTGATTAAGCTTTTGCTTGATGAGGTGAGTGCAGAATCTTAGTCGTAGCTGCTTTGTACAATTTCTTCAAGGCATTTGACGACTTCTTCAAATTTCTCCTCATCACTTTGAAAAAACCAATCTGTGAACGCTTCTAGCACCTCTTTTTGTGTGTAGCCTGCTGTAAAAGCAGTATCTACAAAGACGAAGACGCACTCTCTAAGAGTGCGCCTGCGCTCGTTGGCAAATAATTCCTGAAAAGGATTGTAGATTTCGGCACCCTGAGAATTATGACTTTGCATCGTAATCTTAATCTGCTGTACTGGTAGATTTATAGCCTGTGCAAAATCAGAATTTATGCACAGGCTATTTTTTAAGTTACAAAAGGCACAAATATGGAAGCACTCTACCTGAGGATAGATGTGGATTGAAAGTTATTTATTTGTCAAGGTTCGGTTATTTTGGACACTTATCTAAACTTACGTTGTAGTTAGGCTATGAGTTGGGTTTTCTCATTTATTTATTTTTTATAAAAGAAAAAACCCCAAGAATGATTTGCTGTTTTTAATTTCCTTATCAGTTGTTCCTCTACGACTCCCGTTTGTTATTTTGTAGGGGAAAACGCCGCTTCTTAAACTCCCTCTACTATCCTGAGCGAAAGTAGGGAAGTAAAAAGAGCTTTCATGAAATCAAGACCTTATTTAAAAAAGCAAATAACTCAGTATATGCAGTTGTTGAGTGAAGGGTATGAGGTATCACACCCTACACTCGGTGCTGAAATGTTGTTTAGGGTGACTCCAGCCAGTCAGCTTTCACTGTTTTAACCAAGAATCGGTTCTTTTCTGGAGAACACTACTCTGGCTTAAGCGCATGGCTACAAAGTTCCATTGATACCAAGTTGCCTTCACAAATCTTATTGTGTCTGCCTTGTGTCTCTTGTCCTTTCAACAATGAATATATTTGAACTTTCTATATTTGCGTGGCTGCATCTCTCTTTGGGCGCATCTTCTTGAATTAACTACAAGCGAATTGGAGATTTTACTGCCTCCGCAGGCCTTAACAATGACATAGAAGCAGAAATTTACAAAAATTAAACAAGTAAGTGTAGGTATTAAATGCCTTGTTGTTATACTTGTCGTTTACAGGGTTTTTTATAGGGATGACAATAACTGGCAATATTTGACGTGGTATAATTTGATAAAAGTAAAGGCACTTTGTATCTAGTTCTGCGAGTTTCTAGAAGCGCTTTTAGAAGTTATAAATAAAACAAATATGGGGCTATCATAACATGACTACCGCTTTTGAGTCAGCTCCTCAAACAGAAAAATTTGAACTTTCTGAAGAAGCTCAATTATTGCTACCGTTTATCCCAGCATGGCTGGACGACTTATGAGTGGGCTTCATCAAATGGATTATGTGATGGGCGTCCAATTAGACATTACGGTTTGATGAGTGGTGAACTTGGCATTATTGTCTTTGAACCAGAGTTTAAGTGCTATGCAACTATGCCGTTGTCACGAGCAATGCAGAAGTATCCAATGGATAAACGCTTTGACATCCTCCCACCCCTCCACTTACGTTAAAGGGGTGAGATTCACAAAGCATTGCTACTTGGGTTTTCTGCTTCTACAAGTTGAGTTCTTCTAAGGAGTTTCCTCACCAGAACAACAGAATGAATGTGTGTTAAAAGACTTTGCGCTCTTCCAAATGGGCTGTAATTTCGTCTTGCGATCGCCAAACTGGACGCAACTGTTTACGCGCAAAAAGTGGCAACTGGTCTACAGCATGGGGTGAACCCGGTTGAGACGAATTACCATAACTAGTCAGTGCCATAGCCTTCACTGGCTTAGAGAACTCAATCGCAGCAACATAAGAATCACCTGCGACAGGTAAGAAATGTCCTTTTTCTGAAGGAGCAAAATTGACAACACGGAAGATTCCAAGGTCTCCATCGCCACCATTGGCAGGTAAATCCAGATTCTCATGCTTCAACCGGAAAACCTCTCCCCAAGCAATATTTAGCTGACCATAAGCCTTTTCTACCTTAACTGCTGCCGCTTCCAATGCCGTAACAGCACTTTGAGGATTAGCTAATCCATCGGGTGTAGTACGCGGTGAGTTTTCCGCCCAAGGTTTACTAAAGGCTGTATCAAAATCTATTTCTTCTGCCCAAGAAGCAAATAATACTGCTCCCCGGCTATCTGCATTCGCTTGCCTATCCCATCTTTCCAACACATCAGCTGCACGAATTGCTAATTCATTCCCCAACGAACGTGCAGCAGGAATTAAATCATCCAGGATACGGTCAGCAAATTCCATGCGTGTCGAATGTTTATACTCAATCATTTCATCAAAAGAAATTTTTTCATCCTCATCTAGCATCCTTGTAGAACGTTGCGCCCTAAAATCCATGAAACGCGGTGCCATGTAAGGCGGGTAATTCTCTGATTTGATGGCGGTGGGAAATGTTGTTGTCCAAGGTGGGTCATTTGTATTTTGTAACCAGCCACTTGGAGGGTCAACAACACGCGGTAAATCTTGGTAAGGGTGAATTTTCGTCCATAAGGTTTGGGATGCGTCACCAGGAATGATTCCTTGCCAGTATTTAAAATCTCCTTGTTGTCGCACCGGGACTTGACCGTTAAACAGATGCATAATATGCCCTTCTCGGTCGGCATACATTACCGTAAACATCGGGAGTTGCAGACGTTGGAGTGCAGTTTCAAATTGTTTCAGATTTTGGGAGCGTGCCATATCCCACCACTGCTCCAAAACACCAGGGCGATCAAGACCCACAACACGGAGTGCTACGGCTTTATCATCTGTTTGTGACACAATCGGTCCGTGGACAGAACTTTTCACTACGAGTGGTTGCTCACGCAGCGTTCCATCGTTTTGCTTTACCTTTAAGGAAAAGTTTTTTGTCTCAAAGCGACGAATTTTGTTATCCAAGCGATAACTATTGTCAACTAGTTTGAGTTCGTAAGCATCCCAGCCATCGAAAGTATTGACGGTGTGAGTCCAGCCTAAATTGTCGTTAAAGGCGATCGTTAAAACGGGAATGCCAACGAGTGTTGCTCCGTAAGCATCAATACCTGGGGCAGTCACTTGTGCTTCATACCATAAGAACAAGTCTGACCAAGGTAAATGGGGATTTGCAAGCAACATTGCCTTGCTAGTTGCAGAACGAGAAGGTGCTATAGCCCAACCATTAGACCCTGCTTTTGACCCCTCGGCTACGCTCGGGGTCAATGCTGAGCGTAGCCGAAGCATTGACTCTTTACTAACACCTGCTACTTGTTGTGGATTGACTATAAAAGTGAAATTCAGTACCCGTTGCAGGTGAGCTAGTACATCTTCTCCTTTAACTGGCAGTAAGACCTCAACAGAATCATCAATTAAATCAGCATGTTCTTTGGCATAATTATTTATGCCTTTAGCAAAAGCATCCAGATAGCCGCGAAAAGTTGGACTTTGTTGCTCATACCAAGAACGAGCGCGGCTTGGTACTCCCATTGTAAGTACCCACTGGTCAGACTCCAGATATTTCTCTCCCCAGTATTCCGCAGCCCTTCCTCGTGCTTGACCGTAAAGACGCAAAAGTAAGTTTCCGTGGCTTTGCATCTGCGCCCAACCAAATGCCTCAAAAGCACTTTGGGTATTTTTAGCGTAGATATGCGGTATGCCATAGGTATCCCAGAGTATTTCAGTACTTCTTGGTGGAGAGCCTAAACTTTGACATCCTATAATCAAGGCAAACAAGACACTAAGTGTAAACGCTAAAAGTCGATTCGGATTTCTTTTGAAAACCTTGAGTGCGTAGCGCCTGTAGTAATAACGCAAAATACTTCTGGTGAGAATTAACTGCACCCTGCTCATAAACATTATGGTTTGAGTGAATTTTTTACCAGAAACTTAACGGGAGTCTGAAAGCCCCGGAGGAACAGGCGCTCGCGCCGTCCAAGCGTGCTTTAGACCGGGGATGAAAGACGACGCGGCTGGTTTTAACCAGCCTGTAACATATCCGG
>JAHHIB010000035.1 GCA_019359075.1 Kalymmatonema hyalinum WJT4-NPBG1
CTACTGTAATCCTTCTCTTATACAAAAACTGTCCGTCAGGTCAAGTTCACCCTTTTTGTCTATTCATAAAACCAAATCCCTATAACAGTTCTGGGATTGTTAAGAAAGATCCGGGTAATGCATAGCTTAGTAAGGGGAGGGGCGGTTTTGGCGTAAGCCAAAGCCGGGGTGGGGTTCCGAGTGTATAACAACGAAGTGAGAAGCGCTATATAACTGATCAACCCTACCCATCCGTTGCTACCAATTCCCACAACGCATCAATTCCACTGCCTACATAATCTGAATCTTGGTGCTGCAAAATCCATTTGACGACAGCAATAGCAACATAGCTGGAGTTTTTGCCCAACTTGCCCAAGGCTTCTGCTGCATTCCCACGCACCTCAGAATTATCATCCGCCAGTCGTCCCAGCAGTGCATCGACTACCTGCACTGAAGCATTGCCCAAGTTCCCCAAGGCTAATGCTGCATTCCCACGCACCTGAGAATTCTCATCTTTATCCGCTAGCCGCCCGAGTAGTGTATCCACTAGCTCGACTGAAGCATTGCCTAACCTGGTTAGGGTAAATGCTGCAAACCCACGCACCTGAGAATTCTCATCTTTATCCACCAGTCGTCCGAGCAGTGCATCCACTACCTGCTGAGAAACATTGCTCAAGTAACCTAAGGCTAATGCTGCAAGCCCACGCACCTCAGAATAATCATCTTTATCTACCAATCGTCCGAGCAGTGCATCTACTACCTGCACTGAAGCATTGCTCAAGTGACTTAAGGCATATCCAGCATACCCACGCACCAAATAATTCTCATCTTTATCCGCCAATCGTCCGAGCAGTGCATCCACTACCTGCACTGAAGTATTGCCCAAGTTCCCCAAGGCTAATGCTGCAAGCCCACGCACCCAAGAATTCTCATCTTTATCCGCCAATCGTCCGAGCAGTGCATCCACTACCTGCACTGAAGTATTGCCCAAGTTCCCCAAGGCATCTGCTGCATACCGGCGCACCAAAGAATCCTCATCCGCCAATCGTAACAGCAGTGCATCCACTACCTGCACTGAAGTATTGCCCAACTTGCTTAAGGCTTTTACTGCATTGCTACGCACCTGAGAATTATCATCCGTCAATCGCCCAACAAGTGCATCCACCACCTGGACTGAAGCAGTGCCCAATTCGCCTAAGGCTAATGCTGCAAGCCCACGCACCTCAAAATCCTCATTTTTATCCGCTAGTCGCAAGAGCAGTGTTTTTATAACTTGTTCTTTTTCCCCCAATGCTGCACGATATTTTTGCAACTGCCCTTCATTAATTTGCTGTGCTGAGTCTTTCAACAGTTGCAGTGCTTGCGCTTCAAACCGAGTTTCATTCAAACGGCAAAGAATTTTAGAAACCTGCGTGCGGATTTTTGCACCTACTTGCTCATTGTCACTAATTTCCAAATTAACTAATTCCTGCAAAATCTGTTGGACTATGCTTTCATCTTGCACTTCTAAATCTTCTGCTAAACAGCTAGCAGCAAAGAAAAGGTTACTGTGCAACCACTGTTCCCAAGGCGTATCTTGCTCAAGAATATACTTAAGAAATTTTGCCGTTTTTTTCCGGTGTTGTTGAGCGATGAGTAACAGCAACACCTCACGCCAATGGGGATCATGGAGATATTTTTCGATATGCTCCAACACCACCTCATCACCATCGCCTTCCTGTCTATCCTTAATTTCCTGTGCTGCCAAATATTCCTGAAAACTCTTGTGGACAAAGGCGTAGCAGTCTTGCCCTTGTTCATTTAATAAACCTGCACGTTCCTGAATATGTGCTACAAAACGTTCTGCTTCTGCTTTTGCTTGATGTGGCTTAATGGATTTTTCTTCAACTATGAATTTCTTTAATTGCTTAATCAGTTCCTCTTTATCAATCAAGGTACTGCCTTCTTTATCTCCTGTACCTCCTTGAGTATGAATCCAGTAAGCTAACTGTTGCATCAAGCGTTCAACATCATCGTGATGGAGATATTCGCAAGGCAATTTATAATTGAGTTCCTTACCAGCATCCCAGTTGGTTAATAAAGTCTTCACCGCACGATCATAAAGTTTGTGTCGCTGTCTGGGCAAATATGCTTCATAACGATGAATCAGGGCAATAATAGTAAGTAGCAGTGGGTTGCGGGCTAATTCTTTAATGCGCTTTTGTTCTGCTAAAGCCTGACGTAAACTTTCTTGTCTTCTTTGTGATTCTTCTGGATCTTCAAAGCGGCTTTCGTACCACTTTTTGATAAATATTTCAATTTTGTCATCGTCAAACGACTCCAGGGTATAACGGGGAAACTCTTCTGTGCGGAAAAAGACCCTCTTATACCCTGATCGACGAGATGTAATGATTGTTCTGTTTTGCGGATATTGACTCAAGAAAGCTTCAATCTGATTGACTATTTCATCCCGCTTTGCCTTGTTTGCAACCTCATCTAAACCATCAAGTAAAATTAATGCTCGTCCATCATCCAGCCAATACTCAAAAAAACCTGTTGGCAGTTCTTTAACCTGTAAATTGGCGCTAGCGAACTGTCTAATATAATCTAAAATACTCAGATGCTCGGCACGTTTGGCTAAATCCCGAATTTTAATAATAATTGGCAGTAAATCTGTGTCCGCTGCTAAACCTAGAATTTCTGGTTGTTTCTGAGCTAGCATCACTGCAAAGTAACTCATCAAACTTGTCTTACCAGAACCTGGTGCGCCCAGAAGTACAAATTTTTGAGAGGTGCTTTCAGTCAACAATTTTTGTGCTGAAAAGTTTTTCCCAGTGCTTTTTCCAAGTCGTCCTATTTGTCTTTGCTCTTGCAGTAATTCTGCTTGACGTTTGCTGATGCCTGATGCTTCTAAATTCGCATCTAAGAATACGAAATCTTTTTCATCGGTCAAATTTCGCTCTCTCATGTCTTCCACTACATCAGGCATCACAAAAATTTGTGGCAACTGAGCAGATTTATCTACTTCTTGTCCTTCAACAGCAATACCTGCAAACTTGACATCATCAAAGTAATTTGCTATTTGCTTGAGATAAGCTTCTTTAGTTATTTTAAACCTTAAATAGGCATTCGTGACTTCAAAATAATTTTTAACAAAGATATCAAGCCAAGGTTGAATCAGTGATTCATCAATTTTATGTTTGACTTTAGGATGTTCTTCTAATGACTTCTTAAAAACCTCAACGAAATAGTCTACTTGGGGAGTTCCTTGATTTTTGAATGGTTTTTGTAACTCTTCTACCGCATCTTTGAAGACACTATCCAGAAATTTAGGAATATATCTTGGTTCACAACGCCAAAACAGTTTCACTTGGTCATCGGCTTTTGCGACACAAGCTTTCAAAGCTTTATCTAAATCTTGTTGTTTTAGCTGAGTATTGACTCCGCCAAGCACCGCCTCGGCTATTTTGACTGTCACCCACTCTCCCAACCAGGGTGCGATCGCTACCACCAATTCCAAGCTCATGTTTTTGCATACCTCGTTTTGAAATGTATTATGGCTTACTCGTAGGTAGTGCAAGGAAAGGTATCACGGCTGTTTGAAAAGTGTAAACTTATATTAAGAAGTACATAATCTTCTTGACCCCACCCCTAACACTTCCACCACGGAAGCAGCGAAAAATACCCCCCTCTGCCTTGCGGAGACGGAAAGTGAGGTTCCAAGCGACTCTTAGGAAACGAAATAAAACAGTGAAGGCTGTATAAATGTGTACTTACGAAAAGCTCTTTTTTACAAAAAATTAGCAAATCGTTAACTATAACATAAACTATGCGAGTCAACACAGGCAGGTGCGCTACCATCCTATTAATGTAAATCACATTACAAAAGTTTATGGAACCAAATTCTTTACCAACCGAGGTGATTCTGACGAACTCGCGTCAGTCCCTCGGCAGCGTTCAACTTGACTGGACACCACAACCCGGAAATTACCTTGATCTTGAAGGGAAAACCTACGCAGTTTTAGAGCGCCGCCACCGCTATCAACTTAAGGCAGGGCGCTATCGTTTGCAAACAATTGCTTTATATGTACAGTCCGCTACACGACCAAGTGAAAAAAGTCTTGTAGGAGGGCGCTGGGTCATTGGCGATGCCAGTTGCCGCTACAATGCTTGTTCAGAAATGATTCGTTGCGCGGTTAACCCAGATGGACCATGTCAGGCTTGCCGCTACTACGAAAAAAGGAAGTCTGAACAATGAAGAATGAACTCATTGGGTGTCATTAATTTTTTTCCTTTATCCTTCATACTTCATCCTTACTCAAATACCTCTGCCACTGCTAAACGCGAACCATTAACAAAATCCCATCCAGACTGGGGACGTTTACCAGCACTTTGAACTTCTCGCAATAATAATAAACCTTCTCCAGTTTGGACAATTACTCCCATCCCCTTGACGATGCTTACAACTTGCCCTGGGCTACCTGATAAGGTTGACAAATTAGGTATTTTATGAATGATTTCTTTGATTTCAGGTGGCAGCCCATCACCGTAAGGATCATCAAGGGGAGCAGTGGCAGTGATTTTCAGCGGTTGGTTGCGAAAGTTGGCACTACAGTCTGGATAAAAGCCTCTAATTTGATTGTGTAATTGTATCGCACTCTTTGACCAATCCAATTGATAATCCTCTTTTTTAATCAAAGGCGCATAAGTAGCTTGAGAATTATCTTGAGGAATTGGCTCAATTTCCTGGTTTTTCAGCTTCAACAAAGTTTCTACCAACAAATCTGCACCCACAACTGCAAGTTTTTCTGCCAAATCATGGGCATTATCCAGTAATTTTATCGGTGTAGTAGCCGTTAGCAGCATTGCACCAGTATCCATTCCTGCGTCCATTAACATTGTCGTGATACCAGTTTCAGTCTCGCCGTTATACAAACACCACTGAATGGGAGCGGCACCTCGGTACTTGGGTAAAATTGAGCCATGCACGTTAATGCAACCTAGTTTAGGCATATCTAAAATTTCTTGAGAAAGAATTTGCCCATAGGCAACGACGACAAACACATCTGCGTCTGATTCTTTGAGTTTCGTTAAAGTTTCAGCGTCTTTTTTCACGCGGTGAGGTTGCCATACAGGCAAGTTAGCAGAGGTGGCGACGACTTTTACTGGTGAGGGTATCAGTTGATTTCCGCGTCCCCGACGTTTATCCGGCTGTGTAACAACTGCCAAGACATCAAATTCTGGATGATTCAGTAGTTTTTCCAGAGTCGGTACAGCAAAACTAGGAGTGCCAAAGAATACAATTTTCATAAGACCTCGTGGGATGTGTGGAAACGAGCGGCGCGACTTTCCTAAGAAAGACAGCGGGAGATGACGAAAACACCTCCGAACAATAATGACTGTAAATCCATTACGAGAGCGAGGTGGTTGAGGAATCTCCACGGTTGCGTGGGAACTTTCAAGAAACCCACAAAGTCTATAATAGTAATGCCCGTAGCCCTCACATAAGTGTCCTCCTGTGCATCCTCTACAGTTCATTCCTCACAAATCAGATAGAACTGCTAGAGTGAGAAATTTGTTGCATTTTCGTGAAATAAAACGCTAGGTGGAGTTATAATGAACTCGCTGGAATTTTAGCCAGCATTAACCGCATCTGCTTCAGCCAAGCTTAAGTGTTTGGCAATGTCGGATGAACAGGCTCCGCTACTCTGCGCTCCGAAAAACCTATACAGAACTAGTCAAATATAGACAAAGCTGTACAAAGTCGGAGCGTGCAGTCTAAGCCATTTATGGCTACGTTCGATTGGTCATGACACCTACAAGTGAACGCCAGCTTGTAGCTCTGTCGAAGGCAGTTAAGTAATCAGTAAACTGGTTTATAGCTGTAGTGCTGTCTTCCTAACAAACCATTTGAACATTGACGAGGCAAACGTTACCCGCAAGGGGTTGGCAGAATATGCCATTGATACACATTTATACAAAATGATGATTTTTGTATAAATGTGTACATAAATCGAGTTACAATTACTAACTCTTGAAGCCGCTCTCCCGGGTTTATGCGTCTACGCATTTGATCTAGTTTCGATATATTTCCCGGAACGGGTGCATTTGTAGCTGAGTTTCCAAACCAGTGGTGTGTTCCTGTATTTGTTACAACTGGTTATGCAGTTGGTACAGTTCAGCTTAGAATATTTTCCATTGATTAAATGTCAGTGGTAAGATTTGACTCGGCTCAGTTGCAAAGTTACTTTGCAAATTTTTTTAGTAACGCCATAGTTGTACCGTTATTGGTATCTGCGCTGTGGTAGAAGCATTGCTTGCGTCTTATAGCAGTCATTCCAGTGATACAGGGAATATCCTTCTAACTATGCCTGCATTTTGGTGTGGTTGGGTGTTAGTAGCGGCATTTTCTGTCACGTAGTTATTTCTGTCTGAGGCTCAAATACCATACTCGTATCTTCTCCTAAAAGCCTGTAGCGACAATGCGTACTAAAAAATACCCATTTTTGTAAAAGTATGCGAAATTTGAGTAGATTCTTTCCTTAAAACTGGAGTTCCTTGTTATACATATAAAATAGCCTGCCCCATTGCTGTATAGGCACAGCTCCTCGCACAGCAACCGCCCTCTAGAGAGTCAACAAATGCTTAAACACCTTATGTTGTCTGGATGGTTCCGCGTGCAACCATTCCTTAAGTACTTTATTTTTGTGATGTTGATTGCGCCTTTAGTGGCGGCATCAGCTCACACGAGTTCAGCAAAACAAACACAAGCAGCTAGAATGCCTTCTGTAGCAACAGAATCTGAGTCTGTGTCAAAGCAAACGGCTGGTGTTGACCAAGCAAATTTCATTTCAGTATCAAAAGCAACGCAAATCAATTCCTCTACAAAAAAATCTGACTTTGTACCACTGTCCGTAGCTGCGGTTTCGCGATCGCAAATACAAACAGATAAAATTAATGTCTGGGCTGTAGAAGCTGTAGAAGAAGATGATTCTGCCTCAGTCGGAATGCCTAATAATGATCCATTGGTAGCAGTTGAACTAGCGCCACCGATGAAAGAATCTAACTCGGCGTCAAACGAGATGGCAGCTAGTCAACATGATTTAGTGCAACGATTAAAAGCCTCTAAAGTTCAAGCCTTGGTAGTAAACAATGGCTCCGCATCAAGGGAAGTGCTTGCTGGTGCAACATTGGAAGCAGCTAAAATTAACCATCAGAAAGAATCGCAACAAAAGTCAACAGCAGTGACTGTTGTGGAGCAACCACCCCAAGAAGCTGAAGCAGTACAGCAAGATCCAATAGGAAGCCCTCATGCTATTCCGTGGGTATGGATACAGGCGACTCAAGAGACGATCAGTTCCAAAGGGGGTTCTGGAGTGCGTTACTACCGCAGCGTCCCTGTCATTTCTCCGGATGGTAGATATGCAATGTACAGCCGCGTCAAACTAGAAGTCAAACCACAAATGTACAATAGCCAGGTCACCAGCGTTCTGTTTGTAGAAGATAGGCAAACTAAGCGGTTACATGTGGTCAGTTCAACTGCTCCGATGAATGATCCTTTGTTAAAAGTTCAGGTATCTTCGGCAAACGATGATGCACAAGGAACTATTGCGGTTTTAGTTCCGGTAAGCTGGTCACAAAAGGGCGATCGCTTTTTAGCACGCAAATTTGAAGGGGCAATGAATACTTCTGATGCCACAGATCATGCAGTGATTTGGGATCGCGAACAAAACCGTTCCCAGAGTGTCACTCCTTCACAAGAAGAAAACAAGCATGAAATTGCTGTATTGTTAGGCTGGAGTAAAACTCAGCCTGATCAAGTATTGTTCCGTGCTGGCGAATTAGGTGAAGAACAATGGCCCTTGGTAACAGTTGCTTATGATGGCAAGACTGTAGCTGCCACAAATGCAGATCAGGGTGTGACCTTTGGTCAAACAGTTAAAGAGGTTTGGGCAGGTCCACAAGTCGCTTACAGATAATTTCCATCCCTGATAGGGATTTGTACATATCAGACCCTTCCAACATCAATAGAGTACTACATTCAGTAACTCGAAGGCTGTTCAATAACGGAACGGACAGTTGCTTCAAGGTCAAGAACCTCCCCACAGCACTGTCCTCCACTTTCCAAAGGCGCGGGGAAACACCACACACAAGTGTGCTCGCGAATCAAAACCGCCATAACATTTATCCGGTTGCTCATAATGAGGAGCAACGCGAAGAAACTGGAACCCCGACGGCTTGGGAAAGGTTCTATTATGGGCAATTAAACGGATTTCAGTCTAGATATGACCCCGTTGTAGATAATATCTATAGCGGGTTTTTTCTATGATAAACGGTTATTCATAAGTTATGACACTCGCCACGAATAAAACACTATAAAACTATTTAGATTTCTCGCTACTGCCTACCTCAGGCGTATCTTCTTGAGTTTCTTTGACTCGACGGATAGGCAAATTAGCAATTAAAGCTGTCGTCCGTTGATTGCTTTCTAGGGTAAATTCTAAGCCATCTGTCTCAACTTCCACGTAACGACAGACAATTTCCAAGATTTCTTGCCGCATCTTTTCCACCATCTGAGGGCTTAAGTCAGCGCGATCATGGGCAATCACTAATTGCAGACGACGTTTGACTTGAGTGCGACTGTTGTCAGCACCGCGAAAAAAAATTCGTTCTAAAAGTTCAAGAATCATTGCAGATCGGTGGGACGAGACGGGACGAAGTTAAATGATTTTTGTCCACAACAATCTTCTAAGACGGGTGAAGATGTTGTCAGCAGATGAATCTAGCTCAAGAAAATCGACCGTTTCCCCTTCCAATCTACGGGCAATGTTTTCAAAAGCTGTAGCAGCTAAAGAAGGATTTTCTGCTAACACTAAAGGTTCGCCGCGATTGGTAGAGACAATAACCCGCTCATCGTCAGGGACGACCCCAATCAAAGGAATTGCAAGAAGTTCCTGAACATCTTGAACTGACATCATATCATTTGCCCGTACCATTGCGGGTCTGATACGGTTAATAATGAGATGAATACGTTTAATGCCTTGTGCTTCGAGTAAGCCAACGACGCGATCGGCATCACGGACTGAGGCAATTTCTGGAGTGGTGACAATCAGGGCTTCTTTTGCTGGGGCGATCGCATTTTTAAACCCCATTTCAATTCCCGCTGGGCTATCAATCAAAACATATTGATACTTCTGCGCCAGTGCATTCACCAATAACTTCATTTGGTCAGGAGTGACCGCATCTTTGGTGCGATTTTGCGCCGCAGGTAACAAGACGAGATTGGGTTGGCGCTTATCCTTCACCAAAGCTTGTTCTAAACGACACTCCCTAGCCAGAACTTCTACCGCCGTGTAGACGATGCGGTTTTCTAGCCCTAGCAGTAAATCCAAATTTCTCAGACCAAAATCCGCATCAATCAAAGCCACTTGATGCCCCATTTTGGCTAATGCCATCCCTAAATTTGCCGTAACCGTGGTTTTCCCCACCCCTCCTTTGCCGGAGGTCGTAACAATAATGCGAGTCATGAGAGAAACGAGCTCGATTAGTGATTAGAAAATATACAATAAAATGAAGGCTAAAGTATCAAGTATGAAATGAAAGCTTAAGTATAAAGTATGAAGTGAAAATTATGGTATTTCATCCTTCATTCTTTATCTTTTGTTTTATCCTTCATCCTTCTGCTGATTCATCCTGCTTAATAAGATTTTAGAAAAATCACTCACCCTAGTAATGCGAATTCCTTGGGGCGCAATGTATGCTACCTCAGGATGAAACTGCATCGGGGAGTTTTCTGGTGCCCTAGCTACAGCATCAGCAATTCGCAATTGGGTTGGTTCCATTTGCAAAGCCATAATTAGGCAATCGCGATTTCCAAGGGCACCTGCGTGAGCAATTCCACGTAAACGACCCCAAACTAAAATATCTCCATCTGCAACTACGATACCACCAGGATTTAAGTCCCCTAAGAGAATAACATGACCCGGGTGGCGAATTTCCTCTCCAGAACGCAACGTCTTCTCTAGATACAGAGGTTCTGCAAGCGGGGGGTTAGCAGGTTTTGACTCAGAACCAAGCGCTGTTTGTCGCTGTACTTGTTCTACAGAATAGCCAGATGTCACAGCAGCGATCGCAGTTTGGCGACGACTGGTAGAAACCCATTTCAGCTGAATTTGAAATTGATTCAAACTTTCCGCGAGTTCTTGAAGCTGTCTGGTGTCCAGCAACCGATCTTGCGCTACCAGATGCACGGGTGTATTGGGTGAAAAAGAGCGATCGCAAGCTAAAAGCCGCAGCTTCATCTGTTGCCAAATTTCAGTCCAATTGTGTTCTGAGGCAGGCAATTGAGATTCTGTTGGTAAAATTAATAAAAGTTTTCCTTCCTGAGTTTTGATTTGGACTTGGATATTGGGATTCACCGTATTTTCTAATGACGGTGATTCAGTCAATTCTACATTTACAAGGGCTGGATTGGACTCTATACCAGGAACGACGGAATTTGACTGAACATCTGGAAGTTGAGGATTGAACTCTGTACCGGATAAGACAGGATTTGCCTCAACATCGGGATGATAGGAATTTGCCTCAACATTGGGATGATAGGAATTTGCCTCAACATCGGGATGATAAGAATTTGATTCGATGTCGGGATGGTATGAATCTGACTTTAAGTAAAGCAAAACAGAATTTACCTCTGCTTCAGGGAGGACAGGATTTTCCTCTGCTTGTGAAGTTGACTCTACATTAGAAAGGGCAGAGATTGCCTCCTCATCAGAGAAGGCTTTTTTTGACTCTAAATCAGGGATAGTAGAATCAGAAGTCATGTAACACTTGCCAAAATACGGGAAACGAGCAATTACCTATACTAGATTAGTCGCTATGTACAACAGCGTTCTTAAAAATTTACATTTCTCATGCTGTATTTGTACTTAGTCTTTTGTAAACTATTGCCAACGCATCAGCATCGCCCACGTTTCCTGGAAACAGCACGACTGGCAAATTAGGAAACTGAGGATGGTCTGATGCAGTTGTCACCATTGAACAACCGGCTAAAATTTGACCGAGTAAACGTGCTGAAGTTAGTTCCAAACCAGTACTTAAAACATCGTTGGAAGTAATGCCACCTTTACTAATGAAGAATCCTATATCTGATGGTAAACCCCGTACGATATCCATCAATAAGCCTGAAACTTTTTCCCCAAACTGTAACCTTGTCTCAACATCCTTAAAAGTAAGTTCCTTACGGCTTGTGTAAACCACTGGTGTTTTCAAAGCATCATGTGCCGCACGGACATCATCTAAAATCTCGGTTAACAGCGTAGCAGATTCATTTGCGACATCATCAACTAACCGCGAGACATTCACTTCGACTCCAACAGTTCCCTCTTGTTGCAACAGCACCTCTAACTGCTGAGTTGTCTTTTTGACATGGGAACCAACAATCACTGCACCTGGTTTCCCTCCTCGCACATACTGTGCCATATTTTCTGGGGCAATGGGTTGAGGAGGTAAGGCTGCTAAAGCCGTTAAGATACTGGCAGCGCTACGAAACAAAAAGCGTTTCCCCTGATTGACTGCTGCAAGCACATCTTGTGCAAAGCGGTTGAGATCCGCTTGAGTTTCACCATCCACTACAGCGCACTGGTTCCCACTGAGTTTCATCAGACGTTCCAGAGTACCAGCGCGAATATCCGCCAATAAAAATCTTTCTACCGACTCAGAACTGATACGCCCTTGAGTTTTTTCTTCGACATACTTAGGTAAGTAGCTGTGATGATAGGCAAAGACAGAATCACGGGCAAACTCGGTTTCATGCACGGGGGTGGTGACATCATCACTCATCAAATAATGCACACTGTCCTTAGTGATACGTCCGCCTTCAAAAAACGCTGGTACGAGAAAATGAGCATCAAACGGACCGAGTTCTTCAGCAATGACATCGGTTTCAATGGGGTAATGTCCCCGTAAAGTCGAATCCGAACGACTGACAATCAGAAACCCGTCTTTTTTACCTGCTTCTAGGGATAAAGAAGCATTTCCCTCATTTCCCCCTACTGTAGATATCGCCTGTTTCAGGTTCTGGCAAACTTCTCTGGTAATAGATGCTGCTTTTTCTGGAGGAAGGGCTCTTGTATTTGTTAGCACAAAGAAAATTGGTGAATCATCGTGCAACCCTAAGCGTAAGGTATCCACATCCCAATGCATAAGCAGCAAGCAACTGTGGACTGTTTGAGACCCCGTAGGGTCATCATCTAAGACAATTATTTTTAGTTTGTTGGTCATTTTTAAGTCAACGGGACAACTGTATTTTTTTTATCTCTGCTTGCACATCAAAGGCAATCTGCAATGATTGATGTAAGAGTTGAGCATACTCGCCTGAAACAGAGCTAACTTGCAAGGCTTGCAAATTTGTTAAATTATTGACAAGTAACTCTTGGTTATTAGTAAGTGATTTTTTATTATCTCGTAAAATTCGTTCTGTTTTCAAAGCGCGAACTAAATCTTCTCTAATAAGTTGCAGGGCAGCCACAACTTTTTCTCTATCAGTTATACTACTTTCTGTGTTCCCAGGTGTTGCTAGTTGGTCATGAATATCTATCGCTTTGATCACAGCATGATATTGATCAACTTCATCTAACAGTGTTGTGAGTGTTTTGGGGCAGGTTGAACGCCGCCAGATCCAACGCCCAACGATGACAGCAAGTGGCACGCTTATAAGTAAAATCGTTCCTAGCAGAATTGAGGAACCAATTGTTGGCAGAATAATAAACCCATAAATCAACCCGACAATGATTGGAGTCAGTGCGACTGCCACAACCATTTCATTCATAAAAAAACTCAATCGCTTGTCGCGATTTTTGATAATAGAAGGTCGGAAGACATTATCTGGATCTAGCCCAATTAAGCGTCTCAATTCTCCTTTCGTCATTTCCAGGCTTAATAAATCTGGCTGCAATGGATACTCCTATTAAAGCGCGAGTAGCGTATCTTTGATATGTTAATACTATGTACCAATTGAACGTTTACCACTGGGGATCTGTCACGATTAATGCTGTCGCTGCTGAACTATCCAATGGATGGGAGAAGAAATATCCCTGACCATATTCACAGTTCAAGCTTCTTAAGAATGCTAGTTGCTCTTTTGTCTCTACCCCTTCGGCGGTTACATCAACACCTAGTTTGTGTGCCAGTGTGACAATTGTCTCAATAATTTCCAAGTTTTTGCTATTATTGTCTATCGGGCTGAGAAAAGAACGGTCAATCTTTAAGGTACTAATTGGAAAGTTATGCAGACGACTTAATGAAGAATAACCTGTACCAAAGTCATCAATTGATAACTCAATACCCATCTCTCGAAGTTTTGAAAACGCAACAGTTGTCTCATTGCCATTTTCCATGATGACGCTTTCGGTAATCTCTAGCACAAGATAGGAAGCATCAAGACCAGTCAAGTGCAAAATTTGCGCCATTTGCCCAATCAAATCCGGTTGGGAAAACTGCTTGAGCGAGAGATTGACACTGATTTTGTTTAGTGAATTGGTGCGATCGCACATCCGCCAAGCTTGCATCTGACGGCATGCCTCGTGCAGCACCCAGTAGCCAATCGAGACAATGAGTCCAGTTTCTTCCGCTATGGGGATAAAATCTGTAGGAGAAACTAGACCACGCTCGGGACGTTGCCAACGCAGCAAAGCCTCAAAACCTGAAATTGTGCCACTAGTGAGCGAAACAATCGGTTGGTAATAAACTTGAAACTCCTGGCGCTCGATCGCTTGGCGCAAAGCAATCTCTAACTGCAATCTAGCTACAGCGTCTTCATACATCTCTAAGTTGAACAGCTCATAGCGCGCCCTACCTAGTGCCTTAGCTCGGTACATCGCCGTATCAGCATCCCTCAGTAGGTCTTCTGGTTGGTTATAATCTACTGCTGAACTCAAAGCGATGCCTATACTCGCCGTAGTGGACAATTCTTGCCCATTAAGCCTAAAAGGCAATGCTAGTTCCTGTTGAATTCGTTCAGCTACTTGAATGGCATTTGATACATTCTCAATTCCCTCAAGCAAAACGGTAAATTCATCTCCTCCAAACCGTGCTGCTATATCCGTGGAGCGTAGGCATGATTCTAACCTCTTTGCGATTTCAAGTAGCAATTGGTCTCCAACTAAGTGTCCAAGACTGTCATTAATCAACTTAAACCGATCTAGGTCTAAAAATAGGACAGCAAATAAATAATCCTTATGGCGTTTTTTCTGCTCAAGTGCAAGTCCTAATCGGTTCATAAACAAAGCTCGGTTAGGTAAACCTGTCAGAGCATCATAAAACGCATTGTGTAGCAACTGTTCCTCTGCCCGTTTGCGCTCAGTAATTTCAGCCTCTAGCTGCCTATTAGCTTCTAATAGTTCAGCAAATGACTCTTGGAGTTGAGTCGCCATTTGGTTATGCGCCTGAGCAAGAACTCTGAGTTCTTTGATGCCTTCTACTGTAACGGTTTGGTCTAACTTACCATTAGCGATTTCCTTAGAGGCTTTACTTAAGTGGAGAATTGGTTGAGTGATCCAATGGGAAGTTTTCAATCCGATCACTGTAGCCAGTATCAATGCTCCTAAACATAGCAAAACAGTGATTCGCGTGTTGGTTTCAATATGCTCCATAAAATCGGCTTCTGGAACCACCACGACAATCACCCAATCTAGCCCATAACCGTCTGTAAAGGGCATGATCTGTACGTATTGCCGCTTGCGATCTATTTCAAATTCGAGCTGCTGATTAGGATAAATGTTATTAAAATTACTAAACTTTTGTTGCAAATACTGTGTTGTGAGACGAGTGACGCGATCGCTGCTTTTGATCGCCTTTAGCCGTTTACCCTTCTCCTGTTCTCCCTCCTGACTCAGGATAAAAGGTTGCTCAGCTGTTGAACTTGCTACCAAGTCTCCAGAACGCTCAATAATAAATGTCTGTCCTGAACGACCAATTTTTAAACTGTGCAAAAACTTACTTAGTTGCGAAAGAGATTGCGTTGCGTTCGTCACTCCACACAAAATACCTGTCTTGTCATAAAGAGGTTGAGTTGCACTCATCGCCAGCCCTGATGAAGAGAAATACGGATAAACTTTAGTCCAGGTAAATTGACCTGCTTTCACAGCCTTTGTGTACCAGGGGCGAGTGCGAGGATCAAAGGTTGTGCTAACTCGAATTAACTTCAGGCGATTACCTTGGCTGTCAGTAGTGTAGGTATGATATTTACCACTTGTTGATTGGTCTAGGACTCGGATGACTAGTGAACCATTATTCAGGCGATCGACCGAATGAATTTCTCCCTGAGTACTTGCAAAAGCGATTGGACTTAAGGATTTAAATAACTGCATTTGATGCCAGAAATGGCGTTCTAAACTTTTTATATATTTCAAATCCAACTCACCACAACCAACAGAATAGGAGTTCATCTGAGTAACAATTTGTGGTGTCTTCATGTAATCGGTGATATATTGATGAACCTGAGTGACAATTTCAGTTCGCAGTTGCGAAGCAACCTCATTAACAGCTTTCTGACCATTTTTTAACGAGAAGAATGCTGTTACCCCCACAGCAGTAGAGATTTGTGCTACAAAAGGTACTACAAGAGCTACACGCAGTGGTGCCTTCAGTAATCTTTTTGTCATCGGACGCAAGAAATTCTGCACTGATATTTGTAGACAGATTTAATAAAAGGTACAATTGCACTTGCAAGCGTCTCTGATTGCTTTTAATCCTCTTCTAATTTTCTTATTTCTACTTGCACGTCTTGTGCAATTTTTAAGGCTTCATCAAGTTGTCGTGCATATTCTCTTGCCTCATCGCTGACTTGTAATGCTTCCATAGCAGTTACATTGCTCTGCCAAAGTTCCGTATTTCGAGCAATGAAGCCCTTATTCTCCCTCAAAATTTGTTCTGTTTTTAATGTACAAATTAAATTGGCTCTTGTGGTTTTTAGTACGCTGATGACTTTTTCTCGCTCCGTTAAACTCACTCCTTGGTTTCCAGCCGCTTCTAGCTGATCATTAATATCTATTACTTTTAACACTGCATTATAATTATCAATTTCCTTAAGAAGATTTCTCTGACGTTCTCTGAACAATCTCCACTTAATGAAGTAAGCAATAGGAATTAATCCCCAGCCAAAAAAGAATATTTGCTGTACATATTCGCTGAAAAGTGATATAAGCGCTAAGCGTGGGTATTTTAGTTTTTCATAAGCTTTCAAATCTCTAGAATTCAGACCAGCTATTTGTTTTAAATCGTCTTGTGTAATATATAACCCTTGTAAATCAGGTTGCATAGCTGTGTGTTTATTCAAGAGATTAGCTATTGGTGAAAATGTCCTAGGCAGCATCTAATAGACCTGCCTTGAAAATAAGGCAGAGGGCAGAACGAAGAATCATTTTCATCCTTGCTTGTGTACGAAGTACATGGAGTAAGATTGCAAAAGTCAAAGTTATGATGAAACCACAGATTTAGACGCCTATAGCAGCTTCCCAGAGGGTACACATATGAATTATCTGTATTCATCTGTGTGCATCTGTGGTTCTAAATATCCCTTAATCATACTTTTGCAAGAAGTCTAATGTTTACTAATGTTTAAAGGCATTATTTTGTCGTTTGACCTTTTATCTTCAATCGCAATTCATCCTTAATACGGTTGAGAATTGAACCTTCATCAAGGGTTCCCAAAATTTTACTAATTACAGCTTTAGGACCATCTGGTCCCCAAGTTGCTCCATTGGCTAAATACGCTTTGGTTACATACCCAAGACCATAGCAAGAAACGCCAGCCACACCAGCTTGAGTAAATGCTACCGACAGATAAGCACCTAAGGAAGCGCCCCCAGTGGCTGGTGCAGATAAACCAAGTAATGTTTTCAGCGAACTCAAGCCCAAATTTGCCAACAGTTCGCTAGCAGTGATACCACCCATACTGAAGGCGATTGTTTGTAATAGTTTTACGGCTCCAGCTTCCGTCATGGGAATGCCATAAAGTTTGGATAAACCTAGGATCAGGACGATATCTATGACTGCACCACTGAGAATATCTATAACTGTGACAGGATTGAGAGCGATCGCCATTGCCTTAGTAATCACCGCTTTCCAAATCAACTGATTAGCACTCGTGTCTCGAATATTCAGTTTTCGCTGCACCAATTGTTCGTTGACGTTGTCGGCATACAGCATGGTGTTGAGAGCAACCAAAGCTTTACCTTCACGGTGAAGAATTTCCAAAATTTTCAGCTTCAGTTCCTCGACTTGGGCAATACCTGTACGCAACTGCACACCTTTCGTGCCATCAGGACGATGAACCATTGTCCTCACCAACGGCGATGCTGCTGCCATGACAATTTCATCGGGTGAAAGTAATTCCCGCACCCTCTCAGAGCGGATTTTTTCATAGATTGCCATCCGGTCTGCTTCTGGATACTGGTCTACTTTGTTAAACACCAGCAAGATCGGTTTACCCGCTTCTCGTAACTGGGCAAGGGCTTCGTGTTCAACTTTCGTCATGTCGCCAGAAATCACAAACAGAATCAAATCCGCTTGTTTTGCTACCTGCTGAGCCAATGCGGTGCGGGTTTCACCATCCACTTCGTCTAACCCTGGGGTATCTATCAATTCCACTTGAGATTGACCTGTCCCTGGTAGGGTGACTCGTAAAGCACGTTCTGTTTCCCCAATTGCTTCTTCAGTAATACTCCAACTTGCTGTTTGAGCATTGCGGGTAACACCGTGCAAGGGACCAGTTTCAAACACTGGTTGCCCCACCAAAGCATTGAGTAGAGATGATTTGCCGCGTCCCACCATCCCAAAGGCAGCTATCTGCACCACCATACGCTCTAACTTCGAGAGCATTGTTTCCAAATCGGCAATTTCCGTCTCAAGTCCGTTTTTTTCCTCTTGAGTGAGGTCAAGATGAGCTACCAAATTTTGTAGTGCCGTTCGTGCGTGTTTATAGTTGAGTTCTGCTTGAATATCGTCAAAAGTGAAAATGGCATTATCTAGTTCTTCCTCCCAATTGAGAGGATTTTCGCCAGTGTTGGGCAAATCACCATGATGTGGATCGGGCAAAGTTGAAGTCATATCAATTTTGGATTTTAAATTTTAAATATTAGGTGAGAAATTTTAATAAACCCCGTTACCATCCTAGTAATTTTTAGCAGTAGATTGAGGAAATGGACAGGTGGGGTGATCGAGAGAGTACTAATGACTAATAAGTAAGAAAAATTGACCCCTTAAAGTCATAAACTGAAAAATGCATCTAGTAGCGTTATTGTTCTTGACGAAATCACCTGTGCGAAAAATAGTTATTGCTGGTAACTGGAAAATGTTCAAAACCCAAGCAGAATCCCAGGAGTTTTTAAAAGGATTTCTGCCCAGCTTGGACGAAACACCCCAAGACCGAGAAGTGGTATTATGCGTCCCCTTCACCGATTTAAACGTTTTGTCCAAGAGCTTACATGGAAGCCGTATACAATTAGGGGCGCAAAATGTCCACTGGGAAGAGAG
This sequence comes from Kalymmatonema hyalinum WJT4-NPBG1, assembly GCA_019359075.1. GTDB lineage: Bacteria > Cyanobacteriota > Cyanobacteriia > Cyanobacteriales > Nostocaceae > Kalymmatonema > Kalymmatonema hyalinum. The sequence goes on from JAHHIB010000035.1 coordinate 18,493, forward strand.
TGGAGCCTATACCGGTGAAATTTCCGGGCTAATGCTCACCGAAATTGGGGTGCGCTATGTAATCGTCGGTCATAGCGAACGGCGGCAATACTTTGGTGAAACGGACTATACCGTCAACCTGCGCCTCCAAGCTGCTCAACGGTTTGGTCTTACACCAATTCTATGTGTAGGTGAAACGAAACAACAACGAGATGCGGGGGAAACAGAATCACTCATTATCAGCCAACTAGAAAAAGACCTAGTGGATGTCGATCAGGAGAATTTGGTTATTGCTTACGAGCCAATTTGGGCGATCGGCACTGGCGACACTTGTGAATGCAAGGAAGCCAATCGCGTCATAGGTTTAATTCGCAGCCAGTTGAGCAATCCTGGTGTGCCAATTCAATACGGCGGTTCGGTCAAGCCAAATCTTATAGACGAAATCATGGCTGAGCCAGAAATTGATGGCGTTTTGGTGGGAGGAGCGAGTTTAGAACCTGCAGGTTTCGCCAGAATTGTTAACTATAAGTAAATGTTCAACAATCGCAGTAGGGTGGGCAATGCCTACCTTACTGGTTATTCATTTATGGCAAGCAAATTGATCATCAGAGAACGCTGTTTTGAGTGGGGACAGCGAACATACTTAATGGGCGTTCTGAATGTCACGCCTGATAGTTTTAGTGATGGTGGCAAATTCAATACAACCACTACTGCTTTAGCACAGGCGCAAGCAATGGTAGCAGGTGGTGCTGATATTATCGATGTCGGTGGACAATCAACTCGACCAGGGGCAGAGCAAATCACTCTTGCAGAAGAACTTGAGCGAGTCTTGTCAGTGGTACAAGTTCTACGAAAAGAGATATCAGTACCGATTTCTATAGATACAACAAGGGCAGCAGTTGCCAAGGCTGCTGTGGAAGTCGGTGCGGACATAGTTAATGACATTTCCGGCGGTAGGTTTGACCCAGAAATGTTGTCCACTGTGGCAAAAATAGGTGTGCCAATTATATTGATGCATATGAGGGGAAACCCACAGACAATGGCACAATTCGCAGATTATCAGAATTTGATACAGGAAATTTATAGTTTTTTGGCAAAACAAATTGCGGCAGCCACTGCTGCGGGTATTGATCAAGGAAAAATAATTATTGATCCAGGTATTGGCTTTGCTAAGAACTATGAGCAAAACTTAGAAATTTTTCGCCGCTTATCCCAATTGCGTCAACTGAACTGCCCGATTTTAGTAGGACCATCACGTAAAAGTTTTATTGGTCGGATTTTAAATCAACCAGACCCGAAAGCCCGAGTCTGGGGAACAGCGGCGGCGTGTTGTGCTGCTATCTTTAATGGCGCTGATATCCTCCGAGTTCACGATGTTAAAGAAATGTGCGATGTATCCTTGGTTGCTGATGCAATCTTCCGACAATCTTCGCCTGTCCTGCCAAACTAGGTAGAACCATTTTCACTACTCTTGCCAGCTTCTGAAGATACTGACTCGGAAATCAAATCCATCATGTCACTACCTTTGCCTGGATCTACAAAGACAACTTTGGCATTTGGGCTTTCACCAAGTTTGTAACTGGCATTGATGTAATCTTGAGCCACAAGATACCGCAGAATGTCCTTACTTTCAGGATTGGTACGCAAAGCGTCAGAAATTATTTGCATTGAGGTTTTCGTACCTTCTGCTTTTTTAATTGCCGCTTGCCGCTGCCCTTCTGCTTCTAAAATCGCAGCGCGGCTATTAATTTCAGCTGCCCGCTGCTCTTCCATTGACCTGCGTACGCTCTCAGGCGGTGTAATACTCTGAATATCTACCCGGAGAATCTCAACTCCCCACTGTTCTGTTATCCGATTCAACTCTTCCAATAAGGCTCTGTTCATCTCCGCTCTGGATGCATTGGTTTCCTCCAAGGTGTTTTGAGCAAGGATTTCTCGAAGCGTAGTTGTAGTTAAGGTTGCTAACCCCTGTTGGAGATCGTCAATTTCGTAAAAGCTTTTCTCTATATTTCTGATCCGCCAGTAGACGACACCATCTACTTCTAGATAGATGTTATCTCTGGTAATCACATTCTGCGGCTTGATGTCTAAAACCTGCTCGCGTGTTGTGTCCTCCATCACAATTTGATCGAGCAAGGGAACAATGAAGTTTAGCCCTGGTCTCAGTTTCCGATGATACTGCCCCAAGCGTTCAACCAAGGCTTCATTCCCCTGATTAATAAGTTTTGCAGACCCTAATGCATATCCTATAAGGACTAAGACTATGGCAATAATCGGTTCCATGTATTCTCCTATTTAGCGTTTGGCGGCATTAACTGTAAGGACGCGGCACTACCATGTCCTATCTTCAGTCTAATGTCCAGAATGTGTAATGTTAATATCACAGGTTGCGGTACTAGGCAAGACTATTGGGAAATGTAAAGATTTACAGCTACTTGGCATTGGACATGGCTAGTGAAGTACCCATACTTAGCTTCGCTTGAAGTATGGGCTTCGCGTCTCAACCGCCGTTGCTCTGTTGGGTACATGCATTGCTGAATGTTCGTCACTAAAGACGATCCAAGTCTTACACAGCGTCTCTGCTATTGCTACCTTTATCTCCCCATGGAGAACCCGCGCAGCCGCCCGCCTCCCGCAGGCAGTGAAATTGTTTTTCCGTACATTCCTGTGTGGCTTATCTTTTACCGCCTTAGTAGTAGGGCGAACCAGTGACTGGAATCTTTCCCCCTTTCTCTCGCTAGTTACCGTGGTAAGCGTATAACCGCTACTGTGACCTTTGTTTGCAGCCGAGTGGGTGGGTTAGCAACCATCTATATAATATTATGTATGTAGATGTTGTGTAGATATTTATGAATAAAAAAGGATTGAATTTACGAATATCCGAACGACGATTAAATAAGCTTAGATTATACGCAGCTAGTAAAGAAAAGACAATGACTCAACTGGTAGAAGACTGGATTGACCGACTACCGACCCCAGAGATTGGAGACTCCTCTATCACCCCTCGCACTGAATAACCTACGGTTATTGTCGTTTAGGGGTGATTCGTCGTCTCCCGCTGTCCATCCCCACCCTGCTACGCTGAGGGTGGGGACTTCCGCGATACCGTTAAATCACCAAGGGGGTTGCGTGTGCAAGTCCTATTTTTGTAACCAAGTTTACATTGGTTTAGGGCGGACAAGATGTCCACCCCACAAGAAAATGAAACCACTATAAATCCTTTTTGGGCGTAGTGGATCTGTGTAATGAAATTTTGATATTTCAGACAGAGTGCCAATCGATTCCCATCACTGTGCTATTTCTCCACAGGCTCCAGCCACCTTTTGATACTTGGTGGTAATTCGGAAACCAGACGCAATGGTAGCTGGGGTGTAGAGAGAGATTGAGCGTAAGCTGATGTTAAAAAAGGTTGGTAAATTTTTGCTTCTGGTGTTAGTTGCTTGATAAATGCTAAACTGACTCCTTGAGTTAATTGACGTAAAGATTTGGTTTCTTCACCTTGCCGTTCTTTAACAATAGTGGTCGCTGCACTTGTTGGATATATTGGATCGCTAATACTTAAGTGAGTACCACCAATAGCAGTTAACAGGTACTTCTCACCCCGCAGTTGGGTAAAAGGTTCTATCTGATGCTTCAGCGCTGGAGTCAAGGCGTCTTCAGTTCCACTTAAGATTAAGACTGGCTTGCTGACTTGAGTGAGACCTTTTTTGCCGAAGAGGTTTCCAACTAGCGGGTTAAGAGCGATCGCACTCTTAATTCGCTGATCTTGTAACCTCAGTTTTCTATCCCGTAAGGAAGCAGCCGAACACTGCAACCAGTCACCTGGTGCTTCGCCGATATTTAAAGAATCTTTGCAAAATTTACGCAACTCCTCTAAGTCTACCTCTCCTCCTACCAAAGCCAAAGCGGTGTAACCTCCCAAGGAGTGACCGATAACAGTGACTTTTTCGGTGTTTAACTTTGCTTGAAGTTGCCCAGGTTGAGTATTGAGTTTTGCCAGTTCATTCAGTATAAAGCTGACATCTTTTGGTCGATCAATAAATTCAGTTGCTCTTAGCAGCTGTGCCAAATTCTGTGTATCTGAGGCTCTATTGACAGCGTTGGCGTTGCTACCAGGATGTTCAACAGCAGCAACACTCAAGCCATAAGAAGCTAAATGACGCGCCAAATAGCTCAAAAATCTTCGGTTTCCTCCCAAGCCGTGGGAAAGGACAACCAGTGGGTTTTCGGCGTTTCCCTGACTCGAATAAATGTCTACAGGAATCGTACGGTTACGCTGTCGATCATTCAAGATGATTGTCTGCTGCTGTACTGCTTCAGGACCCAGCGCTGCTGGATCGAATGCTGCTTTGAAGGGTATGCTACTTTTAGCAGACAAGTCTCGTTCTAGTAACAGACCAAAAGCTTGACTTTGTAAGTTATTTGGGTTAAATTCAACTGCCAAACCGATAGCTTTCGTGGCGTCTACGGTAATATTCTCTCCTGGGTAGGCTCGTAAAAAACTTAGTGCGTTAAAACCGTTTGCCTGGCGGAGTGTGAAATTCAGGGTTGCCTTGATACTTTCTGCTGTACTGCCTGGTATAACTCCACCTATAGATGATATAAACTCTCTACCTCCTGGCGATCGCATCAGATCGTCAACAAATTTGTCCGCAAAAGCAGGATCGACCTCCAAGCGTTTCGTCAGAAATCCTCTAACTTCAGGCGTGAGCATCGATGACAAAACTTCTAGCCCGGATGGTAGTCTCCCGGTTTTGGCAAACTTTTCTAAATCTGCGATCTCTACCGACTGCTGAAATGGACCAAGGCGGATGGTTACTGTTTCGGCTGCAAGAGTAGAGGGTATTCCGACACCCCACCCCAAAGCAAGCGTCAAAACAGAGAGTAATCTTTGTCGCCAGGATGCTTTACGCGAATCTTTGCCAAGCTGAAACTGCATATAACTTATGAGTCATTAGTCACGCTTTCATTAGTAGCGCAAAATTTATGACTTTCCTAATCGCAATACAGTTTCCTGGAAGTTTGGGGACGCAAAGGGCTTGACAAGCGTCCCCAAATTGTAATTGGCTTTTAAAAGCCGATTCCGAAAAATCTGATAATACTCAAGATAGTACCTAGAGGTCCTCCTACAGTGTTGATGGTATCAGAAGTCTTAGCTAGACCATTCCGGCTGATTAACACAACATCATTATTGCGAAGTATGGGATTGGTTTGCTCGTTAATTCCTGCTGTTAAATCCACTTTTACTAGACGTTTGGTAACAGAACCATCAGGATTGAGCCGAACCAAATCGACATTAGCCCTGGTAGCTCTCGCATCGTTAAATCCACCAGCGGCAAGTACTGCTTGGTTTAAGGAGCTATTCGGCTGAATATCTAGTGGTCCTGGTCTTTTCACTTCGCCAACCACGTTGACTTGAATGCGTGAGGGAGATAAAGTTGTTGTCGCTAATTGAGTCGCTTCTGATCGGTTGATTTCCGTTGCAGTTGGAAACACAACCGTATCTCCGTCCTGCACAATCAGGTCTTGATTTATATCACCACTTTCCAAAAGTTTCCACAGGTCAATTTTTATATTTTGTTCTCCACCTGTTCTTGTCGGGCGGCGGATCACGACATTCCGAATATCCGCTTGTGGCGTTAGGCCTCCAGCTAATTGCAGCGCCCGTGTTACAGTGGGCAGACCAGATATAGTAGGCGCACCTGTTGTGGTGCCTGACCCTTCTGCGGCACCTTGGGTGATAAGATAGGTTCCCTGACGGACAACTTCACCAATGACTGCTACTGTACGTGGTGTGGTGGGGTTCGCGGCAAAGGTGGTTGCGGATAAATTTCGTGCCTCTGCCAAGTCTAAGTTGGTTGCCATTGGCACATAGATGGTGTCTCCATCTCGCAAAGTAATATCCTGTGGTAATGTGCCTGTCCGTAAGAATTCCTTCAAATTTAGGGTGAGGAGTTGCTCTGGACCGCGTCCTAGCTTACGCCGTAATTCTACTCTTGTGAGATCCGCACTCGCTGTCACTCCCTGAGCTGTCGTCAATGCAGCTAATACAGTGGGGTACTGCACCCCAGGATTATCACCCGCGCCTCCTTGTAAGCTGAGACTGTACCCTCCTGGACGTGTCACCTCTCCGGCAACATTAATATTGATAGGACGGGATGATACAAGATTGACTGATATAATAGGACGCTTGAGATAACGAGAGTATCTCTGAGCAATTAAGTCAGCTGATTGTTCTGTTGTTAGCCCTAACAGGGATACAGTGCCAATTAGAGGTAGGTTTATCCCTCCACCCGGCGGAATTTGGTACTCGCCTGAATACTCTGGAACCTCAAATACACTGATTCTGATGCGATCGCCGCCTGCTAATGTATAGTTTGTATCTACCCTACCCGTTGCGGTTGGTACGGTTTGTCTCTGAGTATACTTTGTATCTTTCTGTACCGTTGATGGTGCGGTTTGTCTTTGTGTATTTGTTGTTGCGGCTGGTACGGCTTGGCTTTGAGAAGTTGTTTTTCTTTGCGTCGTTGTTGGTACGGCTTGTCTTTGAGGATTTGTTTTTATTTGCGTCGTTATTGGTACGGCTTGATTCTGAGCTAAGCTAACAGACGGAAACGCTATATGAACAACAGTTAACAGTACCACACCCCCGAATGGTTTACTGATAAATTTTAACCTTGCATTATCCATATTTACCTGAGACTACTATTTAGTAAAGTACTTTCTAAACATTTTTAGCTTGACTCTTCTTACCTATTCAAGTTCCTCACAATCATCTCTTCTTAAAGAATCTTCTTTTTCAGGAGCATAATTGTTTATTGTCTTTGAACTTTTAGTAAAGTTCATTTAAAGTTGAATATTTATCATACCTACTCTTTAAAATATTGTGGTTGTCATTACAGTTTATATGATTGATTTTGCACTTCCCTATTAGTATAAACAAAAATATTCCTCTTTAGCAAATATTACGGGTAAGAAAAGTAGGATTTGTAAGTAATATTTGGTGGCATCTAAGCCGCATGAAACTAGAATAAAAATATTACTAGAAACAGACAAACCTTTGAATTTACCTATTTATTTCTGCGTTATTCGTTGTGTCTAATAGTTATACAAAGAGTATCTGACTGAGGATGGTGAGGAAAAAAGGTTAGCAGAATCCCCGTCAAACTATCCAGGAGAGTTGTTATGCCTTTGGATTTCTTGGACAAAAAACTCCTCCAAAGAAGGACGAGACAAATTCATGGCAATGAGTTGCCCTCCCATCAAGCGAAGACTGGCAAGAAAATCATAAGCATCGCCTTGCACTTCACCTAGCCAAGAACCATTAGGCTGATACTCTAGATTAGGAACCCATTTCTTGAGAATTTCCCAATCACCACCTTGACCTTTGACATGATATACGTTACTTGTTCCTAATAGTTCATCAAGTAAACCAGAGGAAATTAATTCTCCTTGAGCAAGGATAGCGATGCGATCGCAAAGTTGCTCAACTTCACTGAGAATATGGCTGTTGAAAAAAACCGTCTTACCTGCGGCTTTTAGCGCCAGGATAATTTCGCGCATTTGGTAACGTCCCACAGGATCAAGACCCGACATCGGTTCATCAAGAAACACCAGTTCTGGGTCATTAATGAGTGTCTGTGCCATACCAACACGCTGTAGCATTCCTTTAGAATAGCGACGAAGCAGCTTTTTGCGGGCGTCTTTTTGCGATAACCCCACCAATTCCAACAGTTGAGGAATGCGTTGACGTTGCACTTTTTTAGGAATTTGAAACAGCCCAGCGGCAAGCTGTAAAAATTCCCAAGCAGTGAGGTAGTCATACAAATAAGGATTTTCGCTTAAGTAGCCGATGCGTTCTTTAACACTGCGATCGCCCAATGGTCTACCCAAAAGCAATCCTCGTCCTGACGTTGGGCGAATAATCCCCAGCAACAATTTCAACAGCGTCGTTTTTCCAGCACCATTCGATCCGAGTAACCCAAAAGTTTCTCCCTTATAAACTTTCAAAGAACAGCTTTTAAGGGATACGACTTTTTGATTCAAAAAAAAGCCAGTACGATAGACTTTTCGCAACTCAGAAGTTAGGACAACAGGCGGAATGCCTGTGGTATTTAATTGAGAGTCGGGAGCGTCTGCAACAGACATCATGTTGTGCTTAGGGCTACACCAAAAATACGATGTAATGATAAATTACCCAGTTGACTGACAATAATAACACCTTATTGACTAATATCCTCTCAGTAGGGGATGAGGGAGATAAGGAAGATGAGATAAGGAGGTATTTTCTCCCTTGTCTTCCCTGTCTTCTCCTGGTTGTTCACAGCATCCCTTTAGAACTAGGAATCATACCTGCACGACGCTTATCGATTTCTACTGCCATCCGCATTGCTCTGGCAAATGCCTTAAACGTTGCTTCAATAATGTGATGGGAATTCATGCCATCCAATTGGCGAATGTGCAGTGTCATTTGGGTGTGGTTCACTAAAGCGACAAAGAATTCGCGTACTAACTGGGTGTCATAAGTTCCCACCCGCTGAGTGGGAATTTGCAAGCCATAGCTAAGGTGGGGGCGTCCAGAAAAATCTAACGCCACCTGAATGAGTGCTTCATCAAGAGGTGCAAAGAAATGACCAAAGCGGACAATACCTTTCTTATCGCCAAGTGCCTTGCTAATAGCTTGACCCAAGGTAATACCTACATCTTCGTTGGTATGGTGGTCATCAATGTGCAAATCTCCCGTCGCCTTGATCTCCAAATCAAATAGCCCGTGGGAGGTGATTTGATGCAGCATATGATCTAAAAAGGGAATGCCGGTTGCTGCATTGCAAACACCTGTACCATCGAGGTTAACTCTGACATACACATCTGTTTCGCTTGTCGTGCGGCTAATTTCGGCAATACGAGCGCCATTGGGAGGCGCTTCGTTGTGTGAGGGGAGAATTTGGCGTAGGACGGAGTCCTTGGCGGAGGCATCGCTTATTTGCATACAGAACCTAGCTTATGCTTACTATAGACTAATGGGTCAGAGCCATTTGCTAACAGCTAATCGCTAATGGTAAATAGACAAATAGTGATTATGAGTTAACAAATAGCAATACTAACTTTACATTCCCATGATTTCATATCCTGCATCCACGTACAGGACTTGCCCTGTGATTCCACTTGCCAAGTCACTACATAGGAAAGTCGCCGCATTGCCCACTTCTTGCTGAGTGACGGTGCGTCTTAGAGGAGCAATCTGCTCCACATGATGAATCATATCCAAAATGCCTCCTACAGCACTAGAGGCTAAAGTCCGAATCGGACCGGCAGAGATGGCATTCACTCTGATATTTTGCGGACCCATCTCAGCTGCTAAGTATCGCACGCTCGCTTCCAACCCTGCTTTGGCAACTCCCATCACATTATAGTTGGGAATTGCCCGCACACCTCCTAGGTAGGTGAGAGTGACGATACTTCCTCCCTGTGTCATCAAAGGTTTAGCATATCCGGCGAGTTGCACTAGGGAGTAGGTACTGACCTCTAAAGCTAGATTGAAGCCAGAACGGGAGGTTTGGCTAAAATCTCCACTTAGATCATCTTTGTTGGCATAGGCAAGGCAATGGATAAGAATATCTAAAGACCCCCATTTAGCGCTAATCGTATCGAAGGTAGATTTAATCTCCTCGTCGTTCTGGACATTACAAGGAAGAAACAAACTAGGGTTTAGCGGTTCTACCAGTTCTGCGACTTTTTTCTCCATTTTGCCTTTCTCATCGCTCAAATATGTAATGCCTAGGTTAGCTCCTGCTTTGTGTAGTTGTTGGGCTATCCCCCAGGCGATCGAGCGGTTGTTTGCGATTCCCGTTACTAAGGCATTTTTTCCGGTGAGATCCAGCATAGAAATTCTTAATGTGAACATTCATGCTTGAGCATACTAGAATCTGACACCAATTTGTCTTTGTTTTGGGTACTATTTGCAAACATGATTTTTCAGTAAACTTTTGATACAACACAATTCACACTTAATTTTTAAGACATGGTCAACATATAGCGGTTATTAATGATTGTTGAGTAAGCGGTAGCTGGTTGAAAGTAGGTAGTAGATAGTAGGTATTAGGTAGTCAATAGGATTTTTCTCCTTATCTGCCAGATACCACTATCAAGAACCTTTTCATACCTTCAATAGAATTACTATGTCTATTTTTTTTACTTCATAAAACTTTTGGAAATAAGTTTTGTAATTAACTCTTAAAAAGGACTAGATCTAAAGACTAAAAATTATGTATTATGATGAACAAATAACTGTAAGGCAAAGATGATAAGTATAGGAAAGTACAAAAACGTTGACAATGTGTGATTGATTTTTCAGGTGTATTCTTAGGGAATCGGTTTTAGTTTTTCCGGCATTGGGTAGGGGAAGGGAGATGATAGTGACACAAGATAAAGCCCTAGCAAATGTTTTTCGTCAGATGGCAACCGGAGCGTTTCCGCCGGTTGTGGAAACATTTGAACGCAATAAAACCATCTTTTTCCCCGGCGATCCTGCCGAACGAGTGTATTTTCTATTAAAAGGTGCCGTTAAACTCTCCAGGGTGTATGAAGCAGGAGAAGAAATAACCGTAGCACTGCTGCGGGAAAATAGTGTTTTCGGCGTCTTGTCCTTGCTGACAGGAAACAAGTCAGATAGGTTTTACCATGCGGTTGCTTTTACATCTGTAGAATTGCTGTCAGCACCAATTGAACAGGTGGAACAAGCGCTAAAGGAAAACCCAGAATTGTCGATGTTAATGCTGCGAGGACTATCTTCGCGGATTTTACAGACAGAGATGATGATAGAAACACTCGCTCACAGAGATATGGGTTCTAGATTGGTGAGTTTTTTGTTAATTCTTTGTCGTGATTTTGGAGTTCCTTGTGCAGATGGAATCACAGTTGATCTGAAGCTATCTCATCAAGCGATCGCTGAAGCAATTGGTTCAACCCGCGTTACCGTCACTAGGTTACTAGGTGACTTGCGCGAGAAAAAGATGATTTCCATACACAAGAAAAAGATTACTGTTCATAAGCCTGTTACCTTAAGTCGGCAATTCACCTAAAAAAGTTTTGAGTTCGCAGTCCTGAGTTATGAGTAAGATCAAAAAGTCAGAAAAAATGACTCAAAACTTAGGGCTCAAGACTCAGAGCTTTCTTGGATTGGAATAAGGATAGGTGAAAATTGAGTGATCTCAATGCTTGCCATTTTCCCAATTCCCCACAGATAATGACTGGAAGTAGTAGGCTGTATCTGGAAGGATTTCGTCGGTAGCTGAAGATGACCACCGGGTACATCCTAATTTTGGCAATTTTAATTGTGGGAGGCGTGATTGCCACCGTAGGCGATCGCATTGGCACAAGAGTTGGCAAAGCGCGGCTCTCACTGTTCAAGCTGCGTCCCAAAAACACCGCAGTATTGGTAACGATTTTGACAGGAACTTTGATTTCAGCATCTACCCTTGCAATTTTATTTACAGCCGACGACGGTTTGCGCAAAGGAGTTTTTGAACTCGAGGACATTCAAAAAGACCTCAGACGCAGGCGCGAACAACTGGAAACAACAGCAAAACAGTTAGGAGAAACCAGAAAAGAGCTAGATCAAGCCCGAAAAGAACAAAAAGCTCAAGAAGAACGCTTGCAGCAGACGAATCAGTCCTTGCAGGAAGCAAACGCCAAACAACAAGCAACGCAAGCTCAACTGAACCGTACCATAAGCCAACAAGCTCAGACTCAAACTCAACTTCAACGCACACAAAACCAGCTAAGTGTTGCAGTCAGTCGCTATAGACAAGCCATAGGGGAACTTCAAAACGTTGCTGACGAGAAAAAAAAGCTGTTGGTGGAAATAGAACAAAGAAAAGTAGAACGCCAACGACTTTATGCGGAAGCGAAAAAAGCAATTGAGCAAGCCAAAACAGCCATTGCAAAACGCGATCGCGAACTAGCCAACCGACAGCAAGCTATTGAAGAACGTGATAAAAAAATCACCGCACTGGATCAACTCATTCAAAAACGCAATGCAGAAATTGCAGCCCGAGAACAAGTGATTGCTCAACGGGAATCTCGCCTCCAAGAATTAGAAAGACAACAATACTCTCTGGAACAGGAAGTGGCAAGGCTGGAAAAATACTACCAGTCTTACCGTGACCTGCGTTTAGGAAAACTAGCACTATTTCGTGGTCAAGTTCTTGCCGGAGGCGTTGTTCGTGTCTCGCAGCCTGTTGCAGCACGTCAGGCAATCATTCAACTTTTACAAGAAGCTAACCGAAACGCTAGCATCGAATTAACTGAGCCTGGGACGAATCCGACAAATTCGCAGCCGCTCCAAGTGACACAAGAGCAAGTAGAGCAATTGAGCAAGCAGATTAATGATGGTCGAGAATACGTAGTGCGAATTTTTTCTGCAGGCAATTATGTCAAAGGAGAGAAGCAGATTGGATTTTTTGCTGATGCAGCGCGCAATCAAGTCGTTTTTACCGGAGGTGAGGTCATAGCAACCACGAGCGCAGATCCCAACACCATGACATCCTATCAACTACGGCAACGGCTGGAACAGCTCATTTCTGCTTCGCAATTTCGTGCCCGTAACGCTGGGATTTTAGAAAGTATTCAAATTGATGGGACTTTCATTCGCTTTATCGCCCAGTTGAGACAGTACAACCAGCCAATAGATATCAAGGCTATTGCCGCTGAGGACACATATACAGCCGGACCATTGAAAGTTAAACTAGTGGCAATCCAAAACGGACAGATTATTTTTAGCACTTAAAAAAACTAAGGATAAATGAAAAATGCCTAAGTACCAATGTTATCCAGCTATGTTGCTAATTGTTAATTTTTAATAATTTATAGTCAAAAGTTTATAGTCCAAAAGCTATTGACTTTTGACTTTTGACTTTTAACTTTTTATTATGACTTTGCGTGAATTCTTGCCAACTCAACCAGCTATCTTGGGCTTCGATCCAGGTCGTGATAAGTGTGGTTTAGCTGTGATGGGACTGGATAGGCAACTGTACCATCACCAAGTCGTATCGGCAAGTGAGGCGATCGCCGCTATTGTGTCGCTGCGTCAAAAATTTCCCATTTCCTTACTGGTGATGGGTGACCAAACCACGGCAAAACGCTGGAAACAGCAACTGTATGATCAATTAGCAGATCCGCTGAACGTTATTTTAGTGGATGAGCGCTACACTAGCTTAGAGGCACGCGATCGCTACTGGCAAATGTATCCTCCCAAAGGATTCGCCAAGCTTATACCACAGGGCTTTCGGCAACCACCACGACCAATAGATGACATTGTAGCCATCCTGTTAATTGAAAGATACCTCAATCGTTTAACTGAATCAGTACTTAGGAATCAAGAGTGAAGAAACAACAGGGAAAAGTGAAGAAAGAAGACTGAAGAAATCATTCTGTCTTGTGTGTTGTGTCTTCTATCTTCTTTCTTACAGTTGTGCTCGAATAGTAAAAGCGTAGTCTCCTCCCGGTTCAAGCAGGTAGTCTCGTTGCTCCAAAAAGCGACCGAGAGGTTCTTTGATTAAAGCTCGCCCTTGAGAAGGCTTGACAGACAGTTCTCCCCGGCGGAAATGCCATTGGAACTGCCATTCAAAGTCACCTGCTCTGACTTCACCTTCAAGAAAGCCCTGTTGCCAGGATTGACGGGTAATCCTCACATGGGCGGTAGTTTCTGGTAAACGTTTAGCACTCACAATGCTGTGTGTCAAGTTTAAAATGAAAGCTAACTTTTTATAGCTTTACATTTCCTCAAAATACCTCAAATACACCAATGGGAGTATTTGGATATTTGTGCTATTAAGCCTAGATGGAATGTAAAGCTATAATTGGCGTGACTCTCAGGCTTAAGCTATGTACACTAGTCCCAGACGAGTGAACTCAAAGGCTACACGGACAAAGGCGTGACTAGCAAGCTTGGGGTTGCGAAAAATTCTAGCGCTTTTCCCTAATAAACATGAATTCATCGGCGTTTTTGATAGGTGTTTGTCCGGTTGTTAATTACTGAAAGGATCGGCATTCTTGGAGTAGCAGTTTTGTTACCAAGGTTCTTACGGAGATACTAGCTATGACTCAGCCGAACAAGCAACTCCAACAAGATGAGTTACATCACATCTTTGTAGCTTATCAGACAGCCAGCCTAGGTGGAACCCAAAAAGTTACATTGAGATCGGGAAAAAGTTATGAAGTAAAGATTCCAGCCAACAGTGTCGAAAGCGCTAAATTATGCTTAAAAACATGTGGCTTACAAGGAAATGATGTTGTCCTTGTTCTACATACTTTATTTGATAAGACTTTAGATATAGAAAAATTAATAGACTACTTGATAACCAGTGTAGATATTAAGCCAGAGAGCAAAAAAAGATGTAAAAAGGTGTATCAGATCATTCAAAATGCTAAATACATTGAGGATTTAGCATCTTTAGATTTGTTAGATTTTATGGTTTCTTCTTCTAAGATCGATTCATCAGTTTGTCAGCGGTACAACATTGCCAGTCAAAGTTCTCGATTGATAAAAATTGAGCAGTGTATTGAAGATGCCTTAGCAGCATCTAACCTTGATGAGACTGAGCAGCAATCAATTAGAGGAACATACCAGTGCATCAGAGCAGGAGAAGGAATAACTGATTTTGGTGTTCTAAATAAGCTTGACTTTATCATTCAAAATTCTTCACTTCCTGATACGCTCAAACAACTCTACTTTCAGTACAGTGTCACATCTAGGGCAATTACTGCTGATTTATTTATTGTCAATCTGATTAATAATTGTTTGACTATTAGTAGTAGTATATATAAATCGGAATTACTTGCTGCATACACTACACTTAGAGATGGCAAGCAAGTTTATGATAAAGCAACCTTGAAATCATTAGATTCGCTAATCTTGAATTCTGATATTCCAGATGATTGCAAGGTAATTTACAAGCTGCTGCGTGAGCCAGTAACTAATCAGAAGGGAAAGCCTGCGGGGGACAATGATACTATTGCCGCTGTAAAGAAAGTTGCTGAGTCAGTGAAAAAAGCATCTGGGTTTGTCCCGAGTGCTACCAAAGTTGCAACAACTATAGGAGCGAAAGCAGGAACAGGAGCAGCATTTGGTACTTTCTTTGGAGGCGCAGCAACTAATGCTACCTTAGCTTGCTTGGGGGGTGGTTCTGTAGCTGCGGGTGGCTTAGGAATGTTAGGAGGATTAGCAGTCGCTACGGGTGGAGCTGCTTTGATTGGTGCAGCAGCTCTGGTATCTGTTGCCTCTGTTGCTCAAATGGACTCTCAGGATAAAAAGAACTTAGGAATTGCAGCCGGAGTAGGAATGGCAACGAGTGCAGCAGCTGTTGGCACAGCTTGGGCGGCGCTCAGTGCTTTTGGTGTAGCTAGTACAGGTACTGCTATTAGTACATTATCAGGAGCCGCAGCCTACAGTGCTACTATGGCAGCCCTTGGTGGGGTTGGTGTAATGACTGCAGGGGCTGCCCTTGTAACATTTGGTGTAGGTTTTACAGCTTGGAAGTTTCTCCAAGGAAATAAGAATGACCCGAAACAGATCTTGAAGCAGTTAGAGGCTAAACTGTATTCCTAATCTCAATAGTCAATTCATTTTCTGGTGGCAAGATGCCGGGCGAGACGAGTTCACTCGTACGGCGAGGGCGTTCATACTTAAGGAGAAATTCTAAAGCCCGCGCAAGCGGGCTTGATCCATGTAGCCACAAGTTCACTCGTGCGGCTGTCTAGATTTTGGATTTGCAATCTAGCCGCAAGTTCACTCGTGCGGCTATCTAGATTTTAGATTTGCGATTCATCCACAATCGGTAAATCTAAATCCTGATTTAGAGATTACCGATTCACAGCCGCAGCTTCTCGCGCTGCCGCCGCCTGTTCTGGATGAATACCTAGGCGGGTGAGATTAATCCTGCCTTTGTTGTCAATTTCCCGCACTTTGACAATCACTTCATCACCAACTGCGACTTCATCCTCAACTTTGCCAACACGATAGTCAGCAAGTTGCGAAATGTGGATCATCCCTTCTTTGCCAGGTAAAAATTCCACAAACGCACCAATCGGTATGATTCGCGTCACCCGACCTACGTAGACATCACCTTCGTTGAGCTTTCGTGTCATGCCTTGGATGATGTTACGCGCTTTCTTCGCTTTGCTTTCATCCACGGCAGAAATCGTCACCGTACCATCATCTTCGATGTCGATTTTCGCACCCGTTTCCTCAGTGATGCCCTTAATCGTCTTACCTCCAGGTCCGATAACCAGACCAATCATGTCTGAATCTATCTTGATGGTCAACAGACGTGGAGCATAAGGTGACATTTCCTCGCGCGGTTCAGCAATTGTCTGGAGCATTTTCTCCAGAATGTGCAACCGTGCTTCTTTAGCTTGGTGGACGGCTTGGGAGATAATATCCAAAGGCAAACCTGAAATTTTCATATCCATTTGCAGGGCGGTAATTCCTTTATCCGTCCCGGCTACTTTGAAGTCCATGTCACCCAAAAAGTCCTCGATCCCCTGAATGTCAGTTAGGACTCGGACTTCGTCGCCTTCCTTAATCAAACCCATTGCGGCACCGCTGACAGGTTTGGAAATCGGTACGCCTGCATCCATCAACGCCAGCGTGGAAGCGCACACCGAACCCATTGAGGTAGAACCATTGGAAGAAAGAACTTCTGATACCACCCGAATAACGTAGGGAAACTGTTCTCTTGTCGGTAGCACAGGCAATAAAGCTCTTTCTGCAAGCGCCCCGTGACCGATTTCCCGTCGTCCTGGCGCACGTAGGGGTTTGGTTTCCCCGACGGAGAACGGTGGGAAGTTGTAATGATGCATGTAGCGCTTGTGTTGATCCTGTTGCAAGTCATCATTTAATGTTTGGGCATCTCCCGGTGTGCCGAGAGTACAAGCGGTTAGCACCTGAGTCAGTCCCCGGTTAAATAAACCACTGCCGTGGACTCGCTTGGGTACGACGCTCACTTGAGAAGATACGGGACGTACTTCATCAAGTTTGCGACCGTCAACGCGAACGTTATCTTCGATGATTTGACGGCGCATGAACTTTTTGGTAAGTTCTTTGAAGGTATTACCAACAGCCTTACTGTTTGCAGATGCGGCAACGCGAACGGTGTCTTCTTCTGGAAGTTCGGCGATCGCTGTTTGAATTGACTCCTTTATGGCATCTAAAGCTGTATCTCGTGCTGTTTTGTCCAGATCAAATTGCGACAGAATTTTCTTAATTCCCTCGGCAGCGCGATCGCGGATATAATTTTCCAGCGTCGAGTCTACCTCTGGTGGCTCCTGCACGACAATTTCCAGACCCATTTCTACGAGCAAATCTTGCTGCGCCTTAATTAAGTCCTGTACAGCTTCGTAGCCAAAATCAATCGCTTCGATAATGTCTCTTTCTGACAGTTGATTGGCTCCTGCTTCCACCATGATCACACCTTCTGGTGAACCAGCAACTATCAGATCCAAGTCTCCTGCTTCAATTTCTGCATAGGTAGGGTTAATGATAAAATCATCTCCCACTAAACCCACACGCACTGCCGCCATTGGTCCATTAAATGGTATCTTAGCAATCAAAGTGGCGATCGAAGCACCAGTCACTGCTAGCACATCAGGTGGCACCAATTCATCCATCGACAACGTCAAGGCAATGACTTGCAAGTCATCTCGCAACCACGACGGGAACAAAGGACGCAGGGGACGGTCTATGAGACGGCTGGTAAGAATTGCTCTTTCTGGCGGACGACCTTCCCGCCGCATGATCCCTCCGGGAATTCTACCTGCCGCATACAGTCTTTCTTCGTAATCTACTGTTAAGGGAAGAAAATCAATGCCTTCTCTGGCATCTGAACGCGTAGCCGTCACTAAAACTGCTGTGTCCCCAGATTCGATCAACACTGAGCCACCAGCCTGGGGAGCTAGATGACCAACTTTCAGTCGAATATCCCGTCCGTCAAAGGATATTGACTTCTCAAATTCTCCCATTCAGTTTTTTTTCCTTCTATGCACGCTATTCTCTCTCTGTGGCAATCCTAACATTTATGCTCTATGGCTGACGTCAGTTCCATACAAAGATAAACAACTAAAACTTACGCACCTAAGTCTACCCTCTTGAGGCAGGTATAAGAGGGCAAGCGAGTAAGGGGCTAGGGAAAATTTATTTTCCTACAGGCGTACCGGGCGCGGTAGCCTTATTCCTCATAGCTCTAGATTGTTTCTCAAAAACATCGCCAATGCCCAGGAATTCCTTAATTCCTTGCCTACGCAGTCTAGGTTGTACAATGAAACCAGCGTTGCAAATATGCCTACACTAACCTGGTATGTAAAGACACGTTTGCAAAGCTCTACTCTAATGAGAAGACGTCCAAACAGCGTCTCCTAACGAGCGAGCAACTTTCGCGTCTCTACAACTAAAATCCAAGATTTTTTGGCTTGTGTATTGCACTTCATCAGCTTTACTAATATTTATTCAGTTTTTTCTAAATGTTATCTATATGAAAGACTTGTCTATAAATATCTATAAATAATTTTAAAGAATACAAAATATACCAAAACAAGTAATTTGCGATATTAAAAGAAAAGCGTTGCTAAATTTAGGTATGAAAAAAATCAGTGCAAAAATCTAAAAAATACAATCTTTGCGACGCCAGTCGCCTACAGAGGGAAACCGTTCGGAGTTCGGCGAAGGCTCACTCGAGCCGCTGAGCGCTCACGGCGAAGCCCTGCAAAGAGCGCTGGCTCGTCTTTACGCGACACAAAATTTCTACTCGCGGAGCAGCAACGCAAAAAAAGAATTATAGACCTTAACTTTGCGAAAATCTGAGTTGTTATCAAATGGCAATTTTACATGGTAGTTGGTTAATACAAAATCAGGGTAGTTGTTTATTTATTTGGGGGGAGACTTGGCGAACTCTTGGGACAAATTCTAGTAAGGCTGCATCACATATACCGCCACATCCATTGGCGATGACACCATTAGAATTAGTCGAATGGCTGGATTCGCGTAACATTTCAATCGCTAGAAGCCTGCAAAAACAAGATGTAGAGACGTTGCATACAACTTCTTTACGAAATCGCAAAACACGTAAAGCTGCCAGTGCTGGTGAAGTAAGTTTGCCAACGCACTCCCAAATCATTGCCTTACCAACTCATATTTTAGAGAATACTTATGAGGAAGCAGCATCAATATTCCCAGCACATTCTGCCGCATTAGGTTTAGAAGAAGAAACTCCACAGTACTTGCAACCGTGGCTGATTGAAGGTTTTTGTCTCAACCCTGAAGAGGCAATAAAATTTCTCACTTCCCTACCACTAAATGTCACCAACGGGGAAAATACCTTTTTGGGGGGAGATTTACGCTTTTGGGTGCAGGTTGCCCGCTGGAGTTTAGATTTAATTTCGCGTTGTAAGTTTTTGCCTATCGTTCAACGGCAACCAGATAATTCCGTCGTCGCGAAATGGCAAGCACTTCTAGACAGCGCCCAAGACGGAACTCGCCTGGAAAAATTTTCCCAATTGATGCCACTGACTTGTCGGACTTACCAAGGAGGTGGGCGAGATGAGGGAGATAAGGAAGCAACATCCTCCTCATACCCTCATGTAAACCTCCCGCCCGAACCCCAAGAATTGCTGCTGGGATTTCTTCACAGTACGATAGATGCCCAAGTACGAGTGATGGTGGGTTCCCAAACTTTGGTAGAACCCAGAGTGATGGCGTCTCTACCGTCTGCAGTGCGAGAGTGGTTACATTCTTTGACGGCTGCGTCAAACACAGTCAGCACCGATGCGTTTGAGATGGAACGACTGGAGGCGGCGCTGAAAGCTTGGACTATGCCCTTGCAATACCAAATGGGAGCGAAAAACCAGTTTCGTACCTGTTTTGTGCTGCGTTCTCCACAGTCAGGCGAGACAGATTGGACTTTGGCTTATTTCCTCCAAGCGGCTGATGACCCAAATTTTCTAGTGGGTGCAACAACGATTTGGAACCATCCTCTGGAAAAATTGGTTTATCAAAATCGCACAATTGAACAACCGCAAGAGACATTTTTGCGGGGTTTGGGATTGGCTTCGCGATTGTATCCACCAATTCAACTCAGCTTAGAAAGCCAATATCCTGAATTTTGCCGCCTCAACCCAGTTCAGGCTTACGAGTTTATCAAGTCTGTAGTGTGGCGGTTTGAAGATAGCGGTTTAGGCGTCGTTTTGCCTCCCAGTTTGTCGAACCGTGAAGGATGGGCGAACCGTTTAGGTTTAAAAGTCACAGCTCAAACGCAGAAGAAAAAGCTAGAACGCTTGGGTTTGCAGAGTCTGTTGAATTTCAAGTGGGAATTAGCAATTGGTGGGCAGACTCTTTCCAAGGCAGAATTTGATAAGCTGGTGGCACTCAATAGCCCATTGGTAGAAATTAACAACGAGTGGGTGGAATTGCGACCCCAAGACATCAAGACAGCGCAAGCATTTTTTGCTTCTCGTAAAGACCAAATGGCGCTGTCTTTGGAAGATGCTTTACGCATCAGTACAGGGGACACCCAGACGATTGAAAAATTACCCGTGGTCAGCTTTGAGGCGTCTGGGGCATTGCAAGAGTTAGTCACGACGTTGACGAACAACAAAGCCGTCGAACCTCTGCCTACACCCGCCAGTTTCCAAGGACAGTTACGACCTTATCAAGAACGCGGGGTAGCTTGGCTTGCCTTCTTAGAACGTTGGGGTTTGGGCGCTTGTCTGGCGGATGATATGGGACTCGGTAAATGCACGGCTAAAGATACACTTATATACGTAAATGGAGAACTACGCACAGCAGAAGAAATTTGGCAGACCTATGCTGGAGAAACAAAGTTTGATGGCGAGGGATTTTGGGCTGACCCCACTGAGCAATTACTGGTAAATTCTATAGATGAGAAAACTGGCAAGATAATACAAACTTCTGTCCGGCAGCTTTATCGGCAGCAAGTTTGCGAAAAATTGCGAAAGGTCACGCTGCAAGATGGTAGCAGTGTTACCATCACCCGTCGTCACAAACTGCTGACGAGTAAAGGATGGACAAATGAATTAGGGGTGGGTGATTACGTTTGCGTACCAGCAAAAATGTTCTGGAACGGGCAACCCCAAGATCCTGATTTGGTTAAGTTTCTTGCTTGGCAAATTGCCGAAGGTCATGAACGGCTTGATTGGGGAAAACTGACAGTATCACAGAAAGATACCAGAGTGTTAGAAGATTTACTCCAAATTTTGCAACGCATTGGCAAGCGCTATGACTTAAAGATTAACAGCCCTAGTATCTGCACCTTTCCTAGCAGAGTTCCATGCCTAAGAGTTAACAGCCAAGCTTATCGGCGATTCTTAGAAACTAAGGGTTACGTTTGGGGCAAACTGTCGGCAGAAAAGTCGATTCCCCCCTTTATCATGCAGGCAGACTTGGACAGTGTGCGGATCTTTTTACAAAACTATTTCGATGCTGAGTCTGCTGTTGTTTCTAGTATGCGTAGTATCGAGATTGCGACAGCTTCACCACTGCTTATTCAGCAACTTTCTACGCTGCTGCGACGCTTCGGTATTTGGTTACGAATATCGCCCAAGCAAAAGTGCGCCACAAATGGAAGTCGTACTTTACGTACATACTATATTGGTGTCATTGGAGGAGATTCTGCGCGCAGATTTTTGCAAGAAATTGGGTATAGTATCCCAGAAAAACAGCAGAAATTAGAAGAAATTTGCCAACAAGTTAGCAACACAAATGTTGAGGGAATTCCTGCTTCTGATATTGTTGCCGAAACAGTTGCAGCAACGAGGCTGCCTTTGCGGCATTTTGGTATGCACAACACGGTTTACATTAATGGTTCACAGGAATTTTCCAAAAATAGCTTGCAGCAAGTCATAGCTGGAATGAACCGCACACTCACTGGAGAAGCGCAACAGGAGTATCAGCTACTAAAATCTTCTAAATGGACAACTCAGACACTTGAAGCTTATGCACAACTAGACGTACAACAGTTGAACTTAACGCGTCAATCTTTGCAACGTCTTCTCGACCAAGAAGTATTTTACTGCAAAATTGAAAGCATAGAGGATGTCGAGTACGAAGGTTGGGTTTATGACCTTGAAGTGAGTGAACATCATAATTTTGTCGCTAACAATATTATCTGCCATAACACCATCCAATTCATCGCCTTCCTTCTACACCTAAAAGAACAGGAAACACTGGAAAAACCAACTTTGCTTGTTTGCCCAACTTCAGTGTTAGGAAACTGGGAACGGGAAGTCAAAAAATTTGCTCCAACACTGAAGGTTTTGCAATATCACGGTGACAAACGCGCCAAAGGTAAGGCGTTTTTGGAAGCAGCAAATAAGCATGATATAGTCATCACCAGTTACTCGCTGATTCAGCGTGATATCAAGTCATTGCAAGGCGTATCTTGGCAAGTTATTGTGTTAGATGAAGCGCAAAATGTGAAAAATCCAGAGGCAAAGCAGTCCCAGGCAGTACGGCAAATAGAATCTACATTTCGCATTGCCTTGACGGGAACACCAGTAGAAAATAGACTGCAAGAACTTTGGTCAATTTTGGATTTTCTCAATCCAGGGTATTTGGGAAATCGGCAATTTTTCCAGCGACGGTTTGCCATACCAATTGAAAAGTATGGTGATGCAGATTCGTTAAATCAATTGCGTTCATTAGTTCAACCTTTTATTTTGCGCCGCCTGAAAAGTGACCGCGAAATTATTCAAGACTTGCCAGAAAAGCAAGAAATGACTGTATTTTGTGGTCTGACTGCTGATCAAGCAGCACTTTATCAAAAAGTGGTGGAAGAGTCTCTGGCTGAAATTGAAGCAGCCGAAGGTTTACAACGCCGGGGAATGATTTTAGCTTTACTCATCAAGCTAAAACAAATTTGCAATCATCCATCGCATTATCTCAAGCAAGACAGATTGGAACAACATCATTCTGGAAAACTGCAGCGGCTGGAAGAAATGTTGGAGACGGCGATCGCAGAAGGCGATCGCGCTTTAATTTTCACCCAGTTTGCAGAGTGGGGTAAGTTGCTGAAACCATATCTGGAAAAGCAGATAGGGCGAGAAACGTTGTTTTTATATGGCAGTACTCAGAAAAAACAACGTGAGGAAATGGTAGACCGTTTCCAACACGATCCCCAAGGACCACCAGTTATGATTCTGTCGCTGAAAGCTGGTGGTGTGGGACTAAATTTAACACGGGCAAATCACGTTTTTCACTTTGATAGATGGTGGAACCCAGCAGTGGAAAATCAGGCAACAGATAGAGTATTTCGGATCGGTCAAACCCGCAATGTCCAAGTTCATAAATTTGTTTGCACTGGGACTTTGGAAGAAAAAATTCACGACATGATTGAAAGCAAGAAACAACTTGCTGAACAAGTTGTTGGTGCGGGCGAAAATTGGTTGACTGAACTCGATACAAACCAACTCCGCAACTTGTTAATACTTGACCGTAGTGCAGTGATAGATGAGGATTCAGAATGATTAGGAACCCCACCCCCTACCCCTCCCCCTCCGGGTTCGCCAGTCGCCTACGGCGGGAAACCCGCCTGCAGCGCTGGACTCACCGCAAGCGAGGAGGGAAGGAAATGCTTCTGAATTGTCGCAAGCAAGCAAGGGAGGAAATACTTCTGACTTGTCGCAACCAAGCACGGGAAGAAATGTCCCCCTCTCCGCCAGCGGAGAGGGGGGTAGGGGGGTGAGGTTTTACGCAGTGATAGATGAGGAAACACAATGACAAGTTACACTCTTGAAGCGAGTCGAGAATGGTGGTCACAACGGTGGCTTGATTTGTTAGATTCTTATCGTTTTAAAAAGCGTCTGGAACGTGGGAGAAACTATGCACGTCAAGGAAATGTCCTCAGCATCGAGTTTAAAGGCGCAAAAGTCTTAGCTAGGGTGCAAGGTTCGGATCCAGAACCATACAAAGTTTCCCTGTCCCTTGACCCCTTTAGTGAGGAACAGTGGGGCTATGTGATTGAAACTATGTCGCAAAAGTCAATTTTTGCTGCAAAGTTATTGGCTGGGGAAATGCCGCAAAATATGGAAGACGTTTTCACTAGCAATGGTCTTTCCCTATTTCCTTTTACCTTGTCTGATGTTCACAGTAAATGCTCTTGTCCTGATAAAGCGAATCCCTGCAAACATGTTGCTGCAATTTACTATCAGTTAGGCGATCGCTTTAGTGAAGACCCATTTGTTTTATTTCAATTACGCGGACGCACAAAAGAGCAAATTATCAGTGATTTACGTGACTTACGCAGTAAAAGGATTGAAACTTCTGCAACTGAAACATCTGAGGTACAAGAATCAACACCAGAGAAACAATTCTCTATAGAAATAGGCTCTTTTTGGCAATATGATGAACCATTGGAGTCTTCTTTGGTAGTGATTGTACCATCCATAAGCGAAACCGTTTTAGATGTATTGGGACCAATTCCCTTAGCAAAAGAAGAGGAAAATTTAACTTCTTTAACTGCTGCTGATGTGGTGATGAAGTATTTAGATACAGTGTACAAAGATGTTAGCCAGAAAGCTGTTTTAGCAGCCATGAATGTCGGAGGCGGTTAAGAGAACGAGGATGAGAGAGATTAAAGGGTAAGAGTTATTTGCTTTCTCATTTTCACCTCGCCTACCTTCTAGCTTCGCGTCCCCATAGCCAAAGTAGAACTTTGTTTTGTATGCTTTTTGTATTCTTGATGATTTTTATGACTAAGGATGGAATGTTATAAAAGCAAAGTAATCCAGTCAAACACACATGGAACTCCAAACCAAAATTATTGCAGTAGAACTTGCTGATGGTACAAGTATCAGAGTTGAAGCGACACAGATAGGCGATCGCAAAATCAATTTTCAAACGCGACCTTTTGAGGAAGTCACCACCGCGATTGAATCGTTGACCAAAGAAATTGCGGAAGCATTACATAAGGTGAAGCCAGATAGAGCCAGAGTAAAGTTTGGTGTAGATATTGGCATTGAATCTGGTAAACTTACAGCTTTACTGGTAAAGGGTTCTAATACGGCAAATATAGAGATTACTTTAGAATGGGGTCAATAGTTGCTAGCTGAGCGTACATATTCATAGCCTGGGCGTGGTTTTCGTTATATTTAGGCTGGGTGTAGACTCCTTCAGCATCAGTATATAAAAACTTTATAACTACGTACGTAAAAACTTTGAAAAATATTCAGTTATTTTGTACCAAATGGAACTAGTGCTACTAGCGGGTGTGCATCTAGTAAAAACTTAACAAAGCGATCGCATTCAACACAGCAGCAAGTGCGTAGACGTGCAGGGGCTTGCTGCAGGCATTGCCTAAACTGAAATTAGCAAACATCATTGTCCCAAGAAAACAAAATGAGCGTCGTCATCTCAGATGAAATTTTACACGCAGCCCGGATGTCGGAAGCTGAGTTAAAGCAGGAAATTGCAGTTATGCTCTTTCAAAAAGAAAAGCTAACTCTAGGACAAGCTAGCCGTCTTGCAGGAATAAATCAACTCCAGTTCCAACACTTGTTAGCTAGTCGCCAAATTCCTGTTCATTACGATGTCGAAGACTTTGAAGCTGACATCAAAACACTGCGAGAAATGGGTAGATTGTGATTGTAGTCAGTAACACTTCTCCCATCAACAACCTAGCTGCTATCAACCATCTCAACCTGTTGCAAGAACTTTACGGCAGCATTATCATTCCTGAAGCTGTAAAGCTTGAACTAACGGGCGTGGATATTCCCGTAGCAGGTGCTACCGAAGTGCAAACACAAAACTGGATTCAGACGCTATCAGTAGTAAATCAGGAACTTGTGACTACACTCCGTTTAGAAATAGATGAGGGAGAAGCCGAAGCAATTGCATTAGCCATTGAGTTAAATGCTCAACTACTACTTATTGACGAGCATTTAGGCAGAACAGTAGCATCTCGATTAGGACTCAAATTTACAGGAGTGTTGGGAGTTCTTTTGGAAGCTAAGAGTAACGGATTGATTACTGCTGTCAAACCTTTGCTGGATAATTTAATAGTGCAAGCTGGTTTTTGGGTAACTGAAGCGCTGTATAACCGTGTTTTGCAAATGGCTGGCGAGGCGAGTCGTTAACTAAACCTTTTCCCTCACCCACTCTCGCACCGCCCGCCGAATTGCTAGCCTCCCAACTGCACGGTTTTTCTCAATCAATTTCGGCAATTGCCGAATTGCTAAATTAGGAAACACCAAACTTTTTTGTGCTTCAACATACTCCCCGTCTTGGAGGTGATAAATTTTCAGTTCACCTAAGTCATAACACCAGAGTTCCGGTACTCCCAAACGGGCATAAATGGGAAAGCGATTTAAGGACTTACTTGTTAGATCAATTTCCAGTGCTAAATCAGGTGGTGGGTCTTGCGTCAAGTCTAAATCCAGCCTACCTCGAATTGCATCCACATTCTGGAAATAAAAACAGTTACCTGCTTCAACCCCCGCCATTCGGCTTTCTCTTCTCCAAGTGGTAGAACCTAGGCTTTCATAGTTTAGATCTAATTCCTCAGCAATGTCTTTAACTGAGTCGCTAATCGTTTCTTTATAATATTCGTGTTCAGGTAAAAAAGTTATAATTTCCATCGTCCCATTATCATAAGCTACCCTTGCTGCGCGATGCTCTCCCAGGTCTTTCAGGAGATTTTCAAATTGTTGCCAACAGATGTTGTAAAATAGCACGCGATCAGCGCGGTTGGTGGCGATAGTCATTAAAATGACCTCCTGTTACTTATAAAACAAAAATTGCAAGTGGTGCGTTACACTGCTTTAACACACCCTACATTTAAATGTTACTAGAAAAATTTTTGCCTAAGTCCTGTAATTCTTCTCGCAAGGATAAAGGTTGATAACCTAAAGAAAAAGCTTTGGAACTATCTAAAGAAACATCAGATGGTCTAGGGGCTGCCATTTTTACATCTTTTTGTTGACAGCCTTTTAATCCGTCCGGGGCAAGTTGAAAAACCTCAACTAATAAGCGACCAAAATCATAGCGCGAGATTATCTCTTTTCCTCCTAAGTGAATGAGCCCATTCACTTTTTCCAATGCTAATAACAATCCTTTTGCTGCAGTTTTTCCACTGACAGGTGTCCGGAATTCATCTATAAATAAATTTAACTCTTTTCCCTGTTTAAGAGTTTGAATAAATGGTTGTATAAAGCTTGTTGCTGTCGGTGTTTCATTACCAAACATTAAGGGCATACGGCAGATAGCAGTCATGGGATAACGCTTTAGCATACCTTCCTCAGCCATGACTTTTTGCTCACCATAAATATTAACAGGACATACAGGATCTGTCTCACGATAGGGAGCATTTAAGCCATCAAAAACCAAGTCTGTTGATGTAAAAGCGCAAGAAATAGAAGAATCCGCACAAAGCCCGGCGATATTGCAGGATGCTGTCACATTAATTGCGTGTGATTCATCCGGATGAGTTTGACAAAAATTTGGTTGGGATATTGCAGCGGTATGAATCACGGCTGCTGGTTGAACAGCATCAAATATTTGTTTCAGTTCTTGAAAATCTACTAAATCCACTTTCAGCATTTTGATACCTGGAATTTCTAAAGTATGGGAAAAGTAGGTTCCATAGACTTCCCATTCTTGTTTTGCTATCTGGCAAAGATGCCATCCTAAAAAACCACTGGCACCAGTAATTAAGAGTTTTTTCATATTTAAAATCTATACTTTTATAAAGGTTAACAGTAACAATTTTAATAAGTAAATTTTCAAGATTTAGGGTGCGTTAGCTTTGCCATAACGCACCCTACTATAGTTTAAAATTTTACAAACTATTGTATCAATTCCTGAAATTGCTTATTGCTACGAATTTTGGCAAAATCTGAGTCTGTTTTTGCTAACTTGTCGTACTTCCCAGGAAAAAGCTTAATTGCTTTTTGTAGGTTCTCAACTGCTAATTTAGTATTATTCTGTAATGCATAGGTACAAGCTTTATTGTAGTAAGCTTCATGCTTGTTTGGTTGAATGGCGATCGCTTTATCGTACGATGCTAAGGCTTCGTGATAGCGTTGCAAGTTTGTCAAGGCTATGCCTCTATTTATCCAAGCTTCAAGCTTGTCTGGTTTAATGGCAATTGCTTTGTCGTAGGATACTATGGCTTCTTTGTAGCGTTGTAATTTTGTTAGGACATTACCTTTGTTAAACCACGTTTCATGTTTGTCTGTTTTGATGGCAATTGCTTCGTCGTACGATTGTACAGCCTCCTCATACCGTTGCAAAGCAGTTAATGCATTACCTCTGTTAATCCATGCTTCAGCACTCTCAGATTTAATCGATATCGCTTTGTCGTATGCTGCTATTGCTTCCTCGTAGCGATGCAAGTTGAACAAACTATTCCCTTTAGTGAAATAGTCTTGTGCTTTTTGAGCATCATTTGCTTGTGTCATCAACTGGGCAACATTAGTTTCCTTGATCACTTGCTTGCTATTTTGTCCAGCTGATTTTGCCCACTCACCACAGCCAGATAGAAATACAGTCGTTAAAAAGCTATAAGCAATAAAGCAACGCCAACTGACCATGCTTGACTATAGAACTCTTAGTATCATCCTAATCTTTTTCTTCTTTGAAAGAAGTATAAAGACATACTGACATTTTAGCAAAAATATGGTTAAAAAAAGTATCAAAACCTTCGCTGAAGCTAAGATGTTTGACAAAATTCTTCTTGGCAAATATACCATATTATACCTAAATTACAAGGATAATCTTAGTATTTTCCCTATCTTAAGAATTTCACATCTAAAATAAGAAGGTTAAAATCTGTCATAAGATAGATGCAATAAATTGTTTCTAGTAAATATAGAAATTGTTTTTGCATACAGTCCAGAGTTACTCTTGACTTTTGAACGGCAAAGACCCGATACACAAAATGGCGGTGAAGTTTGGACGGTAATGTATCGTAGTGATCAGGGGACGAAGCCAAGGCTTCGGATGATCAACAGCTTTGGCGATGGGTGGAATACTCAAAAGCAGTGCGATACCATCGTCCAACGCTTGGAAGGCTTTCGCCAAGATGGTTTAATAGGATTGAGCGATCGCTCTGAACCCAAAACAGCCAATCAATCCGCAATCTGTGCCAACACCAAGCTTGACCGCAATAATTGCAATCTGCTGGTGACGCTCAAACCTGATGCTGACGGTTACGACTCCCTGGGGCATATGCTTGAGGCTCTAAGAAATGGTACTACTGTTGAGCAAGTGAGCCGCCTTGTGTTGCTACCTGCGGCTGTTGCCTAACCCCACCTTCTAGCAGATACCATGAGACAGCTGTTGAACTGAAGCGTGCTGGTGGCAAAATATAATCATGCCGATTGAATCCAACTCCAACTCATCCCTGTTTCATAAACAAGAACCTGTTCTCGAAGACGACTTACAACCAGATGACTTTGAGGACGTAGGTGACAATTGCTTCATACCAGATGGGCTTGCCACTCAACAAGCCCTTTCTGCAATTTCATCGCTGCAATCTCCGCGCAACACAGCTGCCCTGCAACAAGCACGTTCCACCACCCAAGGGATCACTAGACCTGTAACAGTCAAACCCAGGGCATTGTTGCTGATCTTAGTAGCGATCGCCATCACTTTCATAGGAATTGCCATCAATAACTGGATCATTGGTATCTTCGGAACGCTAGGAACTTTGGTCTTGTCACTAGCAGTGCTGTTACCAACTATAGTCACTGCGGTACAAGAGTGGTTTTCAGATCAAGAACGAGCGGTGTTTGTTGCCTTTTTAGGAGTCGTAGCAGGCATCATTGGTGGAATTAAGTTCAGCGGTTTGGGCGATCGCATCATAGCTTTTGGACGCCGAGTTAACTGGGACGCTGCTGGGACACTAGCAGAATGGTTTGGCGCTTTGGGGCAAATTCTCATCGCCATTGTTGCCGTCTATGTTGCTTGGCGACAGTACGTGATTTCCAAAGACTTAACGATTCAGCAAAACCTGCTTACCGTTCAGCAAAATATTATCACCCAGCAGCAGACGATAGATTCCTATTTCCAAGGTATCTCTGACTTAGTATTAGATGAGCAAGGATTGTTAGAAGATTGGCCGCAAGAACGGATGATTGCGGAAGGACGCACAGCAGCAATTCTCAGTAGTATAGATGGTAGTGGGAAAGCGAAAGTTCTCCGCTTTCTCTCGCGTTCCAAATTGCTGACACCCCTGAAGCGCGATCGCCACCTTGGGCGTGCCATTCTCGATGGTAATGGCGGTTATGCAGAAGATCGAGACGCTGGTTTGCGTGTGATCGATTTAGGAGTGATGCTTGCGGGAGCAGATTTTGCTAGTACTGATTTGCGTTGGACTGATCTATCGGAAGCCAATCTTGTCCGCACTAACCTCACTAACTGTGACTTGGTAAAAGCCAATCTCTCCCGCACTATTTTATATCAAGCAAAACTTAACGGTGCTGATTTGAACGCAACTCGCTTCTTCTATGGTTCCGCTGAAAGCGCCTCGCCCCGCAGCCGTACTGCACCGCCAAACTACGAGACTGGCGAACACACAGGCGCTGTTGTCGAAAACGCTGATTTCACCAATGCCCAGCGAATGTCTGAATCTGCGCGATACTATTGTTGCGCTTGGGGAGGCGAAAAAACCAGAGGTACTATTCCCGGTGGTTGCGAAGGCATTCCTAATAAGTTGGGCACATAATCATTTGTCAAAATTTTTTAAAATGAAACCGCAGATGAACACAGATAATTTATCTGCGTCCAACAGAAGTGCATCTGCGGTTCCAAATACCTTTAAACTAGATTTTTGCAACAGGATGTCAAACTTGTGCTTTTGACGTTGGAGGCATCACAACTTTCTTAGCTAACCCCACAGTCTGCAATGTTTTAATTGCCCACCAAGTCATATCTACTTCCCACCAAGAGTATCCGGCTTTTGCAACATTTGGATGAGCATGATGATTGTTATGCCAGCCTTCACCATAAGTTAGAATTGCCGCCCACCAAAGATTACGAGAGCTGTCCTTCAGCTGGAAACTACGATAGCCACGCAGGTGAGCCGCTGAGTTAATGAACCAAGTAGTATGCCACAGCACTACTGCCCGCACAAAGACTCCGTAGATCACAAAACTCCATCCACCCAAAACATACAATAGGACACCAACAGGAATTTGGAGCGGCAAGAAGTTGCGATTCAGCCAACGATAAAATGGGTCACGGTATAAGTCCGAGGCAAATTTTTTGTAATGTTGTTCCTCAAAAAACTCTGCACGCGGGTAAAGAATCCAAAGGATATGGCTCCACCAAAAACCACGCTGGGAAGAGTAGGGGTCTTTGTCTGGATCCTCTGTATGCGCATGATGTAGCCGATGTCCCGCCACCCAAAAGATTGGTCCTCCTTGCATCGCAAGCGCACCCAAGATGGCGATCGCATATTCCAACCACTTCGGTACCTGTAAACTTCGGTGAGTCAAAAGCCGATGATATCCTAAACAAATACCAATGCTGCCAAACAACCAGTGCAGGAATACCATAACTCCCAAAGCAGACCAAGAAAAACACCAGGGAGCGAGCAGTGCCAAGGCATGAAATGTACCGAAAAATGCTACGTTGATCCAGCTCAGAGTAAGCGGCTGCTTACCAACAGCTGCAGCTGAGTTGATAGTCATAAATCTTTCCTTTGACGTGAATGCCGTAAATAAACTAGTGCAGAAGACTGTACTCGTTACCACATCCTCTGTGAACACTGGCGAAGACAGCTAAAGTAGGAAGAGAGGATGCAAGTGCTACTTACATCTGTTAGTCTAGCAAAGGTAAAATTTAAATGCAAGTGCCACTTGCAGTTTTCACGTATGTCTGGAGAAATAATTTCAACGCGACAGAGATTGATTAATGCAGCAATGGAGTTATTCGCGACCCAAGGAATTACCGAGACGACAACCAAAGCTGTCGCAGAATTAGCAAAAGTGAATGAAGTGACGTTATTCCGGCATTTTGGCAACAAGCACGGATTGGTTCTAGCAGTGATTTCCGAATCACCAGTGTTTAAAGAACTGGGTGAATCCTTAAAAACCCAAGTCAGTCAAAGCAACAGTGTTAACCAAGCTCTCAAAGATTATTGCGAAGAGCGCTTAACGGCTTTAGAACAAGTTCCTGAATTGGTACGCTCTGTAGTCGGTGAGTCAGGAAAATATCCAATAGAAAATCGTCAAGCGCTGGGAAGAAGCTTAGCCCAAGCCAACAACTATGTTGCTGAATATTTAGCAACTATGATGGAGCGCGAGCAATTATACACCCAATTGCCACCTCAAAAGCTAGCCAGTTTACTCAATAGTATGTTGGTAGGATATGCCGTGATTGAATTTACCAGCGAATTTCATGAACTTTGGCATGACAGAGATGAGTTTTTGGAAAATTTGGTGGCGCTGTTTTTAAAGGTCGCCACAAACTCTTCAAATCAAATCAATAATGAATTTATTGTAACAGAGAAGGTGGTAGATTTACCAGCAAATTTAGTCTCCTTGATTTTGCAAAGAGCCAAAAAATCAGGGCTGCGAGATTATGCCCTGATGTACGTTTTGTTTGCAGCAGGTTTATCTTCAGAAGAAATTGCCAACTTAGAGCGATCGCACCAAATTAACGACGCCAAGCAACACTTATTGCAAATCACCCAAGGCTCTATTCGACAAGTTCCTGTCAATCAGTGGATCATGGGTAAGCAGTATGGCTCTTATACTCGCAATCCCTTAACTCAGTGGTTAAAAAGTCGTAAAGATAACCACTTTGCATTATTTCTCAACGACGATGGAATGCCTATTTCAGAGGCAGAAATACAACAGCGCTGGCAAATATTAACTGAGGGATTATTAACACCAGAAGGGCAACAGCCAGTCATTGAGCAAGCCCAACAGACATGGTGTGTAGAAATGTTGATCAAGGGAATGAATTTAGAAGATATGAGTATAATCACGGGTTGGAATATCACAAAATTGCAGCCGTATGCTCGTAGAGCCAGAGAAAAATCAGTTCTAGAGCAAGCGATTCGCCTCGATCATAAATCGAGGCAGGTAAATCGGGAAAGTTAAGTCTCACGAGTCTCACCTTAATGCATAACCTTGATAGAGTTTCCAATCAAACTTATGAGCTAACGACGAAGATCAGCGACAGCAAGCAACCTCGGCAACTCCACAGGCGGTTCTCGTCCTTCTGCTGCACCGCGTAGCTCCCGCTTGCTGGCAGGCGATCGCAGCTATCCAACGCTTTACGCGTGGGAGATCATTTGGTGGAGCGGATGAAATTTTCAGAGAAAGTACACAACTATAGAAGTTAATGGTATTTATGTCAATGATTCTTAGCAGATTTTAATGATTCTATCAGGGCTCATTCATGGTTATCGCTCATGCTAGTCATTAAGCTAGCTCAATCGGCAAATTAATGATGCATTATGAAAAAACGATATTTTTTACACGCTGGTGCAGCAATGCTAGGCACAGTATGGTTATCACGTTATTTATTAGGAAGGTCAGAAGTTATGGCAACTGCAAAGAATGAGTTTGAAATCAGCAAAACCGAAGAAGAGTGGCGCAAAATTTTAACGCCGGAACAGTTTTCTGTGCTGCGGAAACATGGGACTGAACGCGCTCACACCAGCTCTCTCGATAAGCAATATGCTAAAGGGGCTTATGTATGTGCTGCCTGTGACTTGCCACTTTTTACATCTGATACCAAATTTAACAGTGGCACTGGTTGGCCTAGTTTTTTCAACTCAATAGAAGGGGCGATCGCCACAACCGTAGACAAGTCATTTTTTATGACCAGGGTTGAAGTGCATTGCCATCGCTGTGGTGGACATCTGGGTCATGTTTTTAATGATGGTCCTGCACCTACTGGTAAGCGTTACTGTATGAATGGGGTGGCAATGAAGTTTACTGAAGGTTGAAAGGTCAGTACAGGATAATTCAGATATTTTTAGGTGCGTTAGGCTATCTTAACACACCATTTTCGTCTATTTCTCACGGTTTGAGTCATTTTCGCTACGGCTTAGGCTTATCAAAGTTTATTACTACCCCTGATAAAGCTTTTGTACATGAAACATATTTTTCATGAAGCATTGACAAAAAAGTAGAGTGTTTTTGCAAAGTCAGTATAAAGTGCCCCGATACCTTAAATAATCTGTGCTTAATGTTACTAGCTACTCAACGATTGAATTTCAACAAATTGTTCAATTGGTGTGCAGGCAAAGTAACTTTTATTTTTGCATAGGAAATAATGTATGACAGGATTTTTTGATTTTGATGATGACTTGGATATTGATTTCCAGATAGACGATGCTTTGGAAAGGAGAGATATAGATGCTCTCCATTCAATTTTGACTCAGATAAGGAATACTATCATGAACTATCCTGAGCAAGCTTCAACTTTCCGTGAAAGGATTTGTAATATTCTGGAGCAGTTTCCTACTCTAAAAAGTGAATTTTTATTTCTTTGGAATAAATGCTCATGTCCATTAGAATATTAGAACAAAAGATAATTTCTTCTATATTTATACCTGAGCAGGGCAAACGCACGTGATGTCTGAAATGCTTACCGGATATGGATTTCCCTCAAAAAATCGGCTTGAAGATAAAATGCTGAAACCCTTGCAATAAAAGCAATCTTATACTTTAGATGCGTTTGCCCTATATACCTGAGAAAATGCTTGTTGTCCTCTCAAGGTCAGAAAGTAACTAACTTATTAAAGTGATTGCATTTGTTTGAGTTCATCTCTCAAAAGTAGAAAGTATCCTTTGAGCCGATTTAAGGCTTCATTAGATATTTGCTCAGGTTCACTATTTAAATATTTTGGAATTACTTCCTCCCAAATTACCTTAAGTACATCTAGGTACACAGAGGTTGGTAGCTTAAGAGTTATTGTCTCAGAAAGAGAAGGATGCTGATGTGTAGAAAGGCTTCTGACCAAAATATTTAATAATTTGTCAATATCCTCGTTAAGTTGAGTTATTTTATCCTGTGGATAGAGAAGACCTCCAGCCTCTTTCATCTCAATCTTTTTACTGAGAACATTTCTAATTCCCAATTCTTTCAGACTGTTACATCTAAGTTTTAACCACTCACTAGCAAGAGAGTCAAATTCTTTTCGCTTTTCAACATTCTGCCTTGCAGTTTCACTAATATCTTGAAAATTTTGTAATTTCTCCCTAAGTTTTCCCTCTATATCTTTATTACTATTTGAGTTTTTCTGGAGCCACCCCTCTACAACATTTGTTACACTGGATTCTAAAGAAAGGCTATCTTTTACTGAAACTGGTTTATCGCCGCTTAACAACTCAATTGCTTTATCCAGCTTTTGCTCCAACCGTAAAAGTTCTTTTTTATCTCCAAAATCACTAAAAATTAACAACCATAACAAATGTTTCAGTGGTTCATTTTCTAATGATTCATTTCTTGGCTTTTCTATTTCAAAGCTGTCTGGATACTCCTCTCGTGATAATAAATCGCCGAGTTCTTGAGCAAAATCCTTTCCATATATGGCTTTTTCCCAATTTTTAGCTTTCTTAACTTGATTGATGTCGATTTTAGCACCTGCAAATCTGGCATCCTCTATATTAGCTTCGTTAAGATTGGCTCTCCATAGATCAGCTCCTCGAAAATCAGCACCTGACAGAATAGCTTCTTGGAGTTGAGCTTCTTCTAAGATTGCTAGCCGAAAATCTGTTCCAGCAAGTTTGCTGTTTTGAAGCTCAGCTTTCTCTAAATTAGCCCTTTGAAGATTTGCCATCCGCAGGTCGGCTCTGTGTAGCTTTGCTTCTCGAAGATTAGCACCTTGAAGTTCAGATTCTTGAAGATTAGCACTGATTAAGTTGGAACTTTGAAGAAGAGCATCTCGAAGATTAGCTTTTTCAAGAAAAGCTCCCCTTAAGTTAACTCCGATCAAGTCTGCGCCCTCAGCATCAAGTCCTTTCAAAGAAACCTTATCCTCATGTAGCTCACTAAGAGCCAAAATCCTGGCTCCGCTGGTTTCAGATTCTCTAGCGCCATCTATCAAACTCCATGCTTCGCGATATGCTCGTTTTTTACGTTCAAATGTATCAAAAATAAATAACCATGCAGCAAAAACAACACTAAAATTTTGAACTTGCTGTAATACTTTTGAATTTGCAACTCTACAGATCCAGTTATCTTTCCAAGAGAGGTTTTCCTTGCATAAAAGCTCACCAGCGTCGTTCTTATAGGGTGACTCCCAGTACGCAGTTGTAATGAATATGCTAGAAGTAAGACTAAAAGCAAGCAATATAAGGCAAACGCTCTTCATAGTGCTTCTCTTGGGCAAAAGCTGCAATAATAATTTTTGAGCTTTTGACTTGTATGGAGAATTGGTCACTTGGTAAAACCACCTGGAGATAAATGTATTAAGTATCGTCCGAATATGCAGTATTTTTCTCGATGACACAAGTCACCAAAAGTACTGACTTAAATCACAAATAAAAAATATTTTCAGTAAAATTATTCTGTTTTTTTTACTGAAAACGGGTTAAGTGAATAGCTAATCTTGATAAAATTTTACTAATATGCTGGTTACTAAAAGTACGAAATTAAGAGTTTATTTATAGTCTTAGGCAGCATTGCTCTGTGATCAACTCTTAATCCCAATCTCAGCACACCATAGGCTTTATAACCGATACTCCAAAATATCAATCCCAAGGAAGGGTGTTGACTTATGTCTATTGAATTTGGGCGGGAAATCTGTGGCAATCTCGACATCGCACAATCGCGGGAATGGTTAGTCACCAATGGCATCGGTGGTTACGCTTCTGGTACTGTGGCAAGTTTGCTGACGCGTCGCTATCACGGTTTGCTGGTAGCAGCATTGAAACCGCCTCTGGGTCGCACTTTGCTGCTGACAAAACTGGATGAAACTGCCTTGTATGACGCTCGCTCTTTCTCTCTGCACACGAACCGTTGGGTGGATGGTATCGTCAGTCCCCAAGGCTACCAGCACATTGAACGCTTTTCCTTGGAAGGCACAATTCCTGTGTGGCGTTTTGCCTTTGCTGACGCTTTGTTAGAAAAACGGGTGTGGATGCAGCAGGGAGCTAACACAACCTATGTCCAATATACCCTGCGTCGCGCCACCCAACCGTTAAAGCTGACGCTGAAAGCAATGGTCAACTACCGCGATTATCACGGCAGTACCCAAAGCAACGGTTGGCAGATGAGTATTGAGCCAGTTACACAAGGAATTTGTGTCGCTGCTTATCCGGGTGCTGTACCACTGTATCTTCTGAGTGACCACGGCAGTGCATCTGTTGTCCACAATTGGTATTACGGATTTGACCTGGCAGTTGAACGCTACCGAGGACTGAGCGACAAAGAAGACCACCTCCACGCTGCTACTTTTGAAGCTACACTCAATCCTCGCTCATCGCTCACGTTTGTCGCCAGTACTGAAAAGCAACCAGACTTGGATGGTGAAGCAGCACTCCACCACCGTCACGTTCAAGAGCAGAAGTTAATCGAACTCTGGAAATCTAACCGACCCCTCCATGCTCCTGATTCTCCTGCCTGGATCAATCATTTAGTGTTGGCTGCTGACCAGTTTATTGTTGACCGCTCTGTGCCAGAACACCCTCACGGCAAAACCATCATCGCTGGTTATCACTGGTTTAGTGACTGGGGACGCGATACGATGATTAGCCTACCTGGGTTGACCCTTGCCACTGAACGCCCAGAGATAGCACGCTCAGTTCTCCGCACCTTTGCCACGTATGTAGACCAGGGAATGTTACCCAATCGCTTCCCCGATGCGGGTGAAACACCTGAATACAATACAGTCGATGCGACTCTCTGGTATTTTGAAGCAGTCCGCGCTTACTACAGCGCCACTGAGGATGATGATTTGTTGCATGAACTCTTTGGGGTGCTTGCAGATATCATCGACTGGCACTGTCGCGGCACTCGCTACAACATCCACCTCGATTCCACCGATGGTTTGCTTTACGCAGGGGAAACGGGTGTGCAACTCACCTGGATGGATGCCAAAGTCGGAGATTGGGTGGTAACACCACGTATCGGTAAACCCATAGAGATAAATGCGCTTTGGTATAATGCCTTACGGACAATGGCAAACTTTGCTCGCCACATTGGCAAGGCCCATCAGGAGTATGAGGCGATCGCCGACCGTACCCAAGTCAGATTTTCTCGCTTTTGGAATCAACAGACAGGCTACTGCTACGATGTGCTGGATGGTCCCGATGGAGATGACCCATCCTTGCGCCCTAACCAGATTTTTGCCGTCTCCTTACCCGAAAGCCCGCTCACGCCAGCGCAACAACGAGGAGTGGTCGATTCTTGTGGGCGGATGCTGCTAACTTCGCATGGATTGCGTTCGCTTGCCCCTGAGCATACCCAATACCAGGGAAACTACGGAGGTAATCAGTATCAACGCGATGGAGCCTATCATCAAGGAACAGTCTGGGGTTGGTTACTAGGTTCCTTTGTCCTGGCACATATGCGTGTCTATAAAAATCCAGCTATTGCTCGTCAGTTCCTAGAGCCAATGGCGAACCATCTCACTGCTCACGGTGTCGGTAATCTCAGCGAAATTTTTGATGGCAATGCCCCTATGACCCCACGGGGATGTATTGCCCAAGCGTGGACAGTAGCAGAGGTTTTGCGTGCTTGGCTTGCGACAGAGAATTCCTAAAAGGTTTCTTGCGATGTGCAATGCCTAGAGATGAGTTTTTCCTGAGTCTATCCTGCATTTTTCTCGTCGCATTTTCACTATCAATTTCTCATCAGAAATTCAGCCTTATTTAGGGCAGGACTGTTTCATTGTCTGAAGCCAACCGGGACGGATTTATATTGCTCTGCCAGATCACCACCTGCTTGTGGAATCGGGGCATATCCGAGTAACTCGCGGACCTAAGGAAAATCGCTTTCGTCCCTCGATTGACGTCTTGTTTCGCTCCGCCGCCCGGAGCTATGATCCGCAAGTGATTGGGGTAGTTCTAACTGGATTGCTTGATGATGGGGCATCTGGGCTGTACGCGGTGAAGGAGCAAAGCGGGAAAGGGGTTGTCCAAAACCAGCCTTTGCCCCAACCGCATGTGTGTATTTGATGCAAGTCAGAAGCGCTATAGTTTTGATGCCATCAACACAGAAGGTTTTTGATGGTTAAGTCTCGCCTTCGGGTAACGTGAGGATTTCAACGCCGTCTTCAGTCACAGCGAGAGTATGCTCAAATTGAGCGGAAAGCTTGCGATCGCGTGTCACAGCAGTCCAACCATCGCCCAGAAGCTCGACTTCCCAAGTGCCTTCGTTAATCATTGGCTCAATGGTAAAAACCATACCAGATCGTAGACGTTTTCCCTTGCCTCGTGTCCCAAAGTGGGGAATTTCCGGTGCAGTATGGAAAACGTTGCTAACACCGTGTCCTACAAAGTCTCGCACCACCGAAAACCCCTGTGCCTCGGCATATTCTTGAATGGCTGCACCAATATCCCCAACGCGTGATCCTGGCTTAACCTCAGCAATACCCCTTCTCAAGCACTCCTGTGTCACCTCAACCAGCTTTTTGGCTTTTGGCGAAGGTGTGCCAACAAAGAATGTCTTGGATGTATCACCGTGGTAGCCATCAACAAGCGGCGTTACATCAATATTAATGATGTCACCTTCCTTGAGGATTTGCTTGGCATTGGGAATCCCGTGACAGATGACTTCATTAACACTCGTGCAAATTGACTTAGGAAAGCCCTTGTAGCCAAGAGGTGCGCTTTTTGCACCATGCGCCTGTGTCCACCGTTCAGCTTCGTCATTCAGATCCAAGGTGCTTACCCCTGGCTTGACCATTGGTTCAAGATGGTGTAAAAGTTCGGCTGCCAAGCGTCCAGCCTTACGCATCTTGTCTAGTTCCCTGTTAGATAAAATAACAATCGTTTCGCTTTTCATGTAATTTAATGTAAAGCATCATCCAATACTACCGTTACCCCCATTTGGGCAGAACGTCGTGCCGCATCCGCCACTTTCAGAGTGTACAAGCTTTCTTCTGAGGTGACGTATATGGGAGTACCATCAATGAGATGGTCTAACACTATTGTCGTATCTTTGGCAAACAAACCCCGACGATTACCAACTTCTATCGGCTTTGTTTCCCCTAGCTGTACCAAAACTCCCGTGTCGCCATCAAAAAGTAATCCCCCGTTTTCACCATGAACTTCAAACTTACGTTCTGGTTGCCACAAAGTTTCGCCTTTACCGTAGACAACATGGGCTAACAGCCCGCTATTAAAAGACAGATGAGTATCGCAGAAACAACTTTGGTAATACTCTGTTTCTTCTATCTGCCAAAATCGGTTATGACAGTTGACCGATAAAACTTTACCAAACAAATCTACAAGACGGTGCAAGCGGGAAAGTGCGCCAATCAAAGGAAAGCCGAAAAGCTCGTGGCAGTAGGTCCACTTCCGGGGCGCAGGATGCTGGGGATTAATGGTATTGTAGCGCACAAAAAATACTTGACCAACTTCTGGGAGGTATTGCTTCAAGGCTTGATGTAAACCACCCAAAAGTTCAAGATGTTCGACATGGAGCAATTTTTTTTGTGCTTTGGAAAGGGCAATAAGTTCTTCAGCTTCTGCCACGTCTACAGAAAGGGGATACTCTACAACAACATGTTTACCGTTCTCCAGCGCTTTTCGTGCAATTGCACCATGATCCCGAGTCACAGTAGAAATGACCACCAAGTCTATATTGTCTTGCTCTACCAGTTGCTGCCAAGAATCTATCACCTCAGCCTGGTAGTCTCTAGCAAAGGCTTCTATCTTCTCGGGCGTATGACCGGCAACAGCAACGAGATGTGAGCGTTGATCATGCACCAATGTTTCAGCCCGGAGCTTTGCTGCATACCCAGTACCAACCAAACCCACCCTTACTGGGCATTTTTGTGAAAAAGCTGAGTTATCGTACATTATTATTGTCACCGCTTTGTTTATTGCTCTTATGTATAAGCGCTAAGGAATCAGTGGGTATAAGGGCGCAAGGCGTTACGCCCATATCGAGGTAACAATGATAGGGAAAATTAGACCCCTATGTCTACACTCCCACACCCCTATTCCCACAACAAACAGCTTTAACATCTCAACCAACCTCAGATTGGTTTACCATGTTATTTTTATACATTGAAATTTTTTTGCTCGTTTATAACTTTATTTAACAATCTAACAAGTAGAGACTCAGTCTTATAAAAAAATTATTTTGGTTAACTCACTAAATTTCATGACTAATCGAGTTCAGTTTCCGGTTATATCATCTTGTTTTTCTCGTAGTACTCACAAGTGAAGCAAATTTTCATGAACTGCTGATCCAATAAGATCAGGTGTCCTATTTGCTTTAGGATAACTTATACAGTCCGTTTCCAGAAGAGAGGATGACATAATGGCTACTTACAAAGTGACACTCGTCAATGACGCTGAAGGGATAAACAAAACAATTGACGTAGCAGATGATGAATACATTCTAGATATAGCTGAAGAAGCTGATCTTGATTTGCCCTACTCTTGCCGCTCTGGTGCTTGCTCTGACTGTGCTGGTTTCATTAAATCAGGTTCCGTTGATCAGTCTGACGGGTCTTTCTTGGACGACGACCAGATTGAGCAAGGATATGTGCTGACCTGTATCGCCAAACCTACCTCTGATGTCACCATCGAAACCCACAAGAAAGATGATATCGAATAAAGCTTAGGCACCTCAAAAATC
The DNA here is from genome assembly GCA_019359075.1 of Kalymmatonema hyalinum WJT4-NPBG1. Lineage (GTDB taxonomy): Bacteria > Cyanobacteriota > Cyanobacteriia > Cyanobacteriales > Nostocaceae > Kalymmatonema > Kalymmatonema hyalinum. Next base: position 60,251 of record JAHHIB010000035.1, read on the forward strand.
AACTTCCAAGAGCCACTGATGTGGTAAAGACAGAAAAAAAAGCAGGATAGACAGAGAAATATTCCCCCTGTGCTGTGTCTGTTGGTTACACCTAGTTTGGCAATAAGTCTATATTCAGGTTATGCAAGCAGGAACACAGAAAACCCTATGCTCCTGCTTGCATAACTTACTTACACTGTGACAGAGTGGCTTAAAGGGTATTCGTAGACAAATGAAGGTGCAGCAAATTGCTGGTTAAATAAGCTATAAATTGATATAGTAGGCTAACTTTTTATACTTTCAAGATTTTTTGGACACTTATAATTTTATTTAATAATCTAAGGAGTAGAGACTCAGTCTTATAAAAAAAACTTATCGTGATTAACTAACTAAATTTCATTACTAATCGAGTTCGATTTCCGGTTGCATCGTTTTATTTTTCTCGTAGTATCAGAAGTGAAGCAAATTTTAATGAACGGCTGATCCCATAGGATTAGCCGTGGTATTTGCTTTAGCATAACTTATACAATCCGTTTGCAAAAAAGAGGATTACTAAATGCCGACTTTCAAGGTAACTCTGGTTAACGAAAGCGAAGGGCTAAACCAAACAATTGACGTTAATGACGATGAATATATTCTAGACGCTGCTGAAGAAGCTGGTCTTGACCTACCCTACTCTTGCCGTGCTGGTGCTTGCTCTACCTGTGCTGGTAAACTCAAATCTGGTCCTGCGCCTGACCAGTCTGACCAGTCTTTCTTAGATGATGACCAGATGGAAGCTGGATATATCTTGACTTGTGTCGCTTACCCAACTGGAGACTGCACCATCGAAACCCACAAGGAAGAGGAACTTTACTAAAAGTTAGACATCTCAAAAATCAACCTCTTAGAAGAGTATCCGATGTCGTAGAGACACAAAAGTAAAAGAAGCAGTACAGACAACAGAAATCATCCTCTGTTGTGTCTGCTCCAACACCTACTTTGGCATTCAGTCTAGATTCATGTTATGTAAGCAGGAGCACAGGGAATCCCGCGTTCCTGCTTTATTAATTTAATTTTAGCAATTTCCACAAGCATCCCTGTGTTGAGCTGCAAGGGAAGGAAAGCATTTTGAGCGTGATAGATATAGATTTGCTCAGTTTGTTTGCGCAATCCCGTTGCCGAGAATTTGAGTTTTAGTCCCAGGATAGTAGAACTGAAGAATCTTTGGACTTGACCAGCCGAGGTTAGCTAAATTTTGAGCACCCACTTGACTCAAGCCAACTCCATGTCCTAAACCACCACCAACAAAGGCGTATCCCCAAAGTTCTGAGTTACCTTTATTTAATGGTTGTAGGTAAAACAGGGTGCTGATAGGAGCCATAAAGGCACTGCGAACTTCGTCTTTATGTAAAGAAAATGTGCCAATCTCTGTTTTGACATCGAGTTTGAGAATCCGACCGCTCTTGCTTCGCTCTACTACCTTCATCTCTCGGATAGTTTTGAACTTCGCATAGGGACTGTTTTTCACCTTGAGAAATTTTTGTAAACCCTTGGTAATGTCTTTCAAGCTCGTTTCCCGACGCCAACGGAACAAGTCCCTCTCACTTTCATTAAATCCTTGTTTGAGACTGATAAACTGTTGAAATTGGTTTTCATCGGCTAAATTCTGCCCAGACAAGTTCCATATATCATGGCTCGGAGCATCTACTATCGGTTGGAGATAGGGACGGTCATCACCATTCCAGACATCGCTAAAGGAAGCGGTGACGCCACCAGTTGTGGAAGAATATAAAGCATCCACTAGCTGGTTTTTATAAGTGAGAACCATACCCCGTGTTGTGGCGATCGCCCGATCTGTCTTCGGTGTCACTCCACTCAACCCATAATAAACTTGACAGTGAGTATCGGCGCATAATTGATACCCATCTATAGCGAATCTATGTAAATTTCGTAATGCATAAGTCCGAGCGAGAACCGCTTGTGCTTCCATTGCTGGCATGGGAGCTGTCGCGCCAATTTCATACGGCACCACTCCACGCAAGTATGTTTCTAAAAGCACTTCATTGACGAGAGTATAGTCACCATAAGCATTTGGCTGCAACTTCATGCGTCCAGGGTAAAGACGTGCTTTCTCGGGTTTTTTACTTTCATTGACCCGAATCAAATTTTTGTCGCTACTAATTTCTAAATTATCTGGGCTGAAGCGTTTGCCATCCACTTGCCAAGTGACTCGGGGTACGTTTTGTAAAACTTGGGTATCGACAAAAGCAGTCTTTTGACCAGCAGCTTGCACGCTTTGCAACAGCAAACGTCTGAGTAAGGGAGTGTTATAAACTTCCCGTTTTGCCCAAACTTGCCAGCGTTCTGGTTGGGCTATTTCTACTTCTATCCCGCGATCGCGCCAGTTTTTCGCACTATCTTCAGCGGTTTCATACGTACGGAATGTTCCCAAGACGACCCTTTCCTTGACGACTGCTGCTGGCAAAGCTTGCATCAAGACTTCTAGTTTGACAGGCTTGGTCGTGACTAAAGTTTGCTGGGTACTCCCATCTTGAAACTTCAACCTCAAGCGATCGCCTTTGGTGGGTTCTAATTGCAGCGCTTCTGTAGGCTTATCTCCAAATCGCTGCACAATGCCAATGCTGATTTCCACATCCTTTGTTCTACTTGCTGGACCCGACGCCCCAGTTAGACCCAACAAACAAAACGTGGTGAGTACCGTGTAAGAAATACGCCAAATGATTTTCATGGAATCTTTGTTTTGCCGCCACAGCTGTCTAGGGGTAGATGATCGCCAAAATCATTATTAGGTAAGAAGGATAATGTCAGACATACTTGGTTGCAAGCCCCTAAAACGGAAAAAATCCGTCCAGAAAAATTCAAGCGAAGCATCCTGATTTTAAGACCCCCCTTTCATCTTTAGGGTTCCTTTTGAGCATTCTGACTTTCCTATGTAGTGTAGTAGTTTTTGGCACAAGTTATTTGCTCAAACCAATACCTGTTTCATAACCAAAACCAGTTGCAACTTGAAGTCATAACGATTATGATTTATCAAGAGCGACAAAACACCACTCATATATGGTCATTCAAGAGATTCCTTTAAATCAGATACGGCGACCTTTGCCACGCCAAAACGACCCAGAAAAGGTAAAAGCTTTAATGGAATCGATTGCTGCCATTGGGCAGAAAGAACCAATCGATGTTTTAGAAGTCGATGGACAGTACTACGGATTTTCTGGATGCCATCGCTACGAAGCTTGCCAGCGTTTGGGTAAAGAAACTATCATCGCTAGAGTCCGCAAAGCCCCTAAAAGTGTTTTGAAGATGCATCTGGCATAAGCTTGTCTTTTGTCTTTGGTACGACAATTCAATAAATCATTTGGAGAAAATTATGCCAAGTCAAACATTCCCAGTAAACATTGGTATTGACGAAGCAAGCAGGGCTAAAATTGCCGAAGGTTTATCTCGCCTGCTGGCTGATACTTATACGCTGTACCTGAAAACTCATAACTTTCATTGGAACGTCACAGGACCGATGTTCCAAACTCTGCATCTGTTGTTTGAGACCCAGTATACAGAGTTAGCGGCAGCAGTTGATTTGATTGCCGAACGAATCAGAGCATTGGGCTATCCTGCACCCGGTACTTACAGCGAGTTTACCCAACTCAGTTCCATTTCAGAAAGTCCTGGTGTCCCCAAAGCTACAGAAATGATCCGCCTGCTTGTCGAAGGACAAGAAGCCGTTGTTAGAACTGCGCGGTCTATTTTCCCTGTTGTGGATGAAGTTCATGACGAACCCACTGCTGATTTATTGACTCAACGGATGCAGGTACACGAAAAGAATGCTTGGATGCTGAGAAGTTTGCTGGAAGAATAGAGGTATGGGGAATGGGGAATGGCAAAAACAACCAATTCCCCCATTCCCAATTTCCAATTCCTCGTGTGCTGTCATGTCCGACACCGATTTCACTCAAAAGTTGCATGATTTGATGCAACGGGTGGGTATTTCTAGTTTTAAAGCGTTGAGTCGCACTGCTGATGTCTCAGAACGTCAAATTTTGCGGTTGCGACGGTTCGGAGTTGGGCAAATGCGCGTGGATGTCTTACTTAAGTTGTCGCAAGCGCTGAAACTCACCTTAAATGAATTAGTTGCTATTTTCTCTCAAGTAGAGTTGGTGATAGATAAAGATACACCAACCCAAGAATTGTTACATTATGTAGACCAATTAAAAAAAGAATACGAGCGATCGCAACAGCAAATACAACAGCAACGACAAGTATTACAGCAAGAGTTCCAGCAGTCTAGTTTGCAACTGCTGGAATCTTTGTTATTGCAATTTCCCACAGCCGCACACAAAGCACGAGAAAATCCCCAGTTACCGGCGGTAAATATCGTTCCGTTGGTGCACAAACCCTTAGAAAAACTTCTGCAGCATTGGGGAGTGGAAGCCATAGCAGCTGTGGGAGCAGAAATACCGTATAACCCACAACTGCACCAGCTTCTCGAAGGAAACCCACAAGTTGGTGAAATTGTCAAGGTGCGTTACACTGGTTACCGTCAAGGTGACAAGTTGCTATATCGAGCTAAGGTGAGCCCCGTTTTACCAGGAGCGTAGGCAAAGAATAGCAGAAATAGGCACTCACGCTTGAAAAATTACAAACAAATAGTTCTCGGTAAATCCCAATTTATTATTCAGAACTTTTACATAGTTATGTGGTTACCGTTTTTCAAATGAATTACTATTGGTATAGACTAACAATGTCAAGAAAAATTTATACTAATTAGTATTCCTACGTTATGATAGAGCAAGTAAAAGTTATTCAACTAACTGGAATGTTAGGTACTACTCAATCGCAAGAGTTTCGAGAAAAAATTAATGAAATTATAGAAAAAGAAAGTAGCACCAAAATAGTATTAGTTGATTTTAAAGATGTGACTTTTATGGACAGTTCTGGCTTGGGTGCTTTGGTGTTAGCTTTCAAAGACCTACGAGCTGCAAATAGGAATTTGGTGCTCTGCTCGATCAATGAACAAGTGAGAATATTGTGTGAACTGACAGGTATGGATAAGGTATTTGAAATATTTCCTAGTCAAGAGGAATTTAACAAAGTTGCCATATCTAAAATAAATTAATCAAACTTCATCTTGATGATAGATAAATCATCATCAAAAGCTTCTTTTGAGTTTAAAGAGATGATGTAATTTAATATTTGGTCAAGTTTACCCTCAAATCGCCCCTGTGAGGTGACAAGCATCTGAATGAAACCTTCTAACGTCCAAAGAGTGCCATCAGATTGGGTGATTTCATAAGCGCCATCACTGAAAATATAAAGAGAACTTGATTCTTCAATATTGCAAAAGTCATCTACATATTTTACCTGTGGAAACATACCCACAGGCACACCTGGAGTTCTCAATTTTTTGACTTTAGTCGAGGTTGGGGATTTTCCAGATATTAAGACTGCTGGTGGATGGCCGGCACTTGCGTAAATTAATTGGCGTTTAACTCGGTTATAAACTCCATACCAGATAGTAAAGTATTTATCGTTTTGATAATTCATTTGAAAAGTATTATTCAACGCTTGCAGGACATCACTAGGTTGATAATAATTCAGACCCTTCAGAGCACGCGATCGCAGTAAATTTAACACAGAAATTGAGGGGAGAGTTGCTCTAAGTCCGTGTCCTGCAGTATCTAACAGATATATTGCCAGGTAATCAGGGTCAAGCCAATAGTAATCAAAACAATCACCTCCCAGTTGGCGTGAGGGAATGAACTGGAAACTGATGCCCAGAGGATGCGTCATTGGGGGAGGCAGAAGCGAACGTACATATTCTGCTGCTTCTGCCAATTCTGCTTCTAAAATTTGCTTTTGGGTTTGTAAATCTCTACTAAGCTGGTGCAGACGCAATCCTGCTCTTACTCTCGCTTGCAATTCATTGTGTTCAATCGGTTTTGTGATAAAGTCATCAGCACCCGCATCTAACCCCTTAACGCGATCGGCGACTGAATCTAAAGATGTTAATAAAATAAAGAACGTGGTAGATAATTTGGGATCTGCCTTGATTCGTTGGCAAACTTCCAGTCCATTTAACCCTGGCATAATCCAATCACAAATAATCAGCGCCGGACAGCAAGCAATTGCCTTTGCAATTCCTTCCTCACCATTGCTAGCAACCACGACTTTATAACCCTGTCTTTCCAGCATCCTTGTTAGAAGTATCTGTACTGCCAGGTCATCATCAATTATTAAGATTTGATACAAATTAGTCATTAGTCATTAAGTCACGAGTCATTAGTCAGTTATAAATCATTAGTCATGGAAGACTTTTGACTTTTGACTATCTCTCTAGATGATTATGGAGGGGAAAGAGGATTTAGCCACAAGAGGATGGTGCGTTGGAGCTGATTGAGGTCGCGGTATACTTCTTGCTTGAACCACTGTCCGAAGGCATCAAACGGCGTGAACGATTCTCCCGTCTGCCATTTAATATCTTGCCCTAAGGGTGTGGTATGAGTCCCGGTCAGCGTCTGTACCGTTACCATTTCTGGAAAGCGTTGTTTCAAGAGTTCAGTTAAAGCCTTTGATTGATCAAGCGTGTCGTTAGTAAATTTTATCAACAAGTTGCGGCGAATATTATAGCGCTCTTGCACGAGTTTATTCGTTTCTAACGGTGAAGGGGTAAACTCGACGGCGGCGGCTAAGTTGAACTGTTCGATTAAGGGAATGGCATCGCGTGCAGCGTAGTTGTTATAGGATATGAGGATATTGCCAGCGCGTTCTACAGGAAGAAGGCTACCAATGAGTAAATGGAGTTTGCACCCCATACTGTGTCCGATTCCGTAGGTGGGAAGGTAGCGCTTGCGGATTACCGAACTGTCCTGTAAGCGTTCTACGGCGCGTTCAAAGTTTAATAGTACAGATTTGGCGATCGCACTATGATCCAAAGTGTTCACAAACGGCGTCGCGATCACGGCATAGCCTTTGCTTGCCAGTTGTTCTAGTAGCGAACGATAGGTAAGGTGGGGGGCGGTAGCGACGAATGCGCCGCCCAGGAAGTGAATGATACCAACAGGATTTCGCGGAACGAGTACCCAGTTGCCAGATATTTCTTGCCAGTCCATCTCAACAAGGTAATGGGTGAGAGATCAAAGCTGAGTGTTTAATACTTTTTAATATTAAGCCTTGTTGAGTGTTGTTGTGGGGTGGGTATCCGCCAAACCCGACACGCTTTAAGGCTGATGGCGTGCGTGCTAATTTTATAGCTGTTTGCAACCCGGAGTAAGGTACACCAAAGAAATAATGAACCACTCATGGAACACTCATGGAACACGAGATTTATCTGTACTTCATTCAAATCAGAAGCGCTATAAGTAAGTATGAAAGCGAATACGAGATTATGCTCCCATCCCAGAATATCTCTTCAAGCCCCGCCGCCACAGCAAACGATTTAAACCCAAAAACACCAAAATCCAACCCACCATTGACAAAAATCCCCGTCCTAAATCCACGGGTAGCCCAACCAAAATACTTGCAGGGAAATCAATCATATAAGGAAACGGCGTACAAAGTACCACCGCCCGCACGCTTGGAGGAAAAACCTCCAGAGGTGCAATCATCCCAGACAAAAATAAATAAAACAAAAACCAAAAATTTTCTACAGCACTCGCCCGTTCAGTCCAAAAAGCAAGCATTGCAAATGAGTATTGCATGATAAAACGCAAAGCAAAAGCTAGCACCGCCGCCAACATAAATAGCAAAAGATTTGCTAGACTTGGCAACCAAAAAGCTTGCGGATAAAAGAGAAAAAATATCACCACCAGTAATAATGTAAAAGGTAAACGGGCTGCTCTTTCAGAAATATGAGACGCAATATGATGCCATACTGGATCAATAGGTTGTAGCAAGCGAGGAGAAAGTTTTCCTTCTACTATTTCCCTTTCAAACTCCCAAACAACCCAAACAACTGTAATTTGTCTGAGGAGAAAAACCGCAAGAAAGTAACGGGCAAAATCTACAGATGATAGACCGAACTGCCCTCCTTGCGCCGCCTGTATCCACACTCCCATGAGAATAATTGGCAGAGAATTTGCCAGCACCCATAAAATAAGTTCCGCCCGATACTCAAGCATATAGGCGTAGTACACTGACAGGAACGTCAGGGCTTTCTTGAAAATTCGCTTCATCATACAAATTTAGTTATCACTCATCACTGATCAGTCGTTGACTTAAACGTTGACCACTCCTGCTTGGAAAACTCGCCCAATCACTTCTTCAACTGGCGGTTCAGTGACTGTCAAATCAACGACATCCAAATCTGCTAAAATACGTGCCACAGTGCGGGTAAGTGCCTCTTGCTGCACCATAAAACACACAGAGCGCCCTTCTATGTGTCGTAGATCACCATATAACATCAGTTTTTCTTTAGGTATAGGATTAATTAACTCCAAATGGACTTCTCGGTAAGGTGCAAAACGTTCCAGCAGTCCATTCAAGCTACCGTCATACATCAACTGTCCTTGGTGAATAAGCAGAACCCGCTGACATAAAGCTGTAATGTCAGCCATGTAATGGCTTGTCAATAGTACTGTCGCTTGATATCGCTGATTGTACTCGCGCAAGAAATCACGCACTCCCACTTGAGCATTTACATCCAATCCAAGTGTAGGTTCATCCAAAAACAGTACCTGAGGACGATGCAAAAGTGCTGCTAATAGTTCAGCCTTCATGCGCTCACCTAAAGACAGTTTCCGCACGGGTTGTGTGAGTTTACCTTCCAGCGACAGCATCTCGGTTAATTCTCCTATCCGTTGACGGAACTCTTTATCAGAGATATTGTAGACAGCACCGTTAATCTTGAGAGAATCAAGTGCTGGTAAGTCCCAAAGCAGTTGCTGTTTTTGCCCCATCACCAAGGTAATTTTTTGCAAAAATGGTTCTTGGCGACGAAATGGAATGTGTCCACCAACTGTAACTTGACCGCTAGAAGGATGAATCAGCCCCGTGAGCATTTTCAGCGTCGTGGTTTTACCAGCGCCATTTGGTCCTAAAAAGCCCACCACTTCACCAGGTGCAATTTCAAAGGAAACATCTTGAACTGCTTTGATTTGTCGGTAGGTGCGGCGGAAAAAGTGGCTGATTGTCCCTACAATGCCTGGTTCTTTAACGGCGACGGGATAAACTTTGCTCAGGTTTTGAACGGATATTATACTATAATCATTTGCAGTAGAAACATTGTGTACTGACGATTCTGGTGGCATATTAGACAGTAATAAATTGGATTTAGCAACAAAGTTTACTTAAAAGAGTTCCAGATCTTATTGTCTTTCAATTTGTAGAAACAATACAACTTTGTTATTATTTTATACTTCCGCACTCACTCGTCCTCAAAGTTTCAAGCACTTGTTAACTGAGTCAAGCGTTTAAGAATGCGAAGCACCTGATATAAATCATTTCCGGGGTTACGCATCAAGAACCCCTTGGATAAAGCATAACGGGGCGGATTTCCTTTAACTAATTTGACGAAAATAAACTCGCTACCACTGGCAATCATACCAAAAGAAATTTTGTCTGGGTGAGGACTACCCAACATATAAGCAAGAATTTGTGCTAGTCCTTCTTCAATTGAGAAGGAAGCTTTTTTAGACTCAATAATCATTAGCCAAAATTGGTCTTTCAAAACTAATGTATCAATTCTGTCTTTGATAATGACATCATCATCAGGCACAGCAATATCTATAGGTTCTTCTGATTTTACGTAAAAAGGAGTTAAGTAAAAATATCCAATAAAAAGTATAGGATCTACAATTGCCATTCTGACGACATCTTCTAGCAAGGGTGGATAGTTAATTAGATTGAAATAACCTGCTTTTACCTTGTCTAAAACTTGTTTATCTAAATCTGTACTTTCAGGCAAATTATCTTGCCATTCCCAGAAGAATTGGTCATCCAAAACTAACTGAAGACCGAAGTTATCGATTAAGAATTTATACCTTGCATTAAGCTTTAAAACCCTTATTTTCTGCCCCCTCCCCGATGCCTTGGCTATGCATTACCCGGATCTTTCTTAACATTGCTGTAAAACAGGCAGGATAAGAATGGTGGCGGTGAGGGTAGTTGTGGGGGTTGACAGGGGGAATCAAAGATGAGTATGAGGAGAAAATTACCTG
>JAHHIB010000037.1 GCA_019359075.1 Kalymmatonema hyalinum WJT4-NPBG1
GAGCGACGTGAGCGTTAACGATCGCCCTTGGCGAGCACTTCGTGCCATCACATCCTTTTCTTCCTGGTTTTTCCAACTTCACATTATCTCTTTTTTGTCAATCACGATTACTTGACCGACGCCCTAGTCAGGAATTATTCAATCAACTGAGACAGATTTATCGTCAACATAATATGCACGAGTGGCAAGATAATAGTTTGCCTACACTATCTCAACCAATACCCGTAATTGTTTGTAGTGAGGCTTTAGTATGACTTCATCAAATCAGGAGTTGCTTGTGATACTTCACCATTTCCGCAAAACTAAACCATAGTTCTCCCCATTCCTAACCACTCTTTAATCTCCTCAATCAACCAATGGCGTTCCACCGTAGCCAGAGGACTGGAGGTAAATTTCCGTGTCCCAGAATATTCAATTGTCACTCCTCGCGGTGCGGAACCTTGCTGAACTATCTCTTCGTGGACTCTAGTAATCAGTGAAGTTTTTCCCCGACGCCACCAATAGCATAAACCAAACAACTTCCAGCGGATTTCAAAATTTTCCTGGTCAAAGTACAAGTCCGTGTGCCTAAAAGCAGGTAGCACTGTTGCTTGGAATAAGACAAGCAGCAAAGCTAAAAAAGGGAAAATATACAATATCGCAGAATAGCTGAGTCCTGTTGTCGCGAGATTCAGCCATTGGGGCAGTTGCCAGACAAAAGGAGTTATCAACCCGATGAGATAAAATAATTTGAACGCTTTCGCTCCGCGTCTGGGAATTTTAATTTCTATCTTATGAGCAGACTTTTTGATTTGAATCCGACTACCTGTAGGCTTGGGGCTAGTCTGCGGTGGGCTGAGTGCATGTCTGTTCTTCAGTGCTTCTAGTGCTTGGCGAGCAGTACTGAGCCGTTCTGTGACATTTGGTTCTGTAAGTTTACCAATCCAATTCACAAAACCCACATCGATACTCACCCTGTCAGCAAACTGGATGCGGGAATCTCGATATGGTAAATCAGCAGGCGGCGTTCCTGTCAGGAGATGAATCAAGGTTCCGCCCACAGCATACAAGTCAGAGGCGGGAACAGCACGACCTCCGAACTGTTCCATTGGCACATAGCCGTAAGTTCCCACAACTGTGAAGGTAGCACCTTCTAATACCGCTTGGTCTTGCACTGCGCCAAAGTCTACCAGGTAAACCCGCTCATCCTGACCCCAAATTAAATTGCTGGGTTTGATATCTCGATGCAGTACAGGAGGGTCGAGTTCGTGCAGGTAGACGAGAATGCTCAAAATTTCCACCGCTATCTTTTCTACCTGTGACTCCCAAAAGCGATGACCCTTATCCAGCAGTTCCTGGAATGATCTTCCGGGAATGTAACTCTGCACCAACCCAAACCAGGGAAATCTCGAATCTGGCTGCTCTTCCAAGACAAAGTAATCTCGATACTTGGGAATTCGGGGATGATCAAGATTTTTTAGCACTTGAGCCTCACGCTCAAACAGCTTGCTTTCATCCCAATGCATCTGCGGGCTGAGAGTGAGCAGCTTGACAACAACTTGTTCTTGGGATTGTGTACCCAAATCTACTGCTAACCAAGTTTGACGACTAGCATCTTGCCCTAATTTTTCTTGAAGTTGATAGCGCTTGCAGAGTAACTGTCCCGCTTCTGCCATAACCTTTGAGCCTAAAACCTAAAGTCCCAACCAATGCTTGATTTCATTCACCAGCCAACGGCATGCGTCGTGAGAAAGAGGTGGATTCAATCTACCAAACGAATACTCTTCGACACCAACTGCAAGAGTGACTTCAGCAATTTTATTCTTGCCAAAGCCGCCAGAGTCACTTTTGAAAACTTTGTCAATCTCTAAAACATTTCCTCGCTGCTGTTTGATGCGAAAACCCAGTACTTTCACCTGAATTTCAAATTGCTGATGGTCAAAGTAGACATTTGTCTCCACCAAGACAGGTAATAAAAACCAAGCCGCTAATACGAGACTACCTGTCAACCAAAGCCAATACATCCACGAACTATTGGTCAAAACCGACAACCAAAACAACCAAAATCCGAACCCTGCTACCACAAGCCAATTTCTCGGACTAGTAACCACCTTACGCCAAGGGACAGGAAGTTTAATTTGCAAGCGGCTAGGTGATTTTTTCAGCCAAATACAGCTTTCTGGAAGGCGTGGACTAGCAACTTTGATAGCATTTTGATTAGCTTTGAGAGCCTCAAGCGCCTGTTGAGCGCTCTTGAAACGTCTTTCTAGATTCGGCTGGGTCAGTTGTTCCAACCAACGAGCAAACCCAGGATTGAGCCTGACAAGGTGAGCAAACTGCAACCGAGAATCCTTTTGAGGTAAATCCGCTGGAGAAATACCTGTTACTAGATGAATTAACGTTGCTCCCAAGGCATAAAGGTCAGATGCTGGAGTCGCCCTTCCGCCAAATTGTTCCAAGGGTGCATATCCATAAGTTCCCACCACAGTAAAAGTGGCTCCTTCTTTAGCCGCGCGATCTTGTACTGCACCAAAATCAACCAAATAAATCCGAGAATCTTTACCCAATAACAAATTGCTAGGCTTAATATCCCGATGCAACACAGGAGGACTCAAACCATGCAGGTAAATGAGAATTTTTAGGATATTAGCAGCAATTTTGCGAACTTCTGGCTCTGCGAACACTTTACCTTGAGCCAGTAATTGCTTGAGCGATGTGCCGGGAATGTACTCCTGAACTAGCCCAAAGTAGAATAAGTGGTCATCAAGGCAAAAATAATTGCGATACTCGGGAATGCGAGGATGGTTGAGATGTTTCAAGACCTGTGCTTCTCGCTCAAACAGTCTTAAATTCTCCCACTGCATTTGGTCGCTAAAAGTGAGCAGTTTCACCACAACATCCTCTTGTGTTGACAAATCCTGTGCTAACCAGGTTTGACGACCTGCATTTTCAGCCAGTTTTTCTTTAAGTTGATAGCGATTATCTAAGACCTGTTGCGTTTGCAGCATCGTGTCGCTATTCCTTAACACTTTTGTCCCAAAATGGCACTATGGATCGTCCAGAAATCAACTTCTTGGCTAATGTAGAGACTTACCATACTACAGATATAATATTTTGAACTACGCATAGAGCCCTTGACTTTTCAAGAACACTCGACATATAGAGGAATTTTGCTACTAGCTATTGATAATCAATGGTTACCCGCCAAGGAAAAGAAACGATGCCATCATAGGGAGATATTTTTTAACTTATGTGATAATACAAATTATCTACTGAGTGAAACAACTCTATTCCGGATTTTTTGTCAAATATTTAGCAAAACTCAGATATTTAACAAGAAGGAGAGGAAAGGCGAAATAAAATTTTTTGGGAGAATTAATGCCCATTAATGATACGCTTTCTTGGTATATTTACTCAGAGAAATGCTAGATAAGTTTTCTATCCTAATAAATATTATAATTTTTATACAGCTTACTGTGTTGATTCTGTTGACTAAACAACTGACGAAAAGTAGGATGGGCATTGCCCACCCTAGAGTAAATATTTATTTCAGTTAATTGACAAAGGCTATACTTTAGGAAATCAAAGTTGCATGAGGTATTCTGACTTAATTAAGTTGGCTGCTGTAAGCACTATAGCCATAAGCCAAAGTTTCTTTCATGGCAGCTGACGGCTTAAGACTTCTGTTAATCAATTTAGCAAACGGTATCCGGATTCCTTTAATTGTTTCCGGTAGAATGGCGTATTCTTGTGTTGGTTCTACAATGTATTGTGGACACTTTTCTTTCATTCCAGAAGCAGTTAACATGGCTTCTATTTCAGATGCAGAGTATTGCTTGAGATAAACTGAATTCTGCTTTGGACTGAGTCTTCTCACCAAATTATGAATTTTATGAGAAGGACAAGACTTGTTGTGGAAAGAATGATTGAAAACGAACGTTCCACCTGGTTTAAGTACACGAGATATCTCAACCAACAGGTTTCTAATTTGTGCCTCTGGTATATGCATAAAAACGCAGTTAGAAATTACCAGGTCTACAGAATTATCTTCTAAAGCTAATAACTCAGCAGAAGCACAAATAATAAAAAACTCTGCTTCAGGAAAAAAATCATATTCTTGCTTACACTTCAGTAACCGCCGCAATAAAGATTCAGAAATATCAATACCGTAATATTTCTGACATTTTAAATTTTTATCCTTTGAAAGGAACAAAGGAATCCGACCGTAACCACAGCCAATTTCCAGAATAGAATCTACAGACTTGTTGATAGGAAACTGATTCCAAGTTCCTCCAGGTCTTCCGGTAAGAAGAGTGTAATCTTGTTTAATTGGCGATGTTTCTTCTGCTTGTTCAATTTTTTGAGAGCCGTAGTATGTCTTACCAATTTTGTCCCATCTTTGTTTTTGTTCAGTACTATTCAACTGTTCGTAGTCTTTAGGGAAATAAATTCCATCTCGAAGTTGAAAGTCATTTAAGCTGATTTTGCTGTTTACTGATTGACTCATTCGATTATTCCTCATACATAGTTAAATATGTTGTCGGTTCTACTCTGAAGTCCATGTTAACCGCTAGTACTCTTAGTAAGCTTATCTACCGGGAGCATATCAAGGCTAGATGTAGGAATGTGGGTGAATTACAGCGATTTTTATATGATTGAAGTATAAGTGGGGCGGGCAGGATGCCCACCGCACAAGAGTTTTAGAGATTTAATTATGTACTTCATTTAGCTGCAATGTGCTGTATTCTGTCCTACAGCCTTGCTCCCCTAGTAAAGTTTTTATCTCTGAGTGCCTTTATGGTTCAATAGTATGTTTACACCAAATGTTTTAAATTTGATGGTGGAATAAACATTGGAGGCTGGTATGTCAGAAGTGTCACAAGGCAAGCGAGTGGTGGTTGTTGGTGCTGGTTGGGCTGGTTTAGGTGCAACCTACCACTTGGTAAAACAAGGGTACGACGTGACACTTCTAGAAGCTGGTTCCTATCCTGGTGGACTGGTGGCTGGTTGGAAAACAGCCGCAGGACGTTCAGTAGAAGCGGGTATTCATGGCTTCTGGTATCCTTACAGCAATATCTTTTCTCTGATCAATGAACTGGGAATTAATCCGTTTACAACTTGGACTCGTTCATCGCAATATTCTCCAGCGGGGTTAGAAGTTGAATCACCGATTTTTCAGAATTTACCGCAACTCCCGACGCCTCTGGGAACTTTTCTGTATACGCAGTTTAAGCGTTTGCCATTAATTGATCGCCTCAGCGCCCTGCCTTTACTTTACGCCGTTGTTGATTTTGATAATTCCGATGAAGCTTGGCGGCGTTATGATTTTGTCACTGCCCGTGAATTGTTCAAAGATTTTGGCGTTTCTGCACGACTTTACCGCGAATCTTTTGAACCAATGTTGTTGGTGGGCTTGTTTGCCCCTGGGGAACAGTGTTCAGCTGCGGCAGCTTTAGGGATGCTTTACTATTTTATTCTGGCGCATCAACCTGATTTTGATGTGGTTTGGTGTCGCGGAACTGTAGGAGAAAAAATCTTTCGCCCTTGGGTAGAACGTATTGAAACTGGGGCAAAGGTGCTAGCAAACCGCCGAGTGACTGATTTAATTGTTGATAGCGATAATAGGGCAACAGGGGTTGTTTGTGGTGATGAAGTGTTTGATGCTGATGCAGTGATTTTTGCTGTTGGTATCACTGGCATGAAAAAGATTGTATCAAGTAGCCCTAACTTGCAAAAGCGTCAGGAATTTCGCAATCTGAACAATTTGGGAGCAATTGATGTTTTAGCAACTCGGCTATGGTTTGACCGGAAGATTCATATTCCGCGTCCTTCTAATGCTTGTTTTGGGTTTGATACAACTACGGGCTGGACATTTTTTGATTTGAATGCATTGCATGATGAATACCGTCACGAACCTGGGACAGTTGTTGAAGCTGATTTTTATCATGCCAATCAGTTTCTTTCCTTAGAAAATGAGGAAATTATTCCGATAGTTCAGCGTTATTTAGCAACTTGCGTACCAGAATTTCGGGAAGCTAAGGTTATTGACAGCAGTGTCATTCGTCTACCACAGGCTGTGTCTCACTTTGCTCCTGGTAGCTATCGTTCTATGTTACCAGCAAAAACAAGTTTTAAGAATGTATTTATGAGTGGTGATTGGATTGTAAACCGTCACGGTTCATGGTCACAAGAAAAGGCTTATGTTACAGGTTTAGAAGCAGCAAATTTAGTGATTTCTTCTTTTGGAGAGGGTACGCCAGCCAAAATTCTACCTGTGCAAGCAGATGAGGCACACATTCAATTGGGAAGAGTTGTTAACAAAACTGCGCGTCAAATTGGCAAATCTATCTTGCCTCAATTTTGGTTACCATAGCATTTCACGTTCAAAACGTGTTAGCTCATATCTTGCACCTAACTGGGTAAACCCGCAAAAGGCAAATAAAGAGTACAAAATATTACATGAGATGAAGGGAAGCTGGTAAATATTAAAAGTTATTAATAAAACAAAAAGCATCGTAATACTACATAAGGAGCGGCAAAAACGACAAGATGCTGGGATGATGCAAAAAGCGTCATCACGAAGGGCGATCGCCAACGCCGGAAATTGTTGGGTTTGCGAATGTAGCTTAAAACATGAGAAAAAGGGCGTGAAAGGAAATTCATAGATAAGCAAGAACAATGCTTACCCACGCCCAACAGCTAGTTTATAACTTATCTGAGTTGATGCCCACACAATACCAAAAAGATAATTTTGATGCCATGCTGGGATTATTTTTGGAGGCGCAAGGGCATCCCTTACCCGAACACTCTAAAACCAAATCTCCGAGTGCATTGAGTCGGTTTTTAAATATCAATCCTTGGTCAACAAGGGATATGATTCGTATTGTTCGCAGCCATGTATTAGAGACGGTTTTAAAGGTTTTATCAGCATCAGGCAAAGGACGTAGACCATTTTTACAGGTTATCATTGACTTAACAACTCTTGAAAAACGGGGTAAATTCAAAGAGTTTGAGGATTTAATAAGAGTTTATAATGGTAAGCGTGGTCTACATATAATAGTAGTTTATTTAGTTGTAGGAAAGTGGCGCATACCTTGGAGCTTCCGTGTTTGGAGAGGTAAGGGTACACCCTCACCCGCTCAGCTAGGACTCAAGGAGCGTTAAGCGTTTACCTAAATCTTTAACTGAACGCAATAGGAGTGATTATTTTGGCTGATACAGCCTTTGGGAGCGTGGAATTTATTCACGGTGTACGCAAGTTTAGATATCATGCGGTTACAGGTGTGGCTATTAACCGTAAGTTAGTTGATGGAAGAGTTTTAAGACATTTACATAAACAGGGGCAACAAGTCCGTTTGGTTGGTTTAAAGTTTCCCGTTACCGTATGTTGGTATTACTTAAAGCGCGATAACGGCAAGCTTGAAAAACGTTTTGTTTTGTCTACTCGGTCCATTAAATCTTCTACTCTCAAATGGTGGGGTAAGCGTCGATGGCTTTCTTGTGGGTTGGTTTAAAACCGCGAAACACCGTTTTGGTTTGCATCGTTTTGGACAAGGTACTTTACGAGCGAATGTATCGTTGGCTCATCCTTTCTCTAACTGCTTACCTCATTGCTCATTGGACTTATCTCGGAATTCAGTTTCCATCACCACCTGATTGGGGTCAGGCTGCCCAAACTGCCTTAGAATCTATTTTCCCTCAAATAGTCGTGTCTCTTCTTTTACTTGAAATTGAGCGCTTGTTACCTCTTACACGTAGTTTTGGTTTTGACATCCATCTTTCCAGGTGCAAGATGTGAGTTAGCTTTCTTTGTAATGTATTAACCTTTCCTAAAAGAATTTTTGTCTCTTATAAATGCTGCTCATTAACTTTGTCCAACTCTAGCAATACCTTCTGTTCTGAATTTTGAAATCCTCAGAATTTCTTCATTTTTTACAGCTAATTTAGTAGGTGTGTTTCGATTATGGACGGCTAAAGTTGTTGCTGACGCTTAATCTAGCGTCAGCACTTTTCCATTGTGGACGACTAAAGTTGTTGCTGACACTTAATCTAGCGTCAGCAATATTTCTTGTTCACTATGCAACCAAACCTGTTGATAGAAATGATGGTGGCGATCGCGCAGATCGCCCCTTGAGTCCTCCGGTGCCGCCAGGCTTACGCGTTCGCGTAGCGTGCCCTTTGGGCATTGGGCGTAACCCCGCCTGAGCGCAAAGCGCACGCTCCTTTGAACAGCGATCGCACTTAAGCGGAATTCTCCCTCTTAAAGCACGGACTTGATATTACATCCTCAAATTGGCTGCATCTTTAACGAACGCTAATCTCACTTTTGTAAACTTCAGACGCAACTTCTTCGAGTTCTGGTTCAACTGCCGTAAGATGTTTCTCTAAAATTGCCAAGTTGCGGATATTCGACTTATAGTAAGCATCAAACAAATCACCCACTAAAGGCACTGTGCCAACGACTGATTCTAAAGCAACGTTGAAAATCATTTCGGTTAAGTCTTGACGTGGTATGCCAAAGCGAGTTGCTAAGAAGATGATATAAGCCGAAAACGCTGTACTGATTAAATCACCAGCGCCTGGAATTAAACCAATAATTGGATCTAGTCCAATGCGAAACCCTGTCCCTGGAACACGTAAAGATGTGTCCATCAGGCGGCTGAGTTGACGAATGCGGTTGAGAGTAGCTAGGCGTTTAATAGTGTCCATAATTTATGATATTTGCACTGCTGTTTAACATTCGTCTTGTACCATTAGAAAGAATAAATATGGAAAAAATCTCGTGATAAGCGCGTTCATTCTTTCTGGCAGCAAGTCATGAGGGTTTGGAGAAATGAGCAGAGGTTCAATTTATTTGTGTCGTATATCGAACCCATCCATACCTTGTTTAATCCAACGCAGGCACTCATATTCTGAATGAAATAACTTTGGGGCTGCAATATTATTTAATGAATCTGGCGGATAATGGTCGTAAAAATATTTATCAGCCTCTAGGAAGATGATAATCAGATTATCGCGGTAAGTGTAGCGAGACTTGAAATGATCTCCATGACTGATAAACTCTGAATGTTGGTCAATATGTTCTTTGGCAATATCAATAATATTATCTATACTACTGCCATACATTCCCCCTGGATTTTCTGCTTTGTGAAATTCGCTTTTATGACCGATTTGTGATAATAATTTGTACGAATAAATTTCGTAATTGTCAGCCTTACCGAAAACAAATGGAATGATGAGATATCCTTTGTATGAAACGGAGTGTTCATAAAGAAGACGGCTCATCACTTGAAAAGATGCCATGAAAAGTCAGGTAAATAACTGCATTTAATGTTTAATGTTCAAATTCAGGATGTAATTTCCCACTTGGAGTTCTCCCACCCACAATTCATATTCTACCCGCAAATGCTCTGGTAAAGGATGCCCCCTGAGTGTCAAGCTTCGAGTAAAATTACGCAAGCGAATAGGTTTGGTCTGTTGTTGTGAATCAGTTGGCAACCAGTAGCAAGTCGTACTAGAAACGCCTTGTTCCCACAAGTGACGGTAACTCAATTGAGCATTACCTTGCATAGTCATGATGACTCGGTTAGGAGTAATCTCTAACCATAATACTCGGCGACTGCTGGGAACATCAGCATGGCCTTGCTCTTGGGAAGATATATTCTCTGGAGTGAAAAAGTTCCCTACTTCACAATTTTTTAGAGACGGTGTGGTCAATACTAAAAGGAAGCGATCGCGGTCTTTTTGATACAGTACCACGGGGATTTCGACAACAGACCAAACTGGTAAGTCTGTGGAGACAAGTGATAGATCAACCGACTTGCAATGATGAGTGAGCATGGTAGAAGCGATAAGGGCTAGAAAGCAATAAAAAAAATTTACTTACCTCTGGAGGAAAACTAAGTGTGATTTATACATAAATTACTAGTAACACCTTAAGGGGTCAATCGCAGATCCTTAACCTTAAGCGATGGAAAACTGTATAAGCTAGATGACACCTACTAAAGTTATAGGTGCTAAGGCAAAGAACTTATGCAGTATCCCTAATGAGGATTTGTATTGAAGTATCTGTTATTTTTTGTGTTTAGGGAATCGTGTATATAAAATGACTATGGCTCAATGTGCAGAGAAACTCCTTGCATGGTACGACCATGATCACAGACCACTGCCTTGGCGTCAGAAAGTAAACATTTATCACACCTGGGTATGTGAGGTCATGAGTCAACAAACGACTCTGGCTGTGGTTGTGCCAAAATTCTCAGAATTTGTCAAGCACCTTCCCACTGTCTACGACCTTGCAGCTTGTGATGAGGAGAAACTACGCCAACTGTGGTCAGGTTTGGGTTATTACGCTCGTGCCCGTAACTTAAAGAATGGTGCTAAGTTCATTGTTGAACAGCTTGATGGTTGTTTTCCTCAATTATACCATGAGTGGCTCAAGATTCCTGGCTGCGGTCCTTACACAGCGTCTGTCATTACAAGTATTTGCTTCAACGAAAAAGTCGCCTGCGTCGATGGCAATGTTGTGCGGGTTGTCAGTCGTTTGCTAGCCTTATCTGAGGATGTCTGGAGCTCTTCCGGACAATCAGCCATTCAAACTCATGTTGCTGAGATGATTCCTGACGAACGTCCTGGTGATTTCAACCAGGCTATGATGGAGTTGGGAGCTACTGTCTGTCGTAAATCGAAGCCTCTATGCCTTTTGTGTCCTTTACAGGAACAGTGTTTAGCTTTTGCACACAATTGTATCGAAATTTGTCCTCCCAAAAAACCACGGCGTGATGCGGTGGATGTGGAGTTATTTGCTTTGCTCTTTTGGAGAAAGGCAGCAGATACACTGGCGATCGCCAACAGAACAAAAGGATTTCTGTCCAACACTTTCGGGTTCCCATTAATTCAGGCAATTGAAGCATCCCAAGCCAAAAAGGTTCTTCAATCTCTGGAACATCTTCAACTTTTTGAACTGCCAAGCCAATTTTCACATCGTATCACCCATCATCGTATTTCTGGAAAGGTTCTCGTCGCGCAAGAGGTTGAAAACCTAAGCATCACAACAGAGAGTGTTGCTTGGCAGAAACTTGGTTTGCCACAACATTTTTACTGGGTTTCAACAAGTGTTATTGCTTCAAAACTCTCCACTGCATTGGACAGCAAGGTTTTTAAGCTTTTTCAGAACTATCAGGACAAAGCAAGCTGAGATTGTTTAATAAGCATAAGAACGCAGAACACAGTTGTCAGAAGTGAGAATTTTATGAGAATAAGACAATCAGAATTCCGTATGAGTTTTGTACAACTGGGTACGAAGGCGCGTGGGTTTTAGTCCCCCAGAGGCAACCTGTGCTTTAACCAGTTGAGAACAACTGTAAGACTGCAAGCTGTTGTATTTTAAAATACTAAATATCTTAATACAAAAATATTCCTCAAGCGTAGGGTAAGCAAGCCTTTAGGATGAGACTATAATTTTTAAAATTTCAAATTATATAAATAAAGCAATAAATGAAATTGAATGATTGAATAACATTTGCTGAAGCTTATGTAAGAGCCATGCTCGTCATTAAAGAACGATATGCTACTGCAAGATTTACTATTTTTTTTCAAGTCACAGTTGACTTCTAGAAAGCCACAAAGCCTTATGTTTTTTAAATCCCCCCTGTGGATGTCCTAGCGTAGGTAAAGAACTCTAGTGTGAACATTGCCAACATCTTGAGGCTTGTCTATCTCTTTTCCTACGTCCTCAACCCTAGAAAATTCGTATTTAATAACTCGTAATTTGTGATTCTCAACTGGATTAAGAATGACTAATTACTAATGACTAATTACTAATTACTTGTTATGACTCACTTTGGTGTCATTTGCCCGCCTTTTTCTGGTCACTTAAATCCCATGGCAGCTTTGGGAAGAGAGTTGCAAGCGCGTGGACATCGCGTTACCTTCCTGCAAATCCCTGATCTAGAACAGAATGTACTCTCAGAAGGGCTAAACTTTTACCCGATAGGGCAATCTACCTATCAATCAGGCGAACTTGCTGAAATTTTAGCGCAGTTAGGTCAATTAAGCGGTATAGAAGCGCTACGTTATTCAGTTAAGTTTTGCCAACGTATCACCGCTATCATCTGCCAAGATGCACCCGCTGCCATTGAAGCCGCAGGAATTGAAGCATTGCTGGTAGATCAAATGGAACCAGCCGGTGAAGCGGTAGCCGAACTCCTCAATATGCCATTCATCTGTGTATGCAATGCGCAAGCTATCCACCGCAGCGCAGACGTTCCTCCCTTCTTCACTCCTTGGAGTTACCACAATAGCTGGTGGGCGCGTCTTCGCAATCAGGCTACCTATTACATATTAGACCGCAGTAGTCAACCAATTCTGCAAGTCCTCAATGAGTATCGCCAAAAGTGGAAGTTGCCAGCCAACCGCAGGTTGTATGCCTCCCGTTCTCGACTTGCCCAAATCAGCCAACAGTCTGCTGCGTTTGATTTCCCCTGCGCCAATCTGCCAAAGCACTTCCATTACACTGGACCATTACGCAATACATCACCGCGCCAGGTTGCCTTTCCCTTTGAACAATTAACTGGGCAACCCTTAATCTACGCTTCCCTTGGAAGTATGCAAAACACCAAGCTGGAAATTTTTGAGTGCATCGCCGCTGCTTGCGAGGGGCTGGATGTGCAATTAGTCATTCCTCTTGGGAGTAAGATCAATCCAGAAGCAGTTCAAAGACTGCCTGGTTCTCCACTGGTGGTGGAGTATGCCCCTCAGGTGGAAGTGATTGCCAAAGCTAGCTTAACTATTACTCATGGGGGTCTCAATACTGTACTTGATTCCCTCAGTCATGGAGTCCCTCTAATTGCTATCCCCATCACTTATGAACAGCCAGGAAACGCAGCGCGAATTAAATGGACAGGTACTGGGGAAGTCATTCCTTTATCTAGCCTAAGCATCCCAAGGCTGCGAGCAACGATTGAGCAGGTGCTAACAGAAGATTTTTACTTAAATAATGCATTGAGGGTCAAGCGATCGCTTCACTCAGCAGGCGGAGTGAAACGAGCCGGTGACATTGTTGAGCAGTCCATCAAGCAGGAGTTAGCCGTCTCAAATCTTGCAGTTGCCCGATAAAGCGTCAAGCCAAAATTTCAAGGCGACAGCTGTCCAGGCTAATGCCTGGACAGCTTATCTGAACCATATTGCGGTCGCTTAAATGCCTTAACTAATAGGTGTGGGTTGAGATGACCCCCTGGCACCTTGGCAAAGAGGCGATGGTGCAGATTTACGCTACTGAACAGATCTGGGTTAGCTACCATTTCACTCTTGCCCAGAAAGAGAAAACCCCTATCCTTAAGGCTAAAGTGAAAGCGCATTAAGACTTTAGTTTGGGCTTCTAAGTTGAAATAAATCAGTGTGTTCCGACACAGCAGTAGGTCAATCTGAGGTATGGGAGGAGCTTCAATCATATTGTGACTGCGGAAAAAGATGGAGCTGCGTAAGTCACGACGAAAAACGTAGCGGTCATCAGCTCGTTCAAAATACTTGTTTAGTAAAGAGCCAGGAACATTACTGACCTGATCACTAAAGTAACTGCCTTGGCGAGCTTGGTTCAACGCCTCTTGGTCTATATCTGTGCCGTAGATTTGTACCCGTTGGCGAAACTGTTCTAAGCCAAGGAGTTCAGCCAGGATCATCGCCAAAGTATAGGTTTCTTGTCCAGAGGAACATCCTGCACTCCACGTTCGGATGGGTTCTTCTGATGACTTGCTGGCAATTATTTGCGGAATAATCTGATTGCTAAGATAATGCCAATCAGTTATATCCCTGAAAAAGTAGGTGAAATTATTTTCAATGATGTTAAAAAGGTTAACAAATTCTTCGGAATCAACTTCTAAATACTCGTTATACTTGCTAAAGTCGGTGATAGAAAGCTGTTGCATACGGTAGCTAATTCGACGCATTAAGCCTTCACGCTTATAGTTAGTGAAATCAAAATGGTGTTTTTGCCTTAGGTAATTTAGTAATGTCTCAAATTTTAAGTCCTGTGAACACATCTGACTCCCTCCTTGAGTTATGCGTTACTGTTTACTCGCTGGCTAATTCTTGACTCTATCGCGACTAGATTCATATAACGAGAAGCTCAGCCTACTGCGCACGAACAACGCTTATAGATTTGACAGATGTAACAAATTTACTTTTCCTGTTTCCATCCTTGCTTGGGTAACTCGAAAAACTTGCTCGTAATCTTTCGCAAGGGTGTTGACTTTGCTATCTATTTTAGGAATCAGCTTTACAGCGTATTCCTGGGCGATCGCACTATTATCATCAGTTTTAATAAATAGTACATTATTTGCATTTTCGGTTTGAATTAGCCCCTATTTATCTATCAAATTTATCGGTTTAACTGAACAAAAACAAGGGCAAATAAGCAAAATAATTTAATAGTTAATATTTCAAATTGCTTAAACTTTATCTAAGAAAACATCTTATCTAAGTAATAATATATATAAATAACAGTATATTGTGTTACATATAACAGATTTTTTTGGAACTTATGAATGAGTGGCAAAGTTTTTCCTTTACGGCGATGCTCCGGAGGAGCCGCCCAAAGGGCATCGCACGACAATTCTTTCTGGCATCAAAGATAATAAATATGTTAAAGACGATTATGTATCAGCACTCAAACTAGTGTATAACGCACCATAAGGATGAAGACCTGGATTGCTCAGGTAGGAACCCCGAGTTCCCTATTCCCTATTCCCTAATCTATAATTCCACAGTTATGTCGAAAGAATTTGCTATTGGTAGTAAAGTCCGCGTCGTAGCGCTACCACCCTACGTGAAAACTGCTGAACCCATGCCTATGCTGCGCCCCCCTGATGTCATTTACCTTGGAGAAGAGGGTATAGTTCTTGACCGCCGTCCTGGTGGGTATTGGGGTATTCGCTTTACCAAGGGAGCCTTTCTCCTTGACAGCCAATATATCGAAAGCGTAGAAACGGCTTCAGAATCTCAAGAATCTGAGAATAGCAGCCAGGAATTGTAAACTTATTTAAAGTTGTCTTTCTGGTATGTATACATAATGATTTCCCGTCGCACTTTTTTGAGCATATTCTTTGCCAGCTGTTTGGCTGTCATCAGTTGGCTAAACTTTGCCCCAACTGCTGATGCGCTTGGTGGCAAACTTCCTGCAATCAATCAACCCGCGCCAGATTTTACTTTGCCAACAAATACTGGTGACGGTAAACTTTCTCTCTCCAACTTACGCGGTAACTGGGTAGTCCTCTACTTTTATCCCAAGGACTTTACCTCTGGTTGTACCATCGAAGCCCGTCGCTTTCAGCAAGACTTGCCCAAATATAGAGAAAAAAAAGCTCAAATTGTAGGCGTTAGCGCTGACGATGTGGATTCCCACGCTGAATTTTGCGATTCAGAGGGGCTAAAATTCCCTTTGTTAGCTGATACCACTGGCACGGTAAGCAAAGCATACGGTTCTTGGATGAGCTTTATATCTATGCGCCATACTTTTATCATTGACCCACAAGGTATTGTGCGTGATACATTTGTCAAAGTCAATCCAGCGATTCATAGTAAAGAAGTTCTGGCGCGACTCGACGAGTTGCAAAAAGCAGCGACTTGATAGCGTTTATCTGTCAAGCGTCAGCTACCAGCTCCTCGTTTCCAGGTGAAGCCTAACTGGTTTATTTGCTAATTAGATTTCTTGCCAAAATCCGGTTTAGGGCTACTTGGAACCGCAGACGCACGCAGATAAACATAGATGAACATAGATAAATTATCTGTGTTCATCTGTGGTTTCTGATTCTTGTGGCGCTTTGTACAATAAAGTAAACAGGCAAAATTTTTTCTATTTGCCTCAATGCCTGCTAGCTGCACAGAAACGCTACTATGGACTTTGAACCCCAAACTTCCGCCCGAACTGCTTCACGAAAGGTAGAATTTGCTCAGCCACCAGATCCAGGGTAAGCCTCTGGAATTGCTGCGAGATACAGAAGCTTTGCTGCGCCGTCCCGCAGTAGCAGCCATTGTGCCGATTTTGTCCCCAAAGGTGGCTAGGCGCGTGAAAGCAGCTTCGTCTGTCGCAGAGGACTGTTTGAAAGATTTAGCAGAGATTGATCTAGAGAAGATTAGCGACTGGGAACTGCAACCTGCACGCATTCGGGTTGGGTTGAGCTTTGTTGGCTTTGGGGCTTTGATGATAGTTGTGTTGTTACTGTACCTGGATACCGTGCATCCAGAACTGAGTACAATTCAGCAAATTGGGAAATATTGGTATCAGTACGTTTGGTTTGTCTGCTTGGGTGTAGCAGGGATGTTTCTACTTGGTCGCGAAGCAATGCGTTCTGCTCAACAGCAGCAATCAGACCAACGGTAATGCTTCTCAACTCCAGCCTAATGCATTCTTCACTTGACCAGCAAGTTCTAAAGGATTAAAGGGTTTGGCGATCGCCGCCTTTATTCCCATTTGAGCATAGCGGCGTCGGTCAGAAGCTTGTATCTTTGCTGTTAATAAAATCACTGGAATAGTTTGAGTTGCAGGATTTGCCTGGAGTTTTTGAAAGGTTGTTAAACCATCCATATCCGGCATCATCACATCCAACAGAATCGCATCTGGTTGAAACTTTTCGGCTTTTGTCATGCCTTCTTTGCCAGAACCTGCTGTGAGTACCTCCCAATTTGCCACTGTCTCCAGGCAAATCTTGGTCACTTCTTGAATGTACTCCTCGTTATCAACTACCAAAATTCGCTTTGTTGTCATTGCTACCATCCTGTTGGAAATTGTGAGCCATTCGCTGAAGTAAATCCATCACCCGGTGTTCAAATTCTTGAGCGGTGACTTGCCCTTTTTTGACAAATTCTGTATGCCCTAAGTTGAGTCGCTTTCTTTCAGATTCATCCAATTCCTTCGCTGAGTAAACCATCAGAGGAATTTTACAAAGTCGATTATGCTGCTGCAACCATTCCACAACAGTAAACCCATCGCATTCAGGTAGAACTAAATCGAGAATGAGCAGATCGGGATTCAGGTCTTGACTGAGGCGAATTGCCTCTTTTCCGGTTTTTGCAAGGAAGGTTTCAATGCCATGCTGCTCAAACAGCATCATAAGAACTTTTGCCAAATTGGTGTCGTCCTCAACAAGCAGAACGCGGACTCGTTTTGAGGTATTCGTCAGCACTTGGCCGAGAGACTGAAACAGCAAGCTTTCCTCGAGTGGTTTGCTCACCCAATCAACAAAGTCCATATTTTTTTGGCTGGCATAAGCGGGTGAACAAATACTACAAATGATAATCGGAATGTGTTGAGTATCTGCTCGTTCCTTCAAAACTGCCATTGTTTCCCAACCATTCATAGTGGGCATGAGGAGATCGAGCAAAATCACATCTGGTTGTTGATCAGCAGCAACGGCGATCGCTGCTTCTCCACAATCCACAGCGATCACACGATAGCCTCGTTTTTCTAATAAATTTTGAAGTTTGCTACGAATTTCATCATCGTCGTCACAAACTAGCACCGAAGGGAGATGCGGAGGTGCGTAGATGGGGGAATGGGGAGATGAAAACTGTAGCAGTGGAGGAGTGGGGAAGTGGGGAAGAGTAAAGTGAAAAGTACTGCCTTCTCCAAGCACACTTTCAACCCAAATGCATCCATTATGCTGTTGCACAATGCTCTTGCAAATTGCCAAGCCTAAACCAGTACCCTCATGATTACGGGAATCTGAGGAATCAACCTGTTGAAAGCGTTCAAAAATACTATCGAGCTTATCAGCTGGAATACCACGTCCGCGATCGCGAATTGTGAATAATATGGCAGAGAATGGGGAACATGAGGGACATGCTTGCTCATTGTCCCGACTCGTTGCTTCGGCTGTTAACCAAACTGTAGAACCAACGGGTGAAAATTTGATCGCATTACTCAAAAGATTAGTTAAGGTTTGAACAATACGATCCATATCTGCCCATAGCTCTTGGGATATGCTAGAAACTGCTAGGGTAATTCCGGCTTTGTCGGCGAGAGGCTGCACTACATTCACTGCTTCTTCTATCAGTTCAGC
This sequence comes from Kalymmatonema hyalinum WJT4-NPBG1, assembly GCA_019359075.1. Taxonomy (GTDB): domain Bacteria; phylum Cyanobacteriota; class Cyanobacteriia; order Cyanobacteriales; family Nostocaceae; genus Kalymmatonema; species Kalymmatonema hyalinum. Next base: position 18,036 of record JAHHIB010000037.1, read on the forward strand.
GACGTTGCAGCTTTGTTTTTCCATCTTCACTTTGCCGGACTCAATGCGCTCAATGTCAAGGATGTCGTTGATCAACCTGACTAAGCGTTCGGTACTGTCCACAGCAATTTGTAACAGGCGTTTCCCCTGATCTGAGTCTGGCTTAATCAAACTGCTTGCCAGCATTCCCAGAGAGCCATGAATTGAAGTCAAGGGGGTGCGGAGTTCGTGGCTGACGACAGAAACGAACTCGTCTTTCATCCGTTCCACTTGCCTGCGATCGCTAATGTCGTGCAAGTAAACAGTGTATACGATTTCTTCGCCTAACTTTAATTTAGAGATAGAAGCCTCTGCGGGAAATTCTGTACCATCTTTGCGACGACCATAAATCTCGCGGCGTTCTCCCATCCTGCGGGCAACGTTTGCGGATTCACCAAAATCAGCGACGTGCTGGCGATGTGACTGGCTGTATCGCAATGGCAATAGTATGTCTAAAGGTTGTCCAAGGACTTCAGGAGCCAAGTAGCCAAAAATTTTCTCGGCTCCTTGATTAAACATGGTAATGCATTGGTTAGCATCAATGGAAATAATGGCGTCATCTGCAATTGATACAATACCAGAAAACCGAGCTTGAGAGTTTCGCAGTTCTTCCTGTGTCCGCTGGTACTCATTGAGTTCTAAATTCGCTTGGTAGGTTATCCGTTGTCGCAGTTTAATCCTCTCAAGACGATTAATAATGCGCGTCACCAATTCTGGACCAATGATCGGCTTGCTGACAAAGTCATCTGCACCTGCTGCAAACACCTGATTCACTATGTTGGCATCGCTGTGAACTGTTAAAAATAGAATTGGCAACTCACTCCAACGTGGATCATTACGTACCACTTGGCAAATTTCTATACCATTAATTTCATCAATTTCTACATCTAAAATCAGAAAATCTGGCTTCAAAGCTTCTAAAGTTTCCCAGAAGCTTTGCGGGTCTTGGAGGTTTGTCACCTTGATTCCCCAAGGACTCAGTAAGGTTTGCAACACTGCACCTATTTTAGGATCATCGTCAACAGCCAAAACGTGAGCCTCTGCATGCGGAGCATCTTGTAATACTTGTGTCACTGCCTCTAGTACCTGTGAAATAGGCATGGGTTTTTGTAAAAAGAAGTGCCTACCACTGCGAGCAACTTGCAATCGATTCCTAAAATCGCTTTGCTCAGTAAAAACAAGCACTGGTACGGGAGGTTTGCGTTGGTTTAATTCTGCCAATAAGCTAAAGCTGTCGTCATGATTGGGGAAAGCGCTGGGGTCAATCAGTACAACACTGGGATGTTCATGATAAAGTTGATGCCTTGCCTGTTCAATATCAGTAGCAATGGCAACTTTTAACCCCCTGTTTGCAGATTCTTTTTCGATTTGTTCAGCAAACGTGCATAGATTCGGGGCATCTTGGTGATAGGCATTGCGGTCAACCACCAACAGTAAGGGATGCTCATCACCAGTTGGTGAAGGTAAAGTTTCGTTGTGGTTTTGCTCAATTTCTTGACGCAATTGCTCTACCAAACTACAAAACTCTTTCGTTTCATCTAGAGTTAATGGTTTACTAGATTTCAGCAGATGCTCAATTTTTCTTGCCACCTTTGACCCAACAGAAAAGCCAAAAGTGCCCAATGATCCAGCTAGTGTATGAGCTTCTTTTTGCGCTTGCTTGCGGAGTTTTTGAGTCAAAGCTTTTTGGGCTGAAGCACTCGCAGCATCCTCCAGCAAAGTCACCTGTTCCTCAACCCGCCCTTTGAATTTGTTCCAAACTCCAGCGACTCCTGAAAGTATTTGCCGTTGAGTCTCATCAACAGGAGAGGAGGTGAGCAGATGAGGAGGCGAAGCTTCTCCCTTATCTTCCTCATCCTCCCCATTTGTTCGCTGCTTCGCTGGCGTTTGTTGCTTCAGCCGATAGCCGATACCATAGACTGTTTCAATCAGATCCCCGGACGCTCCTTGTGATTTTAGTTTCTGTCGTAACCCTTTAATATGGGTGCGAACGGCTTCTTCACCTGGAGTGTCCTCATAAGACCACAGATGTTCCAAAATCATGCCACAGCTAAATACGCGGCGACTGTTTCTCAAAAAAAGTTCTAGCAGCCCATATTCCTTTGGAGTCAACGACAGAAGCTTTCCTGTATAAGTTGCTTCACAGCTTTTAGGATCAAGCTGCAAATCACCCCAAGTTAGCACTGGTTGTGATGCCACACTACCGCGACGCAATAGCGCTCGTATACGAGCAACTAATTCCTCTTCATCAAAAGGTTTAACGAGATAATCATCTGCGCCTGCATCTAATCCAGTGGCTTTCTCGTGAGTACTATCGCACCCAGTCAATAGCAAGATTGGCATCGCCAAACCTTTAGATCGGATTTGGCGGCAAAGGCTGATTCCATCTATTTTTGGTAGGATGACATCAAGAAGTATTAAATCGTAGTCAAAGGTGTCAATCAAATCCCATGCTGCCTGACCATCGCAGGCAACTTCGATGACATAGTTTTGGTTGGTGAGGACAGCAGCGAGAGCATGGGCAACAAGCTGATCATCTTCTACAACTAATATCTTCATTGTAAAAATTTAATTTATAAAGATGGAACCTAACAGTTATCAACCTTAAGAATGTTAATACAAGTATAAACAACTATAAACAACTATAAAAAAGCCGTATCAATGTTAATTTTAGAAGAGCTATCGTAGATAGTTAACCTTTCTTCACAAATATCAAAGACAACTTTACAAAAGTTAAAATAAAAAACCCTCGAATCAAATCGAGGGTGTCATGCAAGGAACAATTGGAAATTTCTTTTTTAAAGAGGGGAACTAGGCAAATTACCAAAAATCCGTGGTTTTTACAACTTTACTTTATACCAAGCAATTTATAAGCACTTCGTTCGTGAACCGCTTGGTATCAGGCAAGTTTTGTTTACGCTCCTATCCACCCAGTTCTCGCTCCGCGCTCATTCAAACAAAGGACATTGCTCTTTTCTCTTTTCTCAAGCTTGCTAGGAAATTCCCTGACATAAACCTCTGGTAACGAAGTACACTTTTCCTCACTAAATACTGGCATTGCTTGCCAGCAGCTACGGCAAAACCAGTAAACTTCCTGATGACGTATATGGCGTAAAAGTGGGCTGGAGCAGCAAGGACAGTTATTCATGGTGTATTAAAATTTTTCTACTAAATGTGTTTTTCGCCAAAGGGACAGTCAGCTGAGAACTAAACCTTTTCATGCTTTAAGAGTAATTTGCAATTGTGAGGAACTTGTGAGCTATACCGAAAAATTTCTGATTCTCGTAACACAAGTACACAATTTATGAGTTATACCACCGCAGAAATATCAGATTAAAGAAGTTTTCGTTTACCAGTATCCTCACAAGATTCTCAACTTTTCTTCTTATAAACATTAAGTATGGGACAAGCGAAGCATTTGCTTACTGCATGATCCTTTGAGCTTGATGTGTCATAAGGAAGCAAAACAATGGTAGAAGTAGAAACAGCAGTTGATCAAAAAAGCGATCGCCCTTTAGGGCGCTGCGCTCCGCGCAATCGCGAAGTCTCCAAAGAAAAAGCTTTGGTATTGCCTTTGGGTAAAGTTGGTATGGCAGACATTGCTTTAGTAGGTGGAAAGAATGCTTCTTTGGGAGAAATGATTCAGCAACTGCGGCGCAGAGGCGTAAAAGTCCCTAACGGATTTGCGACAACAGCATATGCATATCGCTACTTTATTGAAGCAGCCGAGTTAGAACCAAAATTACGCCAGATTTTTGCTTCTTTAGATGTCGAGGATGTCCAAAATCTGAGGCAAAGAAGTCAGCTTGCTCGGTCTTTATTGCTGCAAACTCCTTTTCCTGTAGAATTGCAGGAGGCGATCGCCTCTGCTTACCAAGCCCTAGAACAGCAATACGGACTTGCTACCGATGTAGCCGTTCGCTCCAGTGCGGCTGCTGAAAACTTACCCGATGCCAGTTTTGCTGGACAGCAAGAAACTTACTTAAACATTCACGGGTTACAAGCTGTACTCGAAGCTTGTCACAAGTGCTTTGCCTCAATTTTTACAGACCGTGCCATTTGCTACCGACACATCAAAGGTTTGGACCACTTCAACATTGCCCTCTCAGTAGGGGTGCAAAAAATGGTACGTTCTGACTTGGCAGCGTCTGGTGTTATGTTCTCCATCGACATCGAGACAGGTTTCAAAGATGCAGTATTACTGACTGCGGCTTATGGTTTGGGTGAGAACGTAGTGCAGGGAGCAGTTAACCCGGATGAATACTTAGTATTTAAGCCAACGCTGAGACAAGGGTATCGCTCAGTTCTAGACAAGCGGCTGGGAACCAAAGAAATCAAGATGGTTTATGATGTAGGCGGCTTAAAACAGACAAAGAACATCCCTGTTGCAGCTGCTGAACGTCAGCAATTTGCCCTCAATAATGAGGAAATTTTGCGACTTGCTCATTGGGCGTGCCTTATAGAAGAACACTATTCCCAAGTTCGTGGTGTGTATACACCAATGTATATTGAGTGGGCAAAAGATGGCATCACGAATGAATTCTTTATCGTTCAAGCACGCCCACAAACAGTGCAATCTCAGAAAGCGCGGAATATCTTACGAAATTATCGCCTCTTGGCAGGAGCAGGGGCAGAAATTACTTCCTCATCTCCCTCATCCCCCTCATCCCCCCAACCCCTAGTCACGGGACGCGCTGTCGGGGATGCAATCGGGCAGGGCAAAGCCAGAGTTATTTTAGATGTGCATCAAATCAACCAGTTTCAACCAGGAGAAGTGCTGGTCACAAACCGTACTGATCCAGACTGGGAACCGATGATGAAAAAAGCTAGTGCGATCGTCACCAAAGAAGGCGGACGTACCTGTCACGCGGCAATGATCGCCAGGCAGATGAGAATTCCGGCAATTGTCGGGTGTGGTAACGCCACAACTATTTTGAAAACAGGGCAAGAAATCACTGTTTCTTGTGCAGAAGGCGAAACCGGAAAGGTTTACCAGGATCTCTTACCTTACGAAGTACAAGAAGTCTCACTAGAGAAATTGCCCCGCCCCCGTACTAAAATTATGATGAATGTGGGCAATCCTCAAGAAGCTTTCGCCTTAAGTGCCATCCCAAATGATGGAGTCGGGTTAGCACCGATGGAATTTATCATTACCAACTATATTAAAGCGCACCCACTGGCATTAATTCATTTTGACGAATTAGAAGATGAGCTTGCTAAATATAAAATTGCAGAGTTAACTGTCCAGTATGAAGACAAAGCGCAATTCTTTGTCGATAAGCTGGCGCAAGGTATTGGTACAATTGCGGCCGCTTTTTACCCCAAATCCGTCATCGTCCGCCTGTCAGACTTGAAGAGTAATCAATATGCCAATTTATTGGGTGGCAGACAGTTTGAACCAATAGAAGAAAACCCGATGATTGGCTTGAGAGGGGCTTCTCGCTACTATAATGAGCGCTACCGCGAAGGTTTTGCTTTGGAATGTCAGGCAATGAAACGAGTACGTGACGCGATGGGCTTAACCAACGTGATTTTGATGGTTCCTTTTTGTCGTACCCTAGAAGAAGGTCAGCAGGTGCTGGCCGAGATGGCAAAGCATGGACTTGTGCGTGGCGAAAACGGCTTGGAAGTCTACGTGATGTGCTTACCCAGTAACGTGCAACTGGCTGATGAGTTTAGCCAAATCTTTGATGGATTTTCCATTGGGTCGAATGACCTGACGCAATTAACTCTAGGACTCGATAGAGATTCTGAGTTGGTGGCGCATCTATTTGATGAACGCAACAAGGTTCTCGAACGGATGATAGCTGAGGCGATCGCGTACCCGAAGGGGGCGCTTTGCACTCAGCGCTGCTGCGTAAACGCAAAGCGTGCCGCAGGCATACGCGTAGCGTCTCCGACAGGAGAAGCGCTGATCGCAACTGTGAAACAGTACGGTTGCAAAATTGGTATCTGCGGTCAAGCCCCCAGCGATTATCCCGAATTCGTCCACTTTTTAGTGGAACAGGGAATTGACTTCATCAGTCTCAACCCAGACTCTGTGTTGAAAACTTTGTTGGAAGTCGCTGCTGCGGAACAACAGAGTTAGGAGTAGGGGCACAATATTGCGCCCGTAGAGTGATAAGTTATTCATTCAAAACTTATAACTCATGACTGAAAACTTCTGACTCATAACTAAAAACTAATGAATAAGGACTAATAATTATGTTTCAAAAAATTCTCGTTGCAATAGACAATTCTGAAATTGGTGAGCACGTTTTCAATGAAGCTATATCTTTGGCAAAAGCAGTTCATGCAAATGTCATGTTGCTGCACGTTCTCTCTCCTTTTGATGGGGGATACTTAAACCCTGTTTTGCTACAGCCTAATGGTGTTTACCCAACTTTGCACACAGAAGCTGTCAATAAATATATGCAGCAATGGGAACAACTCAAGCAAGAGAAACTCGATATGCTGCTCTCTTTTGCCGACAAAGCAAAGCAAGCAGGTATCATCAGTGAATTTTCTCAAAATCTTGGCGATCCAGGTCGAGCAATTTGTGAAGTAGCTCGCAGTTGGCAGGCTGACTTAATTATAGTCGGTCGTCGTGGTCGCAAGGGGTTAAGTGAGTTTTTCCTAGGTAGTGTCAGCAATTACGTATTGCATAATGCTTCCTGCTCAGTTTTGACGGTACAAGGACCAATCCAAGATAATACCGAAGTTCCTCAAGCTACCAACGCAGCATCAGCTTAGTTCTACTTGCAGTTTGAGAAATAGGGGAAGGCAAGCCTTCCCTTTTTTGCAAGGAGGGTAAAGAGCGATCGCCCTTTGGGCATTGCGCTGTGCGCGATCGCTCTTTGCGTGCCCTTTGGGCATTGGCACGGAGTGCCCGTCTGAGCGCAAAGCGTCCCGTAAGGGATACGGCGATCGCTCTTTGCCATGAGAAACTTTGGTGGAACAGAGCAATTCCACTAAAAGTGAATCAGCTTTGCGGAATTGCTCCTCCTATGAACAACGTTTCATGGATGAGTGCAAGTCCATGTATGCATCAGAAACACACTAAATAGTCAGCACCTAGCTTACCTTCATACAAGACTTGCCTCATCTCTGAGCGTTGCTTCAATCATCAACGAAAGCGGTATTCTCAAGCACGACTTCAAGACTCATAAGCACCTATATCAACGCCAGCACCTTGAGGTCGTTGTACACCGTTTTTATCGCGCTGTGCATACTGACCAATATCTGAGGAACCAGCATTAATTGCTGCCGAACCAGATTTGAGACGGTAGTCATTGCCACCTGGGTTAACAAATCCAACGGACGCAACCTTAGTGTTGTTGTTAGCGTTCAGGTTGTCAATTCCAGTCCCACCTTCATAAAGCTTCTCATACTTGTTTGTGAACAAGTTGTTATCCAAAGTCACCTTGCCCGCATCTTCGATCAACCCATTTCGGTAGGTGCTATCGGCAAAGATATTGTTGCGAACCACAACGTCAGTCGGTTTATAACCGCCAGGGTAATAACCACTACCATCGATCTCAAGGGCTTGGACATTATTCGCAACGGTATTGTTGACAATCTCAACGTTACGAACATTACTGGTCACGGCAATTCCTCGACCAGGATTGATTCCTTGCTGTCCATTCCCATAAACAAGGTTGTTGTAGACTCGGACATTAGATAAATCCCCTTTATCAGTCTCTTCATCTGCAATGACAATTCCATCAGCAATATTCCCAGTAACAACATTGTTGTAGACATCAATGTTAAACGAATTAGAACGGTTACCCTCTATGTAGAGAGCAGGACCACCTTGATAGCCCTGATATGTACCAGAGATCGAGGCTTGACCAGTTATATAGTTGCCATGGACGGAGCCATTGCGAGAACCAGTTTTGATGTCGATGCCTTCACGTGTGCCATCTTTAACGATATTATTAGCCACTTCAAAACCATCGACACCCCAGATGCTTAGCGACTCTTGCGTTCCAAGTGGATCATAGATAGAATTGTCGCCTCCGCCACCTTTCCATCTGGAATTGGCTTTTTCGACGGTGTTGTTGAGCACCTTGATATTTTTACTAGTGACCTCGGCTTCTCCACCCTCAAAATAGCTGTCAGGCATGGCAATGATACCTGAGGAACCAGTATTGTAGGTATGGTTGTTTTGAACAGTTATATCGTTGGCATCACGCAAAGAGATTCCAGCCCAAGACGTGTCCTCAATGCGGAAGCCATCAATGACCCAATGACCCTTGCCAACTGACTGGATAACCCCTTCCCGGAAGCCTCCGTTGATAGCGTCAGGGTCGCGCACTGTGACATTACCATTAGCTTTGAGTGTGATATTACCTGACTCACTATTACCAGATTTTCCAAGGGTGACTAGCTCTGTGTAAGTACCTGGTTGAACTAGAATAGTGTCACCTGCTTTGATAGCGGAATTCTCACCGACCGCGTAGTTAATGCTTTTCCAAGGTTTATCACTTGTACCTGGATTAGTATCACTACCATCTGCTGAAACGTAGTACACAGTACCAGAGTTATTGCCTGTTGGGGTTGGTGCAGCTCGCAAAGCTGGTGAACCGCTACCAGGATTGCTGGAGCCCTGAGTGAATTGGTCTACATCAGAGTCACCAACGAGGGTGTCTTTGCCTTGATCTCCAATCAGAAGGTCTGCATTGCTGCCATTATTAAGCTTGTCGTTGGCATTGTTGCCGAGGATCTGATCGTTACCACAGCGACCAAACAGAGTGCTGCTTCCATTGTTGCCATCAATCTGGATGTCTTTCCCCCTAAAGCCGTCGTTGGTCCAAGTATTGATGATATCTTGTGCACCTGTGGAAACGGTTGTACCTTGTCCATTCACACTTAGAGTGGAATTTTGAGGGTTGCTGCGATTAGTAATGACATCGGGGATTTGAGTCAAGGCATTGGTTTGAAACGCCTGAGGTTCTGCTGTAAAAGTCAATGTTTTGCCTCCATCAAGTTCTTCGTTAACGTCGTAACCGGAGATGACCCGAACAAAGGCAGGACCCTGAACGTTAGAGCAGTTGAGTAAAGCCTTAAAAGCTCGTACGTAGAGATTCCGTGATTATTGGAGCAGAGCACGTGAAACTTTAAGCTTTAACATCAGAAGCATTTCTTCTGGTGCTAAAGTTTCTTATAGTCACATGACTATGCGGCAAGAATTAGGTAAATGCTTGATGAGTTCTGGGTTATAGCCGTTGTTTGTGAATCGATAGAAATAACTTGGCTCAAGCACCCCAAAACTTTAAAGGAATTTTTCCTCTTTGAGATAGTATATCACGACTAAGGAATTTTTCCTTCTTGAATACTATATCACGACTAAGGAATTTTTCCTCCTTGAATACTATATCACGACTTACGCAAAGGTCAGAGCCACTGAAAAATGAAAAATTTTTCAGTGGCTCAATCAAGCTATCCGACCGCAGACCATCAATTTTGCACAGCTAGTTCCCACTCATGGGGCAATAGAGAAAAAGATAACGCGCCGCAGAATTTTGCACTCTAGCATCTGATCCTGAATCTTTTTGTAGACCCAAAGTATTATAATCACAAAATTTCAGTTAAAATGGCAAGCCAGGGAATGACTCTGTGGATTTTGCTTGCATCAGTATGGACATTCTAATCATTGAAGATGAACCTGAAATTGCCCAGTTAATCGAAATTTCTCTGGAAAAAGAAGGTTTTTCCTGTCGCAGTAGCAGCGACGGTTTGAATGCCTTGCGAATGTTTCAGGAGCAATCAGCAGATTTAATCATTCTAGATTTAATGATTCCTGGCTTAGATGGTTTGGAAGTCTGTGCAAGAATTCGGCAGAAACCAGGTGCGAAAGATCCATATATATTGATGCTTACGGCTAAGGGTGAAGAAATTGATCGCGTTATTGGCTTGTCTACAGGCGCTGACGATTACATGGTTAAGCCCTTTAGCCCCAGAGAGTTGATTGCTAGGGTGCGGGCGCTATTGCGACGTAGTCTCCGCCACGGGGGACAAAATCAAGTATTTCGTACCAAACACTTTATCGTGGATATAGAGCAGCGGACGATAAGTCGCCAAATCAATTCTCAGCAACCAGAAATGCTAGATTTAACTACCCTGGAATTCAACTTATTAAGCACCTTTATTAGCAATCCTGGTCGAGTTTGGAACCGCGCTCAACTCATCGACAAACTTTGGGGCGATAACTTTTTTGGTGATGAGCGCGTGGTGGATACTCATATAGCCAGATTGCGAAAAAAAATTGAGCCAGACCCTGCTAATCCGACTTTTGTGAAAACTGTTGTTGGGGTAGGCTATAAGTTTGAAGACTCTCCTAGTGTGTGATGAGGAAGATGAACTGGCTTTGGGCAAAGTCATTACCTTTGGCATCACGCCTATTTTTCTCCCACTTGGTGGTGATGATCGTGGGGGTACTGAGTCTCGTGATTATCAGCAAAGTCTCTTCCCCCCGCTTTTTTGTTTTGCATTTGGAACGATTGGAACAACGAGGGTATAACTTATTCGATGTTCGTGCTGAGTTAGTTGACGGATTTGAAATTGCCTGGAAACGAAGCACTATATGGTCGGTGTTGGTAGGTGCAACGGCTGCTGGAGGATTGAGTTATTGGGTGTCCAAACTGCTCATGCAGCGGTTGACAGAGATGGAACAAATTACGCAAAAGTTTGCTGCTGGTCAATTTGATGCAAGACTGCCTTTATCAGATATTCCAGAACTGAATCGATTAGGTGTTAGTTTCAACCGCATGGCAACAAGTATAGAGGGGGTGGAAGCGCGACGTCGGGAACTGATTGGAGATATGACCCATGAGCTGCGGACACCACTAACAGTCGTACGCGGTTACTTGGAAGAACTGGCGGATGGAACTATTGAACCTTCTCCAGAAATTTATTTGCGGCTGACAAAAGAAACTAAGCGTTTAGAGCGGTTGGTCAACGATTTGCAAGAACTCTCTAAGGCAGAAGCTGGTTATTTACCGATCAATATACACTCAGTAAATCTGCGTCCTTTATTAAAGTCTTTAGTGGAGAAATTTGCCGACCAACTGCTAGATGATGGACCAGTTCTGCGCTTAGAGTGTCCATCCAAACTACCCTCGGTATTGGCAGATATTGACCGTACAGAACAGGTGCTGGTCAATCTACTTGGTAATGCAGTGCATCATACCACTAAAGGCTCAATTACTGTCCGTACTTGGACTGAAGCTTCTCATCTATGGATTGCAGTCATTGATACAGGCGTGGGTATTGCCAAGGAAGATTTACCTTATATATTTGAGCGCTTCTGGCGATCTGACAAATCTCGCGATCGCCATTCCGGAGGAACAGGCATTGGTTTAACTATCTCGCGCCGTTTAGTGGAATTGCAAGGCGGTCAGATTCAAGTGGAAAGCGAGCTAGGATCGGGTAGCACTTTCCGTTTTTTCCTGCCTTTAGCTTAAGTTTAGCTCTGAGAATTCACCTGCACTAAATATACAAGCTATTGACATAAGGGGCTCACACTTGTGTCATATCCACTTGGTAGTTTAAAAGTAGCTAAAATTAAGGTTTTCTGAAGGATATTGAATTTTCATTTCAGAATCTTTATCACAAGCTTTAGTGAATAACACTGAGATTTGGTTACATAATTATGTTTACTTTTTTCTTTGCTGCCTTTTTGGTGAGTTTACTAACTTTATTTGGTGGAGCTGCAATTGCCTACCTGTTCCCACAGAATCATTCCCAAGATTAAGGAACACTCCATAATTAATCCAAAATTCAAAAATGGAAAACCTAGAACTAGCAAGTATTGACCTGTTGAGTGTCTAGCAATTAAATGCATAACTGCCGATTTATCTATAAGTTTAACTTCAGCACAACTGACCCATCGTCCAACTCCTTGTGTAGCATAGATACCAGTTTTCCTGCGTTATTCACATAGCGCAGGGTTTCTTTTTTATTGGTAAATGTAGCATTAGTATCAAAGACTATTTGACTTTTTAATAATGAAATGTTGGTATAAAAATTAAGCAGACCCGGTAATTATGGTAAATAAAGCTAAAAAATATATAGTTTAGTTTGTTCTGTACCTATGTAATTGCCTTTATACTTATAACGATTGGTTTAGTTCAACCGTAGTAGGAGTTTGGCTCAGTTTAACTTATGATACATAAATTTTATCTTTCAAATGTTGAAAATTCAGGCTATACACAGGGTAGGATAGTTATGATTACCCAGTAATATTCCTACTTTCTTAAGTGTACAAAGATAGAATAATTATCATGAGTCAGTAAAATTCCTGTTTCCTTAAAAAATCCCTGAAATTAAGTGTATGTACTGATTTGGAGATTTTTCGGGTTATATTAACATTTAGCTAACTAATAGATGAATCGTTTGTACCAGCTTCAACATATAGCAGTTGTTTTGCAAACCTCTAGCTCATACTGATAAATTTCTGAATCTTAGATAACTCAAGGAGTCGCTACAGTGAACAAGATGCTATTGGCTTTGGTTATTAGTTACCTACTGATGACCAGCTATTTTTTGATTAATTGGTTAAGATTTAGCCTTCGTCACTCTAATTCTTCTCCAGAAGACAAATTTTTGTCTTTTGTCATGCTTATCATGACTACTGTGTTATGGCCCATCGTTGTTCCTCTGTCTTTTGTAGAAATCTTGAGGACACGAAAAGTTGAGTTTAGTGCTGTGATTCCTGTTCTTGTTGTGATCTGTGCGTTCAGTCTTGCATTTTACATAGGTTAGCTACTTGAGCGTGTGCTTATTACTATTAGTACTGGCTGTGCCTTGCGCGTCATAATAATTGTATGATCAAACAGAGCGCCATTTTGGATGTACCACTACACCTCAATCTATACAAGCAAAATTCTTGTGTTTTACTTGTTAATATGTGTCAAAATTTGCTTTCTTCTTGCTATATTGTGTGTTAAATATTCTTTTCTACTGACGCGGCGTTGCTGGCATTCTCAAGACTTATGAACCCCTGTCACAGGTAAAAATAATTTGTAGCTGTAATGAGCGTGAATTGGTAAAACAGGTCAATAACCCCAAGAAAGCCTAACGGCTGAGGGTGGGGCTTGTAAGAGACAAGTCTTACGTGTTTGACTAGCCCACTGAGCCTAATTCTGGTACAGACTTCCGAATACTTCCCCAGTTCGGATTATCTCTAAACCGTCTTGTTAACGGTGTTGCGAAAGCCAAGCCATCTTGGATTAGGTGGGCGAGGGGACTTACAACTTTACTCAAGGATTATCTCCATGCGAGTACCAGTTTTATCACCAAGTGGGAAACCACTGATGCCCACAAAGCCCAGCAGGGCGCGTCGTTGGTTAAAACAAGGAAAAGCACGGGTTGTACATAACGACCTTGGTATTTTCCAGATTCAGTTAATTAGATGCCCCAGGACTACTAATACGCAACCAATTGCAGTTGGTATTGACCCTGGTAAGCATTACACGGGTGTTGGCGTACAATCCGCCAAATTCACCCTCTGGTTAGCTCACCTCCAGCTACCATTCAAAACCGTCAAAGACCGCATGGAGCAACGGCGCATGATGCGGAGAGGGCGCAGAGGCAAAAGGATTAACCGCAAGATTGAATTCAATCAACGCGCTCATCGTCAAAAGCGGTTTGACAATCGTCGCCAATGCAAAATACCCCCAAGCGTTCGAGCAAACCGCGAACTAGAGTTACGGGTACTTGACGAACTATCCCTGATCTACCCAATCACGACAGTCGCATACGAAATCGTCAAAGCGCGTGGTGATAAAGGATTTAGTCCGGTAATGGTTGGTCAGAAATGGCAACTGAACCGACTGAGTACAGACTGGGACGATGTGCGTGAGGTGGAAGGCTGGCAGACCGCAAATATCAGACAGCAATTAGGGCTGCACAAGCAAAAACATTCTAAGGGTGACGTAATTCCTGCAACCCACGCAGTAGATGGGGTTGCACTAGCTTGCAGTACCTTGATCCGCTACGGCATCACTAGCCGCAATTCTCAAGGATGGATTGGTCACGTTGCCATAACACCCGCACCATTCACAGTGATTCGCCGTCCTCCTGTTAGCCGTCGTCAGTTGCACCTTATGGTTCCTGCCAAGGGCGGAGTGCGCCGCAAGTATGGCGGCGCTGTTACCCGTCATGGATTCAGGAAAGGCGACTACGTTGAAGCTAGCCAAGGAAACAAAACCTATCAAGGATGGGTGAGTGGCGACACCGAAAAACAAGTTTCTGTATCCGACCCAAACTGGAAACGGTTAGGTCAATTCAGTAAAAACAAAGTCCAATTGGGAAAGCGTTGCACGGGTTTAATCGTGCTGCCAACTCGGAAAATGTCAAACTTAATGGCATCGAGCCATCAAGTTTGACCTGGCAACCTCGCCCGACCTGCAACGCTAGCGGTCGGGGTATCTCGCGGAAAAAAGATGAAAAATAAGGATGAGCCGGACGGCTCATCCCAGAAATCAGGTCTACATTGAGGCAAAAGGCTTATTGCAATTGACTTGGTTGAGTTGGAAAAGCACCTGGGCGCACAGCTAAGTTGAGATTTTGCCCATTGCGACGCAACTCCATACGTACATCTCCCCCAACTTGGCTATTTTCCACTGCCTTTTGGACAGAAGCAGTGTCTGTCACTGCTTTACCGTTGAGTTTTTGGATAACATCACCAGCACGTATCCCTGCTTTGGCTGCTGGTGAATTGGGCATAACTTTGACAACCAAGACGCCACGGTCTTCATCAACACTCAAACCGCTGTTGGGATCGGAGTTGATGCTTTGTTTCAACTCAGGTGTTAATCCTACCATCTGAATTCCTAAATAAGGATGTTGTACTTTGCCTGTCGCTATCAGTTGACTGGAAATTCGTTGCGCTGTGTTGATAGGAATGGCAAAGCCCAATCCTTGTGCTCCTTGGATTATAGCTGTATTCATCCCAATAACCTCTCCTTGGGCATTAAGCAGAGGCCCGCCAGAGTTACCAGGATTGATCGCAGCGTCTGTTTGAAGATACTCCACTCGCTTATCGGCAGCGCCAATCAGATTGCTGGCGCGTCCGGTAGCACTGATAATGCCAGTAGTGACAGTGTTATCTAAACCCAAGGGGTTGCCGATCGCGATCGCCGACTCTCCAGGTTGTAGCTTCTCTGAGTTACCCAACTTTACTGTTGGCAACTTATCTGCTTGAATCTTGACAACAGCCACATCTGTCAATTCATCTTTCCCCAGCACTTTACCTTGAAAAGTGCGCCCATCCTTGAGCGTCACTTTCACCGTATCCGCACCATTAACAACGTGGGCGTTGGTGAGAATGCGACCATCAGCACTCATGATGAAGCCCGAACCAGTACCGCGTTCCACCCGCTTTTGTGGAATTGGCATTTGAGATCCAAAAAAACGACGGAAAAACGGGTCGTTAAATTCCTCCGGTAACTGAGTTTTGACTGTTCGGGCAGCATCAATCCGCACTACCGCTGGTCCAACTTGTTGTACAACCCCTATGACAAAGTTAGGATTAGTCCCAGCTGGTATTGGGACAGCATTTACCGGACTCATTGCGAGATTGGACGCGCTTTTAGACACCTGTTGAGAATGAGAAGCTAGATAGCCGCCTGCGAACGTCATTCCAGATCCTAGCAATACCAGCGATAAATGAAATGCTGGTTTTTTCCAAGAAGAACTGTTTAAGATTTTGTTGTATGTTCCTGACTGCTTATCACCATCACGTGGTATTTTATACATAGTGTTTCTATAAGTCTCGATACATTTCCAATCTAAAGAGGCTTTGTGTCAATGCTGTGACAGAGATATGACGGACTTGTGAAAACCCTGACTGCGTAAGTCCTATATCTATCTATATCTATAGAAGTTGTGTTTGTGTTGCTCGGCGAGATGCTTTCTAGAAAAACCCTTGAATAAAAAGTAGAAGCAATAGTAAGACATTCAAAGGAAAAGTCAGCAAACAGGCACAATAGAATTGGTGCCAACAGTTTAGACAACACTGAAATTATATCTATTGAAGTTGTGTTTGTGTTGCTCGGCGATCGCCTTTCTAGAAAAACCCTTAAATAACAAGTAGAAGCAATACTAAGACACTCAAGGGAAAAGTCAGCAAACAGGCACAATAGAATTGGTGGCAACAGTCGAGACAAGACAGAAATTTGTAGAGGCGTAGGCAGGCAAAGATGGGGAAGCTAGCATTGCTGATAGGGGTGAGCGAGTATCAACCCGGATTAAATCCGCTACCGTGTGCGGTTAAAGATGTTGAAGCAATGCGACGAGTACTGACACACCCAGAAATAGGAAATTTTGCTGAGGGAGATATCACAGCACTCAAAAATCCCCAACGTCAGGAAATGGAAGATGCTATTTACAATCTGTTTGCCCATCGCCAGAAAGAAGACTTGTTATTGTTTTATTTCTCTGGTCATGGCATTAAAGATGATTACGGCAGGCTTTACCTCTCAGTAAATCTTAAGTAGGGTGCGTTAGGCTTTAGCCTAACGCACCACGATATAACATGGTGCGTTAGGCGCTTTTCACATGTTTTTCGTTAAAATCATATCGAAAGGGTGCGCCTAACACACCCTACAAGAATTTTATTTTTACTTTATAAGGACTTCCAACAAATAAATTATCCCCTAACAGTGGGGTGGGCATCCCTGCCCGCCCAGTTTATAGGACGGGCTAGAAGCCCATCCCACAAGAAAAAGTTAGATATTTTTTAATTTGGAAGTCCCTGAGTGACTCAATAAGTCTCAGAAACCTGGTTTTTCGCAGAAACTAGCCTTAAATATTACTCAAGAAATTCAGGTCTTACCTTGTGGTTAGACTGTAACTGTTGTTCTAAAGCTGTCCAATTTTCCTGCTCAATCAAGCTAATCAATTCGTCGAGATTATGGCGATACTGCTGGAGTGAATTGAGCAAAGCTTGCCGATTGTACCGCGCCATCATCACTCCTAACTCTGGATTGCCGCCACCAACACGACTTGTATCTCGAAAACCAGAACTAGCAAACTTTTGGGCTAATTCCAGCACATTTGAGTCAGTTTCACTCATACAAGCAGCAATCAATGAGGCACTTACCATCACGGGCAAATGGGAAATCCAACTGACTGCTCGATCATGCTCTTCTGGGGAACAATGGTAGAGAGTCGCCCCAAGTTCGCGCACAATTTTCTCTACAACTGTAATAGCAGCAGTTGGTGTTGTTTCTGTTGGTGTCAGCACATAAGGTTTTTTTTCAAATAAATTGGGGATAGCTGCTTCTATACCACTATCGGTTCTTCCCGCCATTGGGTGTCCACCGATAAAATTGTCCCAGAGGGGAGCGATCGCCTGAACAATCGGAGTTTTTACCGAACCTACATCAGTTATAACTGTGTTGGAAGGCAGATGAGCGATCAACTGCTCAAATGTGGGAATAATCAACCCTATCGGTGTACAAATAAATACGACCTCTGCCGCTGTGAGCAGGCTGATGTCAACTGACGCCTGATCTACGCTACCTAAGGCGACTGCCCGCTGACACGTTGATTCTCGACGGCTGACGCCCAAAACATGATGTCCTTGCGATCGCAAATCCAAACCCAAAGAGCCGCCTATCAGTCCAAGTCCTAAAATACCAATATTCATCTATCTGTGATTTTGAGATTCTATGTCATATCTTCCACCTCGCCGCCCCCAGACTGGAAGTCTGTGGTTATAAAACGAATTTTGCCACCTTCGGGTGCTTATTCCCATGTCAAGCAATATCCGCAACTGAAATAACCTCATAATATGGAAATTGGGCATCGCCAGACGGTTTTTACCTTGCTTTGTTAATAGCAACGAAAGTTGATTTCTCAGAGCTTATATAGCTATTCTTCCATTTAAAGATGCAGGAACTACCCAGAGAGATATTTGTGGTGTCGTGAAAATCTTCCTGGCAAAGACATTTTTAACCTCGGTTTAAAACTTCCTCAATAGGTACAGCAATTCAATAATCTTTCAGACATAGCAACAAGTAACGCTGCTATGATAAAAGAAACGAAAAATATTTTGGGAATAGTAGAGACTGGCTTTTTCCAAGTCCATATACAAACATTTTTCACTGATTCAATTGCTCAGAATTTAATTTTGTATGACTCTCGTAATTTTGGGAAACGATTTATTAATAGCTCTGATACTACTAATATCTATAATGATATTTTGACTGCACTAGTAAAATAAATGACTTGAGCGTTGAGTAGGATTGTTGATTTTGTGAAAGGATTGCATTATATAAGTCATGACGTTAGTGGTTAGTGAGCAACAGCTAACAACCAAAAACCAACAACCAACAACTTTCACTCAGGAGGAAAAAGATGCGTGATACCTTTAATAAAATGATGGGTCGGACTCGCTATGTGGTCAGTCGCATTATGCTGCATTTAAGTGGAGCTGAGGTAGCACCAATTTTGGGAGTTTTAAATCGTGCTGCAAGGGAAGCCATAGATACCGAAGGTGATATAGAAGTTTTGGGAGAAGGATTGGTAGAAATTTGCCAAACCCTACTACAGTACGATGAATATTGGCTTTCTGCTGCTAATGAAGGTGACGTATTTTGGACCGAGGGGGAAGCAGGAGACTACGTGAATGAATTATTTACAGACTCCGCCCAACGTTACCTCAGTGAACCAGATTTTGGTTCTGACTCTGGATACGATGAACCTTTATCTATTCCTGTCACACGTAATGTCGTTGTGATGATTACAGTGGCTTTTGAGGGAGAAGTCCCAGATTTGGAAGCTGACTTGGCTAATATTACTGCACTCAAAGAAGGCTTGAAAGCTCTAATAAACTTACATTACAAGCATAAACTACGAGCAATTCAAGTGCATTTTTCACCAGCTCGGCTGGGCGACGAACTCACCAACGACCAGCTATTACAATATTACCCGGAATTAATTCCCTTGTAGTTGGTTGGGTCGTCCACACTTACCACTCAATTGAGAAATTGTTAAGCTCGGAGATAGGATGATAGTCAAATGTTCATGACAATCGTGCGTAAATTCACAGCAATTTTTTTAGCTTTTAGTTTGTCTTTGACAACTGTCGCCTGTGGTGGCGGTGGATCAAGCCAAACGACACCTCAAGCTAGCAACACCAATCAAACGACTGCTATCAGTAATGCTACTACCAAGCTAGCTGATGGTCAGTATCCGGTGCAGCAAGCAAGTTTTAACGATGCCGACGGGGAGTACACAGTGTTTTTACTCAACGCTACGCCCCCAACTTTTAGATCCCAAAATTTACAAATGGCGCGGCTGACCGATGAAGAAATAAAGCAAGGTAAGAAAAGTTATCTAAAGGTAGAGAATGGACAGCCAGCCTTATACATAACAGAAGACTTCAAAATTGAGTACGTCCACAACGTTACCGAGAATAGAACCAACCCCCAAACGGGACAACAGGAAACAGTGGTCGTCCGTCAACAAAATAGCTTCTGGGCACCCTTTGCCGGATCTGTTGCTGGCTCTCTGGCGGGACAAGCTATTGGTAGTATGTTGTTTAGACCGCAATATTATGTACCACCTGCATATCAGCCTGGTGGAGTGCTGACTGGCTACGGTGGCTATGGTCGCAGCTATGGAGATGCGGTTCAAACTTATCGCAGCCGCTATAATGCGCCGCCTGCAGTAGAGAGAAACCGGACTGCTTTCCGCAGTACAGGGACAATTAGAAGGTCGTATCCTGGTGGTTCTTCCACTGTACGACGCACTGTCCCAAATACCAATACGGGCAGCCGCGCTACTGGTTCCGGTTTTGGCGGTAGTACCCTAAGACCCTCTGGTAGCAGCACCACCAGACGCAGTCCTGGCGGTAGCAGTTTTGGTAGTGGCGGTCGTTCTCGAACCCCACGCTCAACTGGTTTTGGTAGACGTAGATAATTCTAGAAAGATAATTGTAGAGACGCGCCATCATGGCGCGTCTTTACATAATTTATGCTATGGCAACAGCTGGGTTCTGCCAACGCCCAACTGCTTTGCCAACCACTGCAAGTTCTTGCATCAAGCGGTCGAAACGTTCTGGAGTTAGAGATTGTGGACCATCAGATAAGGCTTTTGCCGGGTTGGGGTGAACCTCAATCATCAAAGAGTCACATCCAGCGGCGATCGCCCCTAGAGACATGGAAGGTACATGTGTAGCCCAGCCTGTGCCGTGGCTAGGATCAACCATAATTGGTAGGTGAGTCAGGCTTCGCAACACTGGCACTGCTGATAAATCCAGCGTATTCCGGGTGTACTGGTGGTCAAAGGTGCGAATTCCCCGCTCACACAAAATCACATTTGGATTTCCTGCTGCCAGAATATACTCAGCAGCCATCAACCAATCTTCAATGGTTGCAGCCATTCCTCTCTTTAAAAGAACTGGTTTTGACTGCGCTCCCACTTTCTTCAACAAGGAGAAATTCTGCATATTCCTTGCGCCTACCTGGACGACATCCGCTGCTTGGGCGATTTTCTCCAGATCTGCACTATCCATGACTTCTGTGATAATGCCCAGTCCGGTTTCTTCCCGCGCCTTTACCAACAATTCCAAAGCACTCTCGCCGTGTCCTTGGAAGGCGTAAGGCGAAGTCCGGGGTTTGTATGCGCCACCTCGTAAAAACTGTGCCCCAGATGCTTTGACTCGCCGCGCTGTCTCTACTATCATTTCCTCATTTTCTACTGAGCACGGACCAGCAACGACAACCACAGGGTGATGTTCACCAAAAAAAACTGGTCCATTGGGAGTGTTCACCACTACCTCAGAAGCTTCCCCGTGACGAAACTGGCGGCTAGCTCTTTTGAAAGGCTTTTCTACCCGCAACACCTGTTCGATCCAGGGGCTAATTTCCTGGATTCGCAAAGGGTCTAAGTCAACGGTGTCACCAACAAGACCAATCACTACCTTGTGCTGACCAACAATTTTTTCTGGTGTCAGCCCCCAAGTGCCGAGTTCCTTGCTCAGACGGTCTATTTCCGCCTCAGGGGAACCAATTTTCATCACTACAATCATGCTAAAGTTCCTGTTTAATTGAGTTGTATCTTAGAATATATTGCTAGTTATATTCTGTAATTAAATTTTTAACCAAGTCTTTCTTAAAGAAATAAAACTAAATAAAACCACAGATAAAGTTTGGTGTTCATCTGTGGTTCAAAATCATTAAGACAAGATGATTGGAAAAAGTCCACCAGCAAAGAAAAATCAATTATTCAATAATAGCGCTCAGCAGTTTCGTGACTGAATATTGCAGCTAAACAAAGCATAAATTTTGAATTAATAATGTTGAAGTTACAAAATTTAAACTTCAACATTATTTTTTTCAAATCTACCCAATACCGCAGTTATTTAGTCTCTCAACGCTACTCACGCCCTTGAGTGAACTCAAAATTATTAATTCAAAATTCAAAATTCTTTTTAAACTTTGAATTTTGAGAGAAGTCTGATCCGAGGTTTCCTCGGATCAGAACTTCGGTGCTTTTGAATGTTTGAGCAGCGAGTGGGGGCTTGTATTCTTTTTTTGAATTTTCATAGCACCTAGCACCTAGGGCGTTAGCGGGTGCCGCAGGGAAGGTGCCATACTTTGAATGCCCAAATTTGAGCACAAATGTGGCTTTCTATACATTCTTTTGGCGAGTTTCACGCCAAACTGCCACCATTCGCCCGAAATTAGTAGTGAACTCATTCCAGCCCAGCAGACTTCCGACTCTGTCTTCATCCCAGGAGGCAGAGAGAACACCATAAGTTATCCCCAGCACCCCCAAACCAAAAAATCCCATGTTCACCAGTAACACCGCGATGGGAGGTAGTTTGATGCCAGCGTAGATTAACAGCAGATAGCTGACAATGAGGCTACTGATACCCAAAGCTGTTGGTATACCCGAGAAGCCAGCCACTCGGCGAATCATCCGTTGGCTGACTCCCTGGGGGATTGCTATTTCTTGTTTGGTGAAAGGTGGCTTCTTGTGATCCTGTTTCCCAGATTCCTGCTTGGTTTCTGGTTGTGCGCTTTTTGCTTTTGCTGGTTTTTGGCGCTTTTTATTTGGTTCAAAAGGCAAGCGACTGCGTTCAGATTCGGCAGACATAAGCAGTATTCTCTATCCACGAATACCGAGACGAGCAATCAAAGCTTGATAACGTTCCCGGCTACCCTCCTGAATATAAGATAAAAGACGCTTGCGTTGACCAATCAGCTTCAACAATCCCCGCCGCGAAGAATGGTCTTTCTTGTTGGCTTGCAAATGTTGACTAAGACGATTAATGCGCTCCGTCAGCATAGCGACTTGGAGATCGGCAGATCCAGTATCGGTTTCGTGAACTTGGTACTGTGTGATTAACTCTTGTTTGCGCTGTTGCGTTAAAGTCATGACCCAATGAATTATTTTCTAAATATATGCAGCAGTTTCCCATAATATCATAGCCATCATCTTTAGGGTGTGGGGTATTAGGAGGATGAGGCAGCCTCTGGAGCCCGCGCCCCTTCGGGGTATCTATCTCCTGCGGATACGCGTAGCGTGTCCGTTCGGCCTCAAGCCGTGGCCGAAGGGCTCAGGACTTACCCGAAGGGCGTGGAGATGAGGAGGATGAGGAGAATTTTCTTTGCGTCCCCGCATCCACGTATCGCCCTTCTCCTGTCGGAGACAGGAGAGGGAAAGCCGTCGTTGGCGCTGTCTCAGCATGTCTCCTTGTCACCGTGTTCTCCTGTGTATTCCCCTAGACATTTCGCAAAATATAGTGTTGAACTTTACAAAGCACATTGAATCCTAGCGTCTACCTTAAGCTTGAGTTATGGTAGTGGGTGCGGCTAATTCTTGTTCAGTTGGTTCTAATTTTTACAGTCAATTCTTTAGAGGAGCGCTTCGGTTCGCACGCTGCTATGAGAATTTTAGTCATTGAAGACGATGAGCTAATAGCCAACCCCCTTGCTCAATTGCTTACAGACCAACACTACGCTGTCGATATTGCTTGTGATGGTGAAGCTGGTTGGGAGCTAGCAGAAGCTTTGAGCTATGACCTAATTGTACTAGACGTGATGCTACCCAAGTTAGATGGCATTAGCCTTTGTCGGCAGATGCGATCGCACGGGATACAATCACCGATTATCCTGTTGACAGCTCAGGATAGCAGTACAAATAAAGTCCTTGGTTTAGATGCTGGAGCCGACGACTATCTCACCAAACCTTTTGATTTCCAAGAGTTACTGGCTCGTATCCGCGCTTTACTGCGACGGGGAAGTTCTGCCTTACCTCCACTGCTAGAGTGGGAAAACTTGCGGCTAGACCCGAGTATTTGTGAAGTGACCTACGATAGTAAACCGCTACATTTGACTCCAAAAGAGTATGGTTTGCTAGAGCTTTTCCTTCGCAATCCTCACCGCATATTTAGCTGTAGCGCGATCATAGACCAGCTGTGGTCTTTTGAAGAACCTCCTGGAGAAGATACCGTCAGAACGCACCTGAAGGGGTTGCGGATGAAACTCAGAAAAGCCGGAGTTGTCAACGAACCCATTGAAACGGTGTATGGTATCGGCTACCGCCTCAGAGTAGCACAGGAGCACAGGAGCACAGGAGCAGGGGGAGCAGGGGAGGACGCGGTGAAAGGAGAAAAAGTCTCCTCATCTTCCTCATCTCCACGCCAGTCGCCTCAAGTCGGGAAACCCTTTCGCCAGTCGCCTGACGCCACTCCCCTCAACCGAGGGAACCTCCGCACGGGGGTGGCTCCGGAGGGAAACCGTTCGGCTGAGCGCTCACGGCGAAGCCCTCCTGCAGCGCTGGCTCACCACGGCGCTGGCTCCTCATGTCCCTCCTCCCCCACGCCCGAAGAGATAAAACAGCATACTCAAACAATAACTGCTAGCGTTTGGGAGCGTACCAAAGACAAGCACAGCGAGCGAGTTACGGTGATTGAACAGGCTACGACAGCATTGCTTCAAGATGCGCTTGAGGATGAACTGCTCTCAAAAGCACACGCAGAAGCTCACAAGCTGGCGGGTTCCTTAGGTCTTTTTGGCTTTGGCTATGGTTCTGATCTGGCTCGACAAATAGAAGAGTTGCTCGAAGCTGAGAAGCCGTTGATTCAACAGCAAAAACTGCACTTGTCAGAACTGGTTGTGGCGCTGCGCCGAGAGTTGCAGGTTGCAACTACAAACCCTACCCCTGAACAATCATCAGCTGCTGATGAACGTCCTTTTCTATTAGTGGTTAGCCAGGATAAGTCACTGGCTGCGGAATTGGAAAGATCAGCCGCCAATGCGGGAATGCGCTCCCAGATAGCCACCAACCCAGCACTAGCCAGGGAGCAGCTTGTTAACAATCGCCCTGATGTGGTGGTACTTGAGCTTTGTGGTAACACCGCTGACGAGGGTTTGAGGTTGTTAGCAGAACTCAACTGTTGTACACCTCCAGTACCAGTGTTGGTGATCACAAACCAAGATAGTTTGCTTGATCGAGTACAAATAGCCCGTTTGGGCGGACGGGGTTGTTTACAAAAACCAGTGGCTTCAGATTTGCTGCTGGAAACACTCACAAATCTGGTACAGCGATCGCGTAAGGCTGCGGCTAAAGTGATGGTTGTAGACGACGACCCGGTTATCCTATCGGCTGTGTGTTCTTTATTACAGCCTTGGGGTTTAAAAGTTTCTACTTTGGAAAATCCTTTGAAGTTTTGGGAGACCTTGGAAACCAGAGCCCCAGATTTGCTGGTTTTAGATGTGGAAATGCCTCAAATGAGCGGGATTGAACTGTGCCAAGTTGTGCGTAATGACCCCCGCCATTGCGGCTTGCCAGTGCTATTTCTTACTGCACGCACTGATGCGGATACGATGCGACGCGTGTTTGCTGCTGGTGCGGATGATTATGTCAACAAGCCTATTGTTGGTCCAGAACTGGTGACTCGTATCCTTAACCGTTTAGACAGAACACGTATGCTGCGGACTATATCTGAAATAGATGCTTTGACTGGAGTGGCTAATCGTCGCCAGTCAACTCAAGAACTCAACCAGTTACTGAGCCTAGCCAATCGCCATAATCAGCCTTTGTGCTTTGCTGTTCTAAAAATCGACCACCTTCAGCAAATTAACCAACAGTACGGTCATGCTGTGGGCGATGAAGTGTTGTCTAGATTTGGAAGATTGTTACGACGACATTTTCAAAGTGAAATTCTTTGCCGATGGGGTGGTGCTGAGTTTGTTGTGGGGATGTATGGTATGACACAAAAAGACGGAAGACGATGGATAGAGGAAATACTTGAAAATTCAAGCAAAGAGAAGTTTCTAACTCCTGACAAAAAAGATTTTCAGGTAACATTTAGTGTAGGATTATCTAGTTATTTACACGATGGCTCAGACTTGCAAACACTGTATCAAACAGCATTGGCAAGATGCGCTCGTGTGTTATCACAGAGAAATCTGAGCAGTGGAACTTCCCGTTCCCAATCGCAACTGCGTACAAAATAACCCCACTCAATACGTAGCTGCTTAGAAATTTAATAGGGCAGAGTGGAGAAAAATTCAAAATAAAAAGAATTTTGAATTGTCAAAGCCTGTCTTCCAATCCCAAAAATCATGCATAGGGCTTTCATCTGACCATGCAAGCACACACAAGTACAACTCAAACAAAGCTTCGGCAAAGGCTATTCATGCCTGTACTCACAGGCATTAGCGTTTTCATTCTGACTCTGTTATTTTGGCAGGAATTACTCTCGCAAGAAGATGTTTATATCAAAAGAAATGCTGAATTAGCAGCAGCTAGTATTAGTCATCAAATCACAGCCCATATTGAAACTCGTACACAGGCATTGGCTCGCATGGCTAAACGCTGGGAGAGACGAGGTGGGACTCCTCAAACAGAGTGGGAAGCAGATGCTTTAAACTATTATCAAGATTTTTCAGGTTTTCAAGCAATTGAATGGGTAGACGAATCATATTATGTACGTTGGATTGTTCCTTTAGCAGGAAATGAAGTCATAAAAAATCTCAACTTGACTTTTGAGGAGCGTCGTCGGACTGCTTTAGACAAAGCCAAACAAACCCGGAAGATGACAATGACACGTACAGTCACTCTTCCTCAAGGAGGCAAAGGATTTTTAGCGTGTATAGCTCTGTTTTCAGACAATGACTTTAATGGATTTGTAATCAGCGTTTTTCGCACGCAGTTATTGTTAGACACTATATTAGACAAGAATCTAACGCAGAAATATAATGTCGCTATTTTTGATGGCAGCGAACAAATCTACGCCAGCCATCAAGAAGGTATCAACAGCCAGAGGCAAACTCAATGGACACACAACGCACAAATCAAAATTCATGGTGTTACATGGAGTGTTCGCGTTTCGCCAACAGCAGCATTGCTAGCTCAAGAACGTTCGCCTCTCCCCAATGTGGTGTTAGGTTCGGGCTTGGTCACTGCTGTGCTTCTAGCATGGGGAGTTTACCTTAATCAGAAGTCCAGACGCTATGCTCAGCAAGTGAGGGCAATCAACGAGGACTTAGGCAGTGAAATTACTGAACGCCAGCAGGCGGAAGTGACATTACAAAAATATGCGGCGGAGTTGGAAGATTTGTATAATAACGCACCTTGTGGCTATCACTCTATAGACTCAGACGGTACCTTCATTCGCATCAACGATACCGAACTCAAGTGGTTGGGTTATACACGAGATGCAGTGATTGGAAAGAAAAAGTTTTTTGAACTGTTAACCGACTCTAGCATAGCCACTTTCCAAAAATGTTTCCCCATTTTTCAGGAGCGTGGTTGGGTGAATGATTTGGAATTCCAACTCATTTGCAAGGATGGCACAATTCTACCAGTACTTTTGAGTGCAACTGCCATTAAAGATGCGGCAGGTCAGTACGTCATGAGTCGGAGTACGGTTTTTGATATTAGCGAACGGCAAGCCGCGCTGCGCGAACGCAAGCAAGCAGAAGTAGAACTGAGTAATCTGAGTTCTGCTTTAGAAAGTGCGGTAGAAGGCGTGTCCCGCTTGGATGAGCAAGGACATTACATCTATGTCAATCAGGCGTATGCCAGGATGATGAGCTATCAGCCAGAGGAGATGGTGGGTCTGGATTGTCAACTGAGTGTCCATCCAGAAGACCGGGAAAAAGTGATGGCAGCATATCAAAAAATGTTCAATGACGGTAAGGCAGAGGTGGAAGCCAGGGGTGTACGTCAAGACGGTTCGGAGTTTGATACGCAAGTGGTTATGGTCAAAGCCTACGACATACAGCAGAATTATATTGGTCATTACCGCTTCATGAAGGACATTAGCGATCGCCGCGAAATAGAACGGCTCAAGGATGAATTTGTCTCCATCGTCAGCCATGAATTGCGGACTCCCCTAACTTCGATTCGCGGTTCCTTGGGTTTGGTGGCTAGTGGTGTACTGCACACCCAACCGGAAAAGGCTCAACGGATGCTAGAAATTGCAGTCAATAACTCTGACCGTTTAATCCGACTCATTAACGACATCCTGGATATCGAACGCATCGAGTCAGGCAAAGTCACAATGACAAAACAAACTTGTGATGCCGCTAGCTTGATGCTCCAATCAGCAGATGAAATGCGTTCTCTGGCAGATAAGGCAGGAGTAACTTTATCTGTTGCTCCCGTATCAGCTAAGCTGTGGTCAGATCCTGACCGAATTGTCCAGACTTTCACTAACTTGCTCAGCAACGCTGTTAAATTTTCACCCCCAGATAGCACTATCTGGTTAAGCGCCGAAATTATCGAAGAAAAGGGGACAACAGGAGTAGGGGGAGAAAATACTTCCTCATCTCCCCAATCCCACATCCTTTTTCAAATCCGTGACCAAGGAAGGGGTATTCCAGCGGATAAAATCGAAACTATTTTTGGACGCTTTCAGCAGGTTGATGCCTCTGACGCACGTAAGAAAGGCGGTACTGGCTTAGGGCTTGCCATCTGTCGCAGTATTGTGCAACATCATGGCGGGCGCATTTGGGCAGAAAGCACTTTAGGGGAAGGTAGTAGTTTTTACATTTTGCTGCCTATACAGCAAGAGGAAGAGCCTATCGCCCCGCCAACTGAGTCTAATTCCAGTTATCCATTGGTGTTAGTGTGTGATGATGACTCTTCAGTTCGGACTGTCATGCAGACAATGCTAGAACAACGGGGCTACCGAGTAACCAGCGTGGCTTCGGGGGAAGAGGCAGTACAATTGGCACAACAACTACAGCCTGATGTGATTTTACTTAACCTGATGATGCCTGGTATGCACGGCTGGGAAACTTTAGCCGTTTTGAAGCAACAGCCACAAACTAAAGATATTCCAGTTATTATTCTCAGTGGTCTAATGCCGGATGCTAGGATAGCTTCCCATCTAGGGGTAAACGACTGGATTGTTAAACCACCGGACGAGAGGTTGTTGTTTGAAGCTTTGGAGCGGGCACTGGCAGGAGAACATAGCCAGAGTATTAAAGTTCTTATAGTAGAAGATGATTTAGACCTGGCACAGGTGTTGATTGCCATATTCGAGCGCTACGGCATTGAAACACACCATGCCCGGACAGGACGAGAAGCCCTGCACTTGAGTCAGCGTCTTATCCCTGACTTGTTGGTCTTAGACTTAGAACTGCCAGAAGTCGATGGCTATGGCGTAGTGGACTGGTTGCGACACCATAAGCGTTTATGCTTAGTACCTATGGTTGTGTATTGCGCTAAAGACCTAAACAACTTTGACCGGGAACGGCTTAAACTCGGGCAGACTCTATTCCTGACAAAAGGTCGCGTGACACCAGAGGAATTTGAACAGCGCGTGATGACTCTGCTTCACCGGATTATTCCAGCTAAGAACGGAGGCAACGGTAGTGATAGCTAAACGCATTCTTATAATTGATGATGAAGAAGATATCCGAGAAGTCGCCCAACTGACCTTAGAAGCCGTAGGCGGTTGGCTGGTGTTTACTGCTGAATCTGGCTTTGAGGGGTTGCAGGTCGCTGAAGCTGAAAAACCCGACGCTATCCTCTTAGATGTGATGATGCCAGACATGGATGGTATTGCTACTTTTGGAAAATTACAAGCAAATCCTGCTACCCAGAACATTCCCGTAATTTTGCTAACAGCCAAGGTGCAATCTACTGACCAGCGCCGATTTGCTGAACTTGGCGTGACTGGGATGATTGCCAAACCTTTCAACCCCATGACTTTGAGTGACCAGCTTACAGAAGCTTTGGGCTGGTCTTAAGCATTTGAAAAAATTTTCCCTTCTCCACGAATTCTTCATTTTTAGACTTTAACTTTAAAAATATCAGGTGACCCCGGTTTGGAAAATCACCAACTGCAATAAATTAACGACTACAGTGAGTTTACTGAAATGAGCTTTGGTAGTTAATTATTGCAGATTTTTTAAGACCACAAGGAATTTTGAGAGAAGGGAGAATATTCATGTACGAACAAGATTTTGAAAAAGAATTTCATGAATTTAATTCTGCTGTCGCTTTGTTCGCATATATTTTAAAGCTTAGAGATAAAGCCTTAGTAGAAACTTGTGAACAGACATTAATAAGTATACTGGGTTTAACATGTACAGCAAATGTAATGAATGCGGCAATGTTTGACCTAGCTGAATCTGCTCCTGAAACTTGCAAATGGCTTTGGCAAAATTTCCCTTACCTTGAGGCAAGCATTTCATTAAAAGAGCATTTTGTTCTGCTTGCTATACAAAAATTAATTAGCCATGGTTGCGTTTTAGGTAAAGATTTTAGCGCTACTAATGACGGGAAAATACTAATTAATCCAACTGCAAAAATTGTGTTATTTCAAAGTATTTCTGATGCAGATAGTATTTTGATGGAAGAAATTATCCAAGTCAATGAGCAGGTAGTTTTTTACTAATTCAGCGCAATAGCTACAGCAGAAAATTATTGCACAAACTCACAAATTATTCTTCAGTATTGGGACTAAATTATGAAAATCACAAATTTGATAAATTTCAAAATAAACCTTTTACAAAGACTACGGCAATGGCTAGAATGTTTGGAAATTCGTAACTACAAACTTGCTCAACTTTTGTGTAAACTTATTCCATCTCGTTGTCCTTTTGAGCGGAAGATTAGTCTATTTAATCATACGATTTTGTACATTCCTCCGTTGTGTAAGCTGAATCCTTTCTACGAACAATTAGTTATGCTTCGCTTCAAGTCTTTAGTCTATCTTGCGGATGAATGTGGTGAGGATGTCACAGCTTATTGTTGACTTACATTCAATTATTTTCTGGCACAAGCCCGGGCGACTATAAGTCGCGGTTCATCTTACACACACACAAAACCTGCCTGCCCAGGTTTCAAAAACTTGAAGTCCGCCTACGCGGACTTTGTTTGTTTCGGCCGAGGCAGTGCGTTGCGGAGCCAGCGCTGTTCGCAGGAGATAGCAACTGCCGTCCAGACTTCTTGTCTGAGGGCTTTGTTGATGACGTGAAGTTTTCCTACCGCCAGACAAATACTTTGGCTTGGTATGCTTCTATATCAATCATGATGCCATTTTCCCCAGCTTCAACATCATAATTACCTGTCCACTCGTGCCATCTGCCAGCACTGGGAAAGTGAGGAACGTGATATCCACTAAGGTTTTGGTCTGAGAAATTTGCCACGACAACAACACGAGAACCTTCTTCATGCCAGCGAACATATGCCAGCACCTTCGCGTCTACATCCTCGTGGAAAAACTCAATGTTATCACTTTGCAAAGCAGGATTTTGTTTGCGCAGGGCAATAAGTTTTTTATAGTACTCAAATAAATCGCGATTCTGGTCTCTCTCCAATAAAGGCCATGCAATCTTCTTTGGCTGAGTGACAGTTTCACTTTTGCGTTTGTGTTCCCCAAATTCTTCCCCCATCCACAGCATGGGTATACCCATCGCCGTTATCAACAGTACTGCTCCTAACTTGGCTCGTCTAAATGCGTCTTCGTCAAAGATACCGCGTTCGGCGGAGCCGCGCCGTAGGCGATCGCCCAATTCTCTCAACAGATGTTCGCGATCGTGAGTTGCTAAGTAATTGACTACATTTATAGCAGCCCCATAACCCTGTCGCCTTGGATCTAAAACCTCCTTAAGCTTTTCAGGTTCAAACTTTTCACCACAAATGTGTGGAATCACAAAATAGCGAAAACTTTCATGCCAACAAGCATCTAGCGGTCCTTCTGGAGTAGTAATGGTACTAGTATCGGGAATGTGTTCAGCAATGTTGTAAAACGGTTTAGGTGCAGTATTCTTTTTCGCTTGAGTTGCAAGCCAGTTTAGGAATTCATTGTTAGCCAATTGGCGCACTGCATCAAAGCGAATTCCGTCAATGTGATACTCCTGAACCCAAAACCGGACTACATCACCAACGTATTTCCATGCAGGCTTAACGTCTAACTTTTCGTCATAGTTATCATAGTTAAACTCGGGACCCCAGTAATTATTAGGGTCTTCCGGATAATGCATATGTTCGTAATACCAGTAATTCCTGTCAATGAGCATTAACGGGCATTCTTCATCAGTGTGGTTATAGATTTCATCAACAAAAACGCGAATACCCCTAACATGGCACTCGTCTATAAATCGCTTTAAATCTTCTGTTGAGCCGTAGCTGGATTCTGTAGCGAAGTAATGACGTACTTTGTAGCCCCAACTATAATCACCAGGATACTCATTGACTGGCATCAATTCAATCGCATTAATTCCCAATTCTTTGAGATAATCTAACTTTTCAATTGCATCTACATATTTTCCACGTTTGTAAAAGTCAACTTCACCACCAGTAAAATCGGCAACGTGCATTTCGTATATAACTAATTCATAATTTTCTGGTAACGGGGTATCGTCGTGCTGCCAAACATAAGTATCAACAATCTTTTTGCCGTCTTTAATTCTTACTATACCGACTTTTCGCTCTTCATCAACGTCTGTTGCATAGGGGTCAATAACATCTACCCATTGATCCGGTTCAAAATTTGGACTTTTAGTTTGAATGCGGAATTTATATTGATAGACACCATCCTCTAATTCTACTTGAGTGCGAAAATAACCATCCTCTCCTTTTTCCATTGGTATCTCTTTCCACTCAGAAAAAGACCCAATTAAAGCGGCTCCTTGATTACGAGGAGCAAACAAATGAAATTCAATTAAACTTGCCATTTCAACTGCTTAATAAATTCAATCAAGTCAATGACAGGAAATGTAAATATTTTGTCATATACATATTAATAAATCTTCTTTATTGAGTTATATTTATTTTTTCTTGAAAACTGAATTATTTTTGTAAAATTTGTTATAGCGCTTCTCATTTGAATGAAGTACAGATTTATCTGTGTCCCATGAGTGTCCATCTGTGGTTTATTATTTCTTTCTGTACCTTACAAGGCTTGCAAATCGGTATATGAGGTCAGTTTGTAGTGTATTGCCAGAAAACGGTGTGGGTTACACTACCACTAAGACACCCTACATTTTTCCGATAATTCGATGGCGTGAAACCAGTAATAAGTGAGAAAAAAATGGGAACTAGCATTCTCTAATTCCCACTTTATTTAATGCATTTATGAAAAGATAAGTATTTTTTAAGTAGCTGGTGTAGGGGCAGTTGTCAGAGTGCGATTATCTAGGATAGGCTTGCGAGTTTTCAAGTCAAATTTATATCCATTTGGCAAAATATGAAGCCTTGCTCCGCAAACTGCCAAAGCCTCATCCTTTAGGATTTCGTCAACGTTGCTGTGTATAACCTCTGAATCATCGACAACCGTCACACAACCTTCCCCAATCACTTCAAACTGGCTATCAGTCACGACGATCGCCGTGTTCTCGTCAATGCCAAATCCTAAAACAGCAGGCTGCTGTGCCAAAGCTGCAATTAAGCGTCCCAACCGTCCGCGTTGCGAGAAATGCTGATCAATGACAACCCCTGGTAGGAAACCCAAACCAGGACCCATGTCCACAATTTCCATTCGAGGGTTTGTCTCTGAATCGCCTTCCACAATCATGACATCTGGCATCACAGCGGCTCCCGCGCTTGTCCCTCCCACAACTATGCCTTCAGAGCAGCGTTTGTGAATAGTTTTATCAATTTCAGTGTCCTTGAGGACGCTGGTGATGCGGGCTTGGTCTCCTCCAGTAAAAAACACACCAGTGGCTTTATTAAGCGCTTCTAACGCTGTAGACGAAGACCCATCTTCTCGGCTTTCGGTGTCAAGTATACGAACATCCTCGGCTCCTAGCCGCTCAAATACTCTAATATAATTCTCTCCCACTTCTCTTGGCAGTTCTGTCGCCGCTGTCATAATGGCAATCCTGGCTTTCGTACCCCCAGCACGGCGAATGAACTCGCGAAGAATTTGGCAATCTCCCTCCTTATCTTCCGCTCCCCCAATAATGACCAATTGTCGTTTAATTTCACTGTCTACCATAGAGCCTCTTCATACGAGTTATTTATTTCTATAAAACATGATAATTCAAGCTATAAAAACTCCCATTTGGTAGAGTAAAATACAGAAATGAAATATGTAATATGTAGTATAGTAGCGCTCAACGGCTAAATAGTACTATATAAAAAAGAATAGAAATAACTACTCTGTGCTTGTCTGACGTCAAAACAAATAAAAACTCAAAGTCACAACGGCTAAGAGTCTTTGACTTTGAAATTGCAGAAAGCTTGTATCCAATTCTTTATTGGTCTTAAGCGCAGCTTTTGCAATTGACAAGCCTCTAGAAAACTTCTCTAGAGGCTTTGTTGTCTTGACTAATTTTTGAAACTAAACAAAAAGAGTGTTAGTTATCCACTACTTGTCCATCGTCATCACTCTTGAGCCACTCCGAATACAAATCTTCTTTTATCGAATTGGTTTGATTAGTCTCATTCTGCTTGGAAATTCTGGTTGGAAACTAGTACTTCGAGGGTCGTTTGGTAAGCATTATTAACTACTTCATCACCGTAACCAATCACTACTCCAGATTCGCCTGTTTTTTGGTGAATTGCACAATCGCCAACACTAAGCATCCTGGACTGCCTTGTTGTTGAATTAATCTGTACTTTGTATTGTTCTCCGAGTGTTAAATTAGTTACCTCAACCTTTTGACATATTTTACCTAACATTTCTTAACAAAATAAATAAGTCTAAAGATAGGTGAGCTATTTACTTTAAGGGGGTTCAAAAAAAATAATTCTGGCGTCTGCTAAGGACTATAAAAAATATCCACAAACCATCTACCCAAATTGGATAGCTTATCCCCATCCAGATCTGATAAACCTTGAATAAGGAAGTTGAGCCGTGGGATATGCCAAAGTTGTACTTTATTCAATTCTTCAGAATTCTTAGCAGGAATTGCAACAAAACAATGAGCCATAAGTAAAAGGCAAAAGGTAAAAGGTAAAAAGTCAAATGATTTAGTTTTCCTTTTTCCTTTTTCCTTTTCCTTACTCTACACCTGATGCTTATTTAATATTAGCTCTAGCATCCCTAACTGCAACAACGAAAAATAATCCTGTCAGTGGAATGCTTAATGCCAGGATAATTGCAGTTGTTTGAGTACCCAAGTCCGGTTGTCCAGAAGCGAGTTCAAAAATTGAACCTACCGCCGCTATAGCTGTAATACAAGAACCAGCCAGAAATAAACCGCTTTTTGGAGTAACTGTATTCACTACCTGACCACCCTATGCTACTGGTTTTACAGTTTGATGTGAAAAGCCATGCTTAGATAGCTCTTGCGCCAAAGCCAAAGAATTCTCTACACGATCTACAAATACCACACCATTAAGGTGATCCATCTCGTGCTGAATACAGCGTCCGAGCAAATCTCCAGCTTTTAATGTCCGGGGACGTCCATACTCGTCTTTGTAAGAAATTTCTACAACTTGCGGGCGCTTCACATCCAGATATACTCCTGGAATGCTCAAACATCCTTCCTGCGCCACACAAATTTCGCGACTAGCCTGCTTGATAGTCGGGTTAATCAACACCAGTGGTGGGTTAGCTGGGTTATCTGGTTCGCAGTCAATGACAATGAGTTGTTTGTGAATTCCCACTTGGGGTGCAGCCAAACCAATGCCATCCTTACTGTACATGGTTTGCAACATTTCACGTACCACTTGACGAAGTTCCTCATCGACTTTAGAGACGCGCTTAGCTGGTTGACGGAGGACGCGATCGCCTAAGTAATGAAGTTCTAATGGCGGATTTTGTAACTTTTTCTTCTCAACAGCGATTTCTATAGGCATGATGCTGTAACTCGCTCTTTTAGGCCTTGTCTTATAAAGTGTAAGTTCTTTAATCTTAACAATTCCAGCCGCTTAGTTCGATTCGGTAAAACCCACCATTAAAGGATGCGACACTTACACATACCGATAACAATGGTATCCACGTTAATCGAGAGTGCAAACTTTATCACCTCGCCCTTAAGGGGCTTTGCAGTGTTCATAGAGAGGTTCAAGCTCAATCTGGAACCACAATATTTTCTAAGCCCACCTCACCTGGCGGGTATTGTGGGTTCATTGACTCAAGCGTATCGGCAATTGTACGAGCAACAACGAGATTACGATACCACTTTTTGTTAGCTGGCACTACATACCACGGAGCATAAGCAGTCGAGCAATTATTTATTGCATCTTCAAAAGCTGCTTGGTAATCATCCCAAAACTGACGCTCTTTGATGTCATTGCTAGAAAACTTCCAGTGCTTATTTGGGTCTTTTAGCCGACTTTCCAAGCGTCGTTTTTGTTCATCTTTAGAAATGTGGAGAAAAAACTTAATCACTCTGATATTGTTTAGAGTCAGCATATGCTCGAACTCATTAATCACCTGATAGCGCTCCTGCCAAACCTCCTGGGGTACTAACTGCTTCACCCTAACAATCAACACATCTTCATAGTGGGAGCGGTTGAAGATAGAAATCATCCCGCGTTGCGGTGTCCGCTGATGGTAACGCCAGAGAAAGTCATGACTTGACTCCTCATCACTTGGCTTTTTGAAAGACCACACTTGGCAACCTTGGGGGTTCAATCCGCCAAAAACGTGTTTGATTGTGCCATCTTTACCACCTGTGTCCATTGCTTGTAGCACAATCAATAGGCTGCGTTGATGTTCAGCATAGAACCGTTCTTGCAAATTCTGAAGACGCTGGCGCTGGTGTTCCAGTTCATCTTCAGCGTCTTTTTTGTTTTTGTAGCCTTCAGAGGTGTTCGGATCAATAGCAGCTAAAACAATTGGCTGTTCTGGTCGAACTCGATAGCGGGCATAGTTTGGTTTTGGTGGCGGAGAGTCTACTACAATTTTCTCTGGAGCCATTTCTGATGCCACCTCGGTTGTCGCTTTTGCTGCCGCATGGAAAGCTTCAGCTCCACGCTGTTTTGCAGTCAAAATGTTGTCTGGTAGATTGCTTGGTGTGTTCATGGCAATTTCCTTATGGAAAGAATTTTGTAGCATTGTTTCTTAACTTAAGGAAATCGAGTGAACACTACCTCTATCAATGGTCAACTCAATTAACTGTTGTAGGAGACATATTGTCAGAAGTGGTGAGCGGTGGTTATGCGATCGCTGGAAAGGTAGTTAAAATTGGTGACACCGTTTACGGTGCAGCGATTTGCCGAAACCTAGAAATCACAAATTATAAAAAAACATAAAAAATTTCTATTTAAGAATTTATAATTTATGATTTACGACCCAAATTTCTAACTATGCGATCGCAGTGGGATGCTTTGCTGAAAAATCTCGGTGAATGGCAAGGTTCATTCACCCGCCTCTCGCCTCAAGGTGAAATCAAAGAAGATATTCCCAGCATAGTTTCCTTAGAAGGGTTGAACAACAATCAAACAATCCGCCAGACTATAAGCCTGGGGGGAAGTGAAACGGTTTTAGAATACTCTTCCTTAGCACGAACTGTACTGTTTTTTGAAAATGGGGCGTTTTCTCAAGGTTCGATCCAGCTAGGTCCATTTTCGGAATTTGGGGCAGAACTTGGGTTAATTCACGAAAATCGCCGCTTACGCCTCGTTCAGATGTTTGACAAAAACCTCCAGCTAGACAAACTCACCCTGATTCGAGAACATCTTGCCGGAACTCAACCAGAACAACGTCCACCTTTGAGAGTAGATGACCTTCTGGGAGAATGGCAGGGTGAGGCAGTGACAATATATCCAGATTGGCGTTCTTCCCAGAGTTACCCTACCAAAATGCAATTACAACTTGATAGTGCTGGGCGACTAAGGCAAAGCTTAACCTTTAGTGAACGGACGATTACCTCAACAGCTACCGTCAAAGACTCGATCATTCACTTCGATGAAGAGCCGCACAAGCAGGTACAAGTATTACTCCTACCCGATGGCGCTTCTGCCACTTCTCCACTCAAACTACAATTACGTCAACCACTTTTTCTTGAGGTAGGTTGGCTCATCCAACCCAACCTGCGCCAACGGATGATTCGTAGCTACAGCGACAAAGGCGAGTGGGTTAGCCTGACGTTGGTAACAGAACGCCGAGTTCCTTGTTCCAGCTGAAGTTTGTAGAAATCATAAGGAATACACGAACATGACATCGTTTGTAGTCAAACTCTCGCCGCTACAAGTAGGATATTAGATCAGCAGAAAGTACCGCTTC
Organism: Kalymmatonema hyalinum WJT4-NPBG1; assembly: GCA_019359075.1. Classification (GTDB taxonomy): domain Bacteria; phylum Cyanobacteriota; class Cyanobacteriia; order Cyanobacteriales; family Nostocaceae; genus Kalymmatonema; species Kalymmatonema hyalinum. Next base: position 55,639 of record JAHHIB010000037.1, read on the forward strand.
GTAACTACTAAACCAAACTTAGACAAGTTGGGACTTATGAATAGGGAACCATAAGTCCAAGATGAATAACAAGCTGACCATAGAAGAGCTAACAACACTGGTCGTTCAATCTCAAGCAGGAAACCTCAACGCCTACAGCAAGATTGTTCGGAACTTTCAGGATATGGCAGTGGGATACGCCTACTCAATCGTGGGCAGTTTTCAGTTAGCAGAAGATGCGGCACAGGAAGCATTTATTGATGCGTATCTAAACCTAGAAAAACTCCGCTCAGCCGCTGCCTTTCCTGGCTGGTTAAAAAAAATTATCTTCAAGCATTGCGATCGCTTGACACGGGGCAAGCGCGTCTCAATCGTGCCATTGGAAGATACAGCTCAATTGCCCTCAAGTCATCCCGAACCAGCCCAAATCGCTCAACAGCGAGAGGTGAAAGACAAAGTGCATCAGGCTATCCAGGCACTGCCAGAAAGCGAACGTATCGTGACTACACTCTTCTATATCAGTGGTTATTCACAAAAAGAAATCAGCACATTCCTAGATATCCCAGTATCCACAATCAAAAATCGCCTGCATTCTGCACGTAGCCGACTAAAACAAAGGATGATTGATATGGTGTCAGATAATTTGCATGAAAAGCGCCCCTCCAAAAACGAAACATTTACTGCTCAGGTGATAGAGATACTCGACGCATCTGTTAGCGGCGACAGCACAAAAGTGGAGTTTCTGCTGCAACAAGAGCCAAAATTGGCGAACATTAAGAGTCGAGAAATCAAGAGTACGCCTTTGCATTTCGCCGCCCATCGCGGGCATTTAGAGGTTGTCCGGTTCTTAATCGCCGCTTGTGCAGATGTCAATGCAAAAGAAGACAATGGCAGCAACAGCACGCCCCTACACTGGGCGGCAACGGGTGGATATCTGGACGTATCGCAACTGCTGGTTGAAAACGGCGCTGACTTAAATGCAATTGACGGTTGGTACAACCTCAGCCCACTAGGTTGGGCAACAGTCGTCAAGTGCTTTACAAAAGACCAGTCGATTCCTGGTGAGCAGTACTCTCAGGTGTCAGAGTATCTTCTGGCACAAGGAGCTTCTCTGGATATATTTTCGGCGATTGCCCTGCAAAAAGTCGATGAAGTCCGGTCTATCGTGAAAGCAAACCCAAATTTGCTTTCCCAAAGGCTTGGTTTTGCTCACAACGAATGGCAGCCACTGCACTTCGCAGTGCTCGAAAACCTGCTTGATATGGTGCAACTGCTCTTGGACTGCGGGGCTGATATTCACGCCCGAACTGCCTGGGGTATGACTCCTTTATGCCTTGCTATTCATGCCAAGAACGAAAAAGTTGCAAAGCTGCTAACCCAACGAGGAGCCAAAGTCGATTTGTCTGCGGCAATTGTATCAGCACAATGGCAGCAAGCCAGAGTCATTCTTGATGCCGACCCCACGCAAGTGCAGCCAGGAGGGCAAAATCAGTTGCTGCTACATTACACAGTTCAACAAGGTCTTGTCGAAGGGACAAAAATGCTTCTAGAGTACACAGATGCCAACATCAGAACCAGGCATTTGTTTGGCGATTTTGTCACCAATCTCACACCTTTGCATATGGCGGCTCTTTACGGTCATGCTCAAGTGGCTGTTGCTCTGCTGGAGCATGGTGCCGAAGTTAATGCTAAGGACACTGAAAGTTTGGAGATAACGCCGTTACACCTTGCCGCAATGAAAGGTTATGTGGATATGATTCGACTTTTAGTGGAGCATGGCGCTGACCTAACGCTTTTAGACAGCGTTCATGGCAGCACGCCGCTTGGGTGGGCAAATCATTTCTGCCAGGATGCGGCTATGACGTTGTTGAAACAATTCGGAACTTCGGAGACTGACCTAGACAAGTGATTTCCTGGATTTTGCGGAACATATCTGATTAATGCTGTATCATATCAACTATGTGAGCGTGTTATTCAGGTTAATGTTTAAAACGCCTAGTGAAACAGCATCCCATTTTGGGGTGTGTCTCCATACACTGAGACGTTGCGAAAAATCAGGGATAATTAAAGCTTGGGAGGACGCCGTCAGGTCAAAGACGATATGACATCACGAGCTACCAAGGTTTACAAACTCTTGCGTTGAGAACGGGCAATTATCACTTATGCCCGGGTTTCAAGTCGCGGGCACAAAGCAGACCTTGATAGACAAGTTAGCGTCCTTAAAAGCCTCTATCCAGACTCAGAACTTATCACAGATATCGGTTCAGGGCTTAACTTTAAGCGAACGGGACTTAGAACCCTTCTGGAACGAGTGCGTCAAAGGGATGTCGGACTTGTTGTGGTTGCCCACAAAGACAGACTCGCCCGTTTTGGGTTTGACCTTATCAAATGGTTGTGTGAACTTGACGGTGCAGAACTCTTGGTTCTCAACCAAGACAACCTTTCCCCAGAGCGAGAAATGGTTGAAGACATACTTGCCATTGTCCACGTCTTTTCGTGCCGATTGTACGGACTCAGGAAGTACAAATCTGCAATCAAAGAAGATAAGGATTTACCCCGAACCTGAGTTACATAAAGTTTGGAAGAAATGGTTAGCGGCGTGTCGATATTGCTTTAATCAAGCAATATCAATGCAACGTAATTCTAAAACTCGGATTGGTAAATTAAAACTGCGAAATATGGTGATGCAATCCGATTTACCTGACTGGGTTAAGGAAGTACCATGCCATATCAAACAAAATGCCGTCTTCGATGCTCATCAAGCTTATTTAGCTAGCCGTGACGCTAAATTTCGTTCTATTCGCAATCCACAACAAAGTATTAAATTTAATAATTCCAACTTCACTTCGGGCAAGTGGTATTACAACAAAACCAAGAAATTAAACTTTGTCATGAGTGAGCCAATACCGACAAGTTGTGAGTATGGAACACAGCTAGTTTATAAACGTGGTGCGTGGTTTGCGGTATTCCCAGAACCTATTCAACGTCGTGATTCTAACTCTAATAAGTTGATAGCACTTGACCCAGGAGTTAGGAGTTTTCTGACTGGATACGACGGGGATAAAGTGATAGAAATCGGCGGGAATGATATGGGGCGAGTCACTCGCCTGTGTCAATACCTAGACGATTTGATTAGTCGCTCAACTAAAGTTAATTCTAAACGTCGTCGGCAGATGCGACGTGCTGCAAACAAGTTGCGAGACAGGATACAAAACCTGGTCAACGAAGTCCATAAAAAGACAGCACATTATCTAACCAACAACTACCGTGTCATATTTCTTCCCTACTTCGAGACGAACCTAATGGTAGCCAAGTCGAGCAGAAAGATACGGTCAAAAACAGTTAGAAATATGCTGACTTGGGCGCATTATCGGTTTAAATTAACTTTAAAACATCAAGCATCAAAGCGTGGTTGCGTGGTGATTGATGTAAGTGAGGCTCATACATCAAAAACTTGTGGTGTGTGTGGTCATCGACACGCAAAACTTGGTGGCAACAAAATCCATAAGTGTCCGAACTGTGGAACTGAAACACCAAGGGATGCGAACGGCGCACGTAACATCATGTTGCGTGCTTTGAGGGATACCTCCTTTACCGTCAACCAAGATGGTATTGCTATTGTTTCATTCCAAGCGTTGTCAAGCAACGTTCAAGAATGTTCAGCATAAATGTATCAGTAATACCTACCTTTTAACCGATCAGCGGGAGATTAAACAAGGAGGAATATCAAATTTTTGAGATTTTTGACGAACTGCTCATAAATTGAGTAAAATCACCGTCTTTAAATGTCTCTTCCCAATTCGCTGGTACGCGATAGGGATTAGGATTGTCTTTTGTGGGTACATACATGAAGATGTACTCACACTGAACTCCATCTAGTTTAGTTTCCGGAGTTATACCCCAATCTCCAATATATGCGCCTGTAAGAATTGCACCTCTAAAATCAGTTCTGTCTAATTGCGCTTTTGTCAGGTTAGCTCTGGAAATATCCGCATTTTGCAAGTTAGATTCATTCAGCCTAGCTGCAATCAAGCTAGCATCTGTGATATTCGCTCCCTGCAAATTGATACCTTGCAAGTTCCAGCCATCGAAATTTTTGTTCTGCAAGTCTTTTGTAATCAGCAATTCTCGTATTTTTTCATCTTCAAGATAAGTTGTCCTAATGTCAGCAAAATTCAGCTTTTTCGCCTGAAACCAACAGGTACGTGTCAGGATAGATTTGATGAAATAGGTGTTTTTCAGCCTTGCCTGCGTAAAGTCGGCATCTGTCAAATCGCTTCCTTGAAAACTGGTTCCGCGTCTTGTTACTAAGCCAAAAGCAATATTGCGAAGCCAGCTTTGCTTCTCATCTTCAAATAAAGCACGGCAACTAACGTCAGCAGACAGGATTAATGTTAATACTGCTACTGTCACTGCCGGTGCTCCTGCTGTAACACCACCTACCTTTGCCCCTGCGACAACCACTGCTCCGGCTACCGCCCCTGCCATTGCTACTGTCACTGCTACTGCAAATAATCCAGCTATAGCCCCTGCCACTACCGCTGCCCCGGCTATGACCACTAGACCTGTTGCAGCCACTATCACTGCTACAGCCCCTATGATAACTACTGTCACAATCGCTGACAATTCCATGACCCGTGTCTGGGTGCCTGTGCCAACCCATGCTACTGCCACGACCCCTGCCCATACTACTGCTGCAACCCCAGCACATACAACTGCCACTGCCAAAAATCCACAGGCTGCTGCGACTCCTCGACGCATAGTGATGAGAAAAAAGAGTAACAATACTATGCAGCTGATGACGGCAACATAGATATTTTCACGGTTGCCATTTACTACAATGAATCCTAACAGAGAGCCACCGACAGTCGATAGCAATCCTGATACTGCCGACAGCAGTAATGCAGATATTAGTATGGTAATTGCCCAACGCCGTTGTAGTCCCGCTCTCGCATGGCTGAAGTTTGCTCCTCTAAGGATGGCATCTGTGAAGTCAGTACCTCGGATATCGCAATAGGAGAAATCTGCACCTGTTAAGTCTTGCCCTTTGAAGGATTTGCCTCTGAGCTTAGCACGGCGGTAGTTTTGAGCCACGTTCAATTACAATAAAATTGGGGGTACTTTTAACTACAAGTTGTAGAATATCAGTTTTTGGCAGGTTTAGATATCTGTCAAGTGTCTTAATATTTTAGTTGACACGCAAAAATGCACTTAAGCTCAGCTGATGCGCTTCAAGAAACTATCAAGAGATAGTGGGAGGGTGAGAACCTCTGAAGATGTAGTTTGACGCACGGAGGAAAACTACATCTGTGTTTTTAACCAGGGGATGAAACCCGACTCATAGGGCTTTAGCCCTTTGTTTCTCTTTCAACAAATTCTCTAATTGCTTCCCGAATTAAATCATTGATAGATCTTTCTGTTTGTGCCGACATTTTTTTCAAATCCTCATACTCTTTGTCTGACAATCTTAAGTTGTAACGTTGCATAATCCCATATATGTGTTAATTTAGGATTAATTTAACACTACAGGATGAAAAACTCCAAAAGCGAAAGTGGCGTTAGACGTTCTGAACCACGACAACTGAAGATATGGGGTTGTGTTGAGAAGAACTTAATTGTTGCCTTCAACACGTAAAATCTTCAAGGCTTCGCCGTGAGCGCTCAGCCGAACGGTTGGAAGATCCTAAAGTAGCCGTACAGCCATGAAAATGGTCGAGGCGGGTAGGGCTGTCTTACCCTCGTCAACGTGTTTTACAAAAACATGAGACAACGTTGCGGAGTGTGGCTTTTAGCCCAGGTCGCAACAACAGTCTAGAATCCTGGTTTTTCAAAGCCAGGAGAGTTCAAAGTTAATTTACCTGAAACGCTTTCTCCAACCCCATAGCTTCAAGTCATTTATTGGGCATGACAAAAGCTATGCTCGTCCGCCCGCTCCCAAATGGATTAAGTCTCATCTAATGGTCCAAAACTTTTAGCATTCGATATATCGTAAATTTCTACGTCTGCCCCGCGTCGAAGCATTCGCTTACCCAAGCGAGGAAAGTCGGCAATCTCCACATCAAGACTCTCTCCGCCCATTAGATAAACCAACTCCTCATCATAGGGATTACGTAGATGATGCGCTACTGAAGGTGTTGGAAAACCCATGAAATCCCCTGCGCTGACTTCAAATTTCTCACCATCAATCTCCGCTACCCCACGACCGGAAATAATGTAAATCCATTCTTCTTCTCGATAATGAGCATGATAGATAAACGATTCTTTCCCAGGTGGTATCTTGGCAAGACTTACGCCTACCCTTGCGAGTCCTGCTAAACGACTCATCTGAGTTCCAGTGATCAGCGAGTTAGGGTTCCAAGGGTGAGAGAAAGTAGCTTCTTTCTCTGCTATTTCAGAAGCTCGCAAAAGAAAGGATTTTTTCTCTGACATCTTGATATCTACTCCTTATCGATACAGCGTTGATAAGCTGTCGCGCCTACAATTTGCATATAATCAGAAGAGCTTAGTACATGATTCCATAAGTTCATAGCGAAAACTTGAACGAAGACTCTGTGTACCTTTGCGTTTACCGAGCGCGCTCCTTAGCGTTTAAAAACGTTACGAATTAATGAAATGCTGTACTTAGTAAATTTCAGTAGAGAGTGCTATGCCTGCAAAGGGGCTTCTGTCGGAGCTAGCTAAAGTAGCGAACAAGAACGTTGCAAAGCTTTGTAAAGTAATTTTTGATACTCTTTATCTCTCACGCCATAAGCACCAAACCTCTCCAAATGGGGATTCATCATTTGGGCATCGAACATCACAAATTCCCTTTGGCGCAACCTTTCCACCAACTTCACCATCGCTACCTTTGAACCCTCTGGGATGCGGTAAAACATTGACTCCCCAATAAAAGCACCCCCAATCACAATTCCTAAAATTCCCCCAGCAAGTTCATCCCCTTGCCAAGTTTCAAAACTATATGCCCAACCCGCTTGGTAAAGTTCCCAGTAAATCTCTTTTAACTGTGGTGAAATCCAGGTAAGTTCTCGGTTAGCACATCCAGCCACAACAGCTTTGAAATCGCGGTTAATCGCAACGGTAAAACGCTCTTGATTGAGAACACGCTGCAGCGACTTGGGGTAACGAAATCGTTCATCTAAAGGAATGAGAGTGCGATCGCGACTTCCATACCACCCCAAGACATCATTCTCATCAGCCATGAGAAAATAGCCTTGAGCATAGCTTTGAATAATAGTGGCAACATCATATTGCATACAAATAAGCAAAAAACATATTTTGTAGTAGGCGCTGCCATCGCCCACTACGAACCTATTTTCTGGCAACCTAAGGTCTTTAATATAAAAACAAAAGAAAATGACAGAACCAATTCCACCGATCACCTTACCACCACCTCAAGATCCTATGCTTGAGGGAGAATGGTTGCGACAGCGCTTGCATCAGTGGCTTGATGAAGAATTTATCCCGGAAGCAATCAATCAGACAATTGCCCAAAGAGCAGCACAGATTTTTGTGCGTCAACGGATGGAAGGAGAAAACGACTTAGGTTCTCTGGTGATTGCCATTGTCACAGAGATGCAGTCGTTTGATTTTTCCAAAAGTTTCTACGGAGAGTTTGCTATAGCTAACGCTGTCAGCGATTTACTCCTAGATAGTCTGGGAATTGATAGATGTTGCGGACAGTAATTTTGTTAGCTGTTAGCTGTTAGTTGTTAGTTGTCAACAAGAACCACTAACGACTAACGACTAACGACTAACTACCAACTAGATTTTACCACTCCGGGCAAAAGACCTTCGTGTGCCCATTCCCGCAGGACATTTCGAGATAGACCAAAGTCGCTGTAAACTCCTCTGGAACGACCAGTTACCCAGCAGCGGTTGCGGCGACGAGTAGGAGCGCTATTGCGGGGTAGCTGTTGAATTTCGCGGTGAATTTCCACTTTATCAAGAGGAGATTCTGCTTGTCTGAATTCTTCCAGCAACGTTTCGCGCTTTTCAGCGTACTTAGCCACCAGTTTGGCGCGTTTTTTCTCGCGCTCAATCATGCTCTTTTTTGCCATAATCTGAGTAATTTATTTCAAGACAGTATTCTCCATTCTATATAATTGCACATCTTTTGACATGAATTAAGTTCGTAATTAGCGCTTAATCCCTCAAGCACTAACTACAAACCCTGGAATTTTTCCTTCTTTAGACCATTAAGGGCTTTCCTCAACTTTTGCCTTGACACTCACCTGTGGCACATTAAAAGCAGAAGGACAGAGTTCAGCCAGTTGACAAGCTTCACAAGCGGGCGATCGCGCTTTACAAATCGCCCGACCGTGATAAATCAGCCGAATTGACCAATTTTCCCAGTCTGGTTGAGGCAATAGGCGCATCAAATCTCGCTCTATGCGGATGGGGTCTGGGTGTTCAGTTAAGCCTAAGCGCTGGCTTAAACGCTTCACATGAGTATCCACAGTCACTCCTACATTAATTCCATAAGCATGGGCGAGGACGACATTTGCCGTTTTGCGCGCCACACCAGGAAGCTGCAACAGTTGTTCCATCCGCTTTGGCACATGATCGCCAAACTCATTGACAATCATCCGACAGGCAGCTTGAATATTCTTCGCCTTATTGCGGTAAAACCCGGTGGAACGGACCAAGTTTTCTAACTCTGCCAAATCAGCATTTGCCAGACTCGCTGCATCAGGAAACTTACTAAACAAAGCTGGTGTCACAAGATTCACCCGTTCATCCGTACATTGAGCGGAGAGAATCGTAGCCACCAGCAACTGCACTGGGGTTGAGTAGTTTAAAGAGCAAGTTGCATCTGGATAAAGGCGCTTCAGGCGAACTAGGATTTCTAGCGCCCGTTGCTTCACAGATGACCGTTTGCGCGTACTAATCACTGGAATAATTTTTGCACCCACTCCAATTGGGTAGTTTCTTTGAGTATGAGAAAAATCCCTAGCCCTAAAAGTATCACCAAACCAGTTTGCATGACACCTTCTTGAACGCGATTAGGCAAAGGTTTACCGCGCAAACCTTCAATCAGCAGAAAAGCAAGTTGTCCTCCATCTAAAGCTGGTAAAGGCAAAATATTGATCACAGCCAAGTTAATGCTGATCAAAGCGGCAAAGAAGAACAAACTAGCTGTATCATTCTGGGCAATGTTGGCACCTATTTCCACAATTCTCACTGGACCTGCAACTTGGTTAGCTGTTTCGCCGAAGTTCGTGATTAATTGCCCAAAACCTAGGAATGTCAGTGAGACAATCCGCTGGAATTCTTTAGCGCCAGTCTTGAAAGCTTCCACGGGGTTGCTCACGGGACGACGCTCAAGTTTGACGTTGGGAGCAAGTCCGATGCCGATACTACCCTCACCGTTTGGGTTTGCTTGAGGAACTACGGTCAAAGAGAGCTTTTGGTCATTACGCGCAATTTCTAGTTGAATTGGCTTATCTGGATTAGTTTTAATTATTTCCCTTAAAGCCTCTAACTCTTGCTGCGATGCCCCAAATTGTCTTTGATTAGCTGCTAGGATGACATCTCCTTTCTGAATTCCTGCTTTGGCTGCGACAGAACTTACATTTGGTGCTAGCTGTTGAATCAAAACTCCTGGTTGGGGTTGGCTTGGTTGTGGTATGCCAACAAAACCAACCTGCGTGACTAAAAGGAAGTAGGCAAATATTAAATTCGCTATCACTCCCGCACTAATGACAATTGCCCGATCTAAAATGGGGCGGTTACGCAAAAGATTCGGGTCATTGGCTGGAATATTGGTATCTGGGTCATCGTCAGGAAAACCGACAAAACCACCGAGAGGAAAAGCTCGGATAGCGTATTCAGTCTGCGCTCCTTGATATTTCCAGATAACCGGACCAAAGCCCAGAGAAAAACGATTGACGTAAATCCCCTGGGACCTTGCTGCAATAAAATGTCCAAACTCGTGAACCAGGATCAGAACAGCCAAGACTGCGATCGCTGCTAAAGGCGCAAAAACTGACATAGAAAGAATGAGTGAACTTATTCAGCTATACTTATTCATTTTAAAATGTGTCCCAGTCTACCACTGGTCTGGTGTGCTGATTTTCTAGCTTTTTCGGTAATTCTTAAGGGAGAGTTGTAAATTGTTAGCCGAAGCGTGGTTCTTTGTCACAACTAACAACTCACAACTCATCAACCTAGATCACAGCACTTCACGTCCTATGTAAGGTTGCAGCGCTTCTGGTATGCGTACGGTTCCATCCTCTTGTTGATAGTTTTCCAAAATCGCTGCCATTGTACGTCCCGCAGCTAACCCAGAACCATTAAGGGTATGCACGAACTGGGTTCCCTTCTTACCGCTTTCTTTAAAGCGAATTTGACCCCGGCGCGCTTGGTAATCCATAAAATTGGAACAGCTGGAAATTTCCCGGTATTTGCCAGAAGAGGGAAGCCAAACTTCTAAGTCATAGGTTTTGGCAGAATGAAATCCTATATCCCCAGTACATAACGCTACGACTCGGTAAGGCAGCTGCAACGCCTGTAAAATTGCTTCTGCATTGCCTACCAATCTTTCCAGTTCCTCACTAGAAGTACTCGGATGGACAAATTTCACCAGTTCAACTTTATTAAATTGATGCAGTCGAATCAGTCCCCGCATATCGCGTCCATAACTCCCAGCTTCCCGACGAAAACAGGGAGTATAAGCACAATGGTAGATCGGCAACTCTTCGGAATTGAGAGTTTCACCACGGTAGAGGTTGGTTACGGGGACTTCCGCCGTAGGCGCAAGCCACAAATCATCAGCCGCGCATTTAAAACTTTCTTCAGCAAATTTGGGCAACTGACCCGTGGCTGTCATAGACTCGGTATTAATCAAAAACGGGGGAATGACTTCTACATACCCTGCTGCTATCTGGCGATCGAGCATAAATTGGATTAATGCTCTCTCTAGCTTCGCACCAGCGCCTATGAGCGTCACAAAGCGACTTTGTGCGACTTTCACAGCTCGCTCAACGTTGAGAATACCCAACTTTTCGCCAATTTCCCAGTGAGGAATAATTTTTGGGTTTTGAGGAATGTACTCATCGCCCCAACGGCGCACTTCTACGTTATCTTCCTCACTCTTACCAATAGGCGTGGAGTCGCTTGGCAAGTTGGGAAGTGTCAGTAAAAGTTCTTCGATTTTGGCTGAGAGTTCTTTCTCCTGGGGTTCGAGTTTCCCAATTTCTGCTTTCACAGAACTACCTTCATCCCGGAATGCTTGAATTTCTGGTCCTTTGGGGTTGAAACCAGCTTTTATCTTTTCTGGAATTAATTTAGCAATTTCGTTACTGCGTGCTTGGAGTTGATTTCGCTTGGCTTCCAATTCGCGTTGCTGTTTATCTAACTCTAAAAGCGGCTGAATGTCGTAGTTTCCGCCACGAGTATTCAACCGTTCCTGAACCAATTGCCCATTTTCTCGTATTAGCTTAATATCCAGCACAGATTTGTCCTAGTCGCTAGCCTAATATTTTCTTGACACTTAACACATCAAAATATAGTACTTCCGGTAAGTGACAAGTGCAAAAGTCAACAAAGAGGCACAGGAGTGCTTAGGGACTTGCAAATAAAAAAATATTCAATCGCTCTTAGAGCGGGTTTATAAAATAAATTTTAAATGTGTAGGGTGTGTAAAAGCGCAGCGTTACGCACCTGAAAACGCGTGGTGCCCTGCGGTTCAAAATAATTGTACGCAACCGATTCATACTTGTCGAGCCGTAACACAACGGCAATAAGCAAAGAGAACTCAGAGTGGCGGCTTCCGCCGTTAGCGCAAGATCCTCGCAGAGCGAGGCAAGCAAAGTTCGGTGGGGAGGAACATCCACGCCCGGACACTTGCTACAACGGGGGGAACCCCCAAGGGCGCAGTGTCCTCGCTTTTTGCCTCCCCTACTTAAGGTTTTCTTTATAAAGACGCTCTTAGACAAGGTAGACTTGGTAGACTTGGGGGAAGAAGTCGTGTTGAATGCACGAGTTGGAGAATTTATTTTTTGGAGTTCCTTTAGGGCGCAAATTTCTAATAAGAATTTTTGATGAATTCTTCAAAGAATCACTAGTTCGTCATTAAGGCAGTCAGCAGCGAACAAGAAATTATCAATGAAACATTACGCTAAGACTGGGGTTTGGAGATGCGATACAGTAGCCAAATCGACGCAACAAGCCCTGCAAAATGTGCTGAAACCGTATTAGTGTTTGCCTGCACGACGAAAATATCCAACGATTGGATAATCCGGCTAGGGTCGAGTTGGGTGTAAACTCCAGTACCCACTTGCGGTAAAGTCAATGACTTTGTCAGCAGGATGCCAACAGTCGCTTGCGCCCCTAACAGGGTTAACAATATTCCCACCAAATGCACTATAACCGCAAAGCGTACGACTTGAACAGTTTCGACTTTGCGCGGGCGGTTGTTAGGATTTGAGGATTCGAGTCGATTACCAAGCCTGGTGTAACGGAAAGCTAAATAAATGCCCACTCCCAAGCCAATGAGCCCAGCAACTGCAAAAAAGGCACCGAACCCAGTTCCTGGATTATTACTAGTGCTACCAGATCTCTGACTTAAGACGGCAAACAGCAAAATCCCCCCAGAAACAACACCTAGCACTAACTGAATCCAAAAGCTAATCCAACCTGTGAGGCGAAACGTTTGGGCGATTGCTCGGAGTGAAGAGGATTCTGACATACTGATCACCAATGTGCTGGGGCTTGATAAATTTACTATCACACTTAGCAAACGGCACTGGAGTATTTCTAGTAGATAAATTCCGTAGTGAATACTTTTTTGGGTGTGTTCGCTATTCGTAAAGCTGGAAATGAAACATGATATTTTGTCTAATCTTTACGCAAAGACCCTAGGATAATTACTGTCCAGCAAAGTTTTGATTAAGTTCTACATAAATACAGCATTTTACCTTTAAAATTGCTTAGACGGCATTTTATGCTTAAGCAGTCCTTACGCCCTTGGCATAACTTGACACTAAAGACTGTGGCATAGCCGTTGTCAAATCGCTCCTCAATATGATCTCAGAAGCTTGGGTAGGGGTGCAAATTTTTGTATCCCTAAGGTTGGTGCATCAGTTCCACGATTAGTCACCGTGGAATTTGTCTCATGTCATTTTTACCCTTTGGTGATCCAGCCTAAGCAGCGCTAGATACTTATCTCACTTGAGTAGTATTTTATGCTATTTACGGGGATTGTCAGCTCAACCCTTAGGCATTTTTTAGCCATTCACTAACCATGAAACTTGAGGATATATATCACTTCTTTGAAAATCCTCCGCCAACTTACCTTTGTCAGGAGCTCGCTGTTTGTTATATCTTGTATGTTTTGGTACAAGGCGAATCCTATGGAACGGAGTTGATCCAACGATTGGAAACTGAACATCCAACCTACCGGCTTTCGGATACCGTACTTTACAGTGCGATTAAATTTCTCGAAGACCAGAGGGCAATCACTGGGTATTGGAAGAAACTGGAAGGACGCGGACGTCCTAGGCGCATGTACCAAGTGTCTCCAGAATGGCAATTTCAAGCGGAGGATTTAGCTCGTTTGTGGCAACAGTACATAAGCGGGAGAAAAAATTAGCAAATCATTAAATAATGAATAAGTCACCTCCTGTAAAATACTCATAATTTAGTTTATGGATACTGCTACTCTACCATCGACGTTGCTGCTCACTTTTTTATTATCGGTCGGGCTATTTTTCTTTATTCGTGCCTCTACCAAAGACCGTACAGAAACAGAAAAGCTGGTTTGCGAGCAAGACGAAGCTACTTTAATGCCTCAGTTGAAGGAGTATTTTCAAACACGGTCTTACCGAGTAGCAGCGGTAGACCCAAAACAAAACCAAGTGACTTTTGAAGGCTTTGTTCAACCTAGCTGGTTTTTAGCTGTGTTTTTAACACTCTTAGCAGCTGCGGGTCTTCTTTGTTTATCACTAGTTTTGTCACTACTTTTTCCCAAACTTAGTACAATTTTTCTTGGGCTGGTGCTGCTGTCGCCTTTGAGTGGTGTTTTTTATTGGAAAAAAGCTGGAAAACTAGAGAAGGTATCGCTGAAGGTGGAAGCAACCCAAGGCGAACAACATCCAAGTAAAATAACTGTAACCGCCCACCGAGACGAACTCAGTGAGTTACGCAGAGCGTTGGGATTAAAAATTTCTGAATAGTTGTTATTCTTTGACTCAGACAGGCAGTTTCAGTTTGTTGCCTGCACTTTGTCTTGCATTATCATAAGACCTCGTGGGAAGTATGGAAACTCAGCGTCTTCAGACCTGAGAGGAAATACGACTCGTGCGACTTTAGTCGCTTTGTTCCATTACCGCCTTGGGGTTACTTGAATCGGTGTACTTTTGT
>JAHHIB010000077.1 GCA_019359075.1 Kalymmatonema hyalinum WJT4-NPBG1
ATGGCACGGAGTGCCCGCCGGGGCGCGATGGCACGGAGTGCCCGCCGGGGCGCGATGGCACGGAGTGCCCGCCGGGGCGCGATGGCACGGAGTGCCCGCCGGGGCGCGATGGCACGGAGTGCCCGCCGGGGCGCGATGGCACGGAGTGCCCGCCTGCGGCGCGATGGCACGGAGTGCCCGCCTGCGGCGATCGCCATTATTAGTTGTGGCTTTTTTGGTCGGATACTAGAAGACACTTATCTTGTAATGGTGAGAGTATATAAATTATCCTAAAACGCTCAGTGCAATTTTATTTAGACACACATGATTTAAGAATTCAAAGCTACTTTGTTACTGGATGCTCCCCTACATTTGCAACCCTACTTGAGCCAACCTTTGCTGCAACTGCGTGTACCTCTGTTTCTGATTAACGGAGCGCACTGCCATACCAATGGCTTTTTGAGAACCAATAATAATCGCTAACTTCTTCGCACGAGTTAAGCCAGTGTAGAGAAGGTTGCGAGAGAGCATCATGTAGTGTTGGGTATACATGGGCAGTATCACCACCGGGTATTCCGAGCCTTGCGACTTGTGAATTGTAACGCTCCACGCCAAAGCAATTTCATTTAAGTCGGCATAGTCGTAAGTAACTTCACGTTCTGCGTACTGAACGATGACTTCCTGTTCTTCGGTGTCGATAGCATTAATAAACCCAACATCGCCGTTAAATACTTCGCGCTCGTAATCGTTGGTTAACTGGATAATGCGATCGCCCGTTCTAAAAATCGTTTCTCCCCTAGTAATTTCAATCTTTTCGGGACTGGGAGGATTGATTAGCTGCTGAAGTACTTTATTGAGGTTGCGAGTTCCCACTAATCCCCGTGACATTGGAGAAAGGACTTGTACATCGGTAACAGGGTTAAAACCAAGGTTCGGAATAAAATCACTAACTAACTCGCTAATTACCTGCACCCCATGTTCCGGCTGATGTCCGCCCCCATGCCACAAACAATCAGCAGTGGGAGTATTAGAAATTGGTTCAATATTTGGGTACTGTCCCCGGTTAATTTGGTGAGCGCTTCTAATAATTGCACTACTTTGCGCTTGGCGAAATACTTGGGTGAGACGCACAACTGGTATGCGATCGCTCTTTATCAAATCGGCAAGGACGCTACCAGGTCCGACCGATGGTAACTGGTCGATATCCCCGACAAACAGTATTTGACCATCTTCTGGTACGGCTTTGATTAAACTGTATGCTAGAAACAAATCCAGCATACTCGCCTCGTCCACGATGATTGCTTTTTGAGGCAAGGGGTTACTCATATCCCGCTTAAAACCCATGTTTCTGGGGTCGAATTCCAACAACCGATGTACGGTTTTCGCCTCTAACCCAGTCATCTCGGTTAACCGCTGCGCCGCCCGTCCAGTGGGTGCAGCCAAGGCAATTGATTTACCCATCGCTTTCCATAATTCGACGATGGTACGAGTTACAAAAGTTTTACCCGTACCGGGACCACCTGTCAGCACAGTAACTCTAGAGTAAGCTGCTATCTCCACCGCTTCTTGTTGTTGCTCGGAAAGTTCAACTTTGCGACTTTGGGTAAAACGTGTAAGCCAGGTACGGACGCGCTCAATGTCTGAATTGACGCGCTGCACTAGGCGCTGACCAATAACGAGCGCTAAATTTTGTTCGGTGTTAAAGAACGCAGGATTATAACAAAGTAAAGTTTTGTCAGCAGACTGTTCTCTAATCAGTTCATCTGCAAGCGACATATTTTTGATGATTTGAGCGATCACATTATGTGATGGTTCGTGGGATTCGCATTTGAGGAGTGCGATCGCTCCCGTTATTAATTCGCTTTGGGGTAAATAACAATGTCCGTCTTCAGCAGCTTCGCTCAATACGTGCGTTAAACCAGCACGGTAGCGAAATTCCGAATCTGAAGGTACGCCTAAGTTACGAGCAATTTTATCAGCTGTCAAAAACCCAATACCGTAGATATCAGTAGCTAGTTGGTAGGGGTTGGTGGTGACAATGGCGATCGCTTTATCGGCGTATTGCTTATAAATTTTGACGGCGTAGGTGGTGGAAACGCCGTGAGTTTGGAGAAATACCATCACTTCTTTGATGGCTTTTTGCGTCTCCCAAGCTTTTTTAATGATGGCTATGCGTTTTTTGGCAATGCCATTAACTTCGCTGAGTCGGTCGATGTGATGTTCGATGATGTCGAGGGTTTCTAACCCAAAATGGGCAACGATGCGCTTTGCGGTGACGGGACCGACACCTTTAATTAAACCGCTACCTAAATACTTCTCGATACCAGTGAGAGTTGCAGGTTTAGTTTCCTTGTAGTTAACTACTTTAAACTGAGCGCCATACTGCGGGTGTTCGCTCCAAAAGCCCCAGAGTTGCAGGGTTTGTCCTGGTTGAATAGTCGCAAAATTCCCCGTAATTGTGGTTAAATCCCTTGCGCCAGAACGTTGCAGCCGCGCCACAGTGTAACCCGACTCTTCACTGTAAAAAGTCAGGCGCTCCACTACTCCCGTTATCGACTCTTGTTTGGGGGTAGCGTTTACTTTGTCTTGTGCTTGATTTGGCGCGGGTTGCATCAATTAATCATTTGTGTATAGCACGCGGTTATTATATCGTTAGATGCCTGTTAAACAATCTGTTGGAATACTCTTAGTATTTTTGTATTATAAAGCGAGCGATTGCGATTCGCTTCTGTGGCAAAGCTAATCGCTCTCGGCAGAGGGGAGCGCATAAAACCGCGCATACGTAAAAAGTAGACTTCTTGCAAAAGTCGAAAAGTTGTGAATGTCATTCTGAGCGAAACGCAGTGTAGCGAGGAATCTCAAGAGATGTTTCGCTATGCCTCCGGCACGCTGCGCGAACGCTCAACATGACATTTCAAGCATTTTTGCAAGAGGTCTAGTGAAAAGCTAATTACCAAAAGGGCTGGGGAGCGATTGCGATTCGCTTCTGTGGCAAAGCCAATCGCCTCCGGCGGGCGGGTACGCCATAGCACAGAGCGGCAACTTTTCCTCTTTGAATATCAAAACTGCATTACTGACCGAGGAGTAATTTAGCCAACCCAAAGTGCCTATTCCTCTTGCCATTATTGCTGCTAATAACGGAATTAAGCCAAAAAGTGACCAATAATTCAGATTTCCATTGGTCATGAACCCACAATTATTGGCAGGGGTTGCTAATGTATTCCCTCATGATTCCAGCTAATTCTCGCTCAGAGAGGGCTGGCATCGGCTTTGTTGTGACCAACGTCTTTAAGTTTGATAATTGTACATGAACATAGGAATAATCGAGTCTTACAATAGCGGATTTTTAGACGTTGTACCAGAGGGTGAAAGCAGCGACTATTGGCAGATTGCAGCTATACACATCAATGGGCAAGCCTACTGCCCTACCCCTCGGCTTTATCGTTCAGAAAAAGTGGCATTAAAACTCGCTGCACAAATTTATGATTGGTTAGCTGACCACGAAGGAGAAATTAGTAATGGGGCTTGCAACTGCGAAAAATTTAAACTCATTCTATGGCAGCAACCGAAAGTATCTTAGTTGACTTTTCCTCGCTTGAATTTCAGGAGACAGGCGATCGCTATAAATGGGTGTTTATCCTCTAAGAATTTTTTTTATAAGGGCGATCGCTTCTCATGATTAAGCTAATTGATACTAGCACTGATTAGAGCAGAAAGCCCACTTCAACGACCATCTGGGATGATAGCAGTCGTCTTTACCTGGTCACTGATAACTGATAACTGATAACTGTTTGAGTCGCCTCAACTGCAAAGTTCTTGGAAATGGGGGTAAAAAACGCTTATATAATAGTATTTTCAAATTGGCTTTGCCCCTGGTGTCACGAATCGTATATTTACCCCTATATTTACCTCTATGAGCAGCACAATCAAACGACTGATTAGAGAAAAGAAGATTCCCCAGGAGCAATAATCATGACTCAAGACCAACCCAGTAGACTCGACCGATTAGAAACGCTGCTAGCCGAGGTAGGGGATGTAGTATTACAAAACGTTGAAGTGACTGCTAATCACAGTGCAATACTAACCCAATTGGAAAATTCAGCTTCTCGACATGATGAAGCGCTCACCCGAATTGAGGGGGCGCTAGAACAACTTACAAATCGTGTTGATACTTTAGCAGCTGTGACTGCTCAAAATAATGACAGGATTGAGCAGATTTTGGAATACCTTTTCAGGGAAAGACCTAACGGGAGGGGCGGTAATTAGTACCGCTGCGCGTTCGTCAAAAGCGAAGGTAATAAGTCAAAAAACTGATTATGTAGGCTTTTCGCGCTATGAGTGAATGGGTAGCTTTATTTTCGCGCCCGTTGTACTAGTTACCGTAACGTTAAGATGAGTCTGCGTTTTGCTATCCAAATTGCCCAGAGGTACGATAAAGCGATCGCGAAGCGGGCGCTCTGCGCCATCGCATTCTGACACTGCGCTTTGCGCAATCGCCCTGCTTCCGTACTGCACTTCGCGCGATCGCCCTGCATAGCACTGGCACCTGTGCAATCGCCTCTCTAGAACAATGTTGTTGTTTAACAATACTGCGTATCTTGATTTTCGGATGCAGCAAAATACTTCTCGCTTGTCAGTAGCTTGACCTTTTTGGCGAGCGACAGAAAAATGATAAAGCCCACGATAAATCATTTCTAAAGAAATGGAGTCAAAAGGCAAAGAGAGTTCGCGACTCAACAGCATCACCTAAATCGACCAAAACAGCATTAAAACAGTGAACAATGAACATGAAAGAATTCTTCATGCTCTTACTGGCTGGTACTGCGGGTACTTGATAACTGATAACTGATACTGCGGGTACTTGATAACTGGTAACTGTTAAATAACCAAGTCTGCCAAATCTGTAACTAATTGCAAGTATTGCTTAACACTAAAAAATCTGATCACTTTTACCTGGCTGTATAGCCACCATCAATGACTAATTCCGAACCTGTGACAAACTTAGACTCCTCCGAAGCAAGGTAGAGAATGCCGTAGGCAATATCATCTGGCTCACCGATATGCCCAATTGGATGGAGGCGTTCAAGTTCTTTGCGTCCAGCTTCAACGTCCCCCTGTTGTTTAAGATTGTTCTCAACCATAGGTGTCCAGATAAAGCCAGGATGAACAGAATTGACTCGAATTTTGTGTTTTGCGTACAGCAGTGCATCGGTTTTACTCATCAGGCTCACGGCACCTTTGGAGGCATGATAGGGCGGGTAGTCAGGGGCACCAACCAATCCGTAAATCGAGGACAAGTTAATAATGCTACCGCCCCCCGCATCAATCATTGCAGGAATAGCATATTTAGTACAGAAGAAAACTCCATTCACGTTGATTGCCATCACAGCGTTCCATTCTACTTCAGTAATTTCATGGGTTGGTTTATTAACACCACCAATTCCTGCATTATTGACCAGGACATCAATTTTTTTCCACTGTTGGCAAACTTCAGTAAATACCTGTTCAACTTCTGATTCTTTAGAAACATCCAAATGCCAGTATTCTGCTTCTCCACCACTGTTCTTAATGCTTTGGGCGATCGCCTTGCCCTCATCGTCTTTAATATCGGTAATTGCAACTAAAGCACCTTCTTTGGCTAATAGCATACAAGTGGCTTTACCAATACCAGTCGCGCCACCTGTAACAATGGCAACTTTATCTTTAACTCGGTTCATACGCTCCTACAAGATCATAGCCGCTTAATTTTGTCCGAACTATCAAGACATAGTGGGAGGGTGAGAACCCTTACCTTTTAAGGAGGGACGGGATACCCGACTCAACAGGTTTTAACAATCATGTTTCTTTTTCAGGAACTTTGCACGCTTCAAATGCGTCATAATCAATATAGCGCGTTACAACGCGAAACCATTGTAGGAAAGTCTTCCGCTTCATGCCCAGAGAACTGATAATGACACTGGCTTCTGAGAAAAAGACAAATAAACTGAATCTTTAAATCCATCCGAGGGGGGACGCCTCTTAGATGTAAAACTAAAATGCTTGTTGAGACGGTCTGGCGGGGAGTAAGTCACGAGGCTGCTCTAGTTAAGAGTCTAAGAAACAGGAACAAAGGTGTAACAGCATGACCTTGGTCTGCTGTGGAACAACTTTTAAGAATCCCTGCGCATTTATGCCAGGGAGTACGTCAATACCCGGATAACAACGCGGTTATGGAAGCGATACAAAATATGCATGCATTAGCGCCACCACCGTGCCACATCATTAATAGCAGTAGCAACCTCAGCCACTGCTAGCTGATCACTTAACGCAAACAAAACCGGAACCAGTGCCCTTATGTCTTGCAGCAAGTCCTCGCGACGTCTCTGAGATATTTTGTGCAGTGTATCTTGCCAAAGAGAGAAAAGGTCGGTTATTGGCATCTTGGATAAAGGGACAGCTAAAGCAGTTAGGGCTTCGGCGCGATATCTTTCATCAGCAATTTCGCGAGCCACCTGAAGCGCTTCGGGCAACACTTCGGGCAGTTTGTCAGCTAAATCTGTTAGGGCTTTGGCGCGATATCTTTCATCAGCAATCTCGCGAGCCACTTGAAGGACTTCGGGCATTAATGCTTCGGGCAGTTTGTCAGCTAAAGCAGTTAGGGCTTTGGCGCGATATCTTTCATCAGCAATCTCGCGAGCCACTTGAAGGACTTCGGGCATTAATGCTTCGGGCAGTTTGTCAGCTAAAGCAGTTAGGGCTTTGGCGCGATATTCTTCATCAGCTTCATCAGCAATAAGGTGAACCACTTGAAGGGCTTCGGACATTAATGCTTCCGGCAGTTTGTCAGCTAAAGCAGTTAGGGCATCGGCGCGATATCTTTCATCAGCAATCTCGCGAGCCACTTGAAGGGCTTCGGACATTAATGCTTCGGGCAGTTTGTCAGCTAAAGCAGTTAGGGCATAGGCGCGATATCTTTCATCAGCAATCTCGCGAGCCACCTGAAGCGCTTCGGGCAACACTTCGGGCAATTTGTCAGCTAAAGCTGTTAGGGCTTTGGCGCGATTATATTCCTTAGCAATCTCGCGAGCCACTTTAAGGGTTTCGGGCAACACTTCGGGCAGTTTGTCAGCTAAAGCTGTTAGGGCTTTGGCGCGATAATATTCATCAGCAATTTCGCGAGCCACTTTAAGGGTTTCGGGCAACACTTCGGGCAGTTTGTCAGCTAAAGCTGTTAGGGCTTTGGCGCGATAATATTCATCAGCAATTTCGCGAGCCACTTGAAGGGCTTCGGACATTAATGCTTCGGGCAGTTTGTCAGCTAAAGCAGTTAGGGCATAGGCGCGATATCTTTCATCAGCAATCTCGCGAGCAACTTTAAGGGCTTCGGGCATTAATGCTTCGGGCAGTTTGTCAGCTAAAGCAGTTAGGGCATCGGCGCGATAATATTCATCAGCAATTTCGCGAGCCACTTGAAGGGCTTCGGACATTAATGCTTCGGGCAGTTTGTCAGCTAAAGCAGTTAGGGCATAGGCGCGATATCTTTCATCAGCAATCTCGCGAGCAACTTTAAGGGCTTCGGGCATTAATGCTTCGGGCAGTTTGTCAGCTAAAGCAGTTAGGGCATCGGCGCGATTATATTCCTTAGCAATCTCGCGAGCCACTTGAAGGGCTTCGGACATTAATGCTTCCGGCAGTTTGTCAGCTAAAGCTGTTAGGGCTTTGGCGCGACTATATTCATCAGCAATCTCGCGAGCAACTTTAAGGGCTTCGGGCATTAATGCTTCGGGCAGTTTGTCGGCTAAAGCAGTTAGGGCATCGGCGCGATTATATTCCTTAGCAATCTCGCGAGCCACCTGAAGGGCTTCGGGCAACACTTCGGGCAGTTTGTCAGCTAAAGCTGTTAGGGCTTTGGCGCGACTATATTCATCAGCAATCTCGCGAGCCACTTGAAGGGCTTCGGACATTAATGCTTCCGGCAGTTTGTCAGCTAAAGCTGTTAGGGCTTTGGCGCGATATTCTTCATCAGCAATCTCGCGAGCAACTTTAAGGGCTTCGGGCATTAATGCTTCGGGCAGTTTGTCGGCTAAAGCAGTTAGGGCATCGGCGCGATTATATTCCTTAGCAATCTCGCGAGCCACCTGAAGGGCTTCGGGCAACACTTCGGGCAGTTTGTCAGCTAAAGCTGTTAGGGCTTTGGCGCGACTATATTCATCAGCAATCTCGCGAGCAACTTTAAGGGCTTCGGACATTAATGCTTCGGGCAGTTTGTCAGCTAAAGCTGTTAGGGCTTTGGCGCGACTATATTCATCAGCAATCTCGCGAGCCACCTGAAGGGCTTCGGGCAACACTTGGGGCAGTTTGTCGGCTAAAGCAGTTAGGGCATAGGCGCGCTTATCTTCATCAGCAATCTCGCGAGCCACCTTAAGGGCTTCGGGCAACACTTGGGGCAGTTTGTCAGCTAAAGCTGTTAGGGCTTTGGCGCGACTATATTCATCAGCAATCTCGCAAGCCACCTTAAGGGCTTCGGGCATTAATGCTTCCGGCAGTTTGTCAGCTAAAGCAGTTAGGGCATCGGCGCGATTATATTCCTTAGCAATCTCGCGAGCAACTTTAAGGGCTTCGGGCAACACTTGGGGCAGTTTGTCAGCTAAAGCTGTTAGGGCATCGGCGCGATTAGATTCATTAGCAATCTCGCGAGCCACCTGAAGGGCTTCGGGCAACACTTCCGGCAGTTTGTTAGCTAAAGCTGTTAGGGCATAGGCGCGATATCTTTCATCAGCAATCTCGCGAGCCACCTGAAGCGCTTCGGGCATTAATGCTTCCGGCAGTTTGTCAGCTAAAGCTGTTAGGGCATAGGCGCGATATTCTTCATCAGCAGTCTCGCGAGCCACCTGAAGGGCTTCGGGCATTAATGCTTCCGGCAGTTTGTCAGCTAAAGCTGTTAGGGCTATGGCGTGATATCTTTCATTAGCAATTTCGCGAGCCACCTGAAGGGCTTCGGGCATTAATGCTTCCGGCAGTTTGTCAGCTAAAACTGTTAGGGCATAGAGGCGATTAGATTCATCAGCAATCTCGCGAGCCACCTGAAGGGCTGTTTGCAGTGCCTGCTCTTTTAAGACTTGTGACAGATACTCAGCTAAAGAAGCAAGTGTACTTACTTTTTTGTGCTGATCAGGAATTTGCAGGGCATAAGCTAAACCCTGTTCTTGTGTCCATACTTTTTTCTTA
Source organism: Kalymmatonema hyalinum WJT4-NPBG1 (assembly GCA_019359075.1). GTDB lineage: Bacteria > Cyanobacteriota > Cyanobacteriia > Cyanobacteriales > Nostocaceae > Kalymmatonema > Kalymmatonema hyalinum. The sequence continues at coordinate 9,187 of JAHHIB010000077.1, forward strand.
ACTAGTGCAATTAGCAACTCTTCTGGTAAATTAGCTGCCAAACTGTTCAACGAAGCTGTCATCAAAGCATAGCGGCATTGTAACCCAATCGAATGTGAGGAGTTTTCTTTTGATATTTCCTCTGCCAATCGCCAAGCACGAGCAACATCTGTGACAAAAATAGCGGTTTGTCCTAGGCGATCGCACGCTTCATACCATCCATTCTTCCCAGCTTCAGTTTCTTCTTTAGTTTCTTCCTGTAACAGTTGGTGCAACTCCTCTTTTTTACCAGCCTGTTCTAAATGCCAGCTAAGCTTTGCATGAATATAACCATCATTTGGGAGTGTGTGCCATAATCCTGCTTCGGTTTTTCTACCATATCGCTCCAATAGCATCGAATGACCATCAGCTAAACTTTTTAATCCTAAGCCAGGTAATTGTTGCGGGTGTTCAGGAGATGGTTCATTTATGAGCGATCGCTGAGCCATGTCATGCATTAAGTCATGAAGTTTGTAAGTTTGCTTTTGCTCACTGAGGGTTACTCCTAGCTGTAATAATGCCTTGGATTTGAAGGAACGTAATGTCGTTAAAGCTTGTCTGGGAGTCATTTCCCAAAGCGTTGCAGCCATGACTTCAGTAATCGTGACATCTTCTGGTAAAACTCCAAACCATGAAAATTGCCGCAGCATTTCTGGGGTTAAAGACCGTAAGCTGAGGTTGAAGGAAGCTTCTAAGCTATAATGCTTACGTTTTTCTTCATTACTGTACTGTTCTAAACCTGGTAAATTTAGCGTTTCCAAACGAGCAATATCTGCTTGTAAATCTTCTAGTAACTCTGCCCAGGTTACTCCTTCTGCCACTTGGGCTGCTGCTAAATCCAGTGCTAATGGCAAAAAACCTACTGTAGTAGCTAATTCTTGTGCTAGCTGTTGTTCATCACTGGTTAATTGTACGCCGCGAGATTTTTGCAGTAATTCAAGTGATTGTTTGAGGCTTAATACATCCAAGTCATAGCGAGTTGCACCTTTGATGACTGCTTCTCGCGTCGTTACAAGCACCCGACAATTTGAACCTCCGACTCGAAAAGGTTCTACGTGTTCTGGATTCCAAGCATCATCAACAACCAGCAATGCCTTTTTGTCATAAAGTAATGTCTGCAATTGCATCTTTGCATCATCTACAGTTATGGGTTTGTAATCACGGTCTCCTAACTGTCGAATCCAGTTACCCAAAAGCGGTAATAAGTCAGGGTTTTGACCCAAAGTTACCCATAACACCCCGTCGGGAAAATGAGTTTGCACTTCCAGATCATGTGCTAATGCTGCCGCCAATATGGATTTGCCAATTCCACCTAACCCATAAATGGCGCTAACAACTAATGTACCTGGTCTGTCCGCTTCTTGAGAAAGTAAAGCATTTTTAACAGCTTGCTGATGTTCTGGACGTTCTACAAAATATTGAGGTAGGGATGGAGCTTGACAGAAACAGCTTTTTTTATACTCAGTACTTGGCTTTTTGAGAGTGGCTGCTGTAGTAGATGCTGCTTGTTGTTTTGATTTTTCGGGTCTACGGTTTTCCCACTCAGTATCAAACTTGTCTAGATTTTCTTTTAGACTTTCTTTTTTGAACCACAGTGTCAAGGTAAAGTCCCACTTTTTCGTACCCTGCTTTTTTGTACGATTATCTGCCAATATCTTCAAAAAATCTTCCATTCGTTGCAGGGCTTCTCGGATTTGCGGTTTGGTGAGATGACCTTTACCGTCTTTTTTTGTCAGTGCTTCTAAATTTTCCAGCGTTGGCTTAACTATTAATTTGGGCTGAGCAGAGTTAGATTCATCCCATGTAAAGTCGATGTCGCAGTTATCATCAGCCAAGTCGTTCAAGGACATCAATGCTTCAAATAAACGCCTTACTCTCGCTTTGACATCATCGCCGTAAGTAGCTCTTGGCATCTGCTCGGATTCGGGAATTTCCGAAAAGTTTAGGTTTGGGGTAGCAATATCCGAATTGTAGCACCTACCCCAAACTGCTATCTTTTAGTTCACACAAACTTTATCCGCCGTTCTACCACGATACTTGCTTTGGGACTGTACCCTAAATCGAACCTAATTTCTAGAACAAACAAATGAAATGAGGTTCAAACCATGAGTTACAATTCCCCTAATTACCTTGTCGCTACACAAGAAACAGGTTTACCTGTTGAAGTCGTAGCACCTCCACAACCAACTATTAACAATCCCCCAACTGGATTGCAAGATGGTAACAGTCCTGCGGACATTATTACAGCAGTCGCTGTTCTGATTGGAGCCATGACAGGGTTAGTCAAAGCACTATTACCTCTGTGGCTCAAAAAACAGCATCAAAAAAGAAAGAAAGAAAGATGTCGTGTGATTCCAAACCCTTGTAGAGACGTACCATGGTGAGCCAGCGCTGCGGGAGGGTTTCGCCGTGAGCGCTCAGCCGAACGGTTTCCCTCCGCAGGCGACTGGCGTCACGTCTCTACACTTGGATTCATACTTCAAATCAACAACGTCGGTTATTGCACTAAAATCGAGCGTATCAAAATGCTCATAACTTCACCTGTCCTGCCAGTTGGTACGAGGGGACTCCAATCACTAATTTCGGCGTATTTGAGTTGGTGCAGAACGCGAATTGTGCTGTTTACGGCTTTGGGAGAACCAATGAGTGTATGTTTGATGGGTTGTCTTTCTGGAGATGCTTGAGAGCTAGTTTGATTGGGGATGGGTGTATTTGCATTGTCACCACTGGACAAAAAACCTTGAGTTGTGGATTGCAAAGAATAATTTGCACCATCAAATTGTGCCACCGCGCTCTTGAGCCATTGCACATATTGTTCCAAGTCTAATTGAGTAATGACTTGCTCGTCATATCCAATCAGTTGTGCCATTATTTATGTATCTCCATTCAATGTGGGGGTTATAAAGCGATCGCTTGTCCAATTGGCCCTGGAAGCGATCGCTTTTTGCTGTCTGTGCAGCAATATCTGTATCATAACTCATGCTGCATCTAATTACAATATTATAAGTATCTAAAAAGATGATTATGATATCTAAGTGAATCTTAAGGCGTACTATAGTATGCGAAAATGATGATAGGGATGACGACGTGAGCAAACGATTTACTGTAACTGTTCCAGACTCAGTATTTGAAGATTTAGAGGTATTGGCAGATGCACAAGGTAGACCAACAGCCAACCTTGCAGCTTTTTTGATTGAAATTGGTATCAAGGAGAGTAAAGAACGCGGCGAATTTCCAGAAAAAACAAACACCTCCAAAGCCAAGAAGGCTAAGGAGGACGGATGATTTAAACACTATCGACCCACAAGTTTTATGTTGCACCAGATGCGGAGTGTTCGCCTCACGAATGCACTTTGCGCGATTGGCTTTGCCACTGCCCCTTGGGCGATCACCCCCAAGAGTTTTGTTGGAAAGAACGCAAGCAGAAATTATGTATGCCGCATTACTTTGACTGACACAACTGGCTTGGTTTCATGCCTAACCAGATTTGTTGTCCCGTTTCCTTAAATCCAAGTACGACAACATCAACTTCGGAACCAATTGCTGGATACTCGGAGGCTGTCATAATACCTTCGTCTTTGAAATTTGGGATTTCAACAAGACCTATAAAGTTAATCTCCACAAGGGCAACAAATATCCCAAAAGGACGATGCTTTTTGACTACTCCTCTCAACTTGGTTCCGATTTTTAGAGAATCTTTTATTTCGTCCCATGATTGTACGTGTACGTTAGCCATTTTATTTCACAAGCCTCCTAGGGCTAAGTGTAGCGAAAAGACGCTTTTTACAGAAACTATATCTGCTTTAGCGGGTGCGACTCATACCAAGTTGCATTCAAGAGCGTAATCTGTCATTGCGTTAGCGCAGCGTGCCCGTTCGCCCTTGGCGTGCGCTTTGGGCATAGGGCATACGGAACAAAGTGTAGCGTGGCAATCTCATGCCCTAAAATTACACCATAAACTGCAATTTAGTATCAACAGCGCTATGCAGACTCTGGAATGAACAGGTAAGCGATGGCACCGAGTGTCTACTAAGGGCGATGACGCGTAGCGTCCGCCGTAGGCGATCGCACAGGTGCCAGTGCCCTCGTGCCCAATCGCGATTCGCTTCTGTGGCAAAGCCAATCGCCCCTACAAGTTGCACTTTTTGCAGACTGAAGTCTTTAGTGCAACGATGCTGCTTGTGTTGACCTGGTTATTATGGCATGGTTTTCGTACCCTTTTTACGGTGGGCTGTATTTAGAGTTGCGATCGCCTTTATGCACTGCGCTTTGCGCAATCGCCGTAGGAACTTTTTGGAAAACCGAGGTATCTTTGAAACAGTAAACAGTTATCAGTTATCAGTCAACAGGGATTGGTCTTCTTCACTGGTCACTGTTCACTGTTCACTGTTCACTGGTCACTGGTCACTGTTGACATATAATCCCGGTTGACAACTATGCACCTAAAAAGCAGTAGTTTCGCCATCCTGATAGCACTGCTTGCCAGTAGCACAGCACCTTTCATCTCCACTTTAGGAGTGCTGTCTGTACCAATGCGGGTATTAGCTCAAAGCACAAATTCCCTCAAAGAAGAAGCAGATAAATTAATTGAGCAAGGTACCCAACAGTTTTATACCAGCCAGTTTCAAGCAGCGTTGCGTTCTTACCAGCAAGCATTGAAGATTTACCAAAGCATCAAAGATAAACAAGGGGAGGGATGGTCCTTAAGTGGTCTGGGAAATGTTTACTTATCACTCGGTGACTACAAAATTGCGATACAGTATCATCAGCAGAGTTTGGCGATCGCCAGGGCTATCGGTGATAAACAAGGTGAGGGGAATTCTCTGGGCAATCTGGGAGCAACTTACTGGTCACTTGGAGACTACAAAATTGCGATACAGTACCAGCAGCAGAGTTTGAAAATCTTTAGGGTTATCGGTAATAAACAAGGTGAGGGGAATTCTCTGGGCAATCTGGGAAATGCTTACGACTCACTCGGTGATTACAAAATTGCGATACAGTACCAGCAGCAGAGTTTGAAAATCTTTAGGGCTATCGGTAATAAACAAGGTGAGGGGGCATCTCTGGGCAATTTGGGAAATGCTTACTACTCACTCGGTGACTACAAACTGGCGATACAGTACCAGCAGCAGAGTTTGTCAATCGCCAGGGCTATCGGTGATAAACAAGGTGAGGGGGACTCTCTGGGCAGCCTAGGACTTGCTTACTCCTCACTCGGAGATTACAAAATTGCGATACAGTACCATCAGCAGAGTTTGGCGATCGCCAGGGCTATCGGTGATAAAAAAGGTGAGGGGGCGTCTCTGGGCAATCTGGGAAATGCTTACTACTCACTCGGAGATTACAAAATTGCGATACAGTACCATCAGCAGAATTTGGAAATCGACAGGGCTATCGGTGATAAACAAAGTGAGGGGGGGTCTCTGGGCAATCTGGGACTTGCTTACTACTCACTGGGAGACTACAAACAGGCGATACAGTACCATCAGCAACATTTGTCAATCGCCAAAGCTCTCGGTAATAAACAAGGTGAGGGGGATTCTCTAAACAATCTAGGAGCTACCCTGCTCGATTCTGGCAACCCAAAAGCCGCCGAAACAAACCTCCGCAACGCAATTGCTGTCTGGGAATCCATGCGAGCTAGCTTAGGCGATAACGACGCATTCAAAGTCTCCATCTTTGAAACGCAAGCTGATACCTACCGTCTGCTGCAACAAGCTTTGATTGCTCAAAATCAACCAACACAAGCTCTCTTAATTGCCGAACAAGGTAGAACACGAGCTTTTGCAGAGTTACTTGCAGCGCGTCAACAATCTTCATCTGCTCCACCTAATATTGAGCGAATCCAACAAATTGCTAAACAACAAAACGCCACTCTGGTTGAATATTCAATTGCTTGGGATGACTTATATATTTGGGTTATCAAACCAACTGGCAAAGTTACCTTCCACAAAGTTGACATCAAAAACACCAAGTTAGGCAATGTTGCAGAGGATACACGCACTGCGGCGGCAACTTTGGCTGAAGGGCGCGGTGTGGCAAATAATGTGATTAATGGCTTGGTTCGCCAGACTCGTTCTACTCTCAAAACAACAACAGATAACGCATCTCCACTAAATACAACAGCAGACACGGCAGAAACAGTACGTTCTTTAAGCTGTCGGGGTAACAGTTGTCTTAAGCAAATGTACAAGTTACTGATTCAAAAAATTGCTAAGGAACTGCCAACTAATCCTGAGTCCCGTGTTATCTTCATCCCTCATGAGTCTCTGTTCCTAGTTCCTTTCGCTGCTTTGCAAGACGAGAATGAGAAATTCCTGATTGAAAAACATACTATATTAATTGCTCCCTCTATTCAAGTACTTGAGCTGACTCACCAAAAGCGACTCATACAAAAACAAGCTGCTCAAACAAACTCAGTTTTGGTTGTTGGTAATCCCACTATGCCCAAGGTTACTAAAGTTGGGGAATCACCAGAACAACTCCAGCCATTGCCCAACGCAGAAAAGGAAGCTCAAGAGATTGCTAAACTGTTCAAAACTCAACCGCTTGTGGGGAAACAAGCAACCAAAGCTGCTGTTCAACAACAAATGGCGAAAGCAAGATTTATTCACCTGGCGACTCATGGTTTACTTGATAATATAGATGAGCCGGGAATACCAGGGGTAGTAGCACTCGCTCCTGATGGTAAGGATGATGGTTTACTCAGTGCTAATGATGTTTTAAAGTTAAAGTTAAATGCTGAGTTGGTTGTGCTCAGTGCTTGCGATACTGGATGGGGACGCATCACTGGAGATGGTGTGATTGGTTTGCCACGTGCGTTTATCAGTGCTGGTACGCCCAGTATTGTTGCATCTTTGTGGCGTGTACCGGATGAATCTACAGCGTTTTTGATGCCTGAGTTTTATCGTCAATTAGGAAAGAATCGTGACAAAGCGCGTGCGTTAAGGCAGGCGATGTTGGAAACTAAAAAGAAGTATCCTAATCCGAGTGATTGGGCTGCATTCATTTTTATCGGTGAAGCACAGTAGTCAGTTATCAGTTATCAGTTACCAGTTACCAGTTATCAGTTATCAGTTATCAGTTAACAGTTAACAGTTAACAGAGTTCGGCGAAGGAGTTCGGCGAAGGCTCACTCGAGCCGCTCACTTGAGCCGTTATCAGTTTCATCACTTCCTGGGGGAAACACCACACCAAGAACACCGTTCGTCGTCAGACGTGCCGTAGGCATAAGCGTTGGTGGCGGGTTTAAATCCCCCACCAAAGCGAGGCGTCACTGCGGCTGGTACTGTTCACTGTTTTAAGTTTGTCTAAAAAAAACAACATATTATAATGATATTAAATCGGCGATTACCAAGGAAAGCGATCGCCGATTTTATGAAAGTAATTGGGCTATTGAGCACAGATCCACTATATCCTGTGCTATCAACTCATGCCACCAATTACATTAGATAAAGCTGCGATTTCTTCTTTGAAATCATACAGAATTGCGTCGAACTTGGACTATGCATACTTGGCTCTCAAGTTCGACAAAGACCCGGCGAATTCTACACAAGTGATAGATACCAACCAATTCCAGATGGATTGGGGTATCACCAACACTGACTTACTCCGCTACTTGCAGAATTTGGAATCTCGCAAAGCCATCAAGATTTCCCCTAGCCAATTAACAGTCAATTGGGGGCAGAACGAGTCAACCACGATGACTCAACAAGAAGTCTTGTCTATGAAAAAAGATGGGCTAATAAACTCGACGACATATGTGTACTATGCCTTGCTCTTAACTAAAGGCGCAGGCTTGCAACAGATAGTTAACCCTACTACCTATGCAGCCAACCCCTGGATGATTGAGCCATCCACGCTGATGCAAGAATTGACAAATATAAGCGGGAGAACAAATGATGATAAATCACCTGTAATGACACTTGGTTTAACTTCAATAAGTATTATTTGGTTAATTTGAGGATGGCTGGTCATGACTATAGATTTAACGCGAGACATGACCAGCTTTTGAATTGTTTTGACCAGCCTCTACACGGCTGGTTTGTTTGACGGTTGACGAAAATTTTTTCACTTATTTAAGTCGCCGCCGTAAAAAAAAGCGCGTCTACGGCGTGGAATCACGCTGTAAATCTCGTTGATAATCGCGGTAATTTGCCCTAATCCACGTTGACTCATGGGGGCAAGCCTCCGGGGGCGCTGCCCATAGCCCTTGCCCGCAGCGCACACGCGCTCTTTGAATTAATCTATAAAATCCGCGTTAACTCTAAGCGCGGCGCGCTGCGCCCACGCCCCCGGAGGCTGCCAATCCCCGATTATCTCGTCATGGTCACGCTTTGTGAAGCTTATCAAGTTGCTCATGTCTGCGTTGGTGGTGTTTATATCTGCGTTGCCTGTATTCATGTCTGCAATTTTCTTTTTTAGCTAGTATACGTGTTATAATAGTTGTAGTCTTTCAGGTTTCCCGCTTTGCTCTCTTCAATCTTCTCTCGTTACAGCTGATGAATGTTTCTCTGGTTCCCGTCAGTGGGTTGGTTCTTTCGCTCGCCTGTCAGTTGCAGAGTAAATGTTGTTCCGGCTGGCTCCCGCGTGTTGGTCGGTTGTGCGCCTGGGGTCGATGCGTTTTTTCGTGGTGCGTTAAGAGGCGCTCAGGTGTTCGCTGTCAGTTCTGGTCAGTGGGGTGTTGGTCGCGGTGCGTTCGCGGCTCGTTCCATTGCGTGCGTTCGTGCCGTCGCTGGCAATGGTGGTTTGTGGGTGTCGTTCCCTGCTTCAGCGTGTCCGGCGGGGCTGTTGCCTTCGTCTTCCAGTTCGCGTTGTTTCTCCGGTTCCGGCTCTGGGTCGTGGGCTTCACTGGCTTTTGCTCTCGGTTCCGGTGTGTCTTGCCTCGTTTTTTTGGGGTCGCTTCCTGCGCCGGCGGGGTGGGGTTTGTCGCCCGTTCCTGGCTGTCCCGGCTGGTTTGGTTGTTCGGGTGCGCTCGGTTCCCCGGCAGTGGTGCAGCTGTCATTGTTTTAGCCCTTCGGCTCCGCTCAGGGCTAACGGTGAGCGAAGTCGAACCGTTAGTTTTTTTTGGGGTCGCGTTGCCCCAACAAAAAAGAAGGGGTGCGCGTAGCGCACCCCCTCTTCTTCTTAAAATTAATCGTTGCACCCTGATGACACTGCTTTTAAAATAACTTCTCTGCAAAAATCTCTATAGCGATCGCCTGCAATTTCCTTTAATTTTTCAATCTCTGAAGCAGAAAACCTAATAGTTAGTGGCTTATCTCGCTTCTCTTCATTGCCAAAATCAAATTTAAATTTTGTCCCAAAATCTGGGTTTCCACCTGGTCTACCTCTGCCCATACCTCTGTCATCGCTCCTTGGCTACGCTTCAATCATAGCTTGTACACACACTAATTTGATGAAGATTCTGTAAACCAAGGTGCTTATAGAGCGTGTACGTGCTATAATAAAGGAGTACACTGAAGAAAGCATCCGACCAATGCTAGACAAGAATTCACCAGTTTCTATTTTTATTCCTTGCCTCAACGACTATGTTGAAGTCGCCGGCGCGGTGACTCAATTTATTGATGGTAAACAATATCTGCGGTTAGTTTGCCGCACCTCAATTGGCACTGAAATTTTAATGAATCCTGCTGACTTGCAAGTTTACTTTGACCGTCACGCAGTTCCATTTTAATTAATTAAATTGCGGGCTCCCTCTGGGAGCATCGCCTCCCTTCATCCTCTAAGAATTTAAAAAAGCATCCGACCAATGAGCAACAAATTTTCAGCTAAAGCACACACCCGCACTGGCTACAATTACTCAAATTTTCATAAATCATTGCTACACGAAAATAACAGCGAAGATTACGCGCTGAGACACATCTACAGTTTGGAGAACACAAAACACTTGCTCGAAAAATGGGGATGGACACCAGACCAAATTAAAGCAGGAATTGACCACGCAACCATCGACATTTACGAAAAAATTGTATATTTGCATATTCCAAACTTTATTATTAAGCGAGGCTCGCGCCTCCGCATTCGAGGTATCAGCCGATTTATTTCAAAAGCTGATTATGTACAAATTTTGATAGACCGAGCCTGGGCAAAAGCAGACCCCTACAAACTACAACCCGGCAGCGATTGGAATGAATTAATTGCTATGGGTAACACAGGGGATTTTTACGAATTGAATCTGACACTACATGAAATAACCTGCACTTGTCACGCCTACAGTGGATTAAAAAAAGCTTTTGAGCAGGATGCAACAGCCATAAAACACCTAATCGCCAACCCAATTACACAAGGACAGATACCCGATAAACACATATTTGCAGTGTGGAAATATTTGGGGGCTGAATGCCAACGCCATTACGAATATCAATTTATGGAACGGCGCGACAGATTCTTAGAGGAAAAACAGCGCAGCGATTGGAGCTTTGACGAGGAAGAAAAAGAAGAATTAGAAATTGAATTTTAACCTCTGGCTGCCAGCCCACAGCCACAAGCGAGGGCATTAAAAAGCTGAGGGGAAAGCATCCGACCAAAGATTCAAACCCTCAGCTACCCCTAAATGAGGCAATACTAATGTACACCACTTCGTTGATAAGCTGCACCACCCTGCTGACCCAAAGAAACATTTATTTGATAGATGGCACACTCTACCGCTATTTATGGGTGAGTGACAGCATCAAATACACTCAATATTTTTTTCGCCCACTGCCAGGACAGCGAAAGAAGGCAGACTTGAGACTCAACCGCGATAAAGTTTTACGCCGGGTGTATGAAGTTCCCGCGTTACGCGGACAGCTAATGGCGCGAATTACTGAGAAAGCAATTCAGTTGAGCTTATTCTAATCCTTGATTTTTTTAAAAAACCATGAGTAATTTAGTATCACGCAACCAAACAACAGCAATCGAGAAGGTAAAAGAAAGTAACGGCAGTGTGTTTAGGCTCTCCAGATGTAGAGAAGAAACTTTACTATCTTGAGATGTGCAGGCTGTACAAATTTGACCCATTCAGCCACTCTTAACTTTTTAGCGATTGAGCAGCCTCCGGGGGCGCGGGCGCGGCGACGCCGTGCCTAGATAAACGGGACTCACCAACAGACCAACTCACTGGCGCGTGCGGCGACGCGGGTAAGGGCTTTGGGCAGCGCCCCCGGTGGCTTGCCCCTGTTTTATAGGTAGGGGCTTGTCAGACTTCACTGATAGACTAATTTCCTCTAAGAATTTTCTTAGAGGAAATCTTATCGGCGATCGCAAAGAGCGTCTGTGCAATCTCTTCTGATTGCAAATCCTGGTTTCTATTTCTGATGACAATAGATATAGAGGAATCGCGAAGCAAGTGCTTTATTATCTGCGCCTTTCCCTCAGCGTCAAAGCGATCGCATTGAGCGATTATTTCTTCTAAATTCATATGAACGAAAAGGTAGATACACCAATATTTTTTTAGGCGCGTATCCCTTTTTTGTAAAGCAGCCCAAAAGCATTTTTTTATACTTGCACCTCTTGCCGAGAGTAAGAAGCTGCAAAAACACGCAAAACTTCTGCTTTTTCTTCATCTGATGCCTTACGAGCCAGGGATATAATATCCCTGCCTATGGGTTTCATTTGAAAGAAAAAATATTCTTGAGCATCTGGCGGTAATGCATTAATCAACCGCTCAAGCGTATCGATTTTTATCTGACATCTTCCACAAATAAACTGCGAAATCGTTTGAGGGGTGATATCCGCTCTGGACGCTAACCACGTACCCTTTATGCCATATTCTTTCATTGTCGCGGCTAGTGCTGCTCTGAAATTAATCATATTTTCTTGCATATCCCACTTTCATATAATGATATCATTCAAGGGAAGCTTAAGTTTCCTCTAAGAAATTTAGGTTTTTTGTTTTGAATTTCAAGTTCCAATAAAAAGTAAAAGCCCCAGCATCTGCCAGGGCTTAAAGTTTTTCAATTAATTACAACCGTATTATGACAGAACAAAAGATTGGCGGAAGTTTTTATCCGCTGACATCGGATATTACAGCAAAACTCCGGAAAGGTAAACTGACTGCCGCAGAGTGGCGAATATGGAGTTATTTGGTAGAAATCGACCCTTGGGGCGATCGCTACATCAAAATTAACACACTAGAAATAATGCAGAAATGCTCGGTAAGTAAAGCTACATTCTACCGTGCAATCGCCAAATTCCAAGAGCTTGAACTCTTTGATTTTCAAGATGACGGCTTTAATATCCGGAATCTTAGGGGTGTATCCAGTCTCAAAAATGAGACAAGATTCTCAAAAATGAGACAAGATTCTCAAATTTGCGAAAACAGTCTCAAAGATGAGACAAGATTCTCAAAAATGAGACAAGATTCTCAAATTTGCGCTTCGCAGCCGCCAGAAGTCTTTCCTAGTAAGGATTCTGTTTCGTCTCAAACTCTTCAGATTTCTTCAGACTTTTCACACCCTACAGAAGTTGAGGAGGGCGTGAAAATTTTTTTTCAAAATGATTTGAAAGAAGATTTAAATCAGGATTTTCAGAAAGATTTTCAAAAAGAAGCAGAAAAATCCTCAAAAGCGGGGCAACTCAACGACTCTTCTAAAGGACTAATAATTCCGGCGGCACGCGAAAATAATTCTCAAATTCAAGTTTTCGCCAAGAAGTCCACCCCGGCAGAAATTGAATGGAAATGGCTACCGGATGGACCTTGGAAGAATGAAGAGGGCAAGCTTGATTCAGCTTTTCAAACTGCTTTAGCCCAAAGATGGCTCAAGGCTCATGGTGGTGATATCCACGAAAAGAAGACGAATGTTCTCAAGCATTTTCGCAATGAACCGACAAACCTACCTATTGAATGGGAGTGGTATCAAAATACTATCCTGCACAAAGCTGCCAATATTGAAACTCGCAAGCTGGCAGGCATCGACACCACAACTGACGAGCAAGAAATTCTCAAACATCAACGTGCCGGAACTGAGTTGCCCCAAGAAATGAGAGTAACCCAGGAGCGATCGCCAGAGGAAGTTCTACAGCAAACTGCGCCACATACCCTCAGAGCAATAGAACCACCGCGTGATGAAAAGTTTGGGCAAATCAATCCTAGCTCTTACCAGCTAAAGGAATTTTCTGCTGATGATAGAGCATTTTGGCAGAAAATCTACTCTCCCCAATTGAATCAAGCTACTCAATCCACGGATTCTTCTGCCGAAGGGGAAGCTGAAGAAGCCATAGACTTGGTCGATGACCAGAAGAAAGCAGCTAAGGAATTGATTTCAAACTTGCGGCGACGGCACATTCTAAAGCGCAAGCGACGAGAGGAGAACCAAGAGAAAGGGGATAAAAACCTCACCCCCATTGGTGAAATTATTTACCCGCCAGCAGAGACACCATTCTCGGTGATTCTGGAAGACATGAGGAAATACCTAAATTGTGGTAGCGATGCTTATCGGCGGATTGCAATTGATTGGGCGTGTGACCCAATTAATGGATGCGAACTGGTACGTGCTCGCACTGGCTGGATTGTTGATATCCGCGAATTAGATTTTTAGCCCATTATCAAAAACCATTACAAAAACCTAACTATGGAACTCTTCGACACGAGCAAGTATTCCATTGCTGCCAGCTATGATTTTGAGTTCGAGCAGTCTTCCTCTAAGAAAAAAGGGAGTGCGCGATTCATAGTAGATCCTGCATGGGATGATGGCTCGGCTTTCCCTGGTATTTCCTCTAAGAATCAGCCACCAGCACAGGAAGAATTCTTAGAGGAAAAATTCTTAGAGGAAGAACTGGATGAGCAAATTTCCTCTAAGAATGGCTTTAAGGTAGGCTCCCGCCTCCGACTAAAGCATACAAATCGTGTAGGAATTGTGCTGAATATCTCTTCTTCAGGCACGGGGCGCTTGAAGTGGGAAGAAGAGGAAGAGGATGAGCGCGAATATGACTTATGCGACACCTACTTTGAGAAATTGCCCTTGCAAACAGAGGAGAGCGATGCAAGAGAGCGCACTGCCCTTGGCGATCGCTGGAATCTTGCCCACTTTGGCAGTGACCCATCATTTAAGGCTGACGATGGGCAACTGACCATCTTTTTTGATGAGGGGCAAGAGCCACCCGAGCCGGATGATTTTAAATCAATTGCAGAATATGAGGAGGCGTGGGAAAAATGGCTCAGCTACAACAGCTTGACCTGTGCTCAGGGGTCGGGGTCGGCTTCCCACTCTCCGGATTGCAACTCGGATTTGAACTTATCGGAGTCGCTGAAATCGACAGTTACTGCTCAGACATCCTCAGTAAGCGATACCCAGGAATCCATAACTACGGGTGTGTCAAGTCCCTTGCCTTTGACGGTGGATATGGACTCAGACCAGGGACAATCGACCTCATCACAGCCTCACCACCATGCCAACCATTCAGCATTCAAGGAAAGCGGCAAGGAGCAGCTGACGAACGAGATTGTTTCCCAGCAGTCCTCAAAATCGTTGCCAGATACAAACCCCGATTCGTGGTCATTGAAAATGTCCCCGGCTTGCTCACCTGCCCCTACTCCCCTGGAGATTCAAGAATGTACTGTGACTACATTGGAAGTCACTTCAAAGAATCAAGATACTTTCTCGAAGGGATTATCGTTTCAAGTGGTCACTTTGCAGCTCCGTTCGATAGAAAAAGATTGCTATTGGTTGCCGTCTCCGACAGCATTAAGTACCAGAAAAAGCCGTCCCCCTGGTCGGAGCAAATTAGAGAATTTTTTGAAGCAGAAGCAGTTAATCAACAAAGAAGAGGTTGTAAACCCGGAATTTCTGGAGAGTGCCTACAGTCTTCCCATTGGCTGGACAGACCCACAGGACGAAAGGTCAGCCTTGGGATTCTTAGAGGAAATGGAACAGTGCGCGATCGCCGATCAGCCCTCGGAAACGCACTTGACCCTAGAGTCGCCAGCGTTGCCCTCCGAAGAATCCTGTACCTACAATCAATCGCGGTCTGAATCGACACCCGAAAAATTCTTAGAGGAAAAGAAGAAACGCAGCAGCCGCAAGGGATGCTTGTACAAGTATTTGGAGAATAAAAAACTCAAAAATGGGGCGATCGCAACCTACCCCCGTGTGGTATCTGAACGCGACCCAGACAACCCTAAACACTGGCGTTGGGGGTTCAATTGGGAGGAGAAAATCGACGGTGAATGGAAGGGGAGAAGCATTGGATCTGTGCCAGTGGGAGCGATTCCTATGATTCAATCGATGCAAAAATTAGGCGTACCGCTTGAGGAAATAATCGAATTTATTAGGCGGGCGAAGTCTAAAAAGTGAGGTAATTTTTAGAGCTTGGGGGATTAAGCTAGGCTAAAGCTTTGGTAAATCTAAGTCTTAACTTACTGCTCGGTCTAACTGCACCGAGCATTTTTATTGTTGTCGGGGGTGCCGTGTCGGGGGTTGTCGGGGGTCTTGTTCCAAGGTAGTATTTGAGCGTTGTTATTAAGTGTCGGGGGTGTCGGGGGTGTCGGGGGATAAACTATCAAAAGCTGAGGCAGCAGAGTTTTTGGGAGTTTCACCGCGTAGTGTGGAGCGATATTCACAGCGGGGTAAATTACACCCAATTTACTTTGAAGGTGATAATGGCAAGGAAGCTTATTATAGGCTTGAGGAATTAGAAAAGCTGAAGGCTGATACTTCTACACCTCTTCATGTGTCGGAGGTTGTCGGGGGTGATGAGAATGATGAGAATGATAAAGGCATCACCTATGCCCAAACACCAGATTCTTTGATTATTATTCATGACATAGTGAATAAGCTTCTCGAAGTTGTGCAATCCACACAGCCCAAGGAGGAGCTTAAGCCCCTGGTAGCTTATGAGGAACTTGAGAAGGCAGCCGAAAAACACTGGATACTGCCAACAAGAGTTGTAAAGGAGTTGATAAAGGTTAAGCCCCACGGCGAGGTTTACACACGCGGGGCTTTTAGGTTTGTGAAAACTGGAAAGATTGGGGCTGAGGCTGGATGGAAAGTTGAGAAAGTACAAGCGTGAAATTTTTCTGGAATATAAATTTCTCCTCAATTCCAGGGAATCTTAAAAGTAATAACGCGCAAAAAAATTTATAAAGGTCTATACTCATGAGCTATAGCATGAGCGATGGAGTGAGGGTAGCAGAAGAAGCAGCTGCTAAAATCACTGCTTGGCTGTTTAGTAAACCAGAAACTATTGATGTTTGCAACGTTGAACAAGATCCACAGTTTCAAACTCAAGACATTGATCTGATTTGGACAACTCAACAAGGCACAAATTCAATAGAAATTAAGGGCGATCGCTGGCATCAAACTGGCAATTTTTTCTTTGAAACCCACAGCAACTTTGAAAAAGGAACCCCTGGCTGCTTCATGTACACACAAGCAAACTGGCTGTTTTATTACTTTGTCACACCTCGCACTTTGTATATGCTGCCAATGCCAGCAACGCGAGAATGGTTTCAGAAAAATATTGACTGTTTCCAAGAACGCCCTACAACAACCTCAATAAAAGGAGGTGGTTACTACACAACTAAAGGGCGAATAGTACCGATTGAATGTGTCTTACAAAAAGTTCTGGGAGTGGTAAAAGAGCAGTTATAAAAATCATAGCGGTTACTCCACTATTTTTCGAGCGAGGAAATAGCTCACGCCCCTAACGCCCCAAAATTTCCAACTGTGCAGCAGCGCGGCGTTTCCTCTCCTCTGGGCGACGGTCATATCTTGCGGTAATTGTAGGATTGGAGTGACCCGCCAAACTCTGCACAGTTGCAATATCCACCCCAGCATTTAACAAATCCGAAACGAATGTACGCCGCATATCATGGGGAGAAAAATGTTCTATCCCAGCTTCTCGCCCTCGCTTTTGAAGAATGAACAGAACCGCTTGGGGTGTCAGACGTTGCTGAACAACACGACCAGATTTGTTAACTTGGCATAGCAACGGACCAGGTGTCTTGGTTCTGATTTCAATCCAATCATTAACTATAATACAAGCACTTGGGGATAAATAAACAGTCCGGTCAACACGACCTTTACCACATCGAATTTTAATTTCCCCATCATCGTTAAAGTCTTTCAAATCAAGCTTCACCACCTCAGCCCGACGCAGTCCAGCACCCCGCAGGATAGCGATTAATGCAGCGTCACGGAATCCGGCGGGAGTGCGATCGCCAAAACAAGCCTGCATCAACGAGTCAATTTCGCTCTGATTTAACGCCCGTCCCCTCAGTTCTTTCGACCCTTTCACGCTGCTGATATCAACTGCACGGGCATAGTCAACAGGTGATATCAATTCAAGTCTTAACGCTTCCTTGAGAACACGCCTTAAGGCACACAATACCCTGTTAACCGTCGCGGGTTCATAATTTTTAACCAATGCGGCACGAATAGCGGCGGTATGTTTGTACCTCAGCGCAGCCCAGTTGAGAGTTAAATAATCAGCCTCACCATTGGTCAACAGCTGCGCGATTAAATTGAGACTTCGCTTCATCGTCGGTTCTGAAAGAGGCGCAAGTGTGGAAAGATAGACCGAAGCGGGGTGTTCCGTCAGTGGCGGCGGTACTGTCAAAACCAATGATGAAACTGTAGTCTGAGACATCGCTTATCAAAAGGGGTGTTCTAGGAAATCATATTTAGAACACTAATATTTTGATAAGTAATGCACAATAACACTGGCAGTAGACAGCACTAAGTAATTAACAGTTACCACGTACCCGCATTATCAGTTTCATCGTTGGGGGAAACACCACACTCCTGTGCACAGAAAGCGTTGGTGGCGGGTTTAAATCCCCCACCAAAGCGAGGCGTCACTGCGGCTGGTACTGTTTTAAAGCCTCAATCCAACACCAAGTTTGACAGAAATATTGACTTTGGAGGGTGTTTTGAGGCTTTAACTTTCAATCGTCGTGTTTATCAAGACTCAATGCTTAATTGGTTGCAAAAAGTTGTCGAAGACGAAGTCAGCAACGGCTTCACCTGCTCGTATCCCTTGGACTTTGTCAAATTGCCAGTGGATTCCCAAGTAGATTCGGCTCTGCCCATTTTCCTCAGATGCTTGGCTAAAGCTGCTGTAGGAGCGAGGTAAAAGCGGTCTTTTTGTACCACTAATATTATCTAAGTTCTGACCGTTGAACTCATCAGAGACGAAGGTAAAGGCAATTGTATCCTTGCCGTAAAAGCGTTTAAGAGTTTGAAACAAGGCGGCACCAAAAGTCGCGTGCCCTGATGTGTATGCAGGGAAAGGAGGCGTAAAGTTGCGTTCACCAGGTCTATTCGTATTTGGCGCACCTAGAGGTGTCCAGTTTACATCGCCTTTGGTAGCAGGATTACCGTCTCCTTGACGGCTAGGACCAGTACCAGGGTCAGCCTCACGAATCCCAAGAATAGGTCTCCAGATGTTGTAGAAGTATTTGGTGTCCCAACCTTGTATTCCAGCATCTGCCATAGCAAGGTTCACGAGTGCAAACAGACGAGCGTTCTGAACCAGCTTGTTTCCCTGGTCTTTAGCAATCTGTTGTGCAATTTGGTTGTACAAACGAGGTGGGGGACCTAGACGTGGTGTACCGTCATAAGCCCAGAAAATACCAATTTCTGTTTGCTCCTGTGTACGTTTAGTGGGGGTATTTATACCGTCACCACCGAAATCTTTGACTTCATTGAAGGCTTTTTTGTACTTATTGCGAATTAAAGCTGGAGGAGCGGGAGAACGGAAAGCTGGAGTCCCTTGACCGCCATTACGGTTCAAAGTAAAGGGGATGACAGCACCCCACCGAGGTGTCAAAAACCCTTGACCGGGGTTGAGCGGGTCCTCTCGATGCAAACCTGGTAAAAGTCCTGGAACATAACTTTGGTCTAGGTCCGAGTTGTCGTTACGACGAGCCGCAAGGATTTGAGTAGCGACTTCGGTACCTACTCGGCGACCTTGCTCCTTAGATTCCCCGTCAGGAATCATTTCCAGCGCTTCAGTTAGTTCCTTTTGAAGGAAATCTTCCTGAGAGGGATACAGTTGAGCAAGAGTATCAAATGCTGCTTGAGCAACCGCCGCTTCGACGGAGGCTGTGCTAACCTCAGAAATACTCGTTAGATATGGGGTGAAGGACCCATCGATTGAATTAACTGCGTCAAAGATGGCTGCATGTACGATCGCCAAGGCGCGAGAAGTCCGAGTAGGTCCGCCTTGATTGGGACTTGCCACAATTTCAGGTGTGTGATCGTTAGCCACAATCTGCAAAGCAATACTATTCCATTGGAGAACTGCATCAAACATGGTGGTAATTCTATCTTCCATTTAAACTGCATTATCCGTGCAATATTGAAGACATCACTTAGGATGACTTCATAGCTCCTTTGATAGCTAACTTTCTCTAAAAGTCGAGAGAAAGTTATCTTAAGTGGAATTAAGTTGTTAGTTACTTAATCCCTCTTCCAAATTTTGGTCTCGGATCTATTAGCACGTTAGAAATATAGGACTTACGCATTGACAAAAATCTGATTATGTAAATCAGACTTATTTGCTGCCCTTCCTTCTTTAATTAGGTGCAAGCAAAATCAACTTATGCATGAGTGAGATAGAAATGGGAAATTCTTGCTCGATCTAACTATTGCAGAACCGCCCGGAAGCTGGCACGCTAAGTATTACGCACACAAGAAAAATGCGTAAGTCCTAAAATACTATTTTTTTTTAATTTTCTAGTTTCAACAGTACCCCTAAGGGTAATTTTTTCTTCAGAAAAAATTGGGAGCATCCCAAATGTGTAAATTTATTGTCATGCTGAATGGAGCGTTCGCGCAGCGTGTCCCCTTGGGACTCAGCGGAATGAAGCATCTCAAGTATTCGAGGAGGTTTGAGATTCTTCGCTCCACTTCGTTTCGCTCAGAATGACAATTGTGTTTTTGCAAAATTGGGATGCTCCCGAAAAAAATTGGGTTTATGTCTCCTTGTTTACAATCTAGGACAACGGCAATTACCTCAAGCCTTAGTTGATTCTGGAGAAAGCATTCCTAACCAATTGGGTCACCCAACTCAAAATCCCACTCTTCGTTGGGTGTTTCAGTGCTTTCAAGACGTACATTTATTAATTCTTGGCAGTGTTAAGCAAGTCGCCAATCTTACACAACAACGTCTATGGATACTTCGCTTTCTCACCACTGCTTGTGGTCAATATTATTTAGTTTTTTGAGCAATTAGTCCCGTCGCTTCTACAAAATATCTATTGTGACAGTTGTGAAGTACCTACACTTCTCTTCGAGTAAGTGTAGGCTTCCCGTCTCATCCGCCGTTGCCTCGTTAAACCCGTGTTTAATCTGGTCTTACACCGCGTCTCTGGTCTTTCGACCTTTATCTCCTCAAGGGAGAACCCAGGCAGCCCCCCATCTTCCATAGGCGGTTTAATTACTTTTCCGTGCATTCCTGTTTGGCGTATTTTTTACAGCCTATGGGCGCGAGCCTGTGACCGGAATCTTTCCCCCTTTCTCACGCTAGTTACTTTCGCAAGCATATGACTGCTACTTCGTGTTGTGGTCAGCCGTGTGGGTGGGTCGCAACCAATTTTATTATACACTATTTACTCGTGAATTTTCGGTAATATTTGGCGAATCCTCAACCACCCCACTCCCTAATCAACCTGACAGTTGATATTGGTCGGGGATGGTTTTGTTATCGCCCAACAATTTATCTCAACACCTCCCTTACGGGTAGGTGTGAGCCTTCTTGTTGAAAAAGGTAAGGGCGGAATGTGGGATTTAACAGTACCAGCCGCAGTAAACAGTTATCAGTTAAATACGAGTGGTCGCGGCTTACCTGACGGAGTGACCTACTGCTTAATGCAACTTTATCAATCATGGCGATGGTGGCGAGCGCTTTTTCTTAGAGGAAACTTGAAAGAGTGATAGTGGCGATCGCTTCATCTGCCACTGCCGTAAGTCCTGCGGACAGGCTGCACCAACACAAAGCAGCGTCTGGGCTACACCAGAAGGCGATTGGGCACGAGGGCACTGCGCTCCGCGCAATCGCACTTTCTTGCCAGTGCCATTCGGGCAATCGCTATGCCTCTTTTTCACTTGAATTGAGATGACTGGTGCATGATTTTAAGGTGAGATAAGGCGATAAAGTGGTTAAGTGGTAAGGAGAAGTGACTAGTGAGAACCGACAAACTTAGAATCAATCAGCTTTCACCCAAGACCTATATTCATAAGTATCGGCACACGGTCAAAACAATTCTGATTTGTCTGCTATTCCCACGAATTGCCCTAGATAGAGAAATTCGCTCAATTGAAGGATGATATTCAGAAACGCTTATGACTGAGGCAGAACTGCTAGAGGTAATTGAACAAGCAGCAACAGAGGGGGCGACGGAACTTGACCTCTCTGGCAATGAATTGACGGTTTTACCACCTGAGATTGGCAAGCTGACTCAACTTAAAAAACTGATTCTCGGTAAATATCGGTATGACGAAGAGGGATATATCGTTGGTTTCATCGGGAACAAGCTGAGTGCTTTACCTGCCCAAATCGGATTACTAAATCAGCTTGAAGAACTTCAGATAGTTGACAATCACCTACAAAGTCTGCCCCCGGAATTTGGACAACTCACCAACTTGCAATCGCTCTACCTGATCAGTAATCAACTGAGTGCTCTGCCCCCGGAAATTGTCCAACTCACCAATTTGCAAACGCTCCACCTGAGCAGGAATCAACTGAGTGCTCTGCCCCCGGAAATTGGACAACTCACCAATTTGCAATCGCTCCACCTGTACAGTAATCAACTGAGTGCTCTGCCCCCGGAATTTGGACAACTCACCAATTTGCAAACGCTCCACCTGAGCAGGAATCAACTGAGTGCTCTGCCCCCGGAATTTGGACAACTCACCAATTTGCAAACGCTCCACCTGAGCAGGAATCAACTGAGTGCTCTGCCCCCGGAATTTGGACAACTCACCAATTTGCAAACGCTCCACCTGAGCAGGAATCAACTGAGTGCTCTGCCCCCGGAAATTGGACAACTCACCAATTTGCAATCGCTCGACCTCAGGAGTAATCAACTGAGTGCTCTGCCCCCGGAAATTGAACAACTCACCAACTTGCAATCGCTCGACCTGGGCTGGAATCAACTGAGTGCTCTGCCCCCGGAAATTGTCCAACTCACCAATTTGCAATCGCTCCACCTGTACAGTAATCAACTGAGTGCTCTGCCCCCGGAAATTGGACAACTCACCAACTTGCAATCGCTCGACCTGGGCTGGAATCAACTGAGTGCTCTGCCCCCGGAAATTGTCCAACTCACCAATTTGCAATCGCTCCACCTGTACAGTAATCAACTGAGTGCTCTGCCCCCGGAAATTGTCCAACTCACCAATTTGCAAACACTCGACCTCAGGAGTAATCAACTGAGTGCTCTGCCCCCGGAAATTGAACAACTCACCAACTTGCAATCGCTCCACCTGGGCTGGAATCAACTGAGTGCTCTGCCCCCGGAATTTGTCCAACTCACCAATTTGCAATCGCTCGACCTCAGCAGAAATCAACTGAGTGCTCTGCCCCCGGAAATTGTCCAACTCACCAATTTGCAATCGCTCCACCTGTACAGTAATCAACTGAGTGCTCTGCCCCCGGAAATTGGACAACTCACCAACTTGCAATCGCTGGATCTACGTGGAAACCCTGTCCCTATTCCGCCTGAGATTTTAGGACCAAAGCAATTGCACGAAGATCCAGGTGATGTAAATGAAATTCTCGATTTCTATTTCCGGGTACAAGATCCAACCGAAACTGAACCACTTTATGAAGCAAAATTCTTGATTGTTGGCGAAGGGGGAGCTGGTAAAACCTCTTTAGCCAAGAAAATTAAAAACGAAAACTACAAACTCCAGTCAAATGAGAAATCAACTGAAGGTATTGACGTGATTCAGTGGCAATTCAAACTGCCCAATGGAAAAGACTTTCGCGTTAATATTTGGGACTTTGGCGGTCAAGAAATCTACCACCAAACCCATCAGTTTTTCCTCACCGAACGTTCTCTCTATGCTTTAGTTGCCGATACTCGCAAAGAAAACACTGACTTTTACTGGTGGCTTAAGGTTGTCGAACTCTTGAGCGACAATAGCCCTGTTGTGATCATCAAAAACGAAAAACAAGACCGTCTGTGCGAAGTCAATGAACGGCAGTTGCGAGGAGAATTCACTAATTTAAAAGAAGTTTTAGCAACTAATTTAGCAACTAATCGCGGTTTACCAGAAGTAAAAAACGCTATTGAGCAATACATCAGCAGGCTGACCCACGTTGGTACACCTCTACCAAAACTTTGGGTGAGAGTCAGGTCTGCCCTAGAAAACGATTCTCGCAACCACATTAATCTTGAACAATATTACCAACTTTGCAAACTCAATAATTTAACTGACCGTAAAGATATGTTGCGCCTCAGTCGCTATCTGCACGACCTCGGCGTTTGCCTGCACTTTCAAGACGATTCTACACTGAAAAACCATGTCATCCTCAAACCAGAATGGGGTACAACTGCTGTTTACAAAGTGTTGGACAATGATACTGTCAGGAAAAATCTGGGATGTTTTACCCAGGACGAACTTCAAGATATCTGGAGCGATGACGAATGTGCTGATATGCAGGATGAACTCCTGCAACTGATGATGCGCTTCAAGCTTTGCTACCCAATTCCTAATCGTCCCAACAATTATATTGCACCGCAATTACTTGATATCAACGAACCTGATTATAATTGGGACGAGAGTAATAACCTGATTTTACGCTATGAATACGAATTCATGCCCAAGGGAATTCTCACCCGCTTCATTGTTGAGACACACCCTTGGATTGAACAACAAAAACTTGTTTGGAGAAGCGGGGTTGTTCTCAATAAAGACCAAAGCCGTGCCGAAGTCATTGAACATTACAATCAAAAAGAAATTAAAGTCCGTGTAGCCGGAAACCGCAAGAAAGAATTGCTAGCAGTCGTCACTCACGAACTCGACAAAATTCATCAGTCTTTTGAACGTTTGCAGTATCAAACTCTTGTTCCTTGTAATTGTAAAAAATGTGAAGGAAGCCAGTCTCCCCATGCTTATCCTCTGAACAAGCTGCGTGAGTTCCTAGACGCTCGTGCTTACCAAATCCAATGCATGAATAGTTATCAAATGGTCGATGTGCGTAGGCTAATTGACGATGTTAATTTACAAGCTACACCGTTACAACGAGAACTAGAGCAGGAGAGAAAAGCATCATTAACGCCAGAATTTAGAACCAGAAACTTAGTTTTTATTAGCTATAGTCATAAGGATAAAAAGTGGTTCGACGACCTCAAAATTCATTTAGAGCCATTGATTCGAGAACAAAATTTGCAACTTTGGGACGATACTAAAATCAAGCCTAGTGATATTTGGCGAGATGAAATTGCGGCAGCTCTAGCATCTGCAAAAGTAGCCTTGTTGCTGGTTAGTTCCAACTTTCTAGCGTCAGATTATATCAGTAAAAATGAGTTACCACCTCTGTTAGAAGCGGCTGAAGCAGGTGGAGTCACAATTCTTTGGGTACCGTTGCGTTCTAGTAACTACAAGGAAACAGCTATTGAAAAGTATCATGCTGCGTACTCTCCTGAGAAGCCATTGAACACCATCGCTGCTGCAAGACGAGATAAAGCTTGGGTAAAAGTCTGCGAAACAATCAAAGAAGCAGCAAACCGAGAATAATAGCGATCGCCATCTATGTAATGACATCATTCTAAGACAGTTGGGACACCAATCCATAACCTTTTACATAAATCTTCGACTTCTAACTTTGTAAGGTTTCTGATTCTCCACTAAGCACTGCTGGGTCGTTTTGTCAATTAATTAGTCTAAAAATCAATAGAGGAAAACAATGTAGAAAGCGATCGCTTCATGTGCCAGTGCCAGAATGCGATTGCGCAGAGCGCAGTGCCGGATGCGATCGCTACCACCAAAATAAATATTCCCGCAATCAAAAACGCTGCCCCAATAAGATGGAATTTCAAACCCATTACCCACCTCGTTGAGGAAAATCACCTCAACACCCATACGGCTAAAATCTCGCGCCAAAGAGTGCAGCTTGCTCATACAAAGTGCGGATCTGTTGGGGACAGACCAACTACTACACGACGCGAGCGGGAATATCCTCTTCAGCTTAAGACCATAAAATGTATGAAATACGCGTTTTAATTTTAAATATGACCCAAGATAAAGACAGAACAGGCGAAACCCGCGTTACCTCAGAAGGCAATTTTGTAACCGACGATTACGGTAGAGAACGCCAAGCAACTCCAGAAGAAATCGAAGCACAGATCCAACAATGGGAAGAGGAGAGCAGGAATGAGAAAGGCAAACGCAAATGACCTGTACCCAGACAGAATGGTTTACTACAGCGGTAGGGTATACCAAGTAGAGTTTCGCACAAGAGACACAGTTCGGCTTGTGGTTCCTGGTCAAAAATCGACTATGTTGTACCAACCCTATCCTGGCAGTTACACCACTTTTAGCCGTTGGGATGTGCCGATAAATTCACCGTTGCTATTTGTGGAGGATGAGCTAAGAATGCAGCTGAAAACGACGGGCACCCAACAATGGCACTTAGGCGATACCATTCGGGTTAACAGACCAGGGTCCAAGTTTCATGATTGGAAAGGTGTAGTTGTTGACAGTTACATCGCTTGTGGAAAGACCTGGGTGCAGGCATTCTTTGACGACATTTCGCTTGAGTTTTGCGATGAGGATGTTGTTCTAGTATCCAGCGTGGCAGCGTAGGCAAGCGAGTGGGGGAATTCCGGCGAAATGCAGGCGAACGGCACAAGCTTTGAACTAATTATCCCTCTTCTAAGAAACCGTATTTGCTGAGGGTTGAGGTAAGACTTTGGTGACTCAGTTTGTCCGGGGCTGGATTGGGAGAAACCGAGATTATTACCTTGATCTAGCTGAGTTTGACGCTCTTAACCGGGGGATAGTTGATTTTTCGGAATGGGCGCAAATCGTTGTTGAGAAAGGGGTTGAAGGTTTACCTCCTTATATTAAAGAGGTAATGGGCGATGAATTGCTAGCGGCTAATCCGTTACGAAGCATTGCTTTGCCTCCCGATGCAGACAAACGAAACATCAACTATATAGAACTTGGCACTCAAAATCTTGCTTTACTGAGGATTGCCATTCACTATGACCGTGACTCAGCGGTCGGATTCGTTTCGCGAGTTATCCGCGAGCATTTTCAGAGAAATTGGGACAAGGTTTATGCCTCTCAAGTAGCAGCGGAAGATTATAAAAATTGGAAATTTAGGAAAGAACAATGACTTCTACAATCAACACCGAATTTACCACAGAGCGCGTCTCCTCTGCAGTTCAAGCGATTTTAGACGTGTTGGGAGAACCAGAAACGGATCTACATCGTCAAGCCCTAGCTGCTTTCATTCGCGGTGACCATCAGCGTGTAAAGCGACTAGCTGCAACCAATTTATCAGATTACTACTGCAAATCTCTTGGTTACTTAGGCGGCGCATTAAAGCTTACGCCGAATACTGATACTATCTTGGCAGAGTCGGCAAGAGCCGCTGCCGCGTTTGTGGAAGAGAAAACTTTGCATCAACTTGGGGAAGCGATCGCGGCTGCTCTTAATTAGTTTTT
This sequence comes from Kalymmatonema hyalinum WJT4-NPBG1, assembly GCA_019359075.1. GTDB lineage: Bacteria > Cyanobacteriota > Cyanobacteriia > Cyanobacteriales > Nostocaceae > Kalymmatonema > Kalymmatonema hyalinum. The sequence goes on from JAHHIB010000077.1 coordinate 35,807, forward strand.
GAGAAAATTTTCTTAGAGGAAAAGGCAATTATTTGGCTCATTTAATCAGGAGCCAGAAGCTCCCGGTCATGCATCGGGGGCTTTGTTGTTAGTTGTAGCGGCTTGCAAACACTTTTAATTGACAAAAGAAGCCTATTAGTAAGTGATTACTGACGAAAGTGGTTTTTATTTCAACCCATTTTTGAAGATTTTTTACATATTGCGTAAAGAAAAAGTGCAGATGTGAGTAATACTTAGAAGTTCAAAATTAATGATTTTGTAGCTTCAAACTTTTTAAAAAAACTTCTACTTTATTAAGAGGAATCTACTTGAATTGGAGAATTTTTGAGGAAAATTTTAAGAATTAATAATTAACCAGAATGGATCGGTAGTTGTTTGTATCTTCTAATCAGCCCCCTCCAGAGTTATTGCCGTGAAAAAGATATTAATTCTGACTGCGAACCCAAAGAATACAGACCGACTGCGCCTGGATGAAGAGGTGCGGGAAATCCAGGCGGCGTTGAACCAGTCCAAAAATCGAGACCAGTTTGAAATCATGACTCGTTGGGCCGTTCGAGTGGATGATCTACAGCCGATTCTGTTGGATCACATTCCTGATATCGTTCATTTCTCCGGGCATGGTGGGGGGAGCCAAGGATTAGCGCTGGAAAATGAACTGGGGCAGATGCAGTTGGTCAGTGCTACAGCGTTAGCAGGGCTGTTTAAGTTGTTTAAGGCGAATGTGGAGTGCGTTTTTTTGAACGCCTGCTATTCCGAAGAACAAGCAAAAGCAATTCATCAGCACATTAATTGCGTGGTGGGAATGAATCAGGCAATTGGTGATCAAGCCGCTGTTAAGTTTGCTAAGGGCTTTTACCAGGCAATCGGCAGGAGCAAGTCCTACGCAGATGCTTTTGAATTTGGCTGTAATGCTATTGATCTGCAGGGAATTCCAGAATCTTCCATACCAGTTCTTAAATATAAAACTGAGGAATTAGCCCCTCGGTTTGACGAAGTAACTCATCGACAAAATATACCCGACCAAAACCAGGAAAATTTTCAATATGATGTTTATATCAGCTATATAGAGCAGGAGCCTGATACTACTTGGGTTTGGGATGTATTACTACCTCGTTTAGAGCAGGCTAACTTACGAATTGCAGTATCTGGTGATATAGCAAGCCCCGGTGTGGCTCGTGTCGTCAATATTGAGCAGGGAATTAGGCAAGCGAAGCGAACAATTATTGTTTTGTCTGCGGCATATTTAGCGAACTACGAAGCGACGTTTGAAAACATCCTTGGGCAAACCATTGGGATTCAAGAAGGAACTTACCGTCTGCTGCCTGTAAAAGCCCTACCATTTGATCCCAGTCAGTTGCCTACACGTTTGAGTATGCTGACAACTCTTGATCTTGCTCATCCTCGTCGATCTGAGCGTGAATTTGAACGATTAATCCATGCATTGCGCGAATCATTACCGCAGATGTAATCGAGAACCACCATGAACAAAGAGTATGACCTATTTATTTCTTATGCGGATGCTGATCGCCCCTGGGTAGAAGGTTACTTATTAGACGCGCTCACTCAAGCGGGGGTTCGGCACCTCTCAGAAACCGCGTTTCGATTGGGCTCTCCTCGGATTCAAGAGTTCCAGCGTGCTGTCCAGCAAAGTCAGCGTACCTTACTAGTGCTGTCTCCAGCTTATTTGGCAGATAGCTTTAACCAATTTGTGGATCTGCTGGGGCAGACTTATGGTGAAGAAACACAGACATGGCCAGTGATTCCATTGGTTCTGCAACCCGTGCAACTGCCGCCTCGATTAGCCATGCTGGTGCAATTGAGAGCAGTCACTGCCGAAGAACAGACAACTGCTATTACTCGCCTCTGTGCTGACTTAAAGCTGACTGTCCCTACTTCTTCAGCCAAACCACCCTGTCCCTACCCAGGGATGGAACCGTTTACTGAGGCAATGAGCGATCGCTTTTTTGGGCGTGAGGAAGAAATTGAGGAACTGCTGGGACGTTTACGTTTGCATCCATTTTTGATGGTGATTGGACCTTCAGGTAGTGGCAAATCTTCCTTGGTGTTTGCCGGACTCCTTCCAAAACTACGTCAGGTTGGGTTCTTTGGTGCAGGGGAATGGTTGGTTCGCTCTATGCGTCCTGGAGCAACTCCTTTAACAACGCTTAAAGAAATTTTAGGCAACGATCCAATTACAGCCAGAAATATTACCCAGATACTGTCAACTCAGCCCAATGCCCAAAGATTTTTGCTCGTGATTGATCAGTTCGAGGAAGTGTTTACTCAAGTAAGCCAGGAGACGGTTCCATTTCAACAAGCATTGCTTGAGTTAACTGAGATAACCAATGTTTACCTAGTGCTAACAGTTCGCGCTGACTTTTATTCAGACTTGATGACATCACTTTTGTGGCGAAAAATTCAAGCACACCGACTAGAGGTCGTACCATTAGATGAAGTAGGATTACGGCAGGCGATTCTAAAGCCTGCTGAAGATGTCGGCGTGTTTATCGAGCCTGCTTTACTAGAAAGATTAGTCGCTGATGCGAGGGGAGAACCTGGTGTTTTACCGTTGCTCCAAGAGACGCTAGTGCTTCTGTGGGAACATCTAGAGCGGCGACTCCTACCGCTTAGAGCTTATGAAGCATTGATTCTACCCCGAAAGGCTTATGGAATTGGTGGGAGTGAACATCGCACTGGGTTACAGGTGGCGATCGCCCGCCGCGCCGATGATGCATTAGCAACGCTGGAAGTCGAACCAGACAAGCAGAGAGCCATTGCTCGACGGATTTTTCTCCGGTTAGTGCAGTTTGGCGAAGGACGCGCTGACACTCGCCGCCAGCAACCGATGAATGCACTACAAGCTGTAGGTGATGATTTCAATCTGTTCGACCAGACTTTGCACCATCTAGCCAATAGACGCCTGTTAACTTTAAGCAGTGAGGAAACGAGCACCGCAATCAAAGTAGATATTGCTCACGAAGCATTGATTAGCGGTTGGCCCTCCTTACAGCAGTGGATTCTTGAGCGCCGAGAAGCTGAGCAAACCCGCAGACGGCTAACGGCAAAAGCTGAGGAATGGGTTCGCCTGGGTGAAGGGGCAGGTGGTTTATTGGACAAAATTGAACTGGATGAAGCAGAGCGATGGTTGTCAAGTCAGGATGCGATTGATTTGGGTTACGATGCATCACTTCCGAGGCTAATCACTGCTAGTCAACGCATGATTAGGCAGGCTAAAGCCAAACAATTGTTACGTTTTGGCTTTTTCATGGCAACCCTAAGTACAGTGTTGGGTGTACTTTTTATTTTGGTTTTTCCCTGGTCAGCCATCTTTCTAAATAACCATGGGTTTGAAAAATTTAGTAAGGGTCAAGATGAGACTGCGCTACAAGATTTTAATCTTGCACTCATGCTCAATCCAACGCTTGCAGATGCTCTGTACAACCGGGGCTTGATCTATCAGGAAAGGCAAGACTTTGATCTTGCTCGTGCAAACTATCAAGCTGCGGTAGAGCATCGCTATGCACCAGCGTATGGCAATTTGGCACGACTAGAAATTATTCGGGAACAAAACTACACTAAAGCCGCCGCTCTAGCTACAGAAGGTTTACAATTGACAACCGACGATGAAGCGCGATATACGCTGCTCAAGAATTTAGGTTGGGCACAATTGAAACTCAAAAAATACCCTCAAGCAGAAGTAAATTTGAAACATGCCATTACTCTAGATCCCCAGCGGGGATCAGCCTACTGCTTGCTGGCACAAGTTTTAGAATTTGACGGACCAAAGCCTGCGGTGCGGGAGCAGTGGAATAATTGCCTAAAGTTTGGCAGTTCAGATCATCCGGATGAACGTGGTTGGATCGAAAAAGCAAAATCAAAACTTAGTAAAGAAGGATCGTAGGTATATGAAATTTGACTCACTTTTTCTGCTGATTATCAGCTTAGCTACCGTTTCGTCTCTAGTTGATATTTACCCTGCTTCAGCACAGATGACTACGCCTAGGCCGTCATGTATTAATAGTAGGAGCTGCCGCCCAGTGATCCGCCGCACTGGAGTTGTCCGTGGTAGTGGTACAATCCCATCCCCTCTGGTTCAACAACTGAATGATCTAATCGCTCAAGAAAACTTTCCTGAAGCTGAGAAACTACTTGTGCAATTCTTAGGGCAGGCAGAGAGAACACAAGATCTAAGTGGACAAGCTGCAGCTCATGAGGCATTAGGAGACGTGTATACGAGAATGAACAGATCCGACTTAGCATCTAGTCACCTGAAGAATGCAGGGGCACTGTATCAAAGGTTGGGAAATGTTCAGGGTTCTAGTGAAGTGCAAAGACAAATTCAGCAAATGCAACTTCGACAAATACAACTTCAGCAAAGATAGCTTTAGCCAATCAGAGTGATATCACCACACCTTTAGTGGCAAGCAACGGCGCAGCGCGCCGTTGTTTGCGTATCAACTTTCTGGAAGATTCAGGCGGTAAAAAAATTACAACTCCTGAGTTAAAGTATTGACGCTTTAAGTAAAAAAGCTTGAACGCTGCAGTTCCTTACACCTACTTATCGTGGGCGGGAAGAAATAATAAAGTCGTGAAGTTTGACGAGGGGAAATACCCAAACCAAAAGAACTGAAATAATAAAGTCCTAAACTATCACACAGGTGAAATCGGCTCAGTTACGTAAGGGAGCGATTGCCTCTGGCACTGCGCTTTGCGCAATCGCGCGGTAGTAGTCGCTTATTTAATGGGGTGGTAAAGCCCATCTTTTGAGTGAAATCGCCACGCATATTTACTAGGATCACGCTGTTTGCACCAAAGTTCAAAATCTTTGGGGCTAACAGTTGCGCGTTTTTCCTGAAGTGTTGAGGCGCTGGTATTGAGCCGCAGTGCCAAGTCTTTTTCCTCCAATGGCATCAACTGTGCTGGCGCTCCTTGAGTGTAGTAAGGTGATGATTTACGACTGTACGATGAACGAGTATTGAGGTGATTTTGCACCGTTATCAGGGCAGATTCAAATTGAGCAAGACGGGCTGTGACTGTTTCAAGTTTGATTTCTAGGTGAGCTAGGCGTGTTTCTGTACTGTCGTCAATACGTGTGTCGCTACCGTTTGCTAGTAATTCTTCCAGTTGTGCAAGACGAGTTTCTACACTAGTTTCTATACCAGGAACATCGCCCAAAATGTGTTGCAAACCCTGGATAACTAAATCGGTAGCTGTGGTGTTACGCTCTCTGGCTGCTTTGCGTAGCGCTGCTGCTAAGGGTTTGGGCAATTTGAAGTTAATCGATTCTCGTATCACCTTAACCATGTCTACATCTACATATACACTCAGGTGTAGATAGTTTACATCAGTTACCAGTTACCAGTTACCAGTTACCAGTTATCAGTTATCAGTTACCAGTTATCAGTTACCAGTTTTCAGTTACCAGTTTTCAGGGGCTGGTACTGCGGCTGGTACTGTTTACTGATAAGTGGGGGTACGCCGCGTATTTTTCGGCATCACCCTACAAAAAGCCAAGGCTTTATATTATAAAGTGAGCGCCTTTAATTCGCGCTCACTTTCAAAAAATAATAATTATGGCTTCTAGAGAACCTATCAACAACAAGCCTACCAAAACTGCTGTTCCTTTAGAATCAGCAACACCTAAGCCAGAACAAGTAGAGGATGATACACTAAACCAAGTAAATAACTTGGAAAAAGATGGAGTAGTTTCCTCAGAAGAACAGTTGCAACCTCCACTCCAAGAGCAGGATGTTACTGAAAATCAACCAGATACGACTTCTGATTCTTCTGCATTATTTCAAGCAATTGGGATAATTAATGGCAAGGTAAATTTCATAACAGAGGGGGATAAGGAGAGAAGTACTATCACCATTGGCAACAAAGAATATCCACTGCTCTATGCTTCACGCAAACAGAGAGCATATGATGCACTTAAGAAAGAGATAGAGGCGACTGGCGAATCTACTCAACGGCTGGTTGTTTACCCCAAGTTTACTCATTTCCCAGGGAGAGAGCAGCCGCCGAATGTTGGCTTTCAAGTGGTTGGTTTTGACAAGGGACGCCAAGACGAGGTCATTTCACAGCAACTTCAAGACATGGAGTTTAAACTTTGCGGACTATGGCAGTTCATTCCTGTCTGCCGGACACCATGTATCTCTGTGTTTAAGAATTTCACTAAAGAACGGCTGGATCATATTAAACAATCGGAACCAGCAAAAAAAGTAAAATTCATGAAAGCGAGTCATTTACCTTTGTTCTGGAGAGACGCACTGGTTCCACCGTTCCGGTTCAACCCCAAAGCACCAAAAGAAGAACAAGGACGTCCGGTATTCGTACAGATTAAAGCAAAGTTTGTGCCGTACCGGGACGCTTTTGAATTTGACTCATTACTGGAATTGCCACAGGAGAAGCCACCAAGGTTCCTAAAGGCAAGCAAGGATGATAAAGCTACGGCAATGGCAGAAAAGAAAGCGGCTCTTAAGGCTGCTGGCAAAGACTTTGGACCACCAAGAGGTAAACCACCGTTTAAGGGCAAGCCCAAAGGGGACTTTAAGGGCAAGCCAAAGGAAATGCCAAAGCCAAAACCAAAGGCACAACAGTAATCGAAACAATTATCAAGTACCCGCAGTATCAGTTATCAGGCGTAAAGCTAGAGAAAGTGTCACCAGGTGCCAAGAGGTTGAAAACATTGGTATGATTGGTTTTTAGCTATTCTCTTTCAAAGTACACAAAAGTTCACACAGTTCCGGTTTCTAATAGTGTGGGAACATTTCTCCTATAACAGGCAAGAATTTGATGGATTTTTGGCATCAAAACTACCGGAGATGGGACAAGTTCCCAAACCAAAAATAAAATCGGAACTTTGTATCTCTGCGTGGCACTTCATAGCAGCTTCTCTAGCTTTAGCCCCAGTTGTTGACCGAGCGCTGTAGAACAATCTTGAACAACAACACATTAACTCGCAGCGCTCAGTCACCGCTTCGCTACAACTGGTTAAAAAAAAAAGCCCGACTTTGAACCAGACACAGCGCCCT
>JAHHIB010000038.1 GCA_019359075.1 Kalymmatonema hyalinum WJT4-NPBG1
GCTCCCTGAAGTTGCTACTTCTTGCGCTCAAAAAGACTTATTGAAAGCTGCTTAATTTTATTGCTTTATTGTTTGATTCAACATCCGGGTGTTTTGCATTTTCTATGCACCCCCTGAACGTTTACCTATTTGTTTACAACCTTACACCCTTATACCTCGTCTCCTATAAGAAGACTGGTCATTCAACATTGGGCGTATTTGAGTTAATACGTTTTGAGTTCCTACTTATGTTTTGTCCTTGGGTAACAAAACCCAAAGTGACTCGTTTCATAATCCAATGCAGAGCCACAAGTATGCCAAAGGTAATAGCAATAATCACCAGAGGCTGTTTGCCAAGAATGTCCTCTATACCTCTAGTCAGAACGGCATCTGGTTGAGTCACAAAATCCCAGCTATTAAAACGTAAGAAACGTCCCCAATAAACACCAACAGCGCAGAGAGCATGGGTAATTAACTCAACCCACAAAATCCATTGGCTCTTACCAATACGATGTAAGTAATAACCTAAATTAATTAAAGAGATAACGTAAGCTTCAAATCCCGCTAGAATCACTAGTATATACAACGGGATGAGTAGAAGGGTTATTATCCAGACAGACTGAATTGTACGAATATCATCTATCAGGTGAATGATATCAGTCAGCAGGTAAGGCGCATTTGGTAAAAAAGCATAGAAAACTACAAATCCCAACCACCAAACCCAAGACTGTCCGCGCCTCCTGCGAAACAACCAAACACTTAAAGCCAAAGGTATAAAAGCTAGAAATAAGTTCCAAGTCATCCAACGCATATTGATTTGCAAGACTTGCACGACTCTGGAGATTAATTCAATGAGTTCTGCTTTCATAGCTGCTTCCTTGAAGAGGTGTAAATGATTTTGGTTTCCCTGTATAGTTATAAGCTAGCTGATTGACAGTCAAAACTCCATTGGGCGGTAAAAATTGCTACTAGCCAAATGGTCAATCAAACGCGCTAATTCACTAGTATAGCCAATGTGTAAATCAGAGCAGCTTTACCATAGAGACGTTTCTCACCTGGAATGGTGCTCTTGTGCTGGCTGTGATTATAGATTTCATCTTGCCCTCATTAAGTTCCAGAAATGATTGTAATGAGTTAATCTACAGTAGCGCCTGAACGCTACTGCAATCCCATTGATGTCATTTTGATTGGCTACAGTACTTATTAACCTGAGATGCCAGATTATCAGACTGCTTAGCAGCATTTGCCGCTGCTGTCAGAGCCGTATCGATTTCTCCTCTAGCCTTTTGAATTTTTACCCTACCCTCTGATGAGTCTTGTGCGTTCTTAGCTGAACCAAGAGCCTTGCCTGCCTTGGCAATCGATTGACTGAAAGTCTCAAATACCTGCACAAAACGGCTCTGAAATTCTTGAAGCTTGGGGTCTTTTAACTTCAGATCCTTGATTTGTTTGGTAACAGCTTCCAAATCCTTGGATAGTTGCAAGCTTGTTGTCACCTGCTGCCCTTTATTGTTATCAATCAGTTCAGTTCCTTTGTTTACGACATCAAACAGTCGCTGACATTGAGAGGCTTTGCTGTCACTGCAAGCAGTAACCAAAAAGGCGATGCTCAAGCTCACAGGAACAATAACAGTGTATTTACGCAAAATTGACATTAACACCCAACCATCAATAAAACCCAAACAATAGTAACTAATGATTCAGTAGTTTTTGTTGGTGTTTCGATAATTCAATTTTTCAGAATTGCTAAGGGTTGCCGATAATCACGACATGGCTCTAGTAGTGTAGCCACTGATAACTCGAAGCTAAATCCTTTCAACGACTGACTTCGGTAGTACTCCGGGACAGCGCAGGTGTACCCGGTTGCACCCCTGCAACCTTGAGGCGGATGCGGTAGAGACTTGTGGTTGCTGTTATGTAAAGCGTTTTGTAGTCCGAGTCGCCCCAAGCCAGATTTGTTACCACCTCAGGCACGATAATCTTGCCCAGCCGTTGACCTGTTGGGGAGAAAATCCACACTCCTTGAGGACCGCTACAGTAGACATTGCCTTGCACATCTACCTTCATACCATCGGGTACGCCGGAGTTGCTAGGTCCTCTCAACTGTGCAAAGACCTGTCCGTTAGTGAGCGTGCCATCTGAGTTGACTTGGAAGACACGGATGTGTCCTGTTTCAGAATCACTCACATACAGTTTGTTCTCATCGGTTGAAAAGGCTAGCCCATTGGGGCGCACCAAGTCCTTAGTAAGCAACGTCAAACTTCTATCTGGTGCCAGTCGATAAACGCCATAAAAGCCGAGTTCTTCTTGTTGCTTGCTAATGCCGTAGGGGGGGTCAGTGAAGTAAATGCTGCCATCTGACTTGACAACAACGTCGTTGGGACTGTTGAGCCGCTTGCCAAGATAGCGCTCTGCTAAGGTTATCTTGGTACCGTCTTTAGTGGTACGTACGAGGCGGCGGTCATGCTCAGCAGTAATTAACCGTCCCTGCCGATCCAATGTATTGCCGTTGGCATGTCCCGCAGGACGACGAAATATCGAAATCTTACCGTTAGGAGTCCATTTGTAGATAGTATCAGCACCGATATCACTAAACACTAGAAAGCCGCGCGGGTTCCAGAGCGGTCCTTCTGTGAAGTTAAAGCCGCCGGACAGCTTTTCGACCTTGGCGTTGCTGTTCCTGATGGTTTGTAAGCCGCCAAAGCTGTTTGGGCTGCTCTGCTGCGTGTTTAACACGGTCAGTAAGAAACTGCATAGCGCAATTTACTATTAATTTAAAAATGCCCCCCCATCGCATTGAATTATTGAGAAATTCCAAGTTTAATTATATATTTCCTTGGATTGCATAATTTAGCTAAAAATTTCTTTAGATTAGGGATAAAATCGTGTTTCCTTTTATTCCGTACTCAAGCTGGTTACACAGGGTCATTCAGCCCCAGTTAGCCATGCACATCCCAGATGGCTTTCTTAACTTACCTGTTATTTTTGTCACCTGGGTAATTGCCATCGCTTTAATTGCACTCGCGCTCTCGCGATCGCAGGCAGAATACCAGGAAAAAGCCGTACCCCTGATGGGAGTGTGTGCTGCTTTTATCTTTGCTGCTCAAATGATTAATTTCCCGATTCCTGGCGGCACTTCCGGGCACCTTTTGGGTGGAACCCTAGCGGGAGCTTTATTAGGTCCGTGGGCTGGCTCTCTGGTGATGGTAGCGGTGTTTATCGTTCAAGCTGTTTTGTTTCAAGATGGCGGTCTGACGGTATTAGGAGCCAACATCTTTAATATGGGATTGGTTGGCACATTTGCTGGTTATTACTTATACAAAGCAATCCGGTTTGCCATCGGTCGCAATAAATTGTCAGGAATGGTCATTGGCGCAGCCGTTGCTGCCTGGACAAGTGTAATGGTTGGCTCACTTTTGTGTGCGATCCAACTGGCAATATCTGGAACAGTTCTGTTAACGGTGGCGTTGGCGGCAATGGCAACTTGGCACGTAATTATCGGTATTGGTGAGGCAGTGATTACCGTAATAGCACTGACGTTTATTTGGCGGACTCGCCCGGATATGTTCTACGATCCGCCGCGCAAGGCTGTTGCCTCTCGTCCTCTCTCTCGGCATCAATAGGGATAATGCATATGAGTAATAATCTCTCGCGATCGCGCAATCGTGCTTTTGTCATAGCTGGCTTGGGTGTTGCCCTGCTTATTGCAGTTTTCCTGTCTCCTTTTGCCAGCAAAGACCCTGATGGCTTGGATAGAGTCTCGCAGGATCTTAAATTTGAAGATAAAGCCGCTGAAGATGCACCAGCGAAAAAGCTACCGTTCTACGCTGTGTTTGAGGAATACGCCCTCAGAGGTGTACCGGAAGCAGTAGCCACTCCTATAGCTGGGTTAGTCGGAACTTTAGCAGTTTTTGGCTTGGCTTGGGGAATTGGCAAACTGGTTGTGCGTGGTTCGGGTTCATCTCACCCTGAGTTAGATGAATCGCAGTACACTGATGATTCACAATAAACCACGAAACTCAATAAAAATTTAACTAGATGCTGCTGCATATTGGGGCGCTAGCTTTTGATGTCGATAGTAAACAGGTCACTCCTTGGCACAAACTCGCCCCCCGTACTCGGATACTGTGTACATTGCTGCTGGTGTTTGCCATTGCCCTCACACCCAATGGGCATTGGTGGACTTGGGCTATTTATGGCTTGGCTGTGGCAAGCGTTTTATTACTCAGTAAAGTCACCCTCACCGTGCTACTGAAACGCTTAGCAGTTGAGTTTGGTTTTGTTGGTGTTGTACTTTTTGGTACTTTGTTTCGCGGAGGTGGCACGGTTCTTTGGGCTTGGGGTCCGTTGCAGATTACCACAGTGGGGCTAACTGTCTTAGGTAGTGTCACGCTCAAGACGCTGCTGTCGCTGCTGATGTTGAATTTGCTAACTTTAACAACTTCAGTATCGGCGCTACTCAATGCCTTGATTGAATTGCGAACCCCGCCGCTTTTGGTAGCAATTTTAGCATCAATGTATCGCTATATTGGTGTGTTGATGAACGAATTTAACACCATGCGGCGAGCAGCAGCGTCTCGCAATTTGATGAACAGCAACCGTACTATCCGCCTAGTTGTTGGCAACATGCTCGGAGCGCTGTTTATCCGCACTTACGAGCGAGGTAACCGCGTTCATCAGGCGATGCTGTCACGGGGTTATCAAGGAGTCCCACCGATAGAAAAAGTACCACAGGGCGGACGGCAAGATGTTATAGCTCTGACTTTGACGGTCATTTTGGCACTACTTGGACAAGCAGTTTACTTAATTAAGTGACAGCACTCTTCGATGCATCATAATCCGATAAAAATCAAAAATCTTACTTATACCTACCCTGATGGGACTCTGGCTCTCGAGGGAATTAATTTATCTATCGAAGCTGGGGAACGAGTCGCATTAATTGGGGCGAATGGTTCAGGAAAATCCACTTTGCAGTTTCACCTCAATGGAATTATTCTGCCTCAGGAAGGAGAGGTGATTATTGGCAAATGGTCTGTAACGCCTGAAAATTTCCGAGAAATTCGGAATTTTGTCGGGCTGGTGTTTCAAAATCCAGATAATCAGCTATTTATGCCCACGGTGTGGGAAGATGTTGCTTTTGGTCCGATGAATTTGGGATTACGAGACAAGGAACTCAAAGAGCAAGTTCTTCAGGCGCTGGCAGCAGTTGATATTGATCCAGAATGGTATGGGCAACGCAATACTGATAATTTGTCTGGTGGCGAAAAGAAACGTGTTGCGATCGCAGGCGTTTTAGCCATGAACCCGCAGGTTTTGGTATTAGATGAACCTTCTGCCCAGTTAGATCCCCGTTCGCGTCGCCAGTTAATTGAGTTGTTGCAAACTTTGCCTCTCACTCAAATGATTGCCACTCATGATTTAGATTTAGCTTTAGAACTTTGTTCGCGCACCATTGTGTTGAGCCAAGGACAAATTGTCTTTGATGGTGAGACTGAACGGGTGATGAATGATTCAGAATTTTTGCAGGCTCACGCTTTAGAACCTCCTTTGAGCTACAGTCGCCCTTACTGTCTCATTGAACACGCACCCATCAACAAAATAGCTGCGGTCGCACAAGCAAAACGCACCATCTAAACATCCTCAACGACTTTGTCTTAAAAGTAGCGAAATAAATTCAATATTCTTTGCCGTAACCGTTCCAAAACAGGTCCCTCTTCAGCGACTCCGTCAGCAAATAACATTTCATATATGAGTGGTACTCCTAACTGTAACTCTTCTAAAATGTCGCGTTGAGTAAACACATCCTGTGGCTTTCCCTCCAAAACAAGTCGTCCTTTATCCATGACAAATATCCAATCTGCCCAGCGGTAAACTAAATCAAGGTCATGACTTGCCATCAAGATTGTTGTCCCAGATGCATGAATCTTTTTCAGGGTTGCCATGAGGTTACGAGTATGTAACTTATCCAGATAAGCTGTAGGTTCATCTAATAACAGTAGTTCAGGTCGTAGCACCATCACATCTGCTATGGAAACTCGCTTTTTTTGTCCCAAACTCAGATGATGAACTGGTCTTTGAGCTAATTCAGTTAAACCAAATTCTACTAAAGCTTGCTCAACTCGCTGTTGAATTTCTACTTCTGGCAACCCCAAATTACACAACCCGTAAGAAATATCTTCTTCAACAGTAGAAGCTACCAGTTGTTGCTCTGGATCTTGAAAAATTAACCCAACTTTTTGACGTAACTTCATCAAGGAGTTACGATCATATTTGAGTGAGTTACCTTGCCAATACACGCTGCCTTTATTTGGTTTGTAGAGACCATTAGCTAATAAGAATAGTGTGGTTTTTCCACAACCATTTTGACCAATTAATGCACATCTTTTCTGAGCAGGAATCTTTAGTGTTAGACCATTCAGAGCCGATTGTTGCGTTCCTAAATAAGTATAATGTACCTGCTCAAATTCAAGTAACCATTCCTGCATACTTCCACAATTCTAATCCTATTAATACTGCACAGCCGACAATTGCTTCTATGGTATGGCGCTTCGATTGATGATAGCGATGAGGATGCCAAACCCGCAATTCTCCACTAAAACCCCGTGCTGCTAAACTTAAGGAGACTTGACGATAGTTTTCTATGGTTCGCTTTAGTAGTTGTCCAATCAACAGTGCTAAACTTTTCATCCCAGTACTAAAAGTTCGATAGCCTCCACGAGATTGTTGGGCAGTCCATAACTCGGCAGTGGTATTTAAAAGGACAAAGATAAAGCGGTACATCAGTAATAAAAGCTCAGTTAAAAGCACTGGAATCCCGATACGACGCAATGTTTGTAAAAGTTCGGAAAAGGGGATAGTTAACATCACAAAGTATAGGCAGGATAAAGAGGCGATCGCTCGCGTTAAAATTGTCAATCCCCGCTCAATACCTTGGTGACTGATGTAAACATAATACGACCCAAAAGTCAATCCTGTAATTGAGTCATGTTGCACAAAATCTAGATGAGATACCTCTATGCCATTAATTGCTAAAGCTGGCAAACTCGTTAACCAGAATAGAGTGGCAACGTAGACTAATTTCAAATAAGTCTTAGCAGGAATGCCTGCATAAATAACTGTCCAAATACTCATCCAAACTGCTATCAAAACTTGAACTTGCGGATGAGCAAAGGCAGTGATTATCAGTAGGGCAGTGGCAAACAGCAATTTCTGCTCTGGCGCTAACCAACGTAAGCGATTAGTGTAAGCAAGCGTGTCAATCTGAATTTTCATTTTGTTTCTTGCTTTGTTCGGAACGCCCCTTGTACAAACCAATCACATAGCCAATCACACCAGCACCCGCCGCTGCTTGCACACTAAACAATAAGCTTTCAACTTCTCCACTAGGCAACTCAATTAATGGATTAAACCAAGGTTCATATTGAGGCTGTATTTTTTTGATTTCCTCTTCAGCTTGACCATCTGCGCCGCCAAATTCTGCACCTTTTCTTAGCATAAGGGGCGTGACTGTTAATACTACCACCGCTAACAGCAACAGCCAGTTATTCCATTTTTGATTTTGCTTATTCATTAGTCCCTTGTTATTTGTTAGAGACGCGACGCCCTTCGGGTTCGCCAGTTCCCTACGGCGGGAAACCCGCCTTCAGGACTCGACTCACCAGTCGCCTAGGTCGGGAGAACGCCACTTGCTACAACCGGGGGAACCCCGCCAACGCAGTGGCTCCCCTCCAAAGGGCGCTGGCTCGCCATGGCGCGTCTGTACATTTTTTATTAGTTGTTAGTTGCCAAAACATCCCACTAACTACTAACGACTATCTACTACCCAATCTCTACCATTTATGAGTTCTTTGGTTTCATTAGGTTTAACATTTCTAATTCTTGACGACCATAGTTAGAAAGCCAATTCCATACCAAGACTGTCAATAATCCTTCGCTAATTGCCAAGGGTACCTGTGTTACGGCAAAGATTCCCGCGAATTTAATAAATGATGCCATGAAACCACCTGTAGCTGAGGGGAAGGCAAGAGCCAATTGCACAGAAGTCACAAGATATGTTGTCAAATCTGCAACAGCAGATGCTAGAAATATCGCCAACCTTTGCTTGCCACTTTGCATAACCAAGCGGTATAACCAGAAGGCAACAAATGGTCCGACAATTGCCATCGAAAATGCATTGGCTCCTAGTGTCGTAAGACCGCCATGGGCGAGCAGTAGTGCCTGAAATAGCAATACTAAACTACCCAGTACTGACATGGCTAAAGGTCCAAATAACACTGCGCCTAACCCTGTCCCTGTCGGATGGGAACTACTCCCTGTTACTGAAGGCATTTTCAACGCCGACAGCACAAAGGTAAAGGCTCCTGCCAATGCTAGGAGTAATTTTAGTTCAGGAGTGGCTTGGGTGATGCGAGTGAGCGATCGCAGTCCCAAAATAAAAAATGGTAATGCTACAACCCACCAAAAAATTGCCCAGCCTGGTGGTAAGAAGCCTTCCATGATGTGCATAGCATAGGCTGGTTTGGGTAGGCACACAATTAAGTAAAAACTTACCACTGCCATCAAGATTAGACTCACTAACCTTGATTTGCCTTTTGATTTAAGAATAATTTTTGACACGATAAGTACCTACAGATGCATCTAAAGCTTTTAGTTTCAATCGGCGGGCGTTTTGACTCAAGAATAATCTTTACTAGCAAAGGTTCCTGTTTATTTAGTCAAGTATGCAGAGGCACTTGGTGCAAGATATGAGCTTGTCCACTATCTCGCCTTTAGAAATATGAATCATACACCTTTTGACATTTTGTTGTTTCAAAAATAATTAAATCTATGTAACTACCGCAAGCAATAAAGAAAATTAAAATTTTTCACGACACTTTTTAGTGTTGTATAGCGTTTCCTAATCTATTGAGGTACAGCTTCACCTCACCCCGCTAAAGCTATGCTTTATCTCCCCTCTCCTTGCTAAGGAGAGGGGTTGGGGGTGAGGTTTTGATATGTACTTCATACCCATAGGAACCGCTATACTAGCGATGCAATGTTAAGACAAGAAACCCAGAGAAATCAAGATAATGATAATTATAATCATTATTGTACTATTTGTAAAAGTTGAGAAATATTGACAATAATTATTGATTATTTTAGTATTTCAAAAGGAATTAATTGAAAAAAATTGGCAATTTGATTTTGCTGTAAAGTATCAATAATAACACCATGTCTCTATTTGCTTTAGAAAAAGAAAAACTAATAAGCCGTCGTAATCTGTTGAAGCTGGGTTTAGTAGGCGCTGGTGTGACTGGTGCGGCGTTATGGCAAATACTTAACGCCCAAAATAAGTCAATCGTGAGAGTGCCAACCTTAGAGATGGAAGCAACTTCCGGGGTTGCTAACCCAGCCAAGATGCTACGGGATTTTGAATATGGCACAATAAAGCAAGAAAATGGACGCACCATCCGCGAATTTCGGTTGACTGCGGGTACTTCCACGATTAAGCTCAACAATGCTGTCTCTTACAATATTTGGGATTTAAATGGTCGCATACCAGGACCGACACTGAGGGCAAAACAAGGCGATCGCGTGCGGGTGCTGTTCTTCAACCAAGCAGGACATTCCCACTCTTTACATTTTCACGGCGTCCACCCCTCAGAAATGGATGGTATTCGCCCAGTTCGTCACAGTACAGCAACTATCTATGAATTTGATGCTGAACCTTATGGCGTTCATCTGTACCACTGTCATATTGAGCCGGTAACCCGTCATATTGCCAAGGGGTTGTATGGAATGTTTATTATCGATCCACCCACTGCGCGTCCTCCAGCAGATGAGATAGTACTAGTTATGGGTGGGTATGACGTGAATGACGATAGCCGTAACGAATATTATGCCTTCAACGGGCTGCCCGACTACTACAAGGATCATCCTATCCCCATTTACCAAAATCAGTTGATTAGGCTGTATGTCCTCAACATCATTGAATACGATCCAGCAGTGACGTTTCACCTCCACGCCAACTTTTTTGACGTCTATCCCACGGGGATGACTACCAAACCCACTTCTAAAACTGATGTGATTACGATGGGCATAGCGGAACGTCACATCTTGGAATTTGCCTTTCGTTATCCGGGTATGTATATGTTTCATCCCCATCAAGATGCGATCGCAGAAAGCGGCTGCATGGGTCAATTTGAAGTCATAGCTGAGAGTAACTCTCAAAAGATGACAAAAACTTAATTGAAAACCGTGCAGAGATCTTAAAGCAAGCATCCTAAAGGTGACTTCCTATAACGTTCATAGTGGCTGCTTTCCACAGTAAAGCTTACCCGTGCATCGAATAATTACTTATCACTATTTTTTATTGATGAGAGATTTTGCCGTACTATGTGGTAGAACTTGTTATAGTATGGCGACAAAGACATAATTAGCGAAAAAAGTTTTGACTTGAAATTTGTCAGGGATGCAGAAGGGTAAAGGGTGACAATGGCTTTGTGCATCTTGAAACTCCTGTGAGGAGAAAAGCCTGTTTATAAAAAATCGCTACCTACATGTCGTCAAAAAATCCTGATTTGACTCCTGTGCAATGACTGAACAACGATAGCACCAGTGGGTTAGAAACTCATGGTGCCAAGTGTAATATCTGGTGACATTTTTCCAATGAGCATACATTTCACACATTTACTAAACTTACCTGGCGTAGCCGTAGAATCTTGTAATTTATCTCACGATTCAGTATTTTTTCAGTTAAATGTTTTAGCTGAAGGTACATACTGTCCGCATTGCCGTAAATACACGAAAGAATTGCATCAAACTAGACCAATTGTAGTGAGAGATTTACCACTTTATAGTAAAAAAGTGTATTTAAAAGTACCACGCCGCCAGTTTTATTGCAGAGTCTGCCAGCGATACATTACTGAGCGATTGCAGTTTATTGATTGGCGAAGGAAGTATACACGAAGGTATGAAGAGAGTATTTACTCCCAAATTAATCATGCCAACATTGAGCAGATTAGCCAACAGCAACACCTTGGTATTGAGCAAATCAAGAACATTTTTAACTACATAAGTCAAAAGCAAAAAAAACAGCATCGCTTTGAACTTAGTAAAAAGATGTTTTGCTATGAAACTCACGGAAAACAATAACAAAAAATTATCACCATTATGTCAAAGAATAATTCTATTATTTTTTTGACGGTAGATTTTTTCCGTAAAAGTATGTATGCTCAAATAAGTGTGTAAAACGCATTAAAAAAGCATACACTTTCGAGAAGTTTCTCTTAAGTACCAGGGCACCCCATTTACCTAATGGGAGGGACTTGCTAATTTAGATTCCCCCATCATCAATAATTGTTTATTAAACACCAACTGAGGATTTGTTATGGTGGGAGATTCACGTGTTGATTCAATTTTTGGGGAATTTTCAAAGCAGCTAGATGTTGCTATTGCAATTAACAGACTAAACTTATTGTCTGTTGGGATGTTTCTATTTTTGCCCTTATTCAACCTATTGCATCTTATTCCTTGTGATCAATGGATGCGAACAATTCACAGTTTTGCTGCATTACGTGCAAGGGTCGTTGCTGTATACATTGGGCATTTAGTATTTCCCTTACTTCAGGGAGTAAGTAAAATGTTGCCTCAAATTCATACCCTGACATTTTGGTCAACGATTGTTACATTTTTGGGTATTGCGACTGGCAACTTAGCATATATGCATTACATCGCAGATTTTCATTTAAGCGGTGTGCAGGCTTGGCTAAAAGAAAACTCGCCGATATTTTTTCCAAAAGAAAATTTTTTCGCAAATCATGTTAAGTCCTTGATACTTGACGGCAAGTTGAAACAGCGTCTCGTCAAATAACAAGATTTGCAGCCACAGGCTGAAAAAGGAATATACAGTTTTCAATTTCTCCCAGTTGTGTTCCCCCCTTGCAAGCTACCTTATTTGGTATCGCAAGGGGGTTTACTTTAGTAGGGCTTACAACACTGATTCTATGATTAGAACATAATGCGCCCTCCGACTGTTGGTCAGGAGACTGGCTTTGTTGTCGATTCTTTCGTGCCTAGCCTAATTCCTCTACACTCTCAAATATCCAGATGTAGCATCAGCTATTAATTAGGAAGATTGTCGCCCTATAAGTATTTCAGTGATTCAATAACTGAGAATTGTTATGAAATCATGGTTAAAATCTTAGCAAATAGTTGAAAAATAATCTCATTTGTGAGAAAGTATCATAGCAAAATCTAAGATACACTGTCAAATCCATCGATCAATACTTGTTTGAATGTTTTAATGATTACCTTTCAAATACTCCTAGGAGCAACAATGATAAAATTCCGTTACATCTGCTTAACTATTGCTACTGCAGCCATTTTCGCTCTAAGTTCCTGTAACAGTACGCCAACGGCACAAAATTCGACTGCACCGGCTGCTAACTCCACTCCCCAGGCTACTGAGGCAGTGAGTCACAGCGGACACGGTAACAAAAAGAAAATCAACATCAATAATGCGATCTTGTCGGAGTTGGATAAGTTTGAGGCACAGCTCGGTGTTCCAGCACTATCGCACAAAATTCAGGCGAGTCGTCCCTACATCAGTCCTGAGGACTTAGTCTCTAAAAAGGTGATTTCCCAGGAGCAATTCGACCAAATTAAAGACCAGGTGACTATTCAGGAAGTGGTTCTGACTGGGGAACCAAAAGATGTTGACTACATGACCAAACTGGGGTTAATGAAAGGACACCTTTTGGTAGCAAAAGAACTGTTGGATCAGAATCAGCCGAAACAGGCGGAACCTCATATTGGACACCCAGTTGAAGAGATTTATGTTGATGTAGAACAGCAATTAAATGACCGTAAAGTCAAAGAGTTTAAGACATCTTTGATAAGTTTGCAAGATTTCGTCAAATCTAACCCTAAAAATGCCAAGGTGAAAACTGATTTTGCCTCTTCCATGCAATCTGTTGATACTGCTGTGACAGCTTTACCAGCAGAGCAGCGATCGCAACCGAGATTTGTGCTACAGGTAATGAACGCCTTGCTAGATGCAGCTAACTCAGAATATGGTGCGGCGATCGCAGATGGTAAAATTTCTGCAGCCATTGAGTATCAAGATTCCCGTGGCTTTATCAACTACGCTAACGACTTATACAAAGGGATTGCCAGCAAAATGGCTAAAGAGCATCCCCAAGAACACAAAGCGATTGAAACTAGTATGACTCAACTGACAACAGTTTGGCCCTCTGCAATTCCACCAGCTAAACCAGTCAAAACTCCCGAAGATGTCACTAAGTTGGTGAAAAGCATTGAACAAAATTCTCAAAAAGTGATTGATAGTTCCAGCACACAAGCGCAGCGATAGCATTTTGAATTGTTTGTAGTGATACTTGGCTGACATTTTACTCTCAGTTAAAACTTTAAAGTGAGTAAGCAGTGAACAAAGAGTCAGGAGTTAAAAGTTGGGTGAACCTGGATTGCCTGAGTTTTAACCCCTTGACTACGAATCAACAAACCATAACTCATCACTCATTAGTTAACAAACTTCGACGTATTACTAGAATTAGCAACATGATGCAAGAACTTGACCAGAAAAAAACAATCGACCTGCTAAACTCAATCATGGAGTGTGAGCTAGCAGGAGTAGTGCGTTATACTCACTATTCCTTAATGGTAACTGGTCCTTACCGGATTCCGATTGTGGATTATTTTAAAGCACAGGCTAATGAGTCTTTACTTCATGCCCAACAAGTCGGAGAAATTCTCACAGGTATAGAAGGACATCCCAGCTTGAGAATTTCTCCCATCGAAGAAAGTTATAAGCATTCAATCAAGGATATCTTGGCAGAAAGCTTAGTTCACGAAAAAAAAGCACTTGAATTGTACAAAGACCTACTTGAAACTGTTAGCAATGCTAGCATTTATATCGAAGAGTTTGCCCGTAATATGATTGGTCAGGAAGAGATGCATAATCTCGAACTGAAGAAAATGTTACGCGATTTCACTGAATAGTTATTAGTGGTTAGTCCTTAGTCATTAGTAAAAATCAAGGGACTAATGACTAAGGAGCAAGGACAAAAGACAAAGGACAAATAATGAATTTTAGTGCTGCCTTACCTACTTTTGTAATTACACTCCGAGAAGGAGTAGAAGCTGCTCTCGTAGTCGGCATTGTGCTGGCTTTGCTAAAAAAAGCTAAACAATCGCGCCTTAACCCTTGGGTTTATGCTGGTGTCGGCGTTGGCATTATTGTCAGTGCATTTATAGGTTTTTTGTTCACTTGGATAGTTCAAGCACTAAGTGCAATTAATCCCCAGTATTCATCAGTGGTTGAGCCATTGATGGAAGGTGTGTTCAGCTTATTAGCAATTGTTATGCTCAGCTGGATGCTCATTTGGATGACCAAGCAAGCCAGATTTATGAAAGCTCAGGTTGAGGGAGCCGTAACAGGTGCTTTAAAACAGGATTCATATGCTGGTTGGGGTGTTTTTAGTTTAGTATTTATTGCCGTTGTACGCGAAGGCTTTGAAACTGTTCTGTTCATCGCTGCTAACTTCCAGCAGGGTCTTATTCCCAGCCTTGGCGCTCTTGGTGGTATTGCAGTCGCGGCTGCAATTGGCGTGCTGTTATTTCAATGGGGCGTTAAAATTAACATCCGCCAATTTTTTCAGGTCATGGGCGTTTTCTTAGTGTTGATTGTGGCTGGGTTAGTGGTGACAGCTTTGCATAAATTCGACGAAGCTTTTACGACCCTTGCTCTGAGCAATCGCGCCTCAGAAAGCTTTTGTTTTTATTATGAACGGTTTACTAAAATCCACTCTTGTATCTTAGGTCCAATGGTTTGGGATACTTCCAAGATTTTACCCGACGAACAGTTCCCTGGCGTTGTTCTCAAAGCCTTATTTGGCTATAGACAATATCTTTATGTTGTGCAAGCAGTGGGATATGTTGTGTTTTTGGTAACAGTTGGTGGTTTGTATTTCCGCAGCATCACGGGTGCAGGAAGTGGTAGTGCTAAAAATCAGCCAGTCGCAGAGAAATCGATTGGTTCTGTCAAGGATTGAGCAATGGATAATAGGTTGGTAGTGAGCGCAAACGCTCATTACAAGCCGAATTACCAATAACTAATTCCCGATGACAAAGATTTGTGTCAAAGAGTTATTTATCCATCCATTTAAAGGTTTAAGCCCCCAAAAGTGCAGTAGCGTTGAGGTGCAAGTTGGACATGGTATCAAGGGCGATCGCTCTTTTGCCTTAATGTTCAAAGAAGATGCACAACATCCCGACTCTACACAAGTGCCGTGGATGAAAAAGCAACACTTCGCCATGCAAAATGACTGGGCTGGACTTGCAGCGTTAGATTGTTCCTACGAAGCAGCTACTGGCACTTTAACAGTCAAGCGCAAAGGCGTAGAGTTATTAGTTGCTGATACGAATAGCCCAACAGGACGCGATCGCATTGCTAGCTTTTTCACAGGATACCTCGCAGGAATTTATCCCACTCAGGCAGCTAGACATCCAAACCGCGCACCTTTGCAGCTTGTGGGAGAGTATGGCAAAACTCGGTATCCCGACCGGGAAGCGGTGCATATTTCTCTTGTCAGTCAAGCAACTCTTGACAATTTAAGTGAGTTAGCCGGACTTCAAGTAGATGTCCGGCGTTTCCGCCCCAATATTGTTTTAGATGGTGTACCCGCCTGGGGAGAATTTGACTGGGTAGGCAAAGAAATGCAACTTGGTACAGCCCGAATAGCCATTACAGCCAGAATTAATCGCTGCTTAAATATTGATGTTCATCCAGAAACGGGAGAAAGAGATATCTCCCTGCTGACTCTGCTGAAAAAGCATTTTCAACACACACAGACGGGAGTTTTAGCACAAATTATTACCAGTGGAACCGTGGCAATTGGCGACATTATGACACAACTTTCAGAATGAACAAAATGCAACAGCACAAAGAGTGAGCTAACTCTGGTCACTTTGGAGGATGTTCTATTTTGCTGTTTCAAGTCAAAATGTTAAGTTTGAAAGCCTTAACGTAGATACTTTTTAGATAAATTATGACAAACGAGCTAACCGTTCGCCAAATCCTATTGGATAATGATGCGGGATTACTACCCTATCTTCGTCACCAACTCCAAACAGAGGAATTTTCACACTTTCGAGCGCAGTTCGGTTTTCATGTAGACGAGTTTGATACCCAAGTTAGTAAGAACGATGATTTTTCAGAAGCTCAAACTACGCTCAAGATCACTTTAAAGATATTGATTGTTGTAGACAGCCAAACGGATCCAGATGATGCAACACTACATGCGCTTGAGTTTCAACAGATATTGGATGCTTTACTCATTAATTGGAGCCAGCGCAGCGAGCAGTTGATAAAACCAATTTCAGAGATTAAAGGGGCGTTCAGCAACTTAGAAGAAATACCTTATCACGGCGGCTATCTTCCTGGTTTTGAAATCCAATGCAAGTTTGCTTTAACCTACAATGCTGTCACTACACTCTTGATGGGGGAAGAGGAGCCAACCAACAAACAACAATCCACCTTGTACAACCCAGGCGATCGCACTCCCATAAGCGGACAGTACGAAGTCATCAACTCTAATGGAGAAGGTACGGGACAAGAGGTGACATCAACCTCTGGGCGTCCCTTTCCTCCAACTCCTGAACCTAACCAGTCATACAAGTTAGTTGACCCCACAAAGCACAAAAAGCGTAACAGGCATTGAGCCGATTAACGCAACGACTCAAAAATGACTGTTGTTGCTATCAGACAAAACAGGATTAGTCCTAACCGCCATAAAACAGCAAATACGATCGGTGATAGCATGATGACAAGTTTTGTTGCACCAAAAGTCATTGATGCAACGTAGGCGATCGCAAAACCAAATAGTACCAGTAGAAAATATTTCAGGAAACGAGAAACTAATCTCAATAGACGACTGTCTTGCTGTGGTTCCATATTTCTTGGACTCCTTAATAAAACGGATCTAAGCAAAAAGCCGGGAAGTGTTTTTATCACTTCTCCGGCTTGTAAACGTCTTGTTTATCGAAAGCCAAATGTCTGTTGAACTTGCAGATATTCACTTTTACTCCTCACTCTGCCCTGCTATTTTTCTTTTCAACAGTAGAGTTACTATTGAAGAGGCACTTGTTTAGGTTTCTTTACGCAATTGCCTCCATCCGATCCAATTTTCAAGAATTTGGTCGTATATCTGTTGAATTTCTTCCAGTTCCTTTTTAGTTAAGAGATAGCGTTGAGTAACGTGTCCACCTACTTCCACAATGGTTTCAAACTTCCCCTGTTTGCTTCGGGTGATAAATTCGCCATGTCCAGTTTCCGACAATGATTGAATCAGTAGAAAGCTGATGTGAGAAAAAACTGGGTGCAACTCGATAGAGTCAGGTTGTTGCAGGACAATATCTTGCCTCCCTTTTTTTTCTATGGTGACTACAGGTGACCCTGCTATAGATGCATCTCCAAGCTTCAGTTGCATCTTCAGGGCATCAGGACTGCTCAAAAATTCTTGGAATCGTGAGAAGGTCATATCAGTTTCTCCGTGAGGTTGACCGTTAGTCTAAACTCTTTGCTATCACCGGAACTGCTCATAGAAAGCCGCAAACTACTTATATCCAAAGAGAACGTCACTATATCCTGCAATTTTTCTCACACACAGATAACTTATCTATAATCTATTACATAGGAAACGGAAATTTCAAGTGTTGGAATAAAAAATATTCACAAAGTCTTAGGTAGGTGTAAATTAATTTATCTTTTTAATATCACTTTTTCTCACATTGAGATAATTTAACTGAGAGTTTCTACAAAAAATGTGAGTATTACACTGACTCAAGAGACAACAAAGGTTCTAGGAATTCTCAGGGTAACTGCTTATAGAAGGAACAAGGTTGACAATTTGATACTTTCTACGCAAAGCTCGTTATTAAATTTTATAAGTAGGGTGGGCATTGCAATGCCCTCCTTAGAAACTCACTGGCTGTAACAAAGATAACGCAATATCTCAGCAATCAATAAAATAAGTAAATTTACTTTGTATTTTTGACCGAGTATTGTTAACATTTAGACGTGACCTATGATTGAAATACCAAGGCACAAAGACAAAGATTGTTCTTTTCCTGAGTCTTGAAAAAATAATCTTTTCTCACCAAAGAGACAAAAATCAGATGAGAAACAACCTACTGACACAAAATTGTCAGCAATAACTGACGTGTTTGTGTAATTCTCATGTTTCTTCATTGAGTCAACCATGGTATTTATAAGAGGGTTGTCTCACTTACCGATATGTCATGTGGAGCTAAGGTGAAATGGAGGCTACTGCCAATATGTTTCAGATGCCTGAAAATTTCATCAAAGAGGTAGCAACCAGCTATGGTGTTACCAAAACAGAGCTAGATGCTTTGCTGCTGGCAATAAACGATTGTCCAGGTGCCGAGATAGCTGTTAAGCTAAATATTTCTCAACCAGCAGTCAGAAAAAGACTTGGAGAAAGCTACCGCAAATTTGGTATAGAAGGCAGTGGTAATAAAAAACTCACTAACCTCAAGCAAAGGCTATTAACCCAATACCAAATAAGTAAAGCTATTAGCAGGACACCACGTGAGGATTGGGGAGAAGCCGTAGACGTTGATGGTTTTTGGGGACGAGAAGAGGAAATTGTTAAGTTAGAGCAGTGGATTCTAGAAGATAGTTCTCAGCGCTGTCGGTTGGTTGCAATATTAGGCATAGGAGGGATTGGTAAAACAGTCCTAGCAGCACGAATTGCCAAAAAAGTACAGAAAGATTTTGATTACTTAATTTGGCGATCGCTTCACAGCGCTCCACCTTTAGGAGATCTTCTCACACAGCTACTACAGTTTTTACCTAAAGAAGCTGAACCTGATTTGCCAGATAACGATAACAGCAAAATCCTACGGCTGATTGAGGTTTTGCGGAAACACCGTTGTTTGGTGATTTTAGATAAAGTAGAACCAGTACTGCGTAGTGGTAAAGGTAGAGCTTACGAAAGGGCGGGAGAGTACCAAGAAGGATATGAGAAATACGGCTATTTTTTTAAAAAGGTTGCAGAAGCAGGACATGAGAGTTGCTTACTACTAACAAGCCGAGAAAAGCCTAAGCAAGTCGCCCTACTGGAGGGAAAAAACCTGCCAGTGAAAGTGTTGCATCTTGGAGGACTGAACCTAGAAGATGCTAGGGCAATGCTGAAAGATAAGGGGTTTTCTTGTCCAGATGAGCAGTTAAGCAAACTCGTGGAACGATATTCAGGCAACCCCTTAGCGTTAAAGATAGTTGCCACCACAGTTTATAATTTATTTAGCAATAACATTGGAGAATTTTTAAACCAAATTCAACAAGAAACAGCAGTATATGGGGAGATTCGCGCTCTTTTAGACCACCAATTTAATCGCCTATCAGAGTTGGAAAAACGGCTGATGTACTGGTTGGCAATTCATCGCGAATATGTTTCCCTAACAGAACTTAAAGACGACTTAATAACAACAGAACCAGCAATTAGTGTGTTAGAAGCTGTAGAATCTTTGTTGCGGCGATGTCTCATAGAGACCGCTCCGCGAACGCTCATTGAAAAAGAAGCAGGTTCAGGTAGGTTTCGCTGTTCATCTGTTGTCATGGAGTACGTCACAGAGCAATTGATTGAAAAGGCTTATCAAGAAATCCGCCAAGGAAACTGTTTAGGAGTTATTGACAATTATCCACTCATGAAGGCGCGATCGCTTGATTACATCCGCAAAACACAAGAGCGATTAATTCTCGAACCAGTCAAAAAGAAGCTATTAACGACTTTTGGCAAAGAACTAGAACCTAAGTTACGCCGGATGCTCGCTAACTTACAACAGCAATCTCCTTTACAAAAGGGATACGCTGCTGGAAACCTAATTAATCTGCTGCGTCAACTTCAAATCAAGCAATCGAGTGAGCAACCACAGATTGATTTGAGTGGGCGTGATTTTTCCAATCTCAGTATCTGTCAAGCATATCTCAAAGATGTCAATTTACAAGATACTAGCTTTACCAATGCTGACCTGACAGGTTCGGTATTTACGGAAACACTATCCAGTTTGGTATCAGTCAGATTTAGCCCTAATGGAGAGTATTTTGCCACAGGTGCAATCAACGGCGAAATGCACCTCTGGCGGACTTGTGATACCAAACAACTTCGCATCTACAAAGGACATACTGCTTGGGTTTGGGCAATTGCATTCAGTCCAGATACTCAACTCCTGGCAAGTGGCAGTGCAGATTATACTGTTAAGGTCTGGAATGTACAGACAGGAACGTGTCTTTACACATTTAAAGAACATACCAACAAAGTTTACTCTGTTGCCTTTAATCCTCAAGGGACTATCTTAGTCAGCGCTGGCGAAGACCAAACGATTAAAGTGTGGGATATTAAAGCCGGGAATTGCTTGAGAACCCTTGAAGGTCATACAGATTGGGTTTGGTCTGTGACTTTCTGTCCCGTTGACAATAACATCCTTGCAAGTGGTAGCGCTGATGGTACAATCAAGCTTTGGGACGTAAACACAGGTGAATGCCTAAAAACCTTAAAAGGGCATAGTAGCAAAGTTTACTCTGTAAGTTTTAGTCCCAACGGGCAAATACTAGCAAGCGGCAGCAAAGACCAAACCGTTAAACTTTGGGATGTTTCCACAGGAAAATGTCGGAAATCCTGGAATGGACACAGCAAAACAATTTACTCTATACGTTTTAGTCCAGATGGCAAAACCATTGCTAGCTGTAGCGAAGACCGGACAATTAAGCTATGGGATATTGATACAAGTAAATGTCTGAGAACTTTACGAGGGCATACTAGTCAAGTGTGGGCGATCGCTTTCACTTCCAGCCCCGATGGACGTATACTTATTAGCAGCAGCGATGACCAAACAGCAAGGCTTTGGGATGTAGAGACAGGCAATTGTCTCAATGTGTTGCAAGGCTACACCCGTGGTGTCTATTCAGTCGCATTTCGTCCCGACAGCCAGGTTTTGGCGAGTGGTCTTGATGACTATACAATCAGAGTCTGGAACTTGCGTACGGGTGAATGTCACTTAATAGGCAAACATCAAGGACGCATTCGTTCCATTGCCTTTAGTCCAGATGGGCAAACCCTTGCCAGCGGTGCAGGTGATTATACCATAAAACTGTGGGATGTTAAAGATGTCAGTCACAGCAAATGCTTGAAAACCCTCACAGGACACACTAACTGGGTGTGGACAGTCGTTTTCAGCCCAGATGGACAAACCCTAGCCAGCAGCAGCGAAGACCAAACTGTACGAATATGGGATACTCGTACAGGTGAATGTCTTAAAATATTGGAAGGACACACTCACTGGGGGGTGTGGACAGTAGCTTTCAGTCCAAATGGTCGTCTCCTTGCTAGTGGAAGTGCTGACAATACAGTTAAGCTTTGGGATGTCACTACAGGAGAATGTATTGCAACTTTAGCAGACCACAAAAGCTTAGTTTGGTCAGTCGCATTTAGTCCTAATGGAGAGTTACTGGCAAGTGGGAGTGAAGACCAGACTGTTAAACTATGGAATCTGAGTACAGGTAAATGTTTAAAGACTTTAGAGGAACACACCCAACAAGTTTACTCAGTAGCTTTTAGTCCAGATGGGCAAAGCCTTGCCAGTGGAAGTGGCGATAAAACAATCAAGCTGTGGCAAGTTGCAACAGGTATATGTTTAGACACGCTTACCCGTAGACATACAGCAGCGATTCGTTCAGTAGCATTTAGTTCTAATGGTGAGTTACTTGCAAGTGGTAGTGAAGATGAAAATATTCAGTTGTGGGATGTACATAAGTGTAGCCGACTGCGCCAACTGAAATCTGACCGACTTTATGAGCGTATGGAAATAACAGGGATTACCGGTTTGACAGATGCAGAGAAATCGTCTTTGAAAGCTTTGGGTGCGATCGAAACAGTAGATAATTAGAACTATATATCCTGGGTTCGTTTTACCATAACTCCATTGTCGATGAAAAAAACTCGTCGAAAAGTCCCAAAACCTCGGATGATTAACAACTGCGACGGCGGCTTCAACGTCGTGCGTATAGGTGCATCCAACTACCGTTGGCGTGACCCATATCATTTGCTACTCACTCTTTGCTGGTATAAAACTCTAGCACTTATCAGTTTAGGGTATGTACTCGCTAACACCTTTTTTGCCTTGGCGTATCTGGCTGGAGGAGATGGTATTGAAAATGCGCGTCCGGGTAATTTCTTCGACGCCTTTTTTTTCAGTGTCCAGACTATGGCATCTATCGGTTATGGGGCGATGTATCCCAAAACAGTCTATGCCAATATCTTAGTTACCATTGAAGCGCTATTGGGGCTTATGGGGTTGGCAATGGCGACTGGGCTAATGTTTGCCCGATTTTCTCTCCCCCAAGCGCGAGTCATGTTTAGCCGTGTAGCGGTCATTACTCCCTATAACGGTATACCGGCTTTGATGTTCCGGGTTGCCAACGAACGCCAAAACTGGATTTTAGAAGCACAAGTCAGGGTGAGTTTGGTACGTAGCGAAATTACGAAAGAAGGTGATATGCTACGTCGATTTTACGATATGTCCCTGGTTCGCAGTCAGTCACCACTTTTTGCTTTGACTTGGACTGTCATGCACCCAATCGACGAAAGTAGTCCTTTGTATGGAGTCACACCAGAAGCGATGGTTGAAGATGACATGGAAATCGTGGTCACTCTGACTGGGCTTGATGAAACGGTAACTCAGACTATCCATGCCCGTCACTCGTATGTCGGTGAGGAAATTCTTTGGAATATGCGGTTTGTCGATATTTTGTCCAAAACACGCGATGGCAGGCGCAGTATTAATTACACCCGCTTTCATGATGTCGTGCCAATTGGAGATTAAGCTGCATTTAGTTGCTGAGTTAACCAGTTGCGGAAACTGGAATGATACAAGCTGTAACAGGTTTTTCCTTCTATGGGTTCCACCTGAGTTGGGTAGGAGGCGGAATTGATGGGGCTTGGGAAGGTGGGGTGTTCATGGTTACACTTCAATGCCTTCAAGTCGGAGGAAATGCAAGCGCCCGGATGCTTCGCCTGCTACGATTGTTACGCCATCTGGGGCAATGGCGCAACATCTGATTTCACTTTCTCCAGTGAAACTGGCAATAAATTGTCTTGCTGATACATCCCACACCTTTAGCGTTTCATCCCCATAAGCCCAAATTTGACGCTTACCATCTGCGGTGGTTGCAAGAAGAAAAGGTAAAGTGTTACTGATGCTATGAAGGGTACATTTAACGTCGCCAGCTTTCAGTTCAAAAACTTTGTAATTATTGTTGTAATCTCCTACTAAAGTAAGTGCAGATTCGTTCTGTTCAAATATTAAATCCACGTAACCAGTTATTACAGCGTAATCTCCCAAAGCAAGCGCTGACTTACTTTCACCAGTGAAGCTAGCTTCATTCTCCCAAGTTCCTACTTTCCATAATTTAAAATTATCGTCCTTTGCAGCAGAAATTACATACTCACCATCCGGGGTAAAAGCAACTACTTCTACTGAGTCGCTATGAGCAGTTATTGTGTTTCGTTCCGCTTTCAATGAAAATGCTTCTATACATTTTTCAAGACTCCAGACTTTGATGGTAAACTCACTAGAGAAAATATGATTTCCCGATGCAGAAATTATCTGCTTTGCGTTAGGAGTGACAGCAATAGCAAGAACCCAGGCTGTATGACCAGTAAAAGTAGCTTCGTTTTCCCAAGTTTCTACTTTCCAAATTTTTAGAGTTCCATCATTGCTTGAACCAGAAATTATCCGCTTTCCATCAGGGGTAACAGCAACAGTGCGTACCGAATTGCTATGACCTTTTAAGATATATTCCTTCTCCCAAGTCCCAACTTTCCAGACGGTAAGAGTCCCGTCCTCTAAAGCAGAAATTACTCGCTTTCCATCAGGGGTCGCTGTGATACACCCTACCCAGTGACTATCGTTGAGAGCAAGTTCTTCTTTTCCAGTTTCTAGGTTCCAGACTTTAATAGTTTTATCATACGAACCAGAAATGACCCACTTGTTATTCTTGGAAAAGACTATTGTGACAGCTTGTACCGACCTAGTATGACCAATTAGAGTATGTAGGACTTCTCCAGTTTTTATGTTCCAAATTTTGAGGGAAGAGTCAGAAGAAGCAGAAATTATTTTTGAGCCATCAGGAGTTAGTATAACTGTGTTAACAGAACCAAAATGACCTCTTAAAGTACGTACTAATTGTCCTGTTTTCAAATTCCATATTTTAATAGTTGTATCGTGTGAACCGGAAATTACATATAACCCATCAGCAGTTGTTGCTATTGTATGCACAGAGTCATCATGAGCAGAGATGGTGCATATTAAATTTCCTGAGTTCAAATTCCAGATTTTAATAGTCCCATCCTGCGAACCAGAAATTACCTGTTCTCCATCAGGAGTAACAGTAACAGACCATACCGAACCGCTATGACCAGTTAAGGTACGTATTAAAGGTTCATTAGGGGTAGTTAAGCTACCTGTCAAACTACGCAAGCAAGTAGTTTGACTTCGCGGTATTTGTTGCAGTAACCCTTGAATTTCTGGTGCATCAAAGTAGAGCAAACGCCCTGACAATTGCCCTGCTAGTTGCTTTGTATCTTCAATTAAAATATGTGCCGATAATCGCAAAGCCCCTTGAATTAATTTCAGCGCTTTTACAGTTTGGGCATCGTATTCTGGATGAGTTAATAATTCTACCTCATCAATCAAATCATAATCATCAATCAGCGTATCTACCCCAAACTCAGGATGGTTAATCTTTTCTGCTATGAACTGAAAATTAGTCAAGAGATTGTAATACTTTTCTAAATTTCCTGACTGCACAAGATTATAGGGAAACCTACCGAGATAAGCTTTTTGAGAATAAGACTTTTTTGCTGTTAATTTATTAGCAACTGCGCTCATTTCTTACTCTTTTATTTTTTTATTTTTAGGGTGCGTTACACTTCGTTAACGCACCATCTTAAATGATTCGGCTTGTGGTGCGTTAGGCGCTAGCCGTAACGCACCCTACTGTCTTCTCAAGCCATCTGCCTTTCCCAGTAGTCAACAATGCGTTGATTAACCTCCTTAAACAGCTTCCGCTTTGAATCCAAAACCCGTTTTTTCTTCAAAAAGTCAAGGAAACTAGCATGATAAATGCTGTAGCAAGTTTCTTCGTCTATTTCTTGTGGCTTCAAATACTCAACCCATTCCTTCAAAACCTCTTCTACCTCATAGATATCTTGCTCTGCAATATCGGCAATCATCTCAGAGGGAATCGGCGTACCAATCTCCACTAAAATAAACAGGATAATCACCCTTAATTCCTTGGGTGCAGTATCCATCCCCATTTGTACCCAATGTTGTTGATAATAGTCCTCAAGACCATCGGGCAATTGCTTTAAGGTTAGGTCATTATAAAAACCGCGAGCAATTCCTGGTAAGATATACCGCAGGTACATAAAGTTATTTTCGCTTTTTTCTGCTACCTGCTCAATAAACATTTCATCATTGATATTGCGTTCTCTAATCCACTTTTTCAAATCATATTTATACTCTGGGTCTTCATTAATAAATAAGCCAATATACTCTTCCACATCATCACGGCTTAAACCTACATACTGACTCGCCCTTAAATCCAACTCTTCCATTGGAACACCAGGAGACACAGATAATCGCTTTGTCTCTTTAGTATATGGGCGTCTGGTAAGTAGGAAATAGACCTGTTCTGGAAGCGCCGTAGGTAAATATAAAAGATTATCCCCTGATTCTTGCTCTACTTCATCAAGCGCATCAACCATAATTACCAAACGTTGATTGGGAAGAAGTTTTTTACTGACTTTTTCCAGCAAAGTTGGTAAATCAGCTTTCTCTGCATTCTGCAACTGGTAACGCTTAATCAGTTGTTGACGAATACTTTCCAAAAACTGTTCGGGGCGATCGCGACCCTCAACGCGAATATTAAAATAGCAAGGAGACTTGTGGTCAAAGACGTATTTAGCAGCAATGGCACTTTTCCCCATTCCCGCATCCCCTATAACTGTAAAGTAACCGTTGGAGTTGTTTTTCAAGAATTGAGCAAAAGCTTCAAAAACAAATTCACGACCGCAAAAAGACCGAATCTTTTCTTTGATTAATGGTTTAAACTCCTCTGGATACTCATCCAGATTCCAGTCTGGGTAAGGCTGCAATTCTGCTGATTTCGTACGTTGTGCTACCTCGATAAAAACTTTTCCAAACTCTTCTAACTCTGTACGTATTTCTATTCCCGCTTCTCGTATCTCATTTCCTAAAGTATTCCACTTCAAAAATTTTTCGACTTCCTTTAAAAAACCTAATGAATTCTTTGAAGTATAAGCTTGCCAAAAAGCGTTTTTAATCTCTTTTTCTCTAAAAAGTTTAAGAATTGGCTCAGGCTTATACACCCCATACTCTACTAAAGCGTAAGCATAAACACCATCAACATCTTTGGGGGGTTGTGTTGGGTCAAGTTTCAAACTTTTTAAAACTTGGATGACAGTTTCGTTACGCTGCGCTTGATTGATGACTAGGGTTGCAGCAGGCTTAGCAAAAGGTTTAATCGCACTAATTACGGGGTCAATATTTATCATTATTAATAATCGGTATAACTTTACACTTGTCACCCATTCTAACTGTTGGTGAAAGTGCGATCGCGAAGCGGGCGCTCTGCGGCATCGCCTTTATGCGGGGCTTTGCCCAATGCCCAAAGGGCACGCTACGCGAACGCGTAAGCCTGGCGGCACCGGAGGACTCAGCGGGCGCTCTGCGCGATCGCCATCATCTCTGGTCCGTCTTCTTCTCTTTCTCTGCGTCCTCTGTTGTCCTCTACGGTTAGTTTAAACTTGTTCGGGAGGCGCAAGACATTCCCAAGCGGAGCCTGAGAAGGAAAAGAAGACCGAAATCATACTGAAAGCAGAAGGCTACCTGAGCGCATCTATTTTCACAGGCAGATGTTGCTTTATCGTTAACCTTTTAAGTTTATTTAGTAAGAACGTAAATAGGAGAAAATACTGTATGGGTTGGTTAAAAAGACTTTTTGGAATGGAAAAGCCCCAAAACGCAGAAGTCAATCCTGCTCCACAAGCAGTACAGCAAGCGCAGCAAGCTGCTTCTCCTGCTGCAACTCAACAAATTGCCCCAGAACGTGTGGGATTGAATGGAGAGTATGACCAAAGTGGTTTGGCTAAGCGAGTTGCGCTCGCATTTGACCAAGACCCACAATTAGATGATGTGGACACTCTCTGGGTTGCTCAGACAAGTGGAACTGTTGTGTTAAAAGGCAAAGTACCCAGCCAAGATATTCTCAATAAGATGGTTTCTGTAGCGCGTTCAGTGAATGGTGCAACTTCTGTTGATACTAGCCAAGTTACGATTGGTTAGGGAATTTAGCCTATGGGGAGGGCATTGCCCACCCCACAGTAGCAATTGATAAGGTACGGCATTCAAAATAAAATAATCCAGTGCGTAACAGTTTGCTACTGCTTCGACATTTCAGGAGTTAGAAACTCCTTGGTTTCACCAAAATGTTTGTGAATCCAATCTAAAATCACTTGATTTACCAGTTCTGGGCGCTCGTCATGGGGACAATGTCCGACATCTTCCATACTATGCAGTTGCAAATTCTCGTTGTACTGAGCAAATTGACGAGCAAGTACTGGAGGAACAAACTTGTCCTTTTGCCCCCATATCAAAAGCATGGGCATTGTCAAGGTTGGTAATACTGTCTTAACACTTGGACCAAAGCTCGCACCCATTGTAGCTCTGAAAAGGGCGCTAAAAGCACGGGCAGAACCACGATCTTGGGTGGGACCAGCTAAAATTTCCACCAACTCATCAGTTACAGCTTCTGGATTGGCGTAGGCAATACCTGCCCATCGACGCAACACGCTGGGGCGGCGCACAACGCTAAAGACACCCTTGAGAATAAATCCAGAAGCAACAACAGATTTAATTCCTGCCACAACAGGTCGCAGCCAGGGAGGGAGAGCTTCTTGCTCCAACGATGGGTCAGGCAAACTCATCATCACCACACCCTGCACCATGTCGGGATGAGTAGCAGCTGCTGCCATAGCAATCAATGAACCGATAGAATTGCCCACCAATACCACAGGTTGACGAATGAATACTTTCCAAAAATCGTAGACCTGCTCCACCCAAAGCTCTACACTATAATTTGCTGTGGCTTTTTCAGAAGCTCCAAAACCCAACATATCAAGCGCGTAAACGGTGTAGTGTTCGCCCAGCACTTCTAAGTTGTGTCGCCAATGACCAATGGATGCACCAAACCCATGTAGCAAGATGAGGGGAGTCGTTTTTTGGTTATTTTGAGCAGGGCGAATGTACGTGTAGCGAGTTTGCCAGCCTCGCCAAACCCAGTCCCTTTGATTGCCAACCCGTTGCTGCCAATGCACTGCGCTATCCACCCTTTCCTCCAAATTTATCGTATAGAAGGACTTTTGATTCCACTTTCTGAGTTAATCCCAACTCCTTGCAGCCAAATTTGTGCAAAGTTGTTATTCTAGTTTGCTTATAGAAGATAGTCTCTAAATATATTCTAGGGTAAGTACATTTTCATGTTTTTCTTTTAAGAGTTATTACTGATAACCCATGAACTCTAAAGTAGTTGAGACTACATTCTTGAAAAAGAAAATATGTATGATAGAAAGTGCATAATTTCAGAGAATATACTGAAATAGCAAAACATAAATCAGTTGACAAAAAACAGTGACAATGGTTAAAGATTGCTACTATTATGTAATTTAGATTAACCAGTGGACAGAAATCGTTTCAAAGTGAGTAGAATAGCAGATACAACGACGACGATGAAACTGCTCTATGGATTAGCTACCATATAACTATAGGTTCCTTTTCGAGTCCTCAGTTATTTTCGTCTTTTGCTTCTGAGGCATACCAGAAACAAGCAAGCCAATTTCTTAACGAAAAGCTCCCACAAATCATCCCACGAATCATAATGTCTCTGATTGAAAAAAAAAGAACTCGCGATCTGCCCCAAATTAACGAACGAATTCGCTTCCCGAAAATTCGGGTTATTGATACCGATGGTTCCCAGTTGGGAATTCTGACCCCACAAGAAGCAATACAACTAGCAGAGGAAAAAGAGCTAGACTTAGTGCTGCTTAGTGACAAGGCCGAGCCACCGGTTTGTCGGATTATGGACTATGGGAAATACAAGTTTGAGCAAGAAAAGAAGGCACGGGAAGCTCGGAAGAAGCAGCACACTGCTGATGTCAAAGAAGTGAAGATGCGTTACAAAATAGAAGAACACGACTATAACGTACGAGTCAAGCAAGCAGAGCGTTTTCTCAAAGATGGCGATAAAGTCAAAGCAACAGTGATGTTCCGCGGTCGAGAAATCCAACACAGCGATATGGCAGAAGTATTGCTCAAGCGAATGGCAACCGATCTGGAAACAGTTGGCGAAGTGCAGCAAGCGCCCAAAAAAGAAGGGCGAAACATGATGATGCTGATCTCACCCAAAAAGTAATCAACTAAGCAGGTAAGGCAGAGAGGACAAGGGGACAAGCAGATAAGGAAGACAAGGAAGAATTTGCTTTCTTATCTCCCCCTCCTCCTCTTCAAACCTGCCCTTCCTACTAAAAATATGCTAATTTCATTAGTCCTGAGTGCTGGGTGAGAAAGATAATACTCACATACTCAGGACTATAGTTTTTGTTAGGAAATTGTTTGGTCATGCGATCGCCTTATACCGTTTCACTTTAAGGTTGATACTAATCGGGAGTAGAAACCACTCGATCACGGGGAAATAATTCTAGAAAAATCATTTGTATCAGGCATTGCCTGAAATGGTATTAGTATGCTGGATACGATTACTATTTCGATAGAAGCTTGTTTCTATCCCCGTTAGGCGAAGAGGTTATGTAAAGTCATTTGAGGCTAACGCATATGTCTATATCAGTCCAAAGGTTTCCATCGCCGTTAGGCGAAGAGGTTATGTAAAGAAATTTTCTAACCTGAAAAAATCGCCGCTGGCTTGTTTCTATCCCCGTTAGGCGAAGAGGTTATGTAAAGTCATTTGAGGCTAACGCATATGTCTATATCAGTCCAAAGGTTTCCATCACCGTTAGGCGAAGAGGTTATGTAAAGAAATTTTCTAACCTGAAAAAATCGCCGCTGGCTTGTTTCCATCCCCGTTAGGCTAAGAGGTTATGTAAAGAGTTCGCTGAGGAGTCTACCATTGCTCCTAGTGGCACAAATGTGGATTTGCGTACATTCAAGCAGGCGATCGCCAAAGCTTTAACTAAATCGCCGTAAGTCCCCCACTGCAACGGTACTCCATTCAGTGGTGGGATATAAGGCGGGAGACGAAGAAGACATCCCCGATTGATAATGACCTTTGGTCATTGAATGAGTGGGATGGCTGATAAGTCTCCTCTCTCCAGGAACACTTGACAAACCAATAAAGTCTATAATTCTAATGCCCGTAGCAATAAGATGCTCTTGTGAGGCAACATTGGTGACGACCATCCACTTGACACAAACGGACTGGTAAAACAGGTGAACAGTGCAAACGTTGGGAAACGTAATAGACATAGAATTCGTTTGGATTCGCTACATACAACTTTCCGTGGGGCGTCAGGAAAGTATAAATTGCCTGTGGAGGTATCGGAACGTGGATGTTGCTGTATGACTTGTTCTTGGGGCATCTGGAGTAACGACCAATGAAGCAGGAAATTTCTATGAGGCGACTTGTAGAAGCCCCCACCATAACGGTACTCCGTTTGGTGGCGGGAGAACGTCACCAGAACAAGCTACTGATTCGCAAATGAAACGA
This sequence comes from Kalymmatonema hyalinum WJT4-NPBG1, assembly GCA_019359075.1. Classification (GTDB taxonomy): domain Bacteria; phylum Cyanobacteriota; class Cyanobacteriia; order Cyanobacteriales; family Nostocaceae; genus Kalymmatonema; species Kalymmatonema hyalinum. The sequence continues at coordinate 30,857 of JAHHIB010000038.1, forward strand.
GAAACTAAATCCGATTGGGGCGAATAATTTAGCTGCTACTTCAACGGGATAAAACCTACTCGTTGGACAACCTGTTGCCCGCGAGCAGATATAGTAAAATCAATAAATTGCTTTGCGGCTGGACTCGTTTTACCCGGCACGACTAAATAAACGACTCGACTAATCGGATAAGTCCCATCTTCGATAGCAGTTTTATCAGTGGGAGAAATGCCGTTAATCGGGATAAAGCGGACAGTTTTTTGATTTTCTATCTGAGAAACCGTGCTGTAACTGATGCCGTTATCACCCAACGCACGTAATATCGAAGTGGTTTCATCTTTCTTGACTGTGGTGAAATTTGCACTATCAGGTGCAAAAGGCTCCTCTAAAAGCACCACTTCCTGAAAGAATGTATATGTACCACTGTCTGGAGAGCGGTTAATCACTTTGATTGGCAGGTTGGGACCTCCTACCTGTGACCAGTTGGTGATTTTCCCCTGAAAAATCCCCTTCAACTGTTCTATTGTCAATTCTCCTTTGTACGGATTGTTGATGCCCACTGCTACAGCCAAAGCATCTCTTGCAATTGGGACTTGCACCAGTCCAGCTTGTGCTTCATCAGGTCTGAGGGGACGTGAACTGCCTGCCATCAACACTCTGCCGTCCTTCAAGTTTTGAATCCCTTTATTAGTGCCATTGGGGCTGCCATTTGGTAAGCCATAAGTTGTAGACAACGAAGGGTTCACCGGATTAAACGCAATTTGAAGCTGCTTCATCAAAGCCACTATCGTGACGCTACCATCAATACTTAGCACGTTTGGATTGGGCAAACTGGTATCCAAGCTTGAGGTGTCAAAAGCTTGAGGTGCGCCGCTTTGGGATGCAGAGGGTTGAGTCTGTTGCTTGAAACCGAAAGGCAAGCTACCCCGGAAGTACCAGACACCAAACCCTAGAAGCCCAAGAGTGATGAGCAGAGATAGCACCAAGGTGAGAGTTTCTCGATTATTGCTTCTTTTAGCCATGTGGGATGTCAGTTATTGGGACTTTGCAATTTAGGCGATCGCCTCTGGCGCTGTGCTCTGCGCGATCGCGCTGCAACAATCCGCCTAATCGCTTCAGTAAATCGTTCAGATGGCATTAAGCTTTAGTATTAGCTGGTAAAAATTCGTTAAGTAGAGTTTTCAGATCAACGTTGCGGAGCCGAGCTAATTCTATCAGAGCTTCGGCTCTTTCAGCATCTTGATGCTCTACACGGTCTACGTAGGCTAATAGCTCTTGATGTTCAGCCTCAGTGATTTCTCCTGTTTCGTTACGCTGACGTAGATAAGCAAGCCGGGTTTCGTTATCTGGTGGTAAGCGACGTTGGATGATTTGCAGCAAAGCCTCCTCTTCAGGAGTTACCTCGCTCACCTCGCTAGTCTCTCTCCACAAAGGTTCTAAAAAGTCAACTACTTTAGTTAAAGTTTCTGCTGGTAATTTTTCAACTAGTGCGATTGGCTTTGCCACTGCCCCGTTCGGCTGAGCGCTCACGGCGAAGCCTTGGGCGATCGCTCTTTGGCGAATTTCTATTGGTGCAGTCATGGGACACCTGGATTAATTCATGCCTAGCTTGATTGTACTCAATGGTATGGGTCAAGAGGTTTGGGTGGGCGGTGTTTACCTTGATGACTGGAAGTCATGCTTATACTGAGTTATTAGTTAATTTCAAATCAATATTGCTTTCGGACGGGGTTTTGTACCTGCTTTTTTTGTGGTGTAGTTGCGTCATTGTTGTCCCCGTAGGTTAAAAACTTGAGGCTATCTAAGTAAAGTCCACCTAAGCGAGCGATCTCTCTCAGTAGTTGTAATTTTTAGCACTTTCATAAGTTAGAGTACTTAAGAATATTTGTAATTAAATTCATATAAGTTTTAATATTTCGCTCCTGAAGGAATGGTGATGACTTTGTAGAACAGGGAAAGATATGTATAAGGCGACTCAAGTGTTGCTGAGCAAATCTCTAGAAGCCTACCTTTGATCACTAATCACAATCAGGAGTATTTTATGATTCCACTTATCTTGGGTGCTGTTGCTTTAGGGAGTGCTGCCTATGGAGCGCTAAAAGGTGCTGAAGGCGTTAACAACATGAATGATGCAAATGAGATTGGCAAGCGTGCTCAAAAGCGTCACGAGAATGCTATCAGCAAGCTTCAAGCAGACTGGGAAGCGACCAACAAGCTGGCAGAAGATTATGGTCAACTCCAGATGAACGTCAAAATGCTTACAATTGGTCGGTTTGTAGCGTTCATTGAGCGCATTGGTCAGCGAGCCTCTCAAAGTGATATGCAGTTTTTAGAAGGATTGGAAATATCAGTTCAAAAACTACAAGAGTATAAAGCTGCGGCTACAGAAGCTGAGCAATTTTTCAAAGGTGGAGTTAAGGCAGTGCTTGCAGGAGCTGCAGCTGGTCAAACTGTAACAGGTCTTGCAACGTCTGTCGGAGTTGCGAGTACGGGAGCAGCTATCTCAGGACTTAGTGGAGCTGCAGCTACGAATGCCACTTTAGCATGGCTTGGTGGTGGCTCACTAGCTGCTGGTGGGGGTGGAATGGCACTTGGTACTCTTGTTCTGGGAGGTATTACGGTTGGACCGGCCTTAGCAGTTGGTGGCTTTATGCTTGCTGGTAAAGGTGAAGAGGCTTTGACAAAAGCACGAGAATATGAAGCTAAGGTCAACACCGAAGTTGCCAAACTTGAAGCAGCTAGAGATTTTCTGGGACAGGTTCGACGGCGAATTACTGAGTTAAGCAGTTTGGTGGAAGATTTGAATACTCGTGCAGTTTTAGCTCTCAACGATTTGGAATCTCGACCATTTGAGCGTAACCGTGATGCCAACAAGTTTCAACAGGTAGCACTTCTAGTGAAAGCACTTGCAGAAATCATGAAAATCCCTGTTTTAGATAGTGAAGGGCAGCTAAACCCAGCTACTGCGACCATCCAAGCCAACTACCGTACTTTGGGAGGCAATTAGGGATGTCTTTCAAGAAAGTTGCTTTCAACGAATTTATCAATCCTATTGAATGCCTGCAGCAAATGGTTTCAGCATATACCGACTATCTGAAGATAGCAGAGCAGGAAAAAACGAAGCGACGCGAAATTGATGCTTGGGAGAAAGCAACAATCGCCAAGATAAACGTCCAACGAGAACTGTTGATGGCGTATCTTGATCGCTCGTTTGATGAACGTGCAGAAAATTTTCGCGCTTTATTTGCTGTAGTTGATAGTGCGATCGCATCCGGTAATAATGAACAACTAGCCCTTACCTTGAATTCCATTACAGAAATAGCTAAAGCCAGCCCATTCAAAGAACTAGCTAACTTAGCTTCTGTCCGCGGCGCACTGGATGATCCAAACCACGAATGGACATTTTGATGTGATGGCTTTGCTTAAAAGAGTTAAGAGTTATAATTTTTGATTCTTAACTCCTAACTCCTGCAATTACTGCACGCGACAGAACTTACGCTGGTTATCATGCTGTGGGTCTTGCCAAGAATAAGCAAAATGACTGACTCCTGTGAGTTGGGGTGCAAGTTGGCGCATCGCCTGCATTTGCACTTCTAGTGGAGGACGATTGCTTATTGACTCTCCCCATTTACCAGCTAAAGCTGGAATCACTTGGGTACCTGGTTTTGCCAGGTTCAAAACCTGCCGCACTTGCGCCACAATACAGTCGGCACCGGCACAATTCGCATAAGCCATAGGATGCCACTCTAGGGTATTCGGGAACTTATCCCAAGGTTGCAAGCGGGAATCATACCCTTGACCGACCATTTGGTTGCCATCAGGAAAAAATACCGCCCCTACTGGAATGCCTTGTTGCTGTGCTGGATAAGCAGCTAGGGCGACAAAATCGAGGATGCCTTGCATTGCGTGGGCGACTGCTAACTGCCATAACTCAAATTGTAGTTTCGGTTGCCTTTGGGTTGGGGGAAGGATTGACTTTTGCTCTGCGGCTACAGCACGACCTTGCCACAACGGTTCTCCTTCTTGAGGATAGAGTTTATCGACCTCTCCTACATCTCCTGATGTGATATATCCCTTAGTTAAAAAGCGTCTAATCAATTCCAATCCTTTATAATTCAGCGCCCGTCGAAATAAAGCCTGTTGGGTCGCGTCACTGTACAGCCATAAATCTGTGACTTTCGTGGCGATGGAATCACTGCCAGCCTGTCGTGGATAGCGCACGTAGTCAAAGAGTATCCCATCTGGGCGACGACGCAGCACTTCCTGTAACATTTGGTAGTAATCTCGTTTGGCTTGTAAGTTGTAGGGGTCGATAAATACCTGAGAACCGTTATCTACGACGTAGAGGCTGGTTTGACCTTTACCGTTGCGGGCGATCGCCCCTTCTCTATCTGAACGCTGGGCGTAAGTATAGCCAAAATTTGTTGTGAACATCCAAGCGTAAACCTTAAGACCGCGTTCCCGCCCTTTTTGAATTGCTGTGGCCAGCAAATCAGTCTTTTCTGTTCCTGGTGTGCGAATCACAGAAGGCCAAACTGTGGGGTTAGCGCCTGTCGGTAGTAAAACTTGCCCATCATAAAAAACTTCCAAATAAACTTCGTTATAACCTCGGTTGACAATCCGATCCATGAGTTGGTCAACCACTCCCGCCTGAACATCACACGGATACAAGCGCAACCAGATTGCTTGCAGCTTAGGCCAATTACGATTGCGGCATTCCTGCAAAGCTTGTGCGTGTTGTTGCAAAAGTTGCTGGTAACGAACCTTTTGCTCTTGATTGCCTTTGAGTGCAGACAAACGTAAGTTTTCTTTTTCTTGCGCTTGAGGAGGTGATAAATGGCAATACTCTGTGAGTTGCGCCGCTGCTGGCTGATTCCTCAAAAAGGGAATCAACAAACTACTGCTAAAAATGGCAGCAGCAAGCAAGCGTCGCCAAAAGAACATTGATTTTGCAACATTCAAAGGACAGTTGGGCATACGTACAAGTCGAAAGACAGAACAATCATCAACCTTAAGCACTATTACTTAGGATGATGTGTATCGAATTCTATGATTCAGAAATAGGGGTTTTGAAGCCTACATTGTATCGACTGCCAAACCCCTATTTCTGTTGCCGAATTTTGTTTGTTATTCAGCTTACTGGTATCCTCTGCTTACCTCCTCAGCTTTCTGGAGCGTCCTGTTGCGGTTCATTTATAAGTAATATTTAACTAGCAAAGAAGCATTGACAGGAAATTATTATGCAATGTTGGGATGCGCCCATTGTTTGCTATAATACCAGAAATATTTTTGTGGTATGCATAAGCTTTTATTAAATCGGGCAAGAAAACCGCATCCCGCAAGTGGAGTGCGTCTGACTTTTTTGACTTGATGATGTTACAAAAACATTACTGAGTCTAGAGTTAAAGCTCAACAGTCAAAACTTTGGACTCTAGACTTTGACTTGAAATTGTGCGTAGCAGTTATATTTAAGCACCACGCTTTAACGCCGCTTCTACCTGCGCAAACTCCTTCTCTAAACGGTCTTTAAGTTTTTTTGGCACAGGACGATTTGGATAAGAACTATAATGTCCCGCTAGGGAGTTAAGAGCAGTTCGCATGGTTGTGAAGGAAGCTAGACCAAAAAGAGAGCTATCCCGCTGGTAGCGAGCTGCAAAGTCATTGATTTTCTTACGCGCTTCTGCTTGAAATGCTGCTTTATTTGATGAATCTTCTGGTAACTCTAAAGCAGTCCTCAAAGTCGTAACTATAGCTAAGGTATCTTGACGATAATCCCCTGTTAAAGCACCCGGAGTGCTGTTACAGCCCATCAAACCAATAACGACAACCAAAACTAGGGGAAGCAGACGTGACCAATAGCGCTTCATAAGCATCAAGTGAAACAATACCTAAATCAACGTCCATCGTATCTTGGATTGGTATCATGGGGATCATCTCATAGGGGGACAGGGTATAGGGTACAGCAGAATTGAACCCATAACCCATAACCTATAACCTAACGTTCCACTTTTCGATACAAAGTATCACGTTGTTGGTAGGGACGTCCTAAGTCGGTGATAGCAGCTTGTAAGGTTTCGACTGACATATTAGTACCACCTTGAGCGCCTGCCATTGTCGTGATATGTTCTTCCATTAATGTGCCACCGATATCGTTACAACCCGACAATAAAGCTTCTGTTGCACCCAAAAGCCCCAGTTTTACCCAACTCGGTTGATGGTTAGGAATCCAATTTCCCAGGAAAATCCGTGCTACAGCGGTTAGTAGCAGTGCGTCTGTCAAAATGGGTTGGTCGTGTCCCACACGGCGACGTAAAGGTTTGGGTGCTTCTTTGCCAACAAAGGGTAATAAAATAAACTCAGTCATACGGGCAGGATACTCCCGGTGGATGGCAGTTTGTTGGAGACTTCGCAATTTTTCCAAATGCTTAATCTGTTGTTCTGGCGTTTCAATATGCCCTGATAGCATTGTGCTAGTAGTGTGCAAACCTAGTCTATGAGCTGTACTCACAATTGAGAGCCAAGTTGCTGTGTCGATTTTTTCTGGACAAAGAATACGCCGCACTTCATCATCTAACACCTCAGCTGCTGTTCCTGGCATAGAGTCAACACCAGCATCCCGCAAAGCTATAATGACATCGGCATACTCCAGTCCGTCTTCTCTTGCTATGAATTGCACTTCTTGAGGAGAAAAAGCGTGTAGATGCAGTTGGGGAAATTCCTGCTTAATAGTTTCCACAAGCTTAAGATAATAAGGCAATGATTTTCCGTTCAGCTGCGCTTGTGGGTTTAACCCTCCCTGCATACAAATTTCCGTCGCACCCCGTTGCACCCCATCTGTCGCTTTTTCCAAAATTTGCGCCCAGTCTAACCAGTAAGCACCCGCCTCTGTTTCGTCTCGCCGGAAGGCGCAGAAACTACAGTGCTGTTCACAGATGTTACTGAAATTGATATTACGGTTAATGATGTAAGTAACAGTGTCACCCGCTTGCTGTTGACGTAGTTTGTCAGCTGTAGCGCGAATGGCGGCAAGTGCACTTTGGTCAGTTTGTTTCAACAATATCACTCCCTCTTCGGGAGACAAGTCGTACCCACTCAAGGCACGGTCAAGAGTAGCATCAACAGTTACAGTAGACACAGTTTATCAAAAGCGAACCACATTTCTTATTCTGACAATGTTCTTGCTAATTGGCATTATTTCGCCTCAGCACAGAATTTATTGAGCTTGGCAGATAATCTAAAAATATCCAGATACTAAACCCTAAAATTAAAATATTTCTCAAATTTAACCATAAAATTTTAACATAATCAAGCTGGCGAAAACTACCAAATGACGCCATTATATAGGTAGTTATACAAATAGCTAGCATCAAAATAGCGTGGCGTGGTTTTAATAGCGCAGCAAAAGGAATGATCCATACTATATATTGAGGTGAAAACACCTTATTTGTAATAATAAATATTAACAAAGCAAGCAGTGTGTAAGCTACTAAGCTATCCACTTTCATCAATTCACTTTTAGAGCGTTCTTCTCGAAAACGGTACCAGCAACTAACTAACATGGAAATGTAGAGAATAATTAATAACAGGGGCAATACAGCCAGGACTATATCATCTAAAGGAGAAACTATATTCCGTGAACCGTAGCCAGCAACTGTTTTAAGTTCTATTAATCCCCACTTGTGCACCAAGCTAATTATTCCAGCAGATAATGATTCAATTTGTAAACCCCGTTCTTTATGGTAATCCAAAAAGGAAAACAGCTTGTCTTTGGTAGTGATGAAAAATGGTAAAAAACTTAGAAAAACTGCACCAAGAGTTCCCAACCATATATTTAGAATGGCACGGTAGGATTTATTCGTAAAAAAATAAACTGTAAAGACGGGAAGCAACATCAAAGGATAAAGTTTCGCAGCTACACCCAATCCAAGAGAAATACCTGCTAAGGTAGGACGATTAGATAAGACAGCAACTAAAGCTACAACTGTTAATACTGTAGGAAATAAATCATATCTCCAGAGTAGAACTGGTGAAACTATTAATGTAAATAATGTGTAGAAAACTAAGACTCTTATTCTTTGAGGTTGAGAAGCATACACTGATACCACTCGTAGTAGGAGCAGCATATTTATTGTGCTGAATAATATGTTTTCTAACAAAAATAAAAAGGCATATATATAATAATTCTTTGCAAGCCCTAATGCTACCAGTCTCGGTAAAACAAACGGTAAGAGGGCAAATGGCGGGTATTCTAAATTAAAATCTCGATAGGGCAATTTACCTTCTAGTAAGTAAAGCGAAGATCTGTAGTATATATTTAAATCATGAGTCCCCACCATCTTAAAAATAGTCAAGAGACCTACAATAAGTAGCCCTAACACTTGGATTGCTACTATCCAGGATATCCGTCTCTGAATTTTTCTTTCTTCGAGTAGCATATTTTTAGACTCTATTACTTTAAATATTTACGTCGGTTAATTTTTCTTCTTTAGCCGCCACAGTCTCCCGTTTTTGTAAACATTATCAAGAATGAATGTCTTTTCCAGGTCTGATTTAAATTTTTTAGAGGGATTATATAAAAAGACATCACTGAAGCCATCAGCAATTTTGGGTATATTGGGTTCTGTGACTAACTGTATTTGCACGTTTGATTTTAGCAAATGACTCAGAGACATGATATCTCCAATATTAAGGGAATAATTACTACTGATAAAAAGTGGTTTCATGGAATTATTGATTATTCGAGCTATTTGGGGATTGGCGTGACTTCCTTTATTCCACCATGTCTCTGCTTGGGAATTAACTGCACAGGATAAAACTCCAGTGGAAATAACTGCTACCAAAACTAAGTTCCAAAATCTGCCTTTTAGCACTTTATTAGAGATAATGTGGCTGGCTAATAAGTAAGCAACAGCTAGTTGAATCCCTACATAACAGGGGATGATGTATCGAGAGCGAAGACTCAGTTTGCCCCCAAGAATAACATCATTTAATATGAGAGCTAAAGCAGGCACTGCAGATAAGGTAAAAATAAATAGCCAAACTTGTTTTTCAGTTCGGCGGTATATAAAATAAAAAGAAAATACCACCAATATGAGTAGTAAGGGAACTAGATATCGACCCCAACGCAAACCAGGAATATCTAAATTTGGAAAAAAGGGTTCATAGCGCCAAAAATCACCAAACAAATAACTGTTATTACTCGTCCACCCTGTGAGTAAAGCTGATATTGATTGTCTTTTTTGAGCGCTGCTTGTTGTCTGTTCGACTTGCGACAAGTTATTAAGAAGAACTAAAATCCAAGGTACGAAAGCGAGAAAACCAGCACTTGCTGCAACCAAGTACGCTTTAACGAGTTTAGTAAATCGAAAGCCTTGAATAACAAATACGTAGATACCGTGAGCAAGCGTCACCAACGCAGAAAACAAGAATGTGTACAGCCCTAGTGTTACTGTAATGGCATACATCACCCAAAGCCGTTTGCTACCTAGCCGGATTGCTCGTAGTAGTATCACACTTGCAAGTAAGATAGTCACCGTCCATAAACTGAACTGCCGTGCTTCTTGGGCATACAATACATGAAAGGGAGAAACGGCTAAAAGTGCGACAGCCATCCATCCTGTGATTCGTGATTCAAATAATTCTAGACACAGCCAATAAATGCAAGGAAACGCAAGCAAGCTAATGATTGCTGATAGGCTTCGGGTGACTGCGATTGAATTTCCTAAAATTTGCACCCATAATCTTACGAGTACGTAATAAAGTGGAGGATGCTGAGCATCTTCCACTGCTAAAGAATTGATTGTGTCAATGACACCTTTTTCTGGATTAGGGTACTGATACTTCCTGACAGATTCAACACCAATGACTTGTCCGTTAAAGACTTGCTGGACAAACTCCTTCTTAGTGTAACCAGACATCCGTAGTCCAGTGTAAGCCTCATCGTGCCAGTAGACTTTTTGCTCAAGATTAACGAAGCGAAAAAATATCCCCAAACATAACAAAACAATAATGAGAACCCTAAGCCAAGTTGTTAGTTGTCTTGGGAAGAGCCGTTCTCTACTGGTTGTTCGCATTGGTAAAAAACAAAGTATCTAGCTCCGTTTATTTTCGGCTGTTTATAGCAGGTGTGTCAAAAGTTCGAGTGTAATAGATAATAAATACTTATAGTTTACATAGTTTGGCGAATAATAACAAGAATTTGTAAATTTTGTTAAAACTTTACAAAGCTGGTATCAAACATACACCAGCATGGCGTCAGAAGTCAGAGATGGAGACGCTCCGTCAAGGAGTCAGAAGTAAAATTTGCTCGCTTATCTGGCTCTTGAGTTGAAAAGGTGTAGCTCAATAAAGATGCAAACTGCTGTAGTTATTTGAAATACTGTTTTCCGGACAAACGTGAATCAAATACTTGTTGCAAACAAGAAAACATAAAACGTATCTTAAATAACTTATATAAAAATATTTCTCTATCAAAAACCTGTTTAAATAATGCAATATTATATCAGTTGTCAACTAAATTATGATGAGACTTGACAAACCATATTTTTTTTATTTGGATAAAATATAACAAAATTTCATCTATTTTTCATATTTTGGGAATTGTGTAAAGAGTAAATTAAGTAATTTTTTTTCCAAATCCGAGTGCTATACTTTGCTCATATTGGTGGTTGCAGCAAGAAAGTTGTTTGGAGTAACTACACTTCAAAAAGCAGGGCGGCAATAGAAATTCATTTGCCAGTTGGTGCATTACCTTGTATAAAAAATCATTTGCCAATCGGTGCATGACCTAGTGAAAAAATAAATTTTTGGGTATAAATTGCTATTACTCTAATTCGAGTAAAAGGTTTTACTCTTAATTCTTTATGCAAATTTAGCGCCAGCTTTTGGTAATTCCTACCCGAAGGTAGGAGAAATTTTGTATTGATAACTATTTAAAGATGATCAAGCACATTTCTCATAGAATATTCATCACTGTATTTATTTTGATTGGTCTTCATGCAACCCCTGATGGACCTCAAACCAATCGCTATACTGATGCCATTCACTCATTTGTTAATTTCGGTACATTTGCTCTCCAAAAAGGATACCGTTCTCATATAGATATTTTGCTACTTAATAATAATGCTTATTCTGTCATCCCGCCTGGTATTCCAATTCTCCTGGCTCCTATTTACTTTATTCACCAAATGTTAATGAGGGTTGTTGGCATTCCAGTAGGAGAGGTTTACTGGTCAATATTTAATATATTGTCGAATGTTTGCTTCATGGCTCCTCTTCTTGGAATTGTGGCAATCATAATGTTTAAAACTTTAAATCCTTTCACAAATGACTTAACAAAAAAATTATGGCTCGTTTTTATCTTTATTTTCGGTTCCTTGGTATTTTTCTATTCTACTAATGGAATTTGGGCTCATGTGTACACGATGTCATTTATTTTTATAGCTTTTTATTTGATTCTTAATCAAGCAAATAGTTTTTTAATCGGAGTTTTCTTAGGTTTGGCTCAATTTGTTGATTATATTGCTATTGTTCCAATATCTTTGCTAATTGGATTTTGGATATATTTAAAGATTAAAGATAAGCAAAAGAAAAAATTGCTTACAGACATACCTTTATTGTTTTTAGGTTACTCAATCTTTATAGCAATAATTATGTATTATCACCAAAGCATCACAGGTTCAGTATTTAAAACTCCTAATTCACTGTTTCTCCTACAATTGAATCAACAAGAAGCGATGCAGAAAACTATGTTTTCTTTGCCTTCTTTAGAAAGAATATGGGGTTTGACATTTAGCCCATACCGAGGAATTTTTATATATTTTCCCCTGACGTTTTTGTTTTTTGCTTCTTTTATGAAAAAGACTTTTAAGAAAAACAATGCGATACTATTTTGTTTTATATTCTTTGCTTTTATCTTTGTGTTAAATGCTTCTTACTATGCATGGTCGGGTGATGTTTGCTTTGGACCACGTCATTTAGTGGTCGCTACCCCGTTTATGATTCTTGCAATTGTCTACTGTCATCTGAAATATATTAAGTTATTGGGGATACTATCCATTTTTATCAATTTAGCTGGAGTCTCTACGATTCCGTCTAGTAATTTACTTATAAATATAGGGATGTTCCTTTATCGAGGACCTTTTCTCCACTGGCTAGATTACTTATACAAAGTAGTATTGCCTCAGTATTACAATGTTCGTCTCTCTTTAATGACACCCTTCTTCATATACGTAGCAACTGGTTTCCTGATTTATTTAATTTGGAAACCAAACATGAAGCAGCAAAACGTGCTGTTTAAAGATAGGGTAGCATAACTACGTACAACTTCTTTGAAAGGCGAATAGTATCAAAAATACTAAGATTTGAGAAATGCTTTTTTAAAATAGAATTGCTCAAATTAAGGATTAGAAAATAACCTGAGCTAATACTTGACATTGTCGTTATATTATGTATGTTTAATTGCCCACATATTTTTTGGTAGTAAGGACAAGAGCCCTTGCGATATCAACCAAAGAGGACTAAAGTCCTCACTAAGAAATTATTCAAGGTTGTATTACCAGCCTTGATATTATTTACAAAATTAGTGAAAATCTCTTTCTCAAATAATCATTATCTAAATGAGTATCATCGAACCTAATTCCCTCTTGCCAGTACCTACTGGCGCATTACAGATTCCAGAATTGCCGAGAGCAACGATAAACGCAGATGGTGAACCTCTGTTGTCTCTGGTTATTCCAACTTACAAAGAGGCTGCAAATATCCAAAAAATCGTCTCTATATTGAACAACTTGTTAGATGAGTTTATACCAGGAAACTACGAGCTGATTGTCGTAGACGATGATAGTCCAGATGGCACTTGGAAGATTGCACAGTCTTTAATGGAAGAATATCCGCAACTGCGGGTGATGCGACGACAGCATGAAAGGGGACTATCCAGTGCAGTGATTCGTGGATGGCAAGCAGCCACAGGACGTGTTTTAGGGGTGATAGATGCTGATTTACAACATCCACCCCATGTGCTGTTGCAACTATTGCAAGCCATTGAACAAGGAGCAGATTTAGCTGTCGCCAGCCGTCATGTAGAAGGCGGTGGAGTCAGCAGCTGGAGTTTTGCCAGGCGTTTGTTGTCACGAGGTGCTCAGTTATTAGGATTAATCATCTTACCAGGGGTTCTCTCAAGAGTGTCAGACCCGATGAGTGGTTATTTTATGTTCCGTCGCGACTGTATAGTTGGACAAACCCTCAATCCCGTAGGATACAAAATTCTGCTGGAAACTATCGGGCGCGGAAACGTCGGCAAAATTGCGGAAGTTGGCTATGTGTTCAGTGAGCGCAAAGAGGGTGAAAGTAAGGTAACTTGGAAGCAATATGTTGATTACATCCACCACCTCATCCTCTTACGGGTATCTACAGGTCGCCTAAGACGATTCAGTCAAGTCAGTCAACGCGTCAGTTTCCCCATCGATCGCTTTATCCGCTTTGGCTTGGTGGGATTATCAGGGGTATTTGTAGATATGGTACTGCTTTACTTGCTCAGTGACCCAACGACTTTGGGTTTGCCTGTGACGCGCAGCAAGATTCTGGCAGGTGAAGTGGCAATTGTCAATAATTTCTTGTGGAATGATATGTGGACTTTTGCCGATGTCAGCACCCAGCAGCGGCAATGGCGTCAGCGCTTGAAACGGTTTTTGAAATTTAATATGATCTGTCTTGCCGGATTGGTGTTAAATGTGTTGGTGTTGAACTTGGTGTTGAATTTCGTGATTCCCAACCCCTACATTGCTAACCTGATTGCCATTGCAGTGGCTACTGTTTGGAACTTTTGGGTGAACTTGAAGCTGAGTTGGCGCGTCACACAGGTGAAATAATAGAAGGGAACAAAGAGTGAGGAGTTATGAGTTATTAGTTATAAGTGATAACTCCTAATTTATGAATTTAGTCCTTAAAACTCAAAACTCAAAACTCAAAACTCTATTACTGCTGACGGTATGGGTCTTGATCGCCATCGGCTTACGCTTAACTAACTTGAGTGCTAAACCCCCTTGGACTGACGAGTTTTCTACTCTGGTGTTTAGCCTCGGTAATAGCTTTTTGCCAGTACCGTTAGATCAGCCGATATCTGTCGATGTCCTATTACAACCACTACAACCACAGCCTACAGCTAGCATAAAAGATGTATGGAAACATCTATCGAGTGAAAGCAATCATCCGCCGCTGTACTTTTTCCTGACTCACTGGTGGATGCGGCTGTTTCCCACACATGAGGGTTTGGTGTCCTTGTGGGGAGCGCGATCGCTCGCTGCTGTTTTCGGTGCTGCATCTATTCCAGCTGTTTATGCTTTAAGCAAGCTCGCATTTCGTTCCCGTCTGGTGAGCCATTTGGCGGCTGCGATGATGGCAACATCACCTTATGGCATTTTTTTAGCACAAGAAGCCCGTCATTACACTTTAGCAATCTTGTGGGTGATTGCTTCCCTTGCTTGCTTAGTCATTGCCAGTCGCCACATCCAAAACCGTACTCAAATACCTATCTGGGTAGCCCTCTCGTGGGTGGGCATTAATGCTATGGGCATTGCTACTCACTACTTTTTCACCCTCACCCTCTGCAGCGAAGCGTTGGTTTTGCTATTTCTTGCTTGGCGACAAGGGGATAAGAAAGAGCAGGGGGAGAAATTGCTTGCTGATCTTTCCATCTCCCACAGCCCTTGGTTGCGAATCTACGCTGTTGCTGCGGGTACATTTGTAGCGGCTTTAGTTTGGTTACCCGTGTTTTTACAGAACAGTTATGGAGGTAAGTTGACTGAATGGATTCAAGGTCCACGTACTGGAATGGCTTGGATCAACCCAATTTTTCAAGCAATCGCCGCATGGATTACAATGATTTCCTTACTACCAGTAGAAACACCACAGTTAGCGGTTGTGATTACTTCTGGAATATTAATGCTAATTTTCTTTATCTGGGCAGTACCAATTTTAGTGCGTGGGATTAAAGTTCAACTTAAACAACCACAAACCCGTTTGATGGTTCAGGTGTTTGTTGGTTTGGTTGTCGGGGCGATCGCTTTATTTTTTCTTTTTACCTATTTTTTTGGTATTGACCTCACACGGGGCGCTCGTTATAACTTTGTCTACTTTCCCGCTGTTATAGTTCTACTTGGAGCAAGTCTGGCAGTTTGTTGGCATAATCCCATATTGGCGAAAGGGAGATGGGGAATAAATGGCAAAAAAGCTGTGGTGATAATTTGGTTAATGGGATTGGTAAGCGCTATCACTGTTGTGTGCAATCTAGGCTATCAAAAATATTACCGTCCAGATTACTTTGTACAACTCATTGAGCAAACATCCCATGTCCCTGTACTGATTTCCACAACCCAGAAAACTCATGTACACATTGGGGAAATGATGGGGATCGCCAGGGAATTCAAAATTACCGAAGTTCTGAACCGAGCAAACTTCGGCTCAGACTTCTCTCAAAATTCCATTCAAAATACAAAATATACATCACCTCTATTTCTCCTAGCACATCAAGATGAAGATCCTAGTACTTCCACCTCTGCCCTACAAAATACATTAAAGACGCTGCCACGTCCTTTTGACTTATGGTTAGTAAACTTTAATGCTAACGAACCAGAGGAAGTGAAAAACTGTGTTGCAGACACGAAATCCTTACCAGCAGTCAACGGTTACCAATACAAACTGTATCATTGTAGTTCTTAGTCATTAGTCATTGGTCATTAGTCATTAGTTATCAAAATCTTCCGGAACACGTACTGATGACAAACCAGCTATTGCTCGTAAGTTTTGGCTACGAATCAACTCAGTAAAGTCTAATGCAGAACGCTTTTCAATCTTTGCCACCGCCTCAATTGCAGATAACAGATGTTCTGCTGCTTCAGCTTCCGAGTAACCCCGTCGTTGCGCGACACGGATGGCGGCTTCATCGGCGTTTAACTCTGTTTGCTGGGAACGGTTAGTGCGCCAGATGCGAAGCATAGCCAGCGTAGTTAATCCACCAGCGACAACTACACCCACTGCATCTGCTTGGGCTGATTCTACAAATCCACCCAAAAGACCGGCGATCGCCACACCTTGATAAATGTCAGGTTTAAACCACTTGACACCCGTCAACCAGCCCACAGTCCGCAATAGTAACAAATCGCGTTGCGGTTTCGTCAGGCGACGCCATAAATCGAAATTAATATAGATTGGTCGTTCACTATTCCAAGGTAATGGAAATGTTGCGTCAATCACTTTTGCCTGTTCAGGCTTGATGATGATTTTTGTCATCATTCGACTAGAAGCAGGCATCAAATCTAGCAAACGGCGAATTTCAGCGTTTGGTTCCATGTTAGCTACCAGCTTTCATAAACCTTTTAATATATGCTTATGCTAAGAATACCTAATTTATTGGCTTTAATGGCAACCACAAGTCCAACGGCTTTGATAGTCATTCATAATTGATACAACTAATGACAAATGACTGATAACTCATGACTATGGATGCTTTTGCTCCAACCCCACCTGAATGGACAAATACGGCAATTCATGCTTATGAATTTTGCTGTCCTAACTGTCACTCAAGTAGTTTGGAAGCTGTACAAGTCTGGATAAATCGTCGTTCGCCTGTGATGACGGAAGAGTATCGTCGCAAATGGCAGGAATTTTACCAGTGTCATTGTGGTTGCGTGTGGTGGGCTTGGAGTAGCGATCGCCCCAAAAGGACACCTCCAGAGGACGATCGCCCTCCAACAAATCTCAATGGTCAATAGTCATGAGTGATCATGAAAAAGCCTGCTTAGGCAGGCTTTTTTTGCATAACCCCACCCCACAAGGGTGAGGGTGACTCTATATGACTAATTTTAGAAAGTGAAGGTGGTACGCAGTGTACCTACATAAATGGCGTCGTTGTTGTCGTTGTGTTCTGGGTTCAAGATGACTAGTACACCAGGGGTGACAGCAATATTGTCACTGAGTTGCAGTTTGTACAGCGCCTCTAGGTGATATGATGTGTCCCTATCTTGACGACGAACGCCATTTTGGACGAAATCGTTGCCAGTTGCTTTGGGGGGTTGACCAAAGATAAAAGCAAGCACGCTACCTTGTCTGCCAAAGTCTCTGAAAGAAACGGTAGCAGCATAGGTCTCAAAGTATGCATTATTACCACTTGCAGCTCCCTTACCTTGTGCCTCACTGTAACCATACCAACCACCAACCGTAATTTTGGGTCCTAGTCTCAAGACGGCTTCTACGGCGTAGTGGTCAGAACTCAGAGCATTACCACCGAAGGGGTTATTGGCATACTGACTACCTGTAGCGTCAAAGAGGAGATTACCACCAATATTATTAACATTACCAGTACCTCCTCTATTTAGATAGGTATGAGCGTAAGTCAAACCTATGTTGAACGCTTGATTGGGCTGGAAGGCTATCTGACCGATAGCTGCATAGCTACCATCCAAAAGACCTGAGCCATCGTTAGGGTTATTAGCTCTGTTAGCTAGATAACCTGCTGACACAGTGATAGGTCCTTTGGGATTCAAGTTAATTGTCGCACCTGCACCACCATTACCTTGGCGGTAAATGGGGTTAAAACGACCAAAGCGGGAGATAGCGCCCCTACCAGAACTCGCGAGGTCGGGGTTGAAGTTGTTGATGTTCTCGTAGAACTCACCACCAAATGCATCAACCTTGATGCGTATAGCCTCACTTAAGTTAAATGCATAGTTGAGTTTGTCAATCTCAATGTCGTTGTTGTTGTTCCCGTCAAATCCCAAGCGGGTCATGTCAGTACCCGTTACGTTTGTACCGTATGGGGTAATATTGCGAGCCTGTAAACGGGTTTGCAACTGGTCTGTGCCAAAGAAGCTACTGTTCAAGTTCAAACGAACTCGGTTAGCGAAAATGGTGTTGGAATCCAAATCTTGAGCTGTTGCCTGGTTAACACCAGAAGGAACAGCCCGATCATCGCTACCAAAGATATCAGATATATTGAAAATCGCCTCCCCAACTAGTTTTGTGGTGGTGGAGAATTGATTGGCTTCCAACTCAGCAGTACGAGCTTCTAAAGCATCGACACGACCGCGCAGAGTAGCCAATTCAGCAGAGAATTCTTCTTGCAAGCGCTGCAAGGTAGCTAAGTCTTCTTTTCTTACCAGATCAGCGGTAGCTGTTGCAATCAGTTCGTTCACCCGATCCAAACAAGCATTCAAACCAGCGGCAAACTCATAACGGGTCAAAGCACGGTTCCCGCGATAAGTCCCATTGGGATAACCAGCAATACAACCGTAGCGCTCTACTAAGGACTGCAATGCTTGGAATGCCCAGTCTGTTGGTTGTACGTCGGAAAACTGAGAAACAGATGTTACTTGGCCGAGGTTGTCAGATTGTGCCGTCAACTGGGACACGGAAGTCACCTGTTCATTGACTTCAGAAGCCATAGCGCTATTTGCAGCGAAAAATGTGGCGGCGACAACAACTGGGCTCAGCTTGAGAAAGTTTTTAGTCTTAAATAGTTTCTTCATGATTTATGTCTCACTCACACCTACCGACTTAATCATGGTATAATTCCCTGAAGTACATAGTTTTTTTGGGAATTTACTAATGATTTTCTGTCAGAATTGTACCAGATGTGAGTGGTGATTAAAACAAGTTAATCACCACTTATTTTTCATGATGGCTATTTGCATCCTTTGTTTGATAGACGCATAATAATGCGACGTTTGTGACGTATAAGGCTTCCTTCTTCCTGAAACTGCTGGAGCAGTCGAGTTACGGTTACCCTTGTTGTATTTAGCACCTCTGCCATCTCTTGATGAGTCACATTGAGGTCGATTAGCTTTCCTTGCTCGACGTCGCGACCGAACTTTTCACTTAGCCAAACCAAAAATTGCCATAAGCGCAAGGACATTGGCTTACGGTGTACGATGCTCAGTAATTCTTCTGCCTGTTGGATGTGAGACAATAGAGCCTCGACATCCTGATTCCACAAATGAGGTGGTACGACACTCACTTCGACGCTAGTCAAGCATTCAATTTGGTAGGGCTTGACTTTGGACAAAGGATAACCAACCAAATCCCCAGTTCCCCAATAACCCAAAGTGATAAATGTTCCGTCTTCACTCCAGGTTAATGTGCGAACTGCTCCGCGCTCAATCCGCCAGAGTACATCATTGCGCGCCGGAATAATTTCGCGTCGCGTCAGCAGTCGTTGCGGCAATTGTCCAGTAGAGGAAGAATGATGAGACTGGGCAGAATTTTGAGAACGACTTGTGGAATACATCATGATATTTTGTAGACTAAAACTAATTAAGTGCTCAATTTCGAGGTTGTGGTCGCCATCTGGGGTAGTTGGCATCAGATGTTGCCTTATGGCGAAATTGGTTCAGTGAATTACACTGGCGCTCCTTGGCATCAAGCTAAGCCATAAGGTAGATTTCAGCACTTGGAAGACTTTGGTAGCTTAAGAACACCATTAGGCTGGTTGACTAAAATAGTAAAAGTGGGTTTATAACTAACAATTCAGACTCTATGATTGCTGTAAACACGCTAACCAGTGGAAAACTTGAGTTGACCGTAGGTATGTAAGAACAAGTCATATGGTTAACTAGTGTTCAGAGCATACTGTTGTTGTCTGACATGAAATCATTTTCGTGTAAAGTTGATGCCTTGTGTTATTTTTATTTCTAAACATTTATTAAGAAATGATCTAAAAAGCAAAAATGCGTGTATAAAAAGTAATTATCTGGACAAAGGAAAATACATATCGACAGCCGAGGATAATAACATTTTTCATATTATTTGTCAAGTTAATTAGGATTTTGAGATAGCAACAACTGCTGGTTTGGGCGAAGCATCAGGATTTTTGCTGGGCCAATTGGAACCAATAGGAACCTGACGAGATTGTAAAAATTCTTCACCTGTCGTAGTGGTGATCAGAAATTCTCTGGTCTCAGAAGCCTGGTTTTTACGAATTCCATTGGCTTCTCCAGGATGCTGTATAGAAAGAAACATACTCTGCTGATCCGGAGCGAAGCAAGGTCCTGTGGTTTCGCATTCCATTGGTCCGATACTAAAGAGAAAAGCTTTACCTGCATCCTCGCCGCTTGTGGGAATGTACCAAAGGGCGTTGTTACCAAACAAACCAGATAGATTTGCTGGTTTTCCCTTGTCATTTGTGCGGCTTTTAACAGATTTATTCATTTTGCTGGTGGACATATCTGTTACCATCCAGACATTGCCGTTGTTATCTAGTAGCAAATTATCCGGATTAGCAAAACCCAAACCACCCACAGATGGTTCACCGCCAGTTGCTGCCATTTGCCAGCGGAAGGTATTTGCCGCTGGATTGTTACCGTCTTCTGTCAGGCGCATCACCCAGCCATACTCATAGGGAGTTTCGTCTTTGGGACCTTTGAAAACTCGTATATCTGGACCACCTTCATCGTCGGGAGAACCAGAAGTAAAGCTAATGTATAAGTCGCCATTAGGAGCAATTTCTGTATCTTCAGGACGAGCTGTGCAGGTTGCACCAGCAGCATTACCAGCATAGTGGGCGTCAATAAGAATGGCACCTTGTTGTTCTTCTGGGTTTCCAATGTAAAGGTCGCCTAGTTTTTTGAACCTCTGCTTGTACTGACCAATTTCCTCGTCCTTTGTCACTTCAAAATCACCGCCCTCGACACGCGGCGGTAACGGCTGGAAACTTTGTCTTCCTTTTTCTTGAGCTTTTGCAGGACCTTTGGGCAAGCGAATCAGGTTTCCAGCAATTGTGCTAGGGAGGTCTGGATTGATTGGTGTGTCAGATTTTAAAGGTATCCAACGACCTGTACCATCGGGGTTGAATTTTGCAACGTAGAGCATTCCTTGGGAAAGTAACCGGGAATTCGCTTTGTCTTTGGGGTCGTTCACCTGATCGCGGCTGACAAATTTGTAAATGTGTCCGCCTCGGCGATCGCATCCAGAATAGAAAGCCAATGGTTTCCCCGCCTCTACGCGCACACCCACCGCTTCATGGTGATAGCGTCCCAGCCAAGTGTGTTTGGTTCCGTAATCGTTGGGATTAGCGGGATCGACTTCGACAATCCAACCATATTTATTCCCTGCTAATCCAAAAACGTTACCTTGTCCGAACAGTTCCTCATCACCTAAAGCGAAAGGTCGCTTGCTGGGGTCAAAGGACGTGCCATCAGCATACACTGGTTCTGGGACTTGTGCCTGAAAGTTTTCTTCAGCACTGAGGACTGTCCCCCAAGGTGTGGTTCCACCAGCACAGTTACCATAAGAACCAATGATGCGATCGCCTAACTTATCTACGTATCCTAATCCCTGCTGCTTGCGAAAAACCGCTACCGCAGGTCCAGTTGCTTTAAGATAACGCCCATCTTCTAAACCAGAGATACCGCTAATTCGTCTATCTGCCTGCGAACTGGTACGTTCCCACTTTCCGTCGGTTGTTTTGCGAATGGAAATAACACCTAATCCTTGGTCTAGCAGTGCTTCTTTGCTAATCTCGCGTATTTTCGCTTTTATCGGGTTTGAGTCTGGCAAAGAAAAGGCGTTTATCTCGTTTTTTCCTGATTTCTTTTCTTTCAGCGCTGCTTTTACCTCATCAAACGGCAGTGATTTCCCAATCACCTGTTCGTAAGTTTGCATCCAAGGTATGGCGCTGATGTATTCAAAGTTTACTGACAGATACCCTTCATTGTTACCAGTTGGGACGAAAGAGAGATAGTCGTTGTTGTAACCGAAACGAGAATCACCGACTTTATCACCCCATGCGGCAATCACTTGGTACTGATATCCTTGTGGCAAGACCAAATCATCCCGCACTTCATAGGCACTATATTGCTCTTTTTGCTGTTCGGGTCGGAACCCAGCTGTTTCTAGGGGAATCGGACCTTGAATTGGTTGAAATGCAAATGCTGCCCTCACTTCTTTTGTGGTAGGTTGCACTGCGATTTTTTTTTCGCATCCTACTAAAGAATTCAGCCCTACTGCACCTGCGCTGCTTCCCAGCAACAACAGGAAGTCCCGACGTGTGATACTCATCTGGTTTATCGATTATACCGAAGCCATCTGTTGGATAGCTCACAACTTTCACCTGGTCATTGCCTAATCTAAGCGGGAAAGTTTAAGAATAGGTAAACTTTTTGTAAAATGTTCGCTATTTAACAAATATTTAAGCCAGAGATAATGTAGTGTCTCTCTATTTTCAAATTAATAATATGCAATACGTATTGCCTTTAGCCTGTCTTTTTGATTGAAGAGTTATTGATGCGTTTTGAGGGGCAGCAAGCTAATTTCCAATAATTATACAATCTTTAATATTTAACTATCTTGCATACATCTATCTAAAGTAGTATTTTCAAGAGAGTAGTCAGCTTGTGAATAATTCCGAGTCCCCACACAGGAGCCAGCGCGTTGCGGATAAGGGCTCGTGGGGAGAGTGGAACTCCTTCGCCATAGCCTATACCCATATCGACACAATACCTTGCGCCCCTACTTCCTGGCTATGAAGAAATATCTAACTCCGTTGACCAGTCACAATATATGCCACACGTTGACCAATGTTGGTTGCATGATCTGCCATGCGCTCCAGACAACGGATCGCCAGTACTAGTAGCAAAATAGGCTCAACCACACCTTCGTCGTACCGTTGATGAGCTAGGGTTTGATAAAGCTGTTCATAAGCAGTATCTACAGCATCATCGAGTCGCTTTATACCTCGTCCGTTGACTTCATCTAAATCTGCCAACGCCACTAAGCTCGTTGCCAACATTGCTTGGGCATGGTGAGACATGACTGCAATCTCTGGTATACAGGAATGAGGCGGATAAGGAAAGATTTTAATGGCAATTTCAGCCAAATCTTTGGCATAATCGCCAATGCGTTCTAGATCGCGCACGAGCTGCATAAAGGCACTCAAACAACGTAAATCTTGAGCTGTAGGAGCTTGCAGCGTCATGATTGCCGTACAGTCTGATTCTATTTGTCTATAAAAGCGATCAATTTTTTTATCTAATACAGGAAGTTCCTCAGCTGCTGTCAAGTTGCGGGTGAACAAGGCTTGGTGGCTTAGGCGAAATGATTGTTCCACCAAAGCCCCCATACGCAACACATCCTGCTCTAAGCGCCTAATTTCGCGAGCCAGCTGGGGTCTGTCAGGATTGGGACTATAGAGGGGGAGTTTCACACTTGTAGTCTCAAACATGAAGATATTTTCAAATATAGTCTTGGCTGTCAGAATTTGCCACGATACCAGGTAGTTCTACTTGCAACCAAGCACCGCCTGTCTTCGGATGGTTCATGGCTTTTATAAAACCGCCATGTGCTAGAACAATTTGCTGGACAATTGCCAAACCCAAACCACTACCAACAATTCCTGAAGCCGAATGATTCTCTGAGGGTGTCACACGGGAGCGTGATTGATCCCCTCGGTAAAAGCGCTCGAACACGTGAGGTAAATCTTCTGGGGAAAAACCCATTCCGGAGTCAATAATGCTAATTTCTATTGCTGGTTCCCGATTATTCTGTCCCGGAACGATTTTTGCTTCGACGAGAATGGTTGTACTAGGTGGACTGTATTTGATACTGTTGTCCAGTAAGTTGAGAAACACCTGGTACATGCGAGATTCATCGGCGTTAATCCAGATATTTTCTGGACCGGAATAGCCAATCTCAATCTGATGTCGCTGTGCTAGGGGTGTTAAACTCTCCCACACAGACAGAATCAGCGATCGCACTTCTACTCTTTGACGATGCAGTTGGATGGTTGGGTTGGTTTCCAGTTGAGTGAGCTCTAACCAACTTTGCACTAAGTGAATCAATCTGTCAACCTCATGCAAGAGGCGGTTAACCCAACGATCCAAGGGCGGTTGCATCCGGTCTTGTAATGTTTCTACAACCAGACGGATTGAAGTTAGCGGAGTTCTCAGCTCGTGAGCCAGATCAGAAAAAGCGCGATCGCGTGCTAAGTTCATATCTAGCAAAGGCTGACGGTTTTCTATAAAGACTCCCACTTGTCCCTTGTCTAAGGGTAAGCTTGTCGCCTGTAACATCAAAGGCTTCACTTCTGATATAGCCGCCGCATTCTCGTAAGAAGGATGAAACACCCACTCCTTTGATTGTGGCATTTGGCGATCGCGAGTTTTCTCAATTAATCGGTCAAGTTCGTAAGACCTTACTAACTCTAGCAACAAGCGCACTTGTCCGGGTTGCCATCTTTGCAGATCCAATATTTTCCGTGCCTGCTCATTACACCAGAGCAGTTGATTTTCTTCGTCAACCTGTAAATACCCCACTGGCGCGAACTGCAGCAGGTCTTGGTATGTTTGGAGCAACTGCTGCGATTGTTGCCGTTGTTGCTTGACCAATCGAATTTCGTGCCGCAAACGAGGAATGAGCAGCGCCAACTCAGAAGAATGCCCGCTTAACGGTCGCAACACTTGTCCTAGGTAGCGGTTCAGTTGAAACTGTTGCCACACCCAAAAACTTACGCCTACCGCTAAACCCAGTAAAAATCCCAGTATAAGCATTGCTAGTTGTTAGTTGTTCTCTGACAACTAAAAACTAACAACTATCCAAATCGATAGCCAAAACCTCGTACAGTCACAATATATTCTGGACGGCTCGGGTCTTGTTCTAATTTTTCGCGTAACCAGCGAATATGAACATCCACAGTTTTGCTATCGCCAACAAAATCTGGTCCCCAAACTTGATCTAACAATTGCTCGCGTGACCATACCCTCCGGGCATAGCTCATAAACAGTTCCAGCAGTCGAAATTCCTTGGGCGACAAATTCACCTCTTGAGCGCGAACCAGTACGCGACATTCTTGGGGATACAAAGTAATTTCTTTATACTGCAGCACTGGTAGCTGAGGCAAACTGCTTAAGCGTTGGCGGCGGAGCAAAGCACGACAACGAGCCACGAGTTCCCGCATACTAAAGGGTTTGGTGAGGTAGTCATCTGCTCCCACTTCTAGCCCCAAAACGCGGTCTGTTTCACTCCCCTTAGCGCTCAGCATTAATATCGGTACTGGGTTTCCTTGATATCGAAGCAAACGGCAGATATCTAATCCATTGATTTGAGGCAGCATCAAATCAAGAATCACCAGATCAAAGGAAAGCTCTCCTGAATTTGGTTCATAACTTTTTAGGTATTCTACAGCCAACCGCCCATCAGTGGCAGTTACCACTCCATAACCTTCCTCTTCCAAAGCTAGAACAAGCATTTCCCGGATAAGTTCTTCATCTTCTACTACTAGGATGCGGCTTCTTTGTCCAATTTCCGCTGTATGAGGATACTTGGGCGATTCGCTGGTATACATTGATATCACAGAATTTCCTGCTTGTGATTGTATCAATATTAATTATCTAATTTCAGTGTATCTACGCTTTATTAAAGCTATTTAACTTTGCAATTTGTAACATAAGCAACAGGACTGGTTTTATTATAAACCAATACAACACAAAGCTAATAATTGTTTTTTTACAGCTTTGTTTTTTGAACGTTAAAAATACAACAAATAGCCATAGCTAAGGAAACTTCGCGCCCTGGATTTATGACAAAGCTGAGATTAATTTATGTAGCAAGTAACTTGATAAATAGATCGGCACAAATTAAAGTTAACTCGTTCAAGCGGTCATTGCTCATGAGTCATTAGTAAGAGTAAGCAAGTTTCAGGCGTTTGAACATTTCATTTCTTAACTTACATTTTGCACCTGGTAAAACAAATGTCAAAGTCATTACATATTATTTGACGCAGTGTTATCGTCCGCCTAGGACTTATAGTTCTAGGCTAATAGCGTCAGTCCATTAAAATGGACTAAAACTGGATCTGACTTTTCAGGTCATGTGGAAAAACCAACGTGAAACCTAACCCCCTAGCCCCCTGACCCTAGCCCCCTGACCCTAATCCCCACTCCGTGGGGGTCCCGAGTTCCCTACAAGGGTTGGGGCTAAGGTAAGAGCCTCTCTTCTACAAGGACAGAGGAATGGAAGCGAGGTTTTCCAGATACCGTCAAAAGTCAGAAACTAGAGCTTATTTTTGAGTAGATTGAAACACTATTTCATAGAAGCATTAGTGGTTTACTCGTAATGGTGCAAGATATTAGTTAACATAAATTTGTTTATTCCTACCTACCTGAGTTGAAAAAAGGTAGCTATGCTGCTTCTGAACGAGTACCCTTGGTCAACCCGTGAGATGATTCGACAGGTGCGACAAGCCGTTTTAGCCAAATTGCTATCCTACAAACCAATAGGACGAAGACCATGTTTGCCGGTGATCGTTGACTTAACGAGTTTGGAGAAGCGAGGCAAGTTGAAACCCTTCGATTCACTCATCAGTGTTTTGGATGGCTTTCCGAGGGTTACACCTAGTTGTGCTTTACCTGGTAGTAGGAGATTGGCGTGTGCCCTGGAACTTTCGGGTGTTTCGGGGTAAAGGCACAACTTCACCAGCTCAATTGGGTTTGCGGTTAGTGCGACGATTGCCTAAAACCTTAACTCGTCGCTTTCAGGTGATGGTGTTGGCAGATACCGCCTTTGGTAGCGTTGAATTTGTGCAAGGCATTCGGAAGCTGAGATATCACGGTGTTGTCGGGGTGCGGTGCGATCGCCAACTGCTTGATGGTCGTAAAGTATCTAGTCTGTACAAACGAGGGCAACAAGTCCGGCTTGATGGCTTGCCTTTGGTTGTTTCCATTTCCTGGTTCTATCTCAAGCGCAACGGCAAATGGCAGAAACGCTTTGTCCTCTCCACTAAAGCTTTGAAAGCCAGCACTATCAATTGGTGGGGCAAACGCCGATGGCAGATTGAGGGTTGGTTTAAGACCGCTAAACACCGTTTTGGGCTACATCCCTTTGCTCAACAAACCAAGCTGGGAATGTACCGTTGGCTGATTTTATCCTTGATTGCTTACCTGTTAGCACACGCTTGCTTATCTCTCTACTGGAGCCACCTCATTGCCAGATTGGGGGCAAATGGCACAATTAGCTCTCCATACTCTCCTCCCTCAGTTGGTTGTATGCGTGTTGTTGACTGACATTCTCCGATTGCAATCCCTGCTCCAAGAGCAGGGAATTGATATCAAGATTTCTTGGTGCAAGATGTGAGTAGTAAAAGCCCGCTAAAGGTATGAGATGAAAAAAAATAGAAAACACAAAGTTAACGATTGCTACTCTCATGAAATTTATAGTACAGGCGGAACCGTTACTTTAGTTAGACAGATCCAAGAAAATTTAAAACCCAGAGAAATTGTCGAATTATTAAAATTGGTACCGCTTAAATTTGCCTTTCTAGAAATTAACAAAAAAATGTATTGGGTAGAAGCAGTAGAAGACACCCAAGAATTTTGGGAGTTAGAAGTGAAGCCTCACTTCTGCCAAAACCTAAATATAAAATTAAGGAATAAATTAGCCAGAAAAAAAAAGCTAAATTTTCAAATCAACGGTGATTGTTATTATGCTTCTCTTTGGGAAGCCGAAAATTTAGATAAAATAATTGTTTTATTTATGGCTCACTGAATCAATTGCAGAAACCTCTCAAAGTTGATGAAAGAAATTCCTCTAGACTAGAATTACTTCCAGCCAAAGGTTCGCCCTAGGTGGCTCTCATCAGACGACTTTGACCAAATGTTAACCGTAAAGAATCGCTTAAGTTGTTTAGGTGATGTCAAAATGCAAGGCGTGGAAGAGTCACGGCTGGGAGCTTTTCAAGGGTGCGATCGCCTATGGCACCAGCGAAGCGGATCGCCCGTTCTGGTCAGTAGTTGGTAGGCAGTAGCCAGCGGTCACTGGAGACTCTTTCTTTACAATCTTGAAACCTTTGTCTGGCATCCGTTTTGAACACTGAGATTGTAAGCAAGCTTGACAAAATTACGCTTCTTCTTCTCGCCAAAACTACGTTTTTATTGAGAATTAACGACGAACGAATCAGAGTTAGAAAAAACGTAAGTGATTACTCTTGCAAATGTTAAGAAAGATCCGGGTAATGGATAGCTTCTTATAAGAGAGGGAGGAGCAATGTAAAAATTATGGTTTTAACAAGGGAGAGCGCGTTGAATATTCTGTACTCCTGAGTTCTTTCTTGGTCAAACTATTTTTTTTATGGAGTCAGTCGATTTGTTCTTAGAATCTGAATTCATGAAACCAGCCTCAGTCTTTTTTGGTTTATCTTTTGGTGGTGGAACTGATTTTTCGGTAGCCATATTTTTTCCTCTGAATTAACTACAAATTGATCTACACTCTGTTTAGGAATAATTCCGTAAAAAGAATTTTCAAGCGTCTTGACTTTCATACAAAAGAAAATAGAGACGCATAAATCAAGCGTCTCTACCAGAGAGGAAACCCATTAACTATAAAAATTAAAAATTAAAAATTAAAAATTAAAAAACTTATTAAAAAATTTCTTTAGTAAGCGCTTGATTTTAATCAAGAATTTTTTAAAATTGATTTTTTTGAACCTGGAAGTACCAGGGATCATCGAAAATCTTTGAATGTTGGAATTTATTAACCTGGTAGCACCAGAGTTGGTTTTGACTGGTCTACCTCTGTTAGGAGGTCTTTTACGAGCCATATTAAGAACTGGATAATTGCTTACAAGTTGGGATACACGGCCGGAAATGACTAATCCGGAAAATTTCAAAAAAGAATTCGGTTAAAGGAAGAAGAGACGCGCTAGAGATGAAAGCGTCTCTATATTGCAGGGTAGGTGATATTAGGCAAATGCGGAAAAATCTATATTAGGCGGAATATCCTGAATCCGCCCTTGACCTACCGCACGCAATGCTTCTCTAAGAGAAACATCACCAGTGTACAGTGCGCGACCGACAATGACACCAATCACGCCTTGTGGTTCTAACGCCAATAGGCTTAACAAATCGGTGACAGAACTGACACCACCAGAAGCAATGACAGGAATGGAAATTGTCGCCGCGATCGCTCGCAAAGCTTCTATATTTGGTCCAGAAAGAGTACCATCACGTTGGATATCGGTGTATATTATGGCGGCTGCTCCTAATTCTTGCATTTGTACAGCCAGTTGAGTTGCCAAAACTTCCGAAGTTTCTTGCCAGCCGCGAGTTGCTACCATTCCATTACGCGCATCGATACCGATAACAATCTGTCCTGGAAATTCTTGGCACAGTTCTTGTACGAGTTGGGGTTGTTCTACGGCTATAGTTCCCAAAATGACGCGCTGCACGCCTAAATTCAGTAACTGTTGCATGCGAGAGCGATCGCGCACGCCTCCACCCACTTGAACCGGTACTGACACTGCTTGAGTTATTGCCTCAATTGCTGGCAAATTAACTAATTCCCCTGTTTTTGCTCCATCCAAATCAACTACGTGTAGTCTAGTGGCTCCCTGTTCCACCCACTGTTGAGCCACTTCAACTGGATTGTCGTTGAAAACTTGCGATTGTTCATAATCTCCCTGATAAAGTCGCACGCAGCGACCTTCTAGTAAGTCTATTGCTGGAATAACTTCCATTTATAACTTCTCCTTTTTTCCCACTGTAAAATTTCCTAACAAATCAATTTTTGTTTGCCGAACCACTTGCCAAAATTTCTAATAACGCTTGGCGATAAATCTTTAAACCTTCGGCATTGAGATGGTCGCCATCACTTGTTAAATTGTCTTTGAGAACATTATTTTCATATAAAGATTGTATGCCTGACGATTGAACTGGCACATTTTCAGTTGTCGCAACTTGATTGATCACAGTATTAATTTCCTCAACTTTCGATTGTGGAGCGGCGACAGTCGGATCTTTGCTAGCAGCAACTGTTGAGTAGAAAGCAGGAATGAGAAAAATTTCTTTAGTTCCCATTCCTCTTACTAACGAAATAGACTCTTTCAATTTTTCGGTAAATACCTCTTTACTTACCCCATACAAAGCATCATTTCCACCAATGGCAATAATGGTTTTTTGGCATTTTACATTGCCTGTAGCTAAAATTTTCAACTGTTCAACTAATGAAATTGTACTCAATCCATTTAAGGCAAAATTAAACGTTCCTTCACCAAGGGAATTCCCAAGTTGAGCAGAAACAGAATCTCCAAATAAGCAGCCGGAAAATTGTTTTCCTTTACTTGCCAGTCTTTGATATTGGGTTTGAATTTGCCATATAGGTGTAGAAGTTAGGTTATCCTTTTGTGGCGTATTTTGTGACGCATTAGATGAACTCGAATATAATTTTGATTGATTCAGTATTTCTAAAGCTTGCGGCAAATCCACTACTAGTTTTTCGCTAGGATAAGCTTTCAGAAAGCTGATGATTCCCAGACCTTCTCTTGATTTGGCTCCTAAGATAATGGCTGAACGTAGTGCTTGTATCCCAGCTTTGTCACGACGCGTAACGCTTTTAGAAGCAGCAGATAAAAGCATTTTGCCAAGACTTGTGTCTAGTAGCTTGTCCACAGCCACAATATCAAGAGACATATTTACGTGAAGTGCCTGTTGCAATCTCTGTTGCTGTTTAGGATTTAGGTAACGCAGGAAAGAGTTGAGATCAGAAGAAACCTGTTGAGTTTCAGCATACTTACGCAAATCTTCCACAGGAAGTGATTGCTCAAACAATCCATATCTGACAACAAATTTTTCAGCGGCAAAACTAGAAGATGAACTCTGAAGACTATCAACAGCTAAAAATGTTACACAACCTGATAGGCATAACAGAGTGCGGGAAAAATATTTAATAACAGAAGATAGCTGCAATGACATAGGTGATTTTTAGTCTTGAGAAGTGGGTGATGACATTTGCGATGACATTTGCTCAGGGGGAGTAGGGACAACAGCTTGATTTTGAATCACAGCTTGCCGGAAACCTAGGACAATGAAAATATTAAAAAATGTCAAGAAAAATTCTGCGCTCCCGTGCAGCCAATCAACATTTGCTAGAGACTGACCATAATGGACTTGGGCATAAATTCCCGCTGGAATGGTGATGGCGACAAACACGAGAGTACCGTAGAAACCATACAGCGCCAAACGGGGCATTTGACTACTGCGGCTGATAAACCACAAGAAACCCAAGTAGGGAAACAATGAAAGGGCAAACAGGGCTTCTTTTGAAATCATCGCTCTAATTTTATAGTTTTTGTAGACACAGGATTGCTATCAGTTTTGATTGACTGATTGGAACGCCAAATTAACACCGCAGCTGCCCAAAGCGTAAAATTACCGACTAAGGTCATACTTGCTTGCAGCGTCACCAGCCATTCTAGAGATTCGGAATTATCAAAATAGTGCCAAGTGCAAGCACACATGGCGCTAACTAGAGCAGGTAACATAGCAAAGGACAATGCCCACCAAGCACGGTTACCTGTCACTTCTCCGTATTTCCAGATTAACCAAATAGCGGCAATCCACTCAATAACGCTAGATATATGAATAATCCAAGTAGGAATCGAAAGAGCGTGCATAATATTCAAGATTCAAAATTCAAAATTCAAAATCAAAGTATGCGGGTGTTGTTATCAGGGTATTACGGTAAGGGAAACGGTGGGGACGAAGCTTTATTAGCAACGCTTCTACAGATGCTACCACCATCAGTCACGCCTGTGGTTCTCTCTGGCAATCCTGAAGAAACTCGCGATCGCTACAACGTGGAAGCGCATGATCGCATGGTACCTTTCACCGTACTACAAGCTTTGCGCTCCTGCGGTGCTTTTCTTTGGGGTGGTGGTAGTTTAATACAAGATACAACCAGTGCCGTTAGCCCATTTTATTATGGGGGAATCATGGCATTAGCCCAAAAAATGGGTTTGAAAACCGTTGCTTGGGGACAAGGAATTGGTCCATTGAAGCGTCCTATGACTCGTTGGTTAGCACGGCAAACTTTTGGCGGTTGTACAAAAGTGAGCGTGCGCGATCGCGCTTCTGCGGCTTTGCTTAGTGATTGGCAAATTCCTTTTATACTGGCTCCAGATCCCGTGTGGGCATTGGAAAGTAAACCCGTTCCTGGACTTTGGGATTTACCTGCTCCCAGAGTTGCTGTAACTTTACGAACCCATCCCCAGTTAACAGAAACACGCCTTGCTCATCTGACTCGCGCACTCGTTGATTTTCAAAAAGCCACACAAACTTTTATATTACTGTTGCCTTTTCAAAAAAGTGAAGATTTAGGAATAGCCCAAGCAATTCAACCGCAACTCAAAGATGTCAGCCAAATTATGTGTCTAGAAGAACCGCAACTTTTGAAAGGAGTGTTTCGCGGTGTAGAAATGGCAATTGGGATGCGTTTACATAGCTTAATTATGGCAGCAAGTGAAGGGTGTCGCTGCTTTGCTCTGAGTTACGATCCCAAGGTGAATCGATTGATGGAAGATGTAGATATGCCTGGATGGGATTTGGCTAATTTGCCAGATGATCCCAATCTCATTGGTAAAACATGGATAGAACACTACGCCAATGGCGACCCATTGTCAACAGAAAAAATTCAGTTTTTGCTAGATAGAGCACTGATTCACCGCGAGGTGTTGAGCGAAGCATTGACTGAGGATTAATGCTTTTAAGGCATTTATAAACTATCAATACATTTCTTATATGGACGGGCGAGACGCCCGTGCCACAATATTTGAGAAAATTTGTACATAGCGTGATAGCTACGCTGCTATTTCCTCAGCTTTAACTGTCAAGCGATTCTTTGCCAATCGGTCATAATTCATCCGCAACAGTTCTAGCAGCAGGGAAACGTCCTCAACTCCATGAATGTAGAAAGAAATCCAACCACTGTTGGGATAAATGTGATGCGGTGAAGCTTTACCTGATTCTACAAGCTCTTTGCGTATACGGGCTGTAAAAGGAATGTCTGCTTGGTAATCTCCATGCAGGTGACCAATTTCCCGATTGTTGATCTGAAACTCTATACCTCCAAAGCGATGGGGCGCTATTGTCACACCTTGCCAGGTTTGTACTTTCCGCACAATTGTGTCTTTTATATTACTCATCCCTGTGAGTTCTCCTAAGGCATAACTTAACCTTCTCAATAAATCAGAATTGAAATGATTATGAGTTGCAATAAGGCGTGAGGCGATCGCGCTTTATGCAATCGCCTAACACACCCTCTGCTATAGTGAATGCTTACGCAGCAACTGCTTCCTCATAAGGGACAAACGTTTTCTTCGTAGCGCCACAAATTGGACACAGCCAATCTTCAGGAATTGCCTCAAACGGTGTTCCAGGAGCAATTCCAGAATCAGGATCGCCTTCTACGGGGTCATAAATCATCGAACACTGGCGGCAAATCCATTTCTGGGTTGCAGGATCGCCGCTTGCTGCTTTCGCTGTTGGAGCGATACCATCAAGAGCTTGGAGTGCTTCTGTATACTGATTGGCATGGTGATGTTCGATTGGTGTCAGCAACCCAAAGTTGTGTGTTGCTTTACGGAAAATTTGAGCGTGTTCACGGGACTCTACTTGTTGTGCCTCAAACTCTACTACAGCCTTATCGTCCCGGTCTGCACGTGCCGCAGCAGTAAAATCTGGGTACATGGTTGTGTACTCATAAGTTTCTCCCTCAATCGCTAACTCTAAACAACGAGATGCGATCGCCTTCTTTTGTTCATCAGTTAACGAAGCGACATCTTCCACCACCAACTCTGGATGCATTAACCGGAAGTGAGCAAAAGCGTGTTCTGTCTCCTGGTTTGCAGTTTCCCGGAACAGCTTTGACAATTCACTCAGCCCCAACTGGCGAGTCACTTCCGCAAAGAACAGATACTTACGATTTGCCATCGATTCCCCAGCAAAGGCTTCAGACAGGTTCTTTGCGGTGTTCGAGTTTGATAAATCCATTATTTCTCCTCTCAATTATTCACTCATAGGCTGCCTTTACAATAGCAGTCCCTTTAAACCGTACTCGTAACGACTACGTTTAATTAAATTGTACTCATTATGAGTATGAAAAGCTAGAACCTTCATAATTTTTTTATGCTGGCTAGCGCAAAAAGCTTAGAAGTTACGCATTGACAAAAGTGTGATTGTGTGGAATAAGTCATACCTGTTTACTGAACGGAAGCTAAGCTTGGAGAGCTAACCTTCGTTTCTTCTTTATGGGTATCAGCAAAATCAACTTATGCGCTTAGGGGATAGAAATGGCAAAAATGGCAGCAGATCGCTTATATATTCGATGTCTGGGGCTTATGCACACAACAGCCTATTTGCATCATTCTCTTTTTGGTTGTGAAGCGTGACAAAAATCAGTGCTGAGTGAATACCTGTTTTTTGCTTTTTAGTGTTGATCACTCACCAAGTATCAAAGCCGGGTTATCTGCTAGACGCCCATCTTCCATGTAGACGATGCGATCAGCAATGTCGAGAATCCGGTTATCATGTGTGACCAAGAGAATTGTACAGCCCTGCTGCTTTGCCAGCTTCTGCATCATCTCCACGACATCTCGTCCTGATTTTTTGTCGAGGGCGGCTGTGGGTTCATCGGCTAGGACAATTTTGGGATGGCTTACAAGAGCACGAGCTATTGCTACTCTTTGCTTTTGTCCACCAGAGAGGCTATCTGCATAGTAGTCGATGCGATTTCCCAACCCAACGGCTTTCAGGATATCAGCGGACATCCCATCTATGTCTTGATCCAGGTATTGATCATGCAGTTCTAAAGACATTCGCACATTCTGTTTAGCTGTTAAGAAAGTCAGGAGGTTGTGCGCTTGGAAAATATAACCAATTTGCCGTCGTACTTGCACCATTTGCTGCTTAGTAACCCCACACATTTCTTGTCCAAGGATTGTAAGACTCCCAGATTGCGCTGAACGTAAACCTCCCATAAGAGTCAGCAGTGTGGTTTTACCAGAACCAGAAGGGCCAGTCATAATGATAATCTCTCCAGGATTAATGTCGAGATTGATATCAAATAAAGCCTGTTTGCGGAGTTCTCCCTCACCAAAGTAGTGGTTGAGGTTAGAAGCAGAAATCACAGGTTCAGTTGTTGTCGGTTGATTTTGGGTAGTAGGAATAGTTTGGTTCTGCATAGTGGTTACGCATTTTTTATCAGAAAATGTCCGCCGGATCGGCTGCTTGCAACTTACGCATAGCGATTCCCCCCGAAATAACACACATAAAACTAGTTAAAAATAACACTAAAGCAGTGCGGATTTGTGTCATGCCAATAGGTAACAAAGTCGCGGTTCCAGCAATCAAGTACAGTCCTGACGAAAGAACAAACCCTGGTATAAAACCCATGATTGCTAGAATAAGTGACTCTTGAATGAGAATGCCGACGAGGTAATTATCGCTGTACCCCATCGCTTTCAACGTGGCGTATTCAGGTAAGTGTTCTGACACATCAGAGTAAAGAATTTGATAAACAATTACAATCCCCACGACAAAGCCAATGATGGTTCCAAGTCCAAAAATGAAGCCAGTTGGAGTGCTACTTGACCAATACTGCTTCTCTCGATTGGCAAATTCCTCTCGCGTTAGGATTAAGACATCGTCTGGTAAGGTGGCTCGCACTTGTGTCTGCACTTGCTTAAGGTTTGCACTCTTGTTTAATGAAATCAGACCAACGTCAATCTCCTCTGGTTGGCGATCGCTAAACAGGCGCAGGAAGGTAGAATCACTGGTAATCATAGTACCATCAGTCCCAAAGGACACACCCAGCGTAAACAGCCCGGTGATCCAAATTTGCTTATCATTCACCTGAATCGAGAGTGGGGAAGACTTTTGAAACAAAGCAGGAATGTCTCCAAATTCAGGTCGCCCTGCTTGGTCGTATAGCACTCGATTCAGCGGCTTGAGTTTATCTATTTGCTGATTCACTTCTAGTAACGTAAATGCTGCTTTCGCAGGGTTAATACCAACGGTCAGGACTGTGCGTTCGCGTTGACGATTTTGAGGATTGCGCCACACAGCGCTACCAACGTATAAAGAGTTTATAGACTCGACTCCCCCGAATCCTGCTGCTTGATACAACCGCTCTCTTGGAAAACTCTTGAACGACTGCACAGCTTCAGATTGTGGATTGATCACGAACAAATCCCCTCTTAGGGTATTGTGAAAATTTGCTGCGGAGTCATAGAGCGCATCATTGAGCCCAAGTTGGACAAACATGAGGACGTCTGCGAAGGCAATTCCTGCTAGGGCAACGGCAAGACGCGTTTTCTCTCGTCTGACTTGCAACCATGCGAGTGGTGTTTTACGGAATTTGCGGAACATTTCAGTGATTCCTGGATTTTTGGTCTACCTTAAAGCTGAATAGCGGTTTGTACTTGCATATTCGTCAAGTCTGCAACCCGCTTGCTGTCTTCCCGATTGAGGCGAATTCGCACTTCCACAATTCTGCGGTCCAGGTTCTCTCCTGGTTCACCGCTGGTAACTTCTTGTTGAGTCACTTGCAAGCCAACCAGGCGAACGGTTCCACGGATTTCTCCAGGGAATGATTCGCTCTTTATGATTGCTTGTTGACCTTGATGAATTTTGCCAATATCAGTTTGATAAACCTCTGCAACCACTTGCATTTGGTCGGTTTGTCCGAGGTCAACTATACCTTTATCACCAACGGCTTCTCCTGGTCTGGCATGAATTTCAAAAATTCGTCCTGTCATGGGTGCGCGGATATAGACTTCAGCGAGGTCAGCTTCAGCTTTTTTGACACCAACTACTGCCTTGTCTACCTCAGCCTCGGCTGCTTGTACATCAACTGGACGCACTTCTGCGATTTTTTCCAATGTGGCTTTCGCTTGCTTGATTTGCTGTTGTAGCGTGTCTGCTGTGCGATTTTGATTTGCCCTGACTTCGTTAAGCTGTGCTTGAGCAGTTTCTAAGGCAAGCCGCTTTTTATCTCGCTCAGAGGCTGCAATCGCCCCTTCTTTAAATAGCGATAAATAGCGTTTGTATTCAGCACTGGCGATGTTCACTTCAGATTGCCAACGGGCAATCGTGGCTGTTTGAGAAGCAATCTCACCCCGGAGTTGTTGTTCAAGGCGAGCTATTTCGGCTTTCTGTGCGGCAATCTCTCCAGATTTTGCGCCAGCTTTCACTTTGGCGAGTTCAGCTTGCGCCACTTTCACTTGTTCTTGTGCTTCGAGTAGGGCGTTTTGGAGGCGATTGCGGCTAGCTAAAACCGCAATGACTTGATTGACTTTTAGGCGATCGCCTCTTTGCACGAGCAATTGAGCAATCCGGTCATTCCTAAGCGTCACAGGTGTAGACACTCGGATAACCTCTGCTTCCGGTTCGAGTCGTCCGAGAGCAGTAATTTGCCGAATGACCGGCACAGTTTTACTAGATTCTAATGGTTTACTTTGATGTCCAATCTGGGAAAAACCGTAGTAAATGGTTGTGCTTGTAATGGCGGTAGCAGCAATCATGAGAGCTACTGTCCACCGTTTTGAAGGTTTTGGTAGTATGAAAGGCTTTGATATTGGTTGGAAGTTCATAATGCTGATTCCTGTGTAGTTTCTGCTCTAGTGGCTAAACGTATAAACCCAAGACTGAACCTGAACGTGGAGATACACTCAACGTCATTGATGCAGGTTAAAACCAGTTAACTCAATTTTTTATATCAATCTTTTTATATTAATATGTTGATATATAGATTGGTGATTGTCAATGCTTTTATATGGAAATGAATTCAGCCAAAATAGAATTAGCACCCATTCTGGGCTGTCTTAAGTACGGAGCCGACGTGAATCAGTCGATTAACAACCGCAAAATTCTCAACCTTTATCGAGCACAAGCCGTGGTTGAAGTTGCCCTCGATGCCGCCCTTTCTCCTATTGGGCTGAGTGTCGCACAATGGGGTACGCTGCGGATTTTGCGCGAACACCCTGGTGCCTCGGGTGCTGACATTGCGCGCATTGCCTTCGTGACTCCACAAGCCGTGGCGACTATGCTGCAACGTTTGGAGCAGGCAGGACTCATTACCCGTCGTCCGCCTTCACGAGGTCGAGCAGTTGAAACCCATCTTACTCCACGTGGCGAGACTTTATTGCAACAAGGCGATCGCATTGCCGACGAGATTGAAGCACGGCTGTTCTCGAACCTCAGCGCAGAAGAGCAAGAGCATTTCAACGAGTACCTTCTGCGCTGCATCAACACTTTGGACTCAAATAAGTTTGAGAAGGAGTAGTATTGAGAAAGCAGATACTATGGCAAAGACGGTAAGCAGAATAATAAATACTTAGCCAGTGAAGGCTTCGATGAAAATGAAAATACGATTGTTTCATGAGCAAGACGCTGAGCAAATAGCGCAGTTGTTCCACGATACCGTGCGTGAAATCAATATTCGTGAGTACTCAAGCAATCAGGTCAAGGCATGGGCACCAGATAATATTCATTTTAGAAACTGGGCAAAGGTTTGTTCTGAACGACTCACTTATGTTGCTGATGATGAAGGTGTGATTGCAGGTTTTGGTGAGTTAGAGTTGAGCGGACATATAGACTGCTTCTACTGCCATAAAAATTATCAACGAATGGGTATCGGCAGAAAGATTTATTGTGCAATTGAGGCAAAGGCTCATGAATTAGGAATTCATCGCTTGTACACCGAAGCAAGTATTACCGCAAAGCCATTTTTCTTGCACATGGGCTTCGAGATCATTAGGGAACAACAAGTGGAACGTAGGGGAGAGACTTTTGTTAACTACTCAATGGAGAAATTTGTGAACTACCTACACTGACCTTGCGGTGAGCGTGTAGGCTTCCGGCTTCATTGACAGATGCCAGTCTACCTTGCGGTTTCTTGGTCTTAATCCGCCTCGGCGGGCGCAAGAACGGGGTTCCCTCCGCCCATAGATAATATCCGAATCCCTTCTTCCCTGATGTTCACTGTCTTGCCTAATATTGCTAAAAATCAGGACTTACGCAACTGTCACAAGCGACGGTGCGGCTGCGCCGCACCGAGCGCCAAACAACTAGACAATAAACATGGGAACATTCGGGCGTTTTAGTTGCTGAACTAAATAATTGGACAATAATC
>JAHHIB010000039.1 GCA_019359075.1 Kalymmatonema hyalinum WJT4-NPBG1
GAGATTCCTCAACCACCTCACTCTCTCAATGACTTGCAGTCATTATTGCTCGGAGATCGTTTCGTCATCTCCCGGCTATCCATCCCCACCGCATGGCGGATGGGGAATTCCGCCGAATCAGTTAAATTAACTAATACCAGGGGCAATATGCTCAAAAATAGGTATCATCAAACTTTTGAGCTACATATTTGCCCCTGGTTATGACACTCACGTGATTTTCTATCAGTCCTGTTTTAGGAAAATTTCCGAACAAGCTGTCAGAAGAAATGATTTTTGGTGTCAGCACTCTGGAGTGAGTCAGTTTAGATGTTTCGTTGTAGTATTTTGTAGGTACTTACAGAATATAAATAAAATAATTTTTAATTTTTATTTTGAATTTTATGAGTTTGTCAGATATCCCTAACCTGTGGGTACCTTTGGCGCTTTTAGGGTTAATTATCATTGCTGCTATCTTTTTCAGCCGCACCAGCTAGCAGCGTGTTGCAATAAACGCTTAGGTGGAAGCACCAGAGCAGACGAGGAGAATAATTTTTGGCTCTTGAGTGTTGACTCTTGAGTGAGTACTAATAACTAATAACTCATGAGGAATGACTAATTACTGCTATTGGGGGTTAAAATAAATCCCGATTGTCTTCCAAATTCTGAAAGTTTCATGATCTCCAGTAACGACTTTCGACCTGGTGTCTCGATAGTATTAGATGGGTCTGTGTGGCGAGTCGTGGAATTCCTCCACGTTAAGCCAGGTAAAGGCTCTGCCTTTGTACGCACAAAACTGAAAAATGCCCAAAGTGGGAGCGTGGTAGAAAGAACCTTCCGCGCTGGCGAAACAGTTCCGCAAGCCAACCTGGAAAAAAGCACGATGCAGCATACCTATAAAGAAGGCGATGAATACGTCTTTATGGATATGGAAACCTACGAAGAAGGCAGATTGAGCGCGGCGCAGATTGGCGATCGCGTAAAATACCTCAAAGAAGGTATGGAAGTGAACGTCGTTCGCTGGGACGAGCAAGTCCTAGAAGTAGAACTGCCTAACTCCGTCGTGTTGGAAATTGTGCAAACAGACCCAGGTGTCAAGGGTGATACTGCAACTGGTGGTACCAAGCCTGCAACTGTGGAAACAGGAGCAATGGTCATGGTTCCTCTGTTTATTTCCCAAGGAGAACGCATCCGTATAGACACCCGTAACGACACATACCTTGGCAGGGAGTAACTTTCTTCTCACCTCTTGATGCAAATCCCTATTTTCATTTATAACAGGGATTTACATCCCTGCCTGACGAGCAAATTCACTTCACGGATAAAGTCTATCTACTACCTAATTGCATGAGGTCAGAAAAGCTGTGCCATTGGACTTTAATGAAATCCGCCAACTGTTGACAACTATTGCACAAACCGACATTGCAGAAGTCACGCTCAAAAGCGACGATTTTGAGCTAACGGTTCGTAAGGCGGTCAGCACTCATCAAATTTTGTCAGCACCCCAAGCGGCGTTAGGCGCGGTTGGTTCGGAACTGACGCCAGTTCCACCACCCGCGTATGCGGTAGGATCGCCTCCGACCGTCGCCCAAACTGCGCCAACTCGCGTCTTTGACAGCAATAGCGTGGGTGTACCGCCAGTGGCGGTTCCCTCACTCATAGAACAGAAATTCGTTGACATCCCTTCCCCAATGGTGGGAACGTTTTATCGCGCTCCTGGTCCTAGCGAATCACCATTTGTGGAAGTGGGCGATCGTGTCAGAAGTGGTCAAACAGTATGTATTATCGAAGCCATGAAACTGATGAATGAAATCGAATCAGAAGTATCCGGACAAGTGATAGAAATTCTCCTTCAAAACGGTGAACCTGTGGAATATGGTCAACCTTTGATGCGAATTAACCCTGATTAAGTATTAATCTATATAACGATGCCTCGTTGTAAATTTTTTAGTTGAGTCCTTACGGATCTAACCTGATGAAACAAGCGTTGCCTGTACCGCCAGAAGTTGTGCAACAAGTAGCTGAATACTTCAGCCTCTTGAGTGAACCCATGCGCCTACGGCTGTTGCATTTGCTGCGGGATGAAGAAAAATGTGTGCAAGAACTGGTAGAGGCAACACAGACTTCTCAGGCTAATGTGTCAAAACATTTGAAGGTAATGTGGCAAGCAGGAATCCTCAGCCGCCGCAGTGAAGGAACTTGTGCCTACTACCGGGTGGAAGATGAGATGATTTTTGAATTGTGTAATCGGGTTTGCGATCGGCTCGCCGCCAGGTTAGAACAGCAAGCCCGTAACTTTCGCATTTTAAATAGCAAGTAATTAGTCAAAAGTCCTTTGTCCTAAGGTTATCGCTTATGGCTAAGGACTAATGACCCTTACGGGTATCTCCTAAGCCCGAAGGGCTCAGCGCTTACGGAGACGCTTCGCGTATGCCTGCGGCACGAAGAGCGCTTACGCCAGTTGCCGTGAGAGCGGGAAACCCTCCTAAGGCACTTCGTGCCACGCTACGCGTAAGTCCGGAGGACAGGCTGCGCGAACACGAAGTGTGCCCGTTCGGGGCAGCCGTGCCGCAGGCATAGGGCTTACAGCACTGGACTCACTAATAACTAAAGTGAATAATTTTTATCAAAGGTTTCACGTGTTAGTGGCTGTTCCAACTCCAGACCTTCACCACCTAAAACCTCCAATGGTTTCCCATCGACCTCAATGTACACCTTGGCATTCTTATCTAAAGCTGTGGCGGTGTAGACAACTTGCCCCACGCGACCCATCATTGAAGAACTACCACCTCCACTAGTAAATTCTTCCGATAAATTGACGTGGATGCCATCCGACGCCTCCTTGACACCCAACAGCTTAGTTCCTTTTGGAATTGTGGTAGAGTCCGTCCCTTCTGTGGGTCCTGCTAATAATTGTTGGAAAGCCCCTTCTAATACTTGATTGGGCGACTTCCCAACTGCTTTAACTTGAACTGTTTGGGGAACCAATTTCAAACCAGTGCCAGTGTCTTGCAGCCAAAAGATTTCAGCATTTTGTTCATTAGCTAGGCGATTCTCTGAGGGCTGAAGTTGACCTGCTTCTGGAACAGGGATTGCTACAGGAGGGTTATTCTTATCAGATTTTGATCCAAAAAAAGCAACACCAGCAGTCACTGCAATAACCGCTGCTGAAACAGCTGCGATGACACCTGGAGAAATACGGTTAGATCCTTGCTGTTCTTTCATAATGAAAACCTTCCTAAGGGCTGAAATAGCATTTGTATGAAGATAAGTCTGGTTAACGACGATACTTATGAGCCGGGGGTTTCCAAAAACCTAGAGGATGGCTCTACTCGTAAAAATGCGGCAATCTCTAATTCTTCTGGTCTCATATTCAATTTTAGAATTCGCACTTGTAGACCGTCACCTTCTAGATTTTCTAAATCCAATCGTTTGTTGATATTGTTGACAATTGCATTTACAAATTGAGGTGGAACCTCTTCACCATTCGCTGCCACAATTGGGTCAACTAACTGGATATTCTTCCCACCAACGATATTCAATCCTGATTCCACCCTAATTAACAAGGGCTTCTCCAGACCTTTTTCCTGTAATTCTACTTGCAAACTCAAGCGGTTATTTGCTAAAAACTTTACATTTGGATTCACAAAATTATAA
The DNA here is from genome assembly GCA_019359075.1 of Kalymmatonema hyalinum WJT4-NPBG1. Taxonomy (GTDB): domain Bacteria; phylum Cyanobacteriota; class Cyanobacteriia; order Cyanobacteriales; family Nostocaceae; genus Kalymmatonema; species Kalymmatonema hyalinum. The sequence goes on from JAHHIB010000039.1 coordinate 3,634, forward strand.
ACAGAGTTATACCCTGTATTTGAAGAATTCCCTGTGTTAATTTTTAGCTTTTGCAACAAGGCTATGAATTGAGGTGATTGTATGAGTTTGTTGATATCCTGCTGAGTTAACACCAAACGTACACCAGCTTGTAAAGGTCGTTTGAATTTCGGTCTGCCTTTTCCAAGACTACGCGGTTCTAATTCAATGGCATCGGTTTCCAATTCTAAAGCTGCAATCCGAATTTCTTGCCACTTGAGTTGCAAAGAACGCCCCGCAACACGCACCCTTTCCACCTTACCTTGCAGCAATTGATGAGTAGGGGCGTTGTCAACTCGCACTTGCAATTGTTCAACTTGAGCCAATTGAGAACGGATAGCAGCAACAGCAGCCTGATCAACCACCAGTCCTACCGGAGTCACTAACCCTAAAGCGCCAGATACAAGGAGTGTGAAGAATTCCATTTGTCTGAATTAGGGGGTAAGGAGTAGCGAGAAAAAATTATGAATTACAAATCATAAAAATTTGCAGAATTCATCATTTTTCCCACTCGCCATTACATTGCCTGATCAATCCACTGCTTTAATGTAGATACAACGTCAGCGATCGCAATTTCTTGTGAGTTGCGGCTTTTTCTTTCAACAACTTCAACTTTGCCATTGGCAATTGCTCGCCCAGTGACAATTCTGTAAGGAATGCCAATCAAATCCGCATCTTTGAATTTTACTCCCGCCCGTTCATTCCGGTCATCGAGCAAGGTTTCAACTCCGGCTTGATTAAGTTGGGCGTAGAGTTTTTCGGCGATTTCTACTTGTTGGGCGTCGTTGATGTTAGGAATCGTCACAATCGCGTGATAAGGTGCGATGCTAAGGGGCCAAATAATTCCATCTTTGTCGTAAGATTGCTCTACAGCTGCTTGAGCCAAGCGCGACACACCCACACCATAACAACCCATAAGTAAAGGTTTTTCTTCACCCTGTTCGTTGGTATAAGTTGCACCCATTGCTATCGAATACTTAGTGCCTAATTGGAAAATGTGACCTACCTCAATTCCACGAGCACTTTTTAGGGTTTGTTCTGGGTTATGGATGGCGCGATCGCCTGGTCTTGCCTTACGTAGATCTACTGTTAATTCTGGTAATTTAAATTGCTCATTCCAATTTGATCCTACAACGTGATAGCCAGCTTCGTTTGCACCCGTAACAAAGTTTTTTAAATCAACTGCTGTTTTATCAACCAAACGTAAAAAGCCAGGTGCGATATCTTTGACAGACTTAATATAATCATCTGCAACATCAGGAGCAATATAGCCCAAGGGCAAAGGCTTATTTGCCCATTTTCCTTGAGTTTCTGCATCTGGTACTGCAAGTTTGATCACTGTTTTCGCACCGTACTTGGGAGCTAACTTTGTCAACTCATTTTGTAATTTGACATCATTAACTTCCTGGTCGCCTCGAATGCTCACCAGCACCAACACTGTTGTTCCATTATCAAAATTTGTTTGGTAAAGAACGTTTTTCACAATTTGGGTAGGGGAACATTTCAAGAATTCACAAACTTTTTCAATTGTCTGGGTTCCTGGTGTTTCGCGTTTTTCATAACTGGTAAATGCCGAGGCTTGGGCGTCAGGTGGTAAAGAAACTGCCTTTTCCACGTTAGCTGCGTACTGCCCATCTTCAGTGTAGAGGACTTCATCTTCGCCTGCTTCCGCCAGCACCATAAATTCTTGAGACGCAGAACCACCTATCGCCCCAGAGTCAGCTTGCACGGCACGAAAAGCCAAACCACTCCGTCGTAGAATATTACTGTAGGCGGTATGCATATCCTGATAAGTTTTTTCCAAACTTTCTTCATCTACATTGAAGGAGTAAGCATCCTTCATGATGAATTCTCGTCCGCGCATCAAACCAAACCGGGGACGAATTTCATCGCGGAACTTGGTTTGAATTTGGTAGAGGAGCTGTGGTAGCTGACGGTAGGAACGAATCATATCACGAGCGATCGCCGTGATGACTTCCTCGTGAGTCGGTCCTAGCGCTTGTTCTTGGTCGCGGCGGTCTTTGAAGGCGAACATGATACCCTCAGCTTTGGTGTAGGTGTCCCAGCGTCCAGACTCTTTCCATAAATCAGCAGGTTGGAGTTGGGGTAAGAGACATTCCTGTCCACCAGCGGCGTTCATTTCTTCGCGGACAATTTGGGAAACTTTTTGCAGTACCCGCCACATCAGAGGAAGATAGGCATAGACACCACTACCGATGCGACGAATGTAGCCTGCGCGGAGTAAGAGTTTATGACTGGGAATCTCAGCATCTGCTGGGTCATCCCTGAGTGTGACGAATAACATTTGTGACAGTCGCATCGTTTGTCCCCTTTCCAAATTCGATAATCTCTATTTCAGTTACAGTCTAAAATGAAGCTTGCAACTTCAGGAGAAAACCACTTTGCCTGATGTCGTTTATCAAGCACAGCCACCCCTAGAATTTATCCCTCCAGCGCTAGACCCCACCTTTCTACGAGTCTGCCAATTCTTCCTACCCAGCTTAATACACTGGAGAACGGCAATTAGTCATATTGAAGCAGACAACGCAGAAGTTTTGCTGGATCTATATCACCAGTTTCAGGACAGGAAAATCCGTTTTTTAATAGCTTTTCGCCATCCCAAGGCAGAAGACCCGCTTTGTTTGGTTTACTTGCTTTCCCACATTTTGCCAAAACTAGCACGACACAAGGGTATAGTGCTACAACCTCCGATTCATGCCCATTTTATCTACGACCGTGGAATTCCTCTATGGGCTGGTTCTTACATTAGCTGGGTTGCTCCGCGCTTGGGTGGGACGCCTATCGTGCGAGGTAAGGCAGATTGGACAGGGTTGCGATCAGCGCGTGATTTGTTTGCCAATGGTCAGTTTCCGATGGCAGCTGCACCGGAAGGAGTGACTAATGGTCTTTCAGAAATTGTCAACCCATTAGAACCCGGCATTGCTCAACTCGGCTTTTGGTGTGCTGAAGATTTGCACAAGGACAATCGAGATGAGCAGGTTTTTATTCTACCAGTTGGAATTAAATATAGTTACGTTGCTGCTCCTTGGGATGCGATCGCCAACCTTTTGAGTGAATTGGAAACTGCTAGCGGTACCCCTGTAGAGACGAGAGGTGGCGTGTCTGTACAAGATGGCGCGTCTCTATCACCGGACACCCTCTACCCACGGTTGTTTCATTTGAGCCAACATTTACTGTCTTTGATAGAAAATTTTTACACGCGATTTTATCATCAAAAACTGCCAGTACAAGGAGACATAAAAGATGCCAATGAACTGTTAGCAGCTCGTTTGCAAGCTTTGTTAAATGTCGTGTTACAGGTAGCAGAACAGTATTTTGACTTACAACCCAAAGGCAACTTTAATGACCGCTGTCGTCGGGTAGAACAGGCTGGCTGGAATTATATTTTTCGAGAAGAATTTAAGGATGTGAAAGCACTGTCGCCTTTAGAACGTGCTTTAGGCGATCGCATTGCCGAAGAAGCGAATTTGCGGATGTGGCACATGAGGCTGGTGGAAAGTTTCGTTGCCGTTACAGGCAAATACGTACGCGAAAAACCGACAGCAGAACGCTTTGCTGAGACAACGTTACTCATATGGGATATGGTGACTCGGATTAGAGGCGGTAATCCGTTCAAGCGTCCAACTTTAGGAAAGCAACAGGTAAAAATAACGATAGGTGAACCAATATCTGTTTCTGAACGCTACCCAGCTTATAAAGCGAGTCGTCAAGCTGGAAGGCAAGCAGTTGCTGATTTGACCAAGGATTTACAACTGGCGATAGAGGATTTGGTTTTGAAGCAAGGGTAATATACGTTACAAAGATTTTATGGTAACAATAGTTTCTGGCAATTAGCTCAAAATTAATCGCAAAGAACATTTGGCAGTTTCTCTCGTTACTTTGCCCCTGATCACAGGCTCCGTAAGACTGCTCCTAGTGTCTGTGAATACAGATGAGGCTTTTGCAAGCATTGTATTAAATACAACTAGGCTCCTTTTTCTACAAGGCTATCAAAAGCATATTAAACGAAATTAATACAAATCAAAGATCCGAATTAGGAGGCAAAATAGAATGGAAATTCAGATTCCTGTTAGTTATCAGGAAATTGTTAATGAGCTAGTTAATTTTACTGATTTACCTAGACAAGAAGTAGAACACAGAGTGTGGAAGCAGGCTCTGGGGGATGGGAGTGTGAAACATGATGCTGAGCATTTTGGCGTAACTCCGCATCAATATGACGACAAAATGGAACAGCTATACAAAGAAGGATATGGGTTGATAATTGAAACTCTAGTTTTTTGGGCATCACGTGAAAGACAGCTTTGGATTGAACAGGCGGTTGAAAGGGTTCGCTTACACGCACAAAAGAGCGGTCGTGCTTTAGATGAATTAGTAATACTAATGTTGGGTGACGGCACTGGCAATGATTCTTTAGAGCTTGTAAAGAATGGCTTTAAGGTCAACTATTTTGACATACCTGGCAGTAAAACTTACGATTTTGCCACAAAGCGCTTCGCTCATTATGATTTATTAGGAAACAGTGTGAATCTTATAACTGACTTTAATTCCTGTCTTTCTTCTCAATACGATGTTGTAGTTTCCTTTGAAGTCCTTGAACATCTTACTGACCCAATATCAGCTATCAGAGATATTTCATTGATGTTGAAAATAGGAGGAATAGCACTAATAACAGAAGCATTCGATGCTGTTTCAGACAACTTTCCCACACATTTACAATCTAACTTAAAGTTTGCCAATAAGACACCTTTTTTGTTTCTAAAAAGTGGAATGCTACTTTCTTGGTATAGTCAAAAAACTTTCTTTAAGTTCAAACCAATGGAGTTTACTAAACTGGAAAAGCCGTCAATTATGAACTCTATCTCTCTCTTGAGAGATGACAATATCAGGAAACCATATTTTTACAGAAATATTAATGAATTTAAGCTGGCAGTCAAGAGAATGCTTGCAATCCAGAGTTGATCGTATTACTCAGGTAATTTTTTTGGAAAAACCTTAGATAAATCAAGAACTAAATCAGAAAAACACGGCACATTCACTGATTCATTAGGCAGAAAAATTAATTTTCTACGATAACCAAATTTACCTTGTAAATTTTCATAAGGTTCGCTGTAGTATTCCAAATAATTATCTACTAAATTAAATATCCAATACCCACAAATACCCGCTTTAGCATAAATCGGTAATTTAACCTCTTGGTCATATTTTAAAGAGGAATCAGAAATCTGAATTAAAAGTAATATGTCATCTGGATTGGGATGAGTGCTGAGATAATCGTCTTCTCGATTTTTTACAATCACCCTATCTGGTTCAGGTTCGTTGTAGTCAGGAATAATAATTGGTTGTTGTCCTCGCAGAGTCGCACGTTCCCCTACAAGCTTATATAACTCTCGTTCTAAGCGGGTTTCACAAACAGAATGCCGTTTTCCTTTAGATACCATTGGGATGATTTCTCCGTTGATTAGCTCAACTCGGTCATCTTCACCAAAGAAACCAAGTTCTGCTAAACGGTCAAATTCAGCTATAGTAAAGCGTTTAGCGGTGGTTATGCTCATAGTAGTTTACTAAGTGCAGGACTTATTGACAACTAAGCAGATGATTTAAAAAAGGATTTGGTATCTTTTGTGTTTACCAATGCAAAAACAGCCCTACCAAGACAAACTATGCTGGCACTTTGGGCTGATTTTGACTGATAATGAAATTGCCTAGGTAGATAAGCTTATCAATTCCTGGCTCAATTGAATGTCAGTAGTCAAAAGTCAGGAACTCACGACTCATGACTAACAACTAGTAACTAAGAAGCTGTTTCTCTAGCTGTACCAGAACCAGAACCTAGCTTTTTCGGAGACGCGGAACTCTCGCGACGTCCTGTCCGCAGTTTGGGCTTGGAACTGTGTTTGTCTCCTTCTGTGGCGCTGCCGTCTGATGGTACCCAAGCGGAGCGAGTGCGTTCACCAGAAAACTCACCGCGACGGTTGTTGGAACGCAGCCTGGGTTTGGCAGATGGCTGCATGATCTCTTCTTCTGGAATGTCAAGTTCTGATTGCAGCCAAACAGGACGGGTTTGGTCGTAAGCGATTTGCAACGCAGCCGCAGCGATCGCCTGAGCGTCGTATTGTTCAATCAGTTCGCTCACCATCGGTAAAAATGAAGCCAAACGCTCGCCAGCCAAAGCTTCGCGCACTTGAACTTGCAATTTTTCTATCTGTCGTGCTTCAATTTGTGTCCGTGAAGGAATCGACAGGAGTTGCCAACTTTGGCGGTTATGGCGTTCAAACAGTTGCTGCTTGCGTCGCTCAAACGGCTGTACTAAAGAAATTGCTGTGCCTTCCTTACCAGCTCGACCAGTACGACCAATCCGGTGGACGTAGGTTTCTACGCTATCGGGTAAGTCGAAGTTGATGACGTGAGACAACTGGTCAACGTCCAAACCTCGTGCCGCAATATCGGTTGCTACTACCCAGCGTACTTGACGGTTGCGGAACCGTGTTAGTAACCGTTCCCGTGCTTGTTGTGACAAATCACCGTGGTATTCATCAACACTATGACCTGCCGCTTGCAGTTGATTGGTCAGTTCTGCTGCTGTACGTCTGGTGCGGACAAAGATTAAAGCCGATTCTGGATCTTCCATTTCCAAGATGGGCTGTAAAGCTTTGGCTTTCGTCCAATGACGTGGTACAAGATAAGCGACTTGATTAATTTTGTTAGGAGCGGCTTTTGGCTGCTCAACAGTCACTGTCACTGGCGAGTGCAAGAACTTGTTCACCAATTGGCGAATCGAAGGTGGCATAGTTGCCGAGAACAGCGCTGTCTGCCGCTCTTGAGGTGCTTGTGAGAGAATTTTGTCTACATCGTCGATAAAGCCCATGCTCAACATTTCATCGGCTTCATCTAAGACAAACCACTTCACTCGATCCAGCTTCAAACTTCCTCGATCCAGCAGGTCTATGACTCGCCCTGGCGTACCGACAACCATGTGAACGCCGCGTTTGAGTTGTAACATTTGGCGCTCAATCGATTGACCACCGTAGATTGCTAAAACCCGCAATCCTTGGCTTCCCATGAAGGTGCTGATTGCATCGTGAACTTGGATGGCTAACTCACGAGTCGGTGTCAGAACCACAGCTTGGACTGCTTTTTGAGTCAGATCCAGCCGCTCTATGATCGGTAGGGAAAATGCCGCTGTTTTTCCTGTTCCTGTTTGCGATTGACCTACGACATCACGACCGCCCAGCAGGTGGGGAATTGCTTGCGTTTGAATGTTAGTTGGTGCGGTAAAGCCTAATTTTTCTAATTGCTCAACACGCTCTTGTGAAATTCCTAAATCTAGAAACGAAAGATTCATCAAATCTCCTATGTTTTTCTTTGGTCTTGATAGATTGGTTAGTAGTTAGTGGTTATGGGTTAATAATGACAACTAATAACCATTAATTATTGACAACTTGACCATAAAGGTCGTAAGCATCAGCATTTTGGATAGCTACTGGCACGATTGTTCCTAATCGTGCTTCCCCATGAACTAACACTTGCCCATCGACTTCTGGGGAAAATCTGTCAGAACGACCAATTAATTCTCCTGTTACCGGATTTTCTTGTTCAATCAGAACATTGACCACTTTGCCAACTTCTTGTTGATTTTTCTTTAAAGAAATTGGCTGTTGGAGTTCCATCAATACGTTCCGCCGCTCATCCATGACGAATTGAGGCAGTTGGTTTGGTAGATTGTAGGCAGGAGTTCCTTCTTCGGGTGAAAAGGTGAAGACACCTACATGGTCGAATTCATGACGCTCGACAAACTGCAGGAGATGCTCAAAATGCTCGTGTGTCTCTCCTGGAAAACCGACAATAAATGTCGTTCGCAGCACAGCTTTTGGTAGTGCCTCTTTGATGCGTTCGATAATCGCATCATTGACTCGTCCTTGCCAGGGACGATTCATGGCGCGGAGAATATCTGGATGGGAATGTTGTAGGGGCAAATCCAGGTAAGGCAAGACGTTGGGTGTTTCTTGAATGACCGCTATCACATCTGGGGTCAGTCCGGTGGGATAGGCATAGTGCATGCGAATCCACGGCACATCAACTTTCCCTAAGGCACGGAGTAATTCGGCTAACTTCGGCTTGCCGTAAATATCAATACCGTAATTGGTGGTTATTTGGGAAATCAGAATAATTTCCTGTACCCCTTGACTTGCTAACTGCTCTGCTTCGGTTACTATTGATTCAATGGTACGCGATCGCTGGTTTCCCCGCAGGTGGGGAATTATGCAAAAAGCGCATCGGTAATCACAACCTTCAGCAACCCGCAGGTAAGCCACGCCTTCAGTCGTAGTGCGATAACGGGGTGTGGTTTCATCAGCAATGTAGGTTGGGTGTGAACTTACGATCTTAACCCGCTTGCCTTGTTCTACCTGCTGAATGACATCGACTATTTTGTGGTAATCCCCGGTTCCTACTACGGCTACCGCTTCGGGCAACTCTTCCAATAACTGTTCTTGGAAGTGCTGCGCCATACAGCCTGTGATAACGATTTTTTTATCTGCTTCTGCCAGTTCCACTAAGGTTCTGACAGATTCTTCTCTTGCTGCTTCAATAAAACTACATGTATTGACTATAACATAATCTGCTAACTGTTCATCAGAATCTACGCTGTAGCCTGCTTCTACTAGCAGTCCTAGCATATGTTCTGTGTCAACTCGATTTTTCTCGCAGCCTAGGTGAGAAATTGAAATTGTTGGCTTGTCACCCATATTAACAAAGAGTCTTTAGGTTTTTTCATCTACTTAAACGCGCTTGAGCGCAAAATTTTTGCTTGAGATATCAACGAGGTCAAAACCTCTCAAACTAAGCCATGACCTCCAATAGTCTTACACACCGTCAAAGCAAGCTACGACCATGATGAATCTGGAGTTCATGCTATGATAGCTTTATTAATCTCTTTTTCAGGGGAAAATAGACAGAATTTAGATAAATTGGACACTAGTAGTTAATCTTTTTTAAAATTTTGCCTGTTGGTATTGTACATTACCGCAAAGTGTATGTTATTTATCAACCTACTGGGAAGCCACTCTCTAAATGACACTGGTTTTAGTCAGGAGCGGAGTCATCCATCTCGGCGAAACCAAGTGTGTGTGGCGCATTTGGAGAAGTCGCTACCAGTCGCGAAAATATCGCGTGACTACGCTTGTATAGCGGTAATGCTACCCTTTGGCTCAGGCGATACCTGTACCTTGATTAGGCGAGATGCCTTTTCATCGGGAAGCTGCCTCGCGTCTTATGAGCGGCAAACTCCTCTTCTATTCATATGTTATCTTAACATATCTTAGGGAAAGTGTGACGCTAAATTCCATCTAAAGGAGGAGGTAAGCAATTTCCCTTTGAAAGTCGAAGAAACCAGTGCTAGCAAGCATCCTAAGTGCTAACAGGGTGCAAATGAAATGCCTGACAGAAATGGCAGCACGGTTGAAACACAGAAGCCGTAAGTCACCTCAAAGGAAGTACAGCGCCCTTTACTTTACTTAAGCCCTTTACTTTACTTAATTAGTAATGAGTCATAAGTAAATAGTCAATAGTTACCAGCGATAATAACAAATGACTAAGGACCCTTCGGGTATGCGCAAAGCGCACGCCAAAGGCGTTCGCGAAGCGTCTCTGAAAGAGATACGCCAGTCGCCTAGGTCGGGAAACCCCAACGGGAGAGCCAGTTGCCTACGGAGGGAAACCCTCCTGCAGCACTGGTCTCACCTCCTGCAGCGCTGGCTCACTAAGGACTGAAGACTCCGTAAAGCGGGTTAAAGACGTGACTTTATATCAGCTATTTAAAACCCGAACACCAATTATTGGCGTAGTTCACCTACTACCGTTACCTACCTCGCCGCGCTGGGGAGGTAGCCTGAAAGCAGTTATAGACCGTGCCGAACAAGAAGCAACAGCCCTAGCAAGTGGAGGGGTTGACGGCATTATTGTGGAGAATTTTTTCGACGCGCCGTTTCCCAAAAACCAGGTGGATCCAGCGGTTGTGAGTGCCATGACCGTAGTGGTACAGCGGATACAGAATTTGGTGACACTACCAGTAGGTATAAATGTTTTGCGGAACGATGGCAGAAGCGCAATAGCGATCGCCACCTGCACAAAAGCGCAATTCATTCGCCTGAATGTACTGACAGGTGTCATGGCAACCGACCAGGGAATCATTGAGGGAGAAGCTCATCAACTGCTACGCTATCGCAGAGAGTTAGGCAGCGATGTGAAAATTTTCGCCGATGTGTTGGTCAAACACGCCCGTCCGTTGAGTGCGGTGAATCTGACCACTGCGGTGCAAGACACAATAGAGCGCGGTTTGGCAGATGCAGTGATTATGTCTGGCTGGGCTACAGGTGATCCTCCAAACCTACAAGATTTGGAAATGGCAACTTCTGCTGCTCACGGCACTCCAGTGTTTATTGGCAGTGGAGCAAGTTGGGAAAATATTGGTACACTCCTGGTGGCGGCAGATGGTGTGATTGTTTCGAGTGCCCTGAAACGCCACGGTCGCCGCGAGCAACCGATAGACCCAAATCGGGTGAGTCAGTTTGTGGAAGCTGCACGTAAAGGTTGGAACTCTAAAGAGGAAACACAATCAATTCCTTCTGTAAAGCTACACTCATAGGTACGGAATAGGTCATGGGTGATGGGTAGTCATGAATGATGAATTATAAATGAGGAAAAACACAATTCGTAATTCATCATTCATCCAGGATGACCCTTTAACTCATTACCAGTTCTCAATTCCTAATTTTCTATTGCAGTTTATGAATCGCCGCCGTACGACTCCCTGGATTCATAGATGGTCGCGGATATTGATTGCCGCGATCGCATCTGTTGGTGCATTGACAACGGGTTATCTCACCGTAGTTAAGTTGACACAAGGTTCCGCCGCTTGCCCCACCAATAGCTGTGATTTAGTACTGTCTAGCCCTTATGCTACCGTTCTCGGGCTACCTTTAGCCTTGTTTGGCTTTCTCGCTTACGCTAGCATGGCTATCTTCGCTTTGGCTCCTTTGGCAGTTAACCCAGCACAAAGTAAAGATACCCGGACAAAGCTGGAAAATTGGACGTGGTTGCTGCTTTTGGCAGGTGCGATCGCCATGTCTGTCTTCAGTGGGTACTTAATGTACCTGCTATTTTTCAAAATCAAAGCAGTCTGTCTCTACTGTCTTGCCTCGGCTATCTTCTCCACCAGCCTCTTAGTGCTGACGATGATTGGTCGCACATGGGAAGATATAGGACAAATCTTCTTTACCGCCATTGTTGTGGGCATGGTAACGCTGATTGGTACTTTAGGCGTTTATGCGAATGTGAATAACCCTAGTGCTAACACTGGCTCTAATAGTGCTAGCTTAGAACCAACAGGACAACCCACACTTGGAGTTGGTTGGCCCATCACTACCACCTCTGGTGAGGCAGAAATTCAGTTGGCACGTCACCTGACCAAAATAGGTGCTAAAGAATACATAGCTTGGTGGTGTCCTCATTGCCATGAACAAAAGCAACTGTTTGGTAAAGAGGCGTATCAAGAAATTAAGCACATAGAGTGCGACCCGCAGGGCAAAGATGCCCGTCCAGATTTGTGCAAAACAGCTGGCATTCAAGGCTTTCCTACTTGGGAAATTAACGGTAAACTTTATCCCAACGTGCAAGCATTAGAGAAATTAGCGCAAATTTCTGGTTATCAAGGTCCGCGCAACTTTAAGAATTTTCCTGACGCTTTCAAGTAGTCTGCAGGCAGCAGCATAACTTAAGACAAAAAAGTCGGCTGGTAGTAATGTATGACTTGTGCTCTACCATCTGACTTATTTTTTTTATGAGTCACACTCTACCATCTGACTTATTTATTTTGATGTTGCGAAAGATACCATTGCCGTTTTACGAAATGATGAGTAATTTATATCAGAGACATCTGAGATTGTCTTTAATAACTCAACGAGTAGATTAACAGGTTATAAAGCAGTAAGGGTAGCCTATGAACTGCATTCGCCAGGTCGTTAATAATTACAAAAATATAAAAATATTTCTCCCAACTAGGTTATGGGAATAAGTAAGCAGCTTAGTCAGCGTCTTGTGAAGTTACTGTTTGCACTGCAACAACCACTTAATCAAGGACGTAGGGAACTTTTTACCGCCTCAAGCGTAGCAGCCTGTATTCTATTGCTGCGCTCTTTCGGATTCATGCAATATTTAGAGTGGGCAGCTTTGGATTATCTTTTTCAGTTGCGTCCACAGGAGCCACCAGAGCAGCGCATTACAATTGTAACGATTGACGAAGCTTCTTTACACCAAGTCGGTTCATGGCCAATTCCAGACCGCAATATTGCTGAGGTGTTGCAAAAATTAAAAGATAACCAACCTCGGGCTATTGGTTTAGATATTTACCGTAATTTACCAGTGGAACCAGGTCATCAGGATTTGGTTAAAGCTTACAAATCCATACCAAACTTGGTTGGAATTGAACTCCTGTCCAATAATAAAAACACCAGTGTTCCTCCACCATCGTGGCTTTATCAGACCCGCCGAGTAGGTTTTAACAATGTGGTGTATGACGCTGATGGCAAAGTACGTCGTAGCTTATTATATTGGCACATTAATCATCAAGCACACGAAAGTTTTGCTTTGAAACTCGCTTTAATGTATTTAAAGCCCGAGGGTATTACTCCCAAAAAAGCAAAAAACAATCATGACTATTTACAGTTGGGTAAGGCTGAGTTCCGCCGTTTTCAGCCTAATGATGGTGGCTACGTGGGAGCTGATAACAGAGGATACCAAATTTTGTCCAATTTTCCCAAAGTTGGCACCGGAAGCTCATCAGTGGAAGGTTATGGCTTCCGCAAGGTATCGATGCGAGATGTGTTAAACAATCAGGTACCACCAAGTTGGATTAAAGACCGCATTGTACTTATTGGTTCCACTGCGACTAGTCTCCAGGATTTTGTATTTTTCCCATATTCCAGCCGTCTGATTGGTACGGTCAAGCCTGTGGCTGGCATTGAACTACAAGCTCATTTTATCAGTGAGATTATCTCAGCCGCCATCGAAGGAAGACCTTTACTCAAAGTTTGGTCTCACCTTATAGAATCGTTGTGGATTTGTGCTTGGGCTTATGTGGGAGCAGTTGTAACCAGGCGAATACAACGTCCAAGCTTAAACTTTATCAGCATTCTACTATTATACTTTGTGCTATGTGGAAGCGCCTACCTTGCTTTGTTGTTTGGTTGGTGGATACCAGTTGTACCTGCGTTGCTCACCTTTAGTAGCTCAGCTATTGCAATCACTTATCAAGTTGCATATCGTCAGGAAGAATTGAAACGCTCCAAAGAGTTTTTGCATCAACTCATCAATAAGATTCCTGATCCAATTTTTGTCAAAAATAAAAAACATCAGTGGATAGCCTTAAATGAGGCTTATTGTCAATTTATTGGCTATCCCGAAAATGTGTTAATTGAAAAGTCTGACTATGACTTTTTCCCCAAGCATGAGGCGGATGCTTTTCGTGCCTCAGATGATCTCGTTTTTCAAACGCAGCAACCCCATGAAAACGAAGAAGACTTTACAGACGCGCGTGGAATCACTCATGTGATTGCCACAAAGCGATCGCTTCATAAAGATGCCGCAGGCAATTTCTTCTTAGTTGGGGTTATGCGAGATATTACCGTACGCAAGCGCATGGAAGACGAACTCAGACGTGCTGCTGACGACTTATCTCGGATGAACAAACAATTAAAAGTCAAAGAAGACCACTTACGTTATCTTGCTTATAACGATGCCCTGACTGGTCTACCCAATCGTAAATATTTTATAGAACAACTTCAAGAGTCCCTTTTGTGGGCACAGGAAAATAATTCGTTAACAGGGCTGCTATTTATTGATTTAGATGGCTTCAAACAAGTTAACGATACCTTTGGGCATGAGATAGGCGATCGCCTGTTGATAACCGTTGCCCAACGTCTCACGCACTGCTTACGTAGCAGTGATACTGTTTCTCGCTTGGGTGGTGATGAATTCACCGTCATTTTACGGGCAATTCCCAAGCTACAAGCTGCTGCTACAGTCGCTGAAAAAATTCTAGCAACTCTTACTGAGCCGATTGTCTTAGAAGGACATAAAATGAAAATCTCCGCCAGTATTGGCATCAGTTTCTACCCAAGTAACAGCCGAGACAGTGAAGCTTTGATTAAGCTGGCAGACAATGCAATGTACCGTGCCAAGCATCTCGGGAAAAATCGGTATGAGTTTGCCTAATGAGTGATTTTTCTTGTGAGATGCTATCTCGCCCGTCCTAAACTATCGTCTAAATATTGATACTCCCACGGCGCGTAGAAAACACGGCGTTAGCTCGTTTTCATTTAAAGCCGTGGGATTCTTGATTCCCTGGGGTTCTACTGAACTTACCCTCCTGCTTTGCATCTTGATCGTCTGCAAAAAACCTGCACTTGAGAGGCACACTTGAAAGGGTTTGAAGCTTTTGCCTTGTTGGCGCAACAGCTTAATACTGAGTTGCCTTTAAAGATGTCATGAAGGGCAGCACAAAGGAGTTCTAGAAGACGTGAACTGGTTCTCCCCACAAGTCGCACCCCAGTTCGATGGAATACGAACAACAACTGCTATATTCAGATTTGATGAATTGTTTTTTTATACCAGTAAATGGATTGTGTTCACCAGTAACGTATTCACTCTTTCGGTAGAGGTAACTGACTACATTTTCATAATAAAACTTAACTAGCTTGAAATAGACAGTAAAAATAGACCTATAGTTAAGCTGCTATTTACCACTTACGCAAGATGGCACAGTTAAGTAATTATCCTGATGACAGCGTGAACTTTATAATTTTTTAAATATATGTCTTCGTATTTTAGTAAAAAATAATACTAAATTAAATCAACTCAACGGGAATCTACAGAGGCGTATGAGAACTAGCTTGAGACTCACTAGTGTTGTGATATTTTTTATCGGAGCCTATCTGATAACTGCCAAAATTGCTGATACTGCGGCGGCTGTGGATTCGCACACCACAGATAAAGCAGTTTTCAATGGAGTTAAACACAGTCAAAGTAGGGGCACGGCTAGCCTTTGCCCCTACCGAGTAGTGCATACAACTGAGAACTGCTATAATGAGGGGTTAGCAAATCTCAAGCTTGATACTCAAGTGTTCAAGCAAGCTGTTTCTGATGCTGAGTTAGATAATAATTACGAACCACCAAATTATGGTGGTCCTGATAGCCAGTACGGTAGTGGTACTCGATAAACGATTCAAAATTTTAATCACTCAACACTGGAGATTTCCACCAATCGTTTTGTTGTACAAGTGTGTGGACTTGCCAGTTAGGGTCTAGTTGAGGGTAATCTAAGCGGTAATGCCCTCCCCGGCTTTCGGTTCTAAAGGCAGCACTTTTGAGAATTAAAAAGGCGACATCCAATAAATTACGGGTTTCTGCCCACAATCGCAATTGCCGTTCAACATCAGGTATGTCTAAACGAGCTGATTCTGTAGGATGTACAGACAACAAGAATTGACTGATCGGCAAAGAAGTAAAATCTTGCTGCCAGGACTTAATGGTTGATATCGCTGCTTCTAAACCTGATTGCTCCCGGCAAATACCAGCACTTTGCCAAACCAGACGCGGTATGTTTTCTCGCAGTCGTTCTAAGTTTTCTTGCTGAGGTTCCCATTCACCTACATCGGCAGAAAATTCTCGCTTAGGAACTACTGGCACGTCTTCTGGCCTACTCACATCTAAAGGCTGCAAATGAGCCATCTGTGCGCCAAATACGATACATTCCAGCAGAGAATTGCTGGCGAGGCGATTTGCTCCATGCACACCAGTACTTGCGGTTTCTCCGACTGCGTATAAACCGGGAATGTTTGTCCGGTTCATGAAATCGGTAACAATGCCACCCATCCAGTAATGAGCAGCAGGGGCGACGGGAATGGGTTGTGTGAAGACATCCACACCCCAGTATTGACAAACTTTGATGATGTTGGGAAAACGGTGGCGAATTTTTTCAGCAGGGATGGGGCGCATATCTAACCACACATGAGCGGTTGCGGGGTCAGTTGAAGTGCGTTGTAAGTGACTAAAGATTGCCCGACTGACCACATCTCTGGGGGCAAGTTCGCCTGCTGGGTGATAGTCAAAGGTAAAACGCCACCCTTGATGATCGACAAGGTGTGCGCCCTCGCCACGTACAGCTTCACTAATGAGAAAGCGACCCGGTTTTGTCAAAGCAGTGGGGTGGAATTGCACAAATTCCAAATCTCGGAGAATCGCCCCAGCACGCCATGCGATCGCCACTCCATCACCTGTACTAACACCGGGGTTTGTGCTTTGGGCAAACACCTGACCCCCACCACCTGTTGCCAGAACAACAGCATTTGCTCTGACGAGGCTAACTTGACCTTGATAAAACAGGCTAATTCCTTGACAGGACTGTGTTTCTGGTTCTAGCCATAAACCCAACGCCAAAGCTTGTTGAATGACTTGAATATTTTGACGTCGCAAGACTTGGGCGGTGAGAGTGGTGGTCACTTCTCTGCCTGTGGTGTCTGCAGCGTGAAGAACGCGGTTGCGGGAATGAGCAGCTTCTAAGGTTAAGGCTAACTGGGTGCCATGACGGTCAAAGGCTACTCCCAAGTTTACAAGCGATTGAATGCAGCTAGGAGCTTGTTTGGCAAGGAATTCGACAGCAGGGCGATCGCACAAGCCAACACCTGCCTCTATTGTGTCTTCAACATGTAAAGAAGGAGAATCTTCTTTTGCGATCGCTGCAGCAATGCCACCCTGCGCCCAATCACTAGCAGAAAGAGAAACTGTTTCTTTGGTAATCAAGCCGACTCGCAATTCGGCAGGTAGGCATAGTGCCGTATACAGTCCAGCAGCACCAGCACCGACAACGATGACATCAAATTGGCTAGGAATATCTATCTGAAGCAAAGCAGGGGGTGGGGGGAGTGAGGGCGATGAGGAGCCAGCGCCGTGGGCGGGTTTCCCGACTTGAGGCGACTGGCGTGGGGATGAGGAGCCAGCGCCGTGGGCGGGTTTCCCGACTTGAGGCGACTGGCGTGGAGATGAGGAGCCAGCGCCGTGGGCGGGTTTCCCGACTTGAGGCGACTGGCGTGGAGATGAGGAGCCAGCGCCGTGGGCGGGTTTCCCGACTTGAGGCGACTGGCGTGGAGTGAGGGGGATGAGGGAGTGAGGGGGATGAGGGAGATGAGGAAATTTCTCCACCTCCCCGCATCCCCGCGTCTCCTTGTCCCCCTTGCCCCCCTTTTCCCTCTTGCTGAATAAACTAATTCCCACTCCTTTCTAGGAGTGGGTTCTGGCAGCTTAATGAGCTACAAGTGCAATTATCTGTAAATACCGTTGTTAAAGCGGTCA
The DNA here is from genome assembly GCA_019359075.1 of Kalymmatonema hyalinum WJT4-NPBG1. Taxonomy (GTDB): domain Bacteria; phylum Cyanobacteriota; class Cyanobacteriia; order Cyanobacteriales; family Nostocaceae; genus Kalymmatonema; species Kalymmatonema hyalinum. The sequence goes on from JAHHIB010000039.1 coordinate 21,076, forward strand.
TCTCCTTCGGTGAAGACTGATTCCACTTCTGACACAGTAAAGTGGTCTAAATTACCTTGCAGAACTTGTTTTTGACGTTCGCTCAATCCTTCAATATCCAACACATCCTCTACTTTTTGGTAAGGAGCATTCTTAATGAGTGTCCTTGCAAGAGTGGGATACAATCCTGGATACTTTTGAAAAGCTCGCACGTTGGTATTATTCAAATCAATTTTTTTACCATAGACCTCTGCCAGTTTATCGTCTGCACGGTTGCGGAAGGTTTGAGTTCCCTCAACTGCCAGAACTGGAACTGAACGAAAAGCAATTGAGTTGAAGTCAGCTGCTTGAGCGATTTGAGGGGTTCCCAACCATCCCAAGCATCCTAACAACAAACTAAACACTGTTAATAAACGCACCAATCCTTTCACGATTTTTCCACCTCTTTCCATCCACTCTAATTGAAATAAAACCCTTAAGCTAAAAGCAGTCAGCGCAAATAAAGTTCTGAGCAATGAGTGTTAAGTGCGGAGTAGACCGACTCATTATTTCACTCTTTACTCGGTACTTTGTACTCACAACTGAGTAAAGCTGATAGGCGATCGCTTAATCAACACAGCAGTATCAGAAACTAATATACAGCTTATTAATATCCACAATATTTACCGCTACTAGGTTTGACTGTAACTTTTGCCAAAAATTATTTGCAGTTGCCTGCATTGCCTACTCTCGCTTGGGTTTAAACACAGTCAAAGTCAGGGCACAAGGCATTGCCTTGTACCCCTAACGCGATGTGCATACAATTGACACAATGATGGTAAAATCTTCACGCTAGAACCGCAGCCAGCCAAAATAGACAGTCTACCAAAATAGTACTCAAAACTGCTCCACTAAAAGCGTACCAGTGCCGCTGCTTCTTGGATAAAGGCAAAATCCCGACCGTTAGTAGCACTAAGCCAAGAACTACCGCCCAACCTTGTCCCCAAGGCGTTTGTACTTGCACCACGGCACTTTGCAAAATTGGTGCCACATCAGCCGTTGATTCTACCTGCATAATTTGCCGCCAATAGGGGATTAAATCTACCAGGTAGAAATACACATCAGTCAACACTGTACCGAGTAAAGAACCTAAATAAAACCAGTTACCTATTTTGCCCCAGTTCCGACTCAGACACCACAACGCAAATGGCAAACCTATAGACTCCACAGGTAAATGCCATAACGGTTCCCAGCGCAACCAGCCCCAATAAATTGAGCCTGCTAACCAACTCCAACTAAACCCTAAGAGCAAATCTCCCCACACATAAGTAGAGGGACGCGACATTAATTGAAAACTTAGCCATACCCAGCCTGCTGTTAGGGCTAAGCTGAACCACGGCAGCGATCGCACGAGTGGCGCTTCAATAAACACAGGCACAGACACCAAAAATACCGCCGCCGCAAATACTAACCATGCTGGCTGAGAGGCGACTTTCCATAACAAAGGAATGTCAGCGCTTTTCGTCGGCTGAACTGGCTGGATCGTAGTAGTAGAAGCAGCGTAAGAGGACAAAGTATTGTTAACCAAAGTTTTTAATATTTGTTACTTAACTTTATTTTATTTAAAATATCATAACATAATATCCCCCCTAGGGGCATATTGATTTTAGATTTTAGCTTAATTTCAGAGTGTGTTGTGTGCCACCCGGAAAGACTAAGGAAAACAGCGTAAATTTGGATAATCCAGTACAATTACGCAGGTATATTGGGAGTCCGAGTAATGACGACAATATTAGAGGCGGGTAGTACACAGTGGTATGGGTTGCTTTATCCTGTGTGGGGACAACTGGCACAGGTGGCAGAAATTCAAAACGCCACAGCTGGTGGTGAAGCCAACCTCATGCAGCAACTCATTCAAGCATTTATCTTGGGGCTTATCCAAGGCATAACAGAATTTCTGCCTATCAGCAGTACTGCACATTTGGAGGTATTTACCAAAGCATTTGGTTGGGAACTCTTGGGGCAAAAGGCATTTGTGGCGACGATTCAATTTGGCAGTGTCATTGCCGTCTTAATGTATTTCCGCAAAGATATCAGTCAAATCTTGACTGGAAGCTGGAAAGCTTTTCAGCAAAAAGACTGGCAGCGAAATGAATGGCAATTGCTCGTTGGTATAGCAATAGGCACATTACCAATTTTGGTGGCAGGCTTTCTGCTGAAGGATGTGCTTAATGATGAAAACTCTTTGATCAACAGCATGAGTACCATTGCCATCGATTCAATTGTTTTGGCAATTTTACTAGGAGCAGCAGAAAAATTTGGTAGTCGCGAGCGAGATTTTAGCGCACTAAAAATGCAAGATGGACTTTTGATAGGGTTGGGGCAAATGCTCTCGCTAGCACCTGGTGTATCCCGTTCTGGTTCCACTTTTACGACTGGTTTATTTTTAGGGCTCCAGAGACAAACAGCCGCAAGATTTTCCTTTTTGTTAGGGATTCCAGCCTTGGCTATTGCAACAATATATCAGTTTTTGAAAGAGGCGTTGGGCAAAATTGACTTGGTCGTGGTGAGTGTTGGGGTACTTTCTACGTTTGTATTTTCTTATATATCGATTGCTTGGTTACTGCGATATCTTCAAACCCGTAACAATTGGATATTTGTTTGGTATCGTTTGGCTTTTGGGGCTACAATTCTGGTTGCAATCGCGACTGGGCTATTGAAAAATACTTAGAAGCTATTATTATATTTTTTACAGTTACAACTTTAGACTACTGGCTGTAGGTTCATGGCTCGATGCGTAAGTTTAACCACCTAGCACTCCTGAAAAAGCTATTTTGCCTCCGGGTTTGTGTGTGGGCTGTGTGTGTATTTGGTTGTAGAGACAGTGAGCATAGGTAAAGGAATGGCTTTATCAAAACGTCAATTATTTTTGGTTTTAAGTGCTGCATCCGCGATGATCTCGGTTGTAGCAGTACCGATAAAAGTTCTTGCCACCCAGCCCAACGTAGGGACAGATGGGGTGCAACAAATGAATATTTTCCAAGCTTTGGTTTTAGGTTTTGTGCAAGGAGCTACGGAATTTCTACCCATTAGTAGCACAGCACACTTAAAGGTTGTGCCCGTGCTGCTTGGATGGGGCGATCCGGGGGTAACTTTTACCGCTGTGATTCAGCTTGGAAGTATTGCTGCTGTGGTGTGGTATTTCTGGAGCGATTTGACACAACTTGCCCAAGGCACAACAAAAGCGATCGCGCGTTCTGATTATCAAGACAACGACTTTCGTGTCACCTTGGGAATTCTCATCGGAACGTTGCCAATTGTCTTTTTTGGACTTCTAATAAAAAAATTCATTCCCGATTTTGATAATTCGCCTTTGCGGAGTATGACAGCGATCGCAGGTGCCTCAATTTTTATGTCACTGTTATTGGGAGTTGCAGAAAAAGTGGGCACACGAAAGCGAGAGTTTAGCCAATTGAATATGTCAGATGGTATATTCATGGGGTTAGCTCAAGCTATGGCATTAATTCCTGGCGTTTCTCGCTCCGGTTCTACCTTAACAGCAGGATTATTTATTGGTTTAGAAAGGGCAACAGCAGCTAGATTTTCCTTTTTGCTAGGTATCCCTGCCATTACCTTAGCTGGGTTAGTTGAGTTAAAAGATGTTTTGGGACAAGGGTTAGAGAATGCAGCGATAGTTTCTTTGGTAGTTGGCGTCGTTTCATCTGCGATATTTTCTTACATGGCGATCGCTGGTTTGTTGCGCTTTTTGAAAAACCGAAGCACTTGGGTATTTATCTGGTATCGATTGGTGTTTGGCGTACTTATCCTGGGGGCGGTTGGAGCAGGATTGTTGAAGAATATTTGATGAGATTTCTTACAAAAATCTGGTTTTTGGCTCTTTAAAACCGCAGATGGACGCCCAAGTAGATGGACGCAGATAATTTATCTGTGTCCATCTGTGTCCATCTGTGGTTCTTATCTCCTGATGTATTGCACTCAATTGAGTCCGCTATATTAACTGTTTACTTCTAGCCTGATAGGGCTACTTTTAATTGCTGACAAGCTTTTTCAATCGCATCTACACTACCAGGATTGACAAGCCCGTAATAGTCGAATTCGTAGACTCGATTATTTTTCGTAGCTTTGAGTTGATTCCAAAAAGACTCTGACTTGAAAGATTTCAAAAGCCCAGGTTGGGGACTCACAACAATTAATACATCTGGATTTGCTTCCAGAACTTTTTCAGCAGAAAGCGTCACATAACCAGGTACTGACATTTTATTTTGTAAATCAGCTGTCAGATTTTTTGCTTGAAATTTCTCTAGCAAATTTCCCGCCCAACTTTTTTTGCTTGGTGACAAAATTGGTTGACGGCTAACCAGCACCAGTGTATAAGGATTCTGACTTGGCTTATCTGGCACAAAACTTTGATAGCGGTTTAATAATGGAGTTGAGTCTGCATCAACAATTTTTGCCAGGGTTTTGGTTAAATCTTGTAATCCTTCCCAACTGTCAACTTTAGTGAGTAAAGTTGTTATACCTAACTCTTTAAGTTTGTCGGTAGTCAGATTAGAAAAACCTTCAGCGCCAATCACTAAATCCGGTTTCAGTGCTACGATTTTCTCTAAATTTGGTGTTGCTTGCCCCTCACTCACACGGGGAATATCTTTAAATCGTGAGTCATTTTTGAATAAACTGCTACCAGATATACCCACTAGTTTGGCGCTATCGAGTTGATAAATAATATCAGCGGAAAGAGATGTGAGGCTGACAACTCTTTTGACTGATTGAGATTGCTGCGATGTAGAGATAGTACTTGCATCTGTATTTTTTGCTTGTTCAGTTGTTGTATTTGTGCAAGCAAAAATGCCCAAACTCAACCATAGTATTAACCCAAATAGTATGAAACGACGTTGCATAATTACTCCATATTTTTTATTCATTGCTAGATGCAGCTTGGTACTCATCACCAATAGCAGCCAAGGAGCAAATTTGCAAACCAACAGGCGTTTCCAACACAGCAACTTCTACGCCCAATACATCAGCCAAATTAAGAGGCGTCAAAACTATCCTTGGTTCTCCCACTGCCCAGATTTTACCTTGGTATAACAGTGCAATGCGAGAGCTATATCTTGCTGCCAAATTTACATCATGCAAAACTGTGATAATTGACAAGCTTTGTTCTTGGTTAAGCTGTTTGAGTAGTTCTAGTAACTGCAACTGGTAGCGGATATCTAAATAAGTCGTCGGTTCATCCAACAGCAGAACTTGCGGATCTTGCGCTAACGCCAACGCCAAAAAAGCTCTTTGTCGCTCACCACCGGATAATTGTTCTACAGGGCGATCGCACAAAGATTGCATCCGCGTTAATTGTAAGGCTCTCTCTACTTTATCTCTATCCTCCGCGTCTAATTCCCATTGCCACCAAGGTTGATGGGGTGTACGTCCTAAAGACACCAACTGTCGCACCGTCAACCCCGCAGGTATCGTTTGCTGTTGCGGCAATAATGCCAGTTTTTGGGCGACAACAGCAGCATTTTGGGTGTGAATGGCTTTACCATCGAGTAGCACTGCGCCTGTTTGCGGTTTCAGCAGGCGACTCATGAGTTTTAGGAGGGTGGATTTTCCTGAACCGTTTGCACCTACTAGACTTAGCCATTCTCCCGCTTGCAGTGCAAGGGTGATTTCTTGGACAACGGGTTTACCTGCGTATCCACCGGTGAGATTGTGTGTTTCTAGTGGCATTGAAGAAAGTTAAAGATAAAAGGAGTCAAAATACACAATTGCTGGAAAAAGGGTTAAGAATGGAGTTCTAAAATTGTACTGCATACATCCAAACTAGAACCGCACTTGCGTAGAAGAACCCATGAAACTAAATGGTCAACAATACAAACAATTCAGAGATGCTCTACTTGATGCATTTCCAGAGCAGCAAAGACTTGCTGAATTAGTAAAATTCCAGTTTGAAAAAAACCTGAATGCAATAGCAATGGGCAATGACTTACAAGCAATTGTTTTTAGATTAATTCAAGCTTCAGAAGCTGAGGGATGGGTTGATAAACTGATTGCAGGTGCTCGTGAATTAAATCCTGGAAACCCAGCATTATTTGTCTTTGCTCAAGAGTTTAATCTTGCGACTCCTATGCCACCACAGCTATCAGCAAGAGGCGCATTAGAGAAAATTATTAAGAAAACGAATAGTTTTCTAGACGTGAATACATGGCGAGAAAAGTTAGGCACAATTGAAGCGCAAGTATGCCGCATAGAAATTACCAAGAACAATAATACTAAAGAATTTGGAACAGGTTTTCTGATCGCACCAAATGTCGTTATTACCAATTATCATGTCATCGAATCTGTGGATTTAGGACAAGCAAATGCCAGCAATGTTATTCTGCGTTTTGACTATAAACAACTAGTGGATGGGAAGATTATCAATAAAGGTACAGAGTATCGCTTAGTAGAGTCCGACTGGCTGATTGATAAAAGTCCTTACGCCAAAAATACTTTGCCAACACCTGACGGACTAGATTATGCCTTGCTCCGAGTTGATGGAGTTCCTGGAGAAGAAGCGATAGGGAAAAACTCTGATCCAAATGCTCCACAGCGAAGATGGATTTCATTACCTACCCAACCTTATGAATTTTTGCCTGAGACTCCATTATTAATAGTGCAACATCCAAAAGCCGAGCCATTAAAATTGGCGTTTGACACAGATGCTATTATTGGCATCAATGAAAATGGCACAACTGTTAAATATAAAACCAATACTCAGCCTGGTTCCTCTGGTTCTCCATGTTTTGACATCAACTGGAATTTAGTAGCGTTGCATCATAGCGGTGATCCTGACTGGAGAAATCCAACTTACAACGCGGGAACTCCCTTCAGTGCTATTTGTTCACGTTTAGAGAAGCAAGGTTTATTGGCTGATTTACGAAGTGGTCAACCACTATGGTGAATATTTCTTTATGTTCACTGATTTGGAACTTATGCGAAAACTGTCATGCTGAACGGAGCGATAGCGCAGTGAAGCATCTCAAATCTATGCCTAAAACCCTAGATTGTCTCGTTCCTTGTCTCTGGCAAGGAATGCAGCAATGGAGGCTCTGCCTCCTTTTGCTACTAGAGGCAGAGCCTAAGCGAATTTCATTCCCAGGCTGGAGCCTGGGAACGAGAGTGATAAATGATTCTGTTGGCGAATTGGGAGACAGTTTGATCACTCATATCTCGTTCCTTGTCTCTGGCAAGGAATGCAGCAATGGAGGCTCTGCCTCCTTTTGCTACTAGAGGCAGAGCCTAAGCGAATTTCATTCCCAGGCTGGAGCCTGGGAACGAGAGTTAAAAATTTTATTTTTTCTAACTATGGAGTAGCCGTTAATGGGTTTGCCTGGAGAAACAATCAGGAAAATAAGAGAAGCAATCAAGTCTGCCTTTCCGAACCGCGACGAACTGGTGATGATGCTACGCATGGAACTTGATATACCCGAATCAGAAGTTCCTGATAATTCCAACTATAATCTTGTTGTTTTCAACTTAATAGACCAGCTTGACCGCCAAAATCGTATACCAGAATTAATTCAGGGAGCGTTAAATGAACGACCTGGTAATCCCGATTTACAGGAAGTCGATCAAGAAATTAACGCTATCTATTCCAACCTTAGCAACGAATCAGTTTTAAAATCCTTTGAATTTGATGTGGTAACGGTGAATGCTCAAGGTTGGAAAATTAGCCGCAAAAGATGCCGAGCACAATACTTTACAGAAGACTTAGGAAACGGTATCAGCTTAGAAATGGTCGCTATTCCTGGTGGTACATTTATGATGGGTGCACCAATGAATGAGAAAGGTAGTACAGATGACGAACGTCCCCAGCACCAAGTCACAGTTCAACCCTTCTTCATGGGTAGATATCCCGTCACTCAAGCACAATGGAGAGCCGTAGCGGCTTTACCTCAAGTCAACAAAGAACTAGACCCAAATCCGTCTTACTTTAAAGGAGATGACCGACCAGTAGAGAGAATCTCTTGGTATGATGCATTGGAATTCTGTGCTAGACTTAATTTTAGAATAAATTTCACAGCGGAAAGGGATTATCGGTTACCCAGCGAAGCGGAGTGGGAATATGCTTGTCGTGCAGGTACGACGACGCCGTTTTACTTTGGTGAGACGATAACGACTGATTTAGCAAATTATCGCGGTAACTCCACTTACGGAAATGCTCCCCAAGGAGAGTATCGAGAAGAAACCACAACCGTAGGAAGCTTTCCACCAAATGCCTTTGGTTTATACGATCTGCATGGCAATGTCTGGGAAGGTGTGCTGATACTTGGCATCACAACTATCAAGGAGCACCCAAAGAGGGCACTGCATGGATAAATGATAATGATAAGCGTATGCTGCGTGGTGGTTCTTGGTACGGCAATCCTGGAGGCTGCCGTTCGGCTTATCGTTTTGTCAACGTTGTGGGCAACAGGGTCAACTACTACGGTTTTCGTGTTGTCTGTGCGGCGGCGTGGACTTAGTAGCCCTTTATACTTTTGCCCTTTTACCCTTTACTCTTTTTTCTTTTCTCTGTGTCAGCGGAGGGGAGCGGAGCGAGATAAAAATTTTTTCAGGAAGAAAGTGTCTTAAAAGAGAACTATCCTGCTTATCTTAATTCTAAAATATCAAAAATGCAAGTTTTAATAAGATATGACAACAGCAATCTCAGCAGCGATCGCTCTTCAATAACCCTTGACACTTTTGCTCTCTTACTCTACGGGATGAAAATTCTCATTGCACCTCGAAAGTCTTCAATGTCAAGCACAATGTTAACTAGGCAATTAACACAACGTTCCCGGTAGTCTGGTTCAGCAAGTAGTCGATCAATATTCCCTATCGTAACGACAGGAAGTGAGGTGGGGATATTTTCCTGACGCATCACCTGTTCCAAGGAATTTTTCCCCTTCATGCTTCGGTTAGCGGTTAGCAGAATCATCTGGTTTGCTTGAGCAAATCGCCAAACTACTCGGTCATCGCTATCGATTGGTAATTCTACTTCTTCAAATAGGACAAAGCGAATAGAAATTAAATCAAGCCAGCCGCTAGCCGTGAGACTGCCCAATAAAACAACGGCATGTCCCCTGAGATTATGATCAATCAGGAAATTCATGCCCTTGACTCAAGTTTGGCTTTTGCTGCCTGAAGTTTTGCTCGGATAGCTTCTGTACCTGGTTTCGGGGGCTTTGCAGCAATGCGGGCAAATAACTCGCGATTTTGTTCTTCCCAGTACTGCCGGAGTTCTTCCGCTTCCTGGAGAATGGTTTGATATTCTGCTTCAACCTCAGCACGATGTGCCTTAATGTAAGACAGAGCAGCATTCACTTGCTCATCTGTAAGGCTGAGCATGGCACGAATAAACTTTGGCGGATACTGGGCGCTCACGTAGTCCATCACGTCATATAGAGTGATACGAGTGCCTGCGATCGTCAGTCCACGCTCTGTCCTAATGATAACTGCCTGCCCATTGGATACTGGAGTCATACCCATAGCCTTCTAGAAGTCGTCTCGATCATATCCTACGAATAAAGCAGGGTGAGGTCTAATGACACATGTTACCAAGTCGCTACACAACTCTCCCAAAAACATCAACTGTTAAGTTTGTGACCTTCTCCTACACCGACTCAGAGATTACGGTGTAGGCTTCCCAACCTCACGATTGAGCTTTCCTGGTTATTTCCCTGACAGGAGTTGCACCACTTACCTAGAACAGCCTCATGACTTATTCCCCGGCAGACCGATTGCCCAGGCGGTTTCCGTTCCGCACAGCCCATGCGTACTCACTACCAAATTGAACTGGAAGCTATTTCAAGTACCTTTGTACTGCGAAGTTTTTACCCAGCTACAGCGTCGAGCATACCGCGCCCAACATTTTTAGCTGGAACCTGCTAACTCCGATTGTCAAGGTTCATACCATTTATGACGTTTGCGCTGTTCACCACGCTACTACGGCGTGTTCGTTTGAGTCAAGTCAACCGATGGCTATTCGGTATCGCTATACTATCATTTTTGTTGCCAATCCTGTGAGGATTTGCCGCATTTTATTGTTAATTTTAGGGATATTAAATCCCATAAAATTAACTTAGGCTGTCCATGTATCCCACACCAAATTAAAAATTATGGTGTGGGTCTTATAGCCCCCCAAACCCCCCATGAGATAAATCAGCTCTAGGATTTTGGGCGTTGCTGAATCAAGATATGAATTGCAGGATTCCCATTGATGTAGAGACGTTACATGTAACGTCTCTACAGGAATTTGCAGGAAATTGAAAAACGTGTTACAAGCATAATTCATTACCAAATTCAGCAACGCCGGATTTTAAATACTAATTAAAATTTCCTTTGCGTTGATACAACAACCAGATAAACAGAGGCGATCCAAAGAGTGCGGTGACAGCACCAACTGGTAACTCCACAGCGCCTAAGCGAGAGAGCAAATCAGCGCCTGTGAGGACTAAAGCACCGCCAACTGCACTCAATGGCAAAACAACGCGATAATCTGTGCCAACAAATAAGCGGATAGCGTGGGGAACGATTAAGCCGACAAAGCCAATCAATCCTGCTACACTTACAGCACCTGCGGCTAATAGTGTGGCAATAGCGCCAATAAAAATGCGCGATCGCACTAAAGAAACCCCTAACCCAACTGCCAAGTCATCGCCCAAATTGAGTAAATTAACACTACGCCCCAACAGACACCCCAGCAGTAAGGATAAACAAATATAAGGTCCGGCGATCGCCACCAGATTCCACCCTCTTCCATTCAAACTACCAATTAACCAATTTAACGCCGCTTGCACCCGTCCATCGTCTGCCAGCAGCAACAATACAGATTGAATCGCCCCAAATAATGAACTCACTGCGACTCCACCCAAAATTAACCGTTCAATGGAAATACCATCACCACTGCGAGCCAGAAAATAAACGAAAATTGTTGTTAATAAGCTGCCAATCCAAGCAGCCAAAGGTACCCAACTCTGCAATACTCCAAGCGTAATTATTGGCACAACTACCAAACCTGCACCAGCAGAAATACCGAGTAAGAACGGATCTGCGAGTCCGTTTCGCAGCATTCCCTGAAGCAGTGCGCCAGACATTCCTAAGGCTGCACCGACTAGCATTGCGGCTAGGGTGCGCGGTAGTCGTAAATCCCAGATAATCGTTTGAGTGAGTGTGTCTCCTTTACGCAGGATTGCTTGCCACAATTGGGCTGGAGTCATCGCTACCGCTCCGAATGACAGGGAAATCCCTATCATAAAAAGTAGTGCGATACTCAGTAATAAAGTTACCACCAGTACACGGTTGCTTGAGATTATTTTCCGCACTCGAACTCTACACTGCTGCTTTTAGTACTTAAATGTTGAGAAAAATACTGATATTGAATTTTCTTCAAAATGTTAATACTGATTTTTGTTCTTTATCAAATCAATTAAAGTATTTTATGGGCTTTTTGATTCAGTTATAAACGTTACTTGAATGGGCAGGTAAGTTAAAATCAGTAGCGATAAACCATAAACTTGTAGAGTATCATTCGTTTGCCCCTACAAGTTCCGAGACTATTAATTATTGGATATTAACTCATAAATAATAGCCCGTATATTATAACTCACAACTTATGACTACCATTCGTCCTGCCCGAATTACAAAAGTCCTACCAGAGTCCATCGCCGCAGAAATTGGATTTGAAGTGGGAGATGCAATTGTCAGCATCAACGGTACACATCCTCGCGATTTGATAGATTATCAGTTTTTGTGTGCTGATGAGGTACTAGAACTAGAAGTTTTAGACACTGCTGGCAAAACCCATCATCTTGAAATTGAAAAAGACTATGACGACGACTTAGGGCTAGAGTTTGAAACAGCTCTATTTGATGGTTTGATTCAGTGTAATAACCGTTGCCCGTTTTGCTTTATTGACCAGCAACCACCAGGTAAGCGCTCAAGTTTGTACCTAAAGGATGATGATTATCGCCTGAGTTTTTTGTATGGCTCCTACTTAACTCTCACGAATTTAACAGAACGAGAATGGCAGCGAATTGAAAATATGCGGCTATCTCCTTTGTATGTGTCGGTTCATGCAACGGATCCCGATGTTAGAATTAGACTGCTGAAAAATTCTCGTGCAGGACAAATCTTGCAGCAAATCAAGTGGTTCCAAAAAAGAAGGCTGCAAATTCACGCACAAGTCGTGGTTTGTCCTGGTATCAATGATGGCATTCATCTGGAACGGACATTAAGAGATTTAGCGTCTTTTCATACTGGAGAAGTGCCTGCTGTTGCCTCTGTGGCAGTGGTACCAGTGGGTTTAACGCGGTTTCGTCCCCAAGAAGATGAACTCACACCCGTCACCAGAGAAAAAGCACGAGAAGTCATTTCCCAAGTGCGTTTGCTACAGCAGGAATTTCAAAAGAAACAACGACAAAGCTGTGTTTGGCTGGCTGATGAATGGTTTTTGATTGCTGGAGAGGAATTACCAACCGAAGCAGAATACAAAGATTATCCTCAAATAGATAACGGTGTCGGTTCCATTCGTTTGTTTCTCAAGCAGTTTGCCGAAACAGCAAACAAGTTGCTACCGCCAAAAGTTCAGCCGAAAAAATTGACTTGGATAGTTGGTAATGCAGTAGAACAAGCGTTTCAACCTATTTTGAAGCAATTGAATTCTGTTGAGGGTTTAGATATCAAAATGTGTGCTTTGTCGAGCGATTACTGGGGACAAAATATTACCGTTACTGGCTTGCTGACTGGTCATGATTTGCTTTTAAAATTACAGGGGCAAGATTTGGGAGATGGAATTTTGCTGCCAAGTGTCATGCTCAAACATGGTGAATTGGTATTTTTAGATGATATAAGTGTTGAGGATGTGGCTTGTAAGCTGGGTACAAAAATATTTCCAGTGGCAGGAGTTGAAGAATTCATTCAAAAGTGCATCAACCCACTTAAGGAAGACAAGAGTTAATTTTTTATAATTTCATGTCAAAATTCATCATTAAGTTGTTTTATTTTGAATTTTGAATGCGTGAATTTTTCAAGGTGAGGCTGAAGAGTGAGAAATCAGAAAAGACGAAGTAAAAAAATAAAATTGAAAATTAAAAAAGCAGGAATATTAATTCTAAATTTTAATTTTTTAATATTTAATCTATTAAACATTTTGCCAGCCAGCGCGGCAACTTCAGAACCGATATTGAGCATAGTCCATAGCGAAGAAAATGCAAATCAGTGGACGGGAATCACAAACCGCTTGCAGGCGGGTGGGGTGAAGTATTGCGTGATTCCTCTAGCGAGTGTGAAGGATGCAGCAGATTGGGGCGATCGCGCGGTTTTATTTTTGCCAAACGTCGAGTTATTATCGCCCGCACAAGCCATTGCCCTGGAAGAGTGGATGAGCAAGGGAGGGCGCATAATTGCCAGCGGTCCTGTAGGGAGTTTGTCTGCGCCGGGAGTGCGACAGCTACTGCGAACTCTTCTAGGCGGCTATTGGGGATTCAGCCTCGATAGTCCACAAAAGCTGCAACCATCACCAAAAGCAAAATTCCTAGAATGGGCAAATCAAAACGGACTCTTTGGTGAGGTACGCGGTGGCGTCGTCATTCCTGATAACTTCACAACTCAAGCTGCTGCTGTTTGGGGTTCCAAAGATAATCCAGCAGCAGTGGTAGCTAATGAGCGTTCCACCTTTTTTGGCTGGCGCTGGGGTGTAGATGCGGCTTCACCAGCTCAGTTAGATACTGCTTGGTTACAAACCACCATCAACCGATATGTAAAAAAGCCCACAACTACCCCAACTAAAGTAGCAGGAGGTTCCCAAACCTGCTCCACTACTGTGGCTAAAGCGCCAGCAACTCCGACGAGGGAACAAGCAAGAGCAGGGGAGCAGGGGAGCAGGGGAGCAGGGGAGCAGGGGAGCAGGGGAGCAGGGGTAGAAAAGACTTCCTCCACTTCTTCCACTCCCCGCACTCCCTCCACTCCCTCCACTCCCCGCACTTCCCCCCCTCCCCCCAAAATTGCCACAGCTCCCCAACCCAGACCTCTTCCTAGTGTCACGCCTCCAAAATCAGATGAGGCAATTGACCAACTTGAAACAACAGTGCGTTTCGATGTTGTCCCTAACTCGCAAGCACCAATTAGCCAAACTGAAACGCTCACCCTACAATATGAGCTAGAAAAACTTATTGGTAGAGTCGAGAGTGCTCATTTAGCAGCACGATCTCTTTCTGAAAATGGCGACAGCGCCCAATTAGCAAAGACGCAACAAGCGCAAGTTGCCTCAACAAGACCAGGGGCTGCAGTTGTGAACGTAGAGCAAGCTTTAGATGCTGCTCGCGAAGTTGCGAAAAACTTGCCGCAATTGATTGCACAGAAAAATTACGCTCAGGCTCGTCAGCAATGGTTAGTAGCAAAAGCAAATTTGTGGAACCAATTTCCTCTGAATCGCAGGCTGGCGCAACCAGAAATCAGGGCAATATGGCTCGACCGAGGAACAATTATCCGTGCGAGAAACGAGCAGGGACTCGCTCTGATTTTTGATCGCATGGCGCAAGCCGGAATTAACACTATATTTTTTGAAACGGTAAATGCTGGCTACACTATCTATCCCAGCAAAATTGCGCCACAGCAAAACCCTTTAGTTCGCGGTTGGGACCCATTGGCATCTGGAGTCAAGTTAGCTCACGAGCGGGGTATAGAATTACACGCTTGGGTTTGGGCTTTTGCTGCTGGCAATCGAAAACACAATGAACTCCTCAACATAGATCCTAATTACCCAGGACCAGTGCTTGCTGCTTATCCTGATTGGGCAGGATACGATAATCGCGGTCAAATGGTTCCTTCTGGACAAAGCAAGCCATTCTTAGACCCAGCAAATCCCCAAGTGCGGCAGTACTTGCTCAGTTTGTATGAGGAAATTGTTAGCCGCTATGACGTGGATGGTCTACAACTAGATTATATTCGCTATCCCTTTCAAGACCCAGCCGCTAACCGGATTTATGGTTATGGCAAGGCGGCTAGAGAGCAGTTTCAGCAAATCGCTGGTGTAGATCCAGTCAGGATTTCTCCAAGAGAACGGCAACTGTGGCAAAAGTGGACAGAATTCCGTACCTCACAAATTGATAACTTTGTTGCTCAAGTGTCACAGCAGCTGCGAAAAAAGCGACCTAATTTGATTTTATCGGCTGCTGTTTTTCCGCTTCCAGAACAAGAACGCATTCAGAAGCTACAGCAACACTGGGAGGTTTGGGCAAGGCGTGGCGATGTCGATTTAATTGTCCCCATGACTTATGCTCAGGATACCCCGCGCTTTGAGCGACTGGCACAACCTTGGATAACATCTTCTACACAACTGGGTTCTTCGCTGTTGGTACCAGGAATTCGGCTGCTTTCTTTGCAGACAGTCGGAGCATTTGATCAAATTCAACTACTGAGAGACTTGCCTGTTATTGGTTACGCTTTGTTTGCTGCCGAGAATTTCACCAATGATCTTAATAAAGTCTTTAGTAATACTCAAGGTAACGTTCAACCAGCACAAAAAGAACCCATTCCGCACCGCAAACCTTTTCAAACTGCTGCCGTCCGTTACACTGCCCTACAAAGTGAGTGGAAATTGGCATTGCAAAACAACAAGCTACGAATACCTTCCACAACGCTTTCAACTTTTAACTCCCAAGCAGAAGTTGTGGAAAATGCTTTAAATCAACTGGGTACTAACCCAAATCAAACTAAGTTGGTAACAGCAAGAACGTCGCTTTTAAGGTTACAGTCTCAATTTAGAGTGTGGATGCGTCTACAAGCCCTAGAAAATCCATATCAAGTCAAAGTTTGGGAAAATCGTCTCGCCACGATAGAAAAGTTATTGCGTTACGGAGAACGGGTACAGTTGCATCGCTAGTGCGCTTTTAATAGAGATCTTTTGCAATAATTTATCAGACAAGCCAAGACTTGGAACAGGGGGAAGACAAGGAAGCAAATTCCTCCTTGTCCCCCTTGTCTTGTTTGACTGATTGGAAAAAAGGTTGCTTGAACTTGCACTATAGCCGTTTGCAATTGGGTATAGGTACGCCAAAGAAATAATGAACCACTCATAGGACACAGATAAATTTGAGCCACTCTCCGAACTTCTAGTTCGGAGATTCTGGCGCTTAAGTTAGAGTTAACTTTTCGTCCGGTTTTGTTTGCACAAAACGACTATCTGGTTAGCTTTTTCTAGCTATGAGGAGAACCGCTCTACCGGGTAATCAGGACACGGGCTTTCAGCATCGCTTACTTGTCTTGCGGTTTAAGTCAACGCTTTCATGTCTCCAACTAGAACGGCTCCGTCCTTGGGGTTTGAACCCCTACATGAAAGCTTTCCTGATTTCTTGTCCAATTAATGGTATCCCAGTACTTTCAACCGTGGATATTGGACAAAAACAACGTGGTTTAAGCATTTGCTTCCTGGATTTAATTAATCCATGTATCTCATCACCACTGTCAAAAATAATAGCACGGCAATTAAAATTGCTCGTGCGACGTTTCCGCCCCGATTTAAAAATGCCGGGCGTGACCTCTGTGCCGCTTTATTTAGGTGTACTTCATTGAAATGAGAAGTGCTATAGGGAGGATGGACAGAAGAATGGAAGAGTTTTGCTTAACCTTAAAAGATGCACCTGAAGTACGTAACAGCTTAATTTCTTCCCCTCTACTTGTCTTTCCTGTTCCTCTTAATATGCATTCGGCTAAAACTTAGTATAAATTTTAACTAATATAAGCAATTTCACGCAAGAAATTACTGATAAAAAACGTAAAAATAATGGAAAATAATTAAAGACATTACCTCATAAATCTAGAACATTTTTGTGCTATAAGCTATTGCTAACATTTATGCACGCCTTTGCTCAATTTCTCTCAGTACCATCGTTGGATTCTGCAATTGACTTTTCTCCCCTGAGTGTTGCACCTGATACACCATTGTTAGATGTAGTTGCTTTGATGAGTCAGCGTCAACCGCAAGCAGGTTGTGCGTTGATAGTTGAGAATTTGCAGGTAGTGGGGTGGTTCACAGAGCATGATGCATTGCAACTTTTGTACTCAGACGTAAACCTACAAACAGCTAGAATATCTGAAGTTATGGAGACTTCAGTACTCACCCTAAAATGCTCTGAGGTTTCTAGTGTAATATCAATATTGTCATTTTTACGCCAATATCGTTTGTATTTTATACCACTAGTTGATGAGCAAGGTCAACTCGTGGGATTATGCACTTATGAAAGTATTTGTCAAGCTCTCGAACAACAAGCAGGGGAAACAAGAGGCGAATTAACGCAAACCGAGGCACTAGGGGGCTTGCTGGAGGCTGCTGTTGTCAATGGCAACGACGCTGTTGTGATCATTGAAGCTCAAGGGGTGGATGATCCATTAGGTTGGCGTATAGTGTATGTCAACGAAGCGTTTACCCGGATGAGCAGTTGGTCAGCTGATGAAATTATTGGCAAAACGCTATCTACTTTATATGGTGAAAAAACTTCTAGCACAGAGATAGATAGAATCCGCGCCGCGCTTGAGGGTGGCTCGTCAATTAGAACAGAATTTATTAATTACCACAAAAACGGCTGTTGTACATACTGGGTTGAGGTTGATATAGCCCCAATTGCCTATTCACAAGGCAAAATCACTCATTTTGTTTGCACACAAAGGGAGATTACTGAGCGCAAACTGGCAGAAGAAGCGCTACGCTCGAGTGAAGAACTCTTCAGACAAACAGCAGAAAATATTTGCCAAGTTTTGTTTGTGCAAGACCTCAAACACGACAAAATCGTTTATGTTAATCCGGCATATGAAGAAATTTGGGGACGCAGCCGCGATCGCCTTTACGAAAATCCAATAGACTTTTTAGAGGCTATCTATCCACAAGAGCGCGCTCGCGTTATCGCAGCGATCGCGAACCTGGATAATGGTCATCTTTACAACCAAGAATATCCTATTCTCCGCCCTGACGGTGAGGAACGCTGGATTTGCACACGAGCCGTTCCCGTAAAAAATGAATTAGGAGAATACCGCATCTTTGGGATCAGCGAAGATATTACCGAGCGTAAAAGAACGACTGAGGCATTACGCGAGAGTGAAGAGCGCTTTCGTAAACTCGCAGACGAAGCACCTGTACTGATTTGGATGAATGATGATAATGCTTCGGGTACGTTTGTCAACCAATATTGTCTGGAATTTACAGGACGATCAACAGAAGAGTTACTGGGTGAACGTTGGGCAGAAGGAATTCATCCGGAAGATAAACAGCGCTGTTTTGAGATCTACCTATTAGCATTCAAAAAGCATCAGCGTTTCCAGTATGTCTGTCGTTATTTGCATGCAGATGGAGAATATCGTTGGCTGATCAACATGGGCGTTCCCAGGTTTGCATCTGATGGCAGCTTTATCGGTTACATCGGCTGCTGTACAGATATTACTGAACGTATGCAGGCAGAAGCAGCATTGCAGCAAGCACAAGCAGAACTTCAGCAGGCAAACGCAGAGCTAGAAATGCGAGTTGAGGAACGAACAAAGACTGTTAACGAAATGAATCGCCAACTCATTTCTGAAATGAGCGATCGCTTGTATGCGCAAGAGCAACTGCGGCAATCACAGCAAATGTTGCAGCTCGTCATGGACAACATCCCCCAGATTATTTTCTGGAAGGATACAGCTTCTGTCTTTTTAGGTTGTAATCGCGTCTTTGCGGAAATAGCTGGGCTTGAGAGTCCAGAAGATGTTGTGGGCAAGACTGACTATGATTTACTCTATCAAAAGGAAGAGGCAGACCTCTACCGTGAATCTGACCTTCGGGTGATGCAGACTGATACGCCAGAATATCGCGTTATCGTTCCCCACCTGCAAAAGGATGGCACACAACTTTGGCTAGAGGTAAGTAGAATTCCACTTCACGATGCTGAAGGCAATGTGATAGGGGTTCTTGGCACTTGTGAAGATATAACTGAGCGCAAGCAGGCACAAGAAGCGCTCAAAAGCAGCAAAGAACGTTTCCGCAATTTAGTTGAAATTAGCAGTGATTGGGTTTGGGAAGTTGATGAAAACGCTGTCTACACTTATGCCAGCCCAAAAATCTATGATATTTTGGGTTACCAGCCGCAATTCATGTTGGGCAAAACTCCGTTTGACTTGATGCCGCCTCAAGAAGCTGAACGGGTTGCTAATATATTTGTCCCAATTGTTGCTGCACAACAACCATTCAAATGTCTAGAGAATACAAATATTCATCAAGATGGGCATTTAGTTATTCTCGAAACCAGTGGGGTTCCCATATTCGATGGTGAAGGTAAATTTCGGGGTTATCGTGGCGTTGACCGAGATATTACTGAGCGTAAGTTCAGAGAGGCAGTATTGCTTGAGACTCAGGAACAACTACAGGCGATTTTGGATAACTCCCCAGCTTTCATTCATTTAGTAAACACTCAAAATACATACCTGTTAGTCAACCACCAGTATGAAAAGCATTTCAAAATTAGCAAAGAGCAGATTGTAGGCAAAACTTTATATGATTTCTGGCCTCACGACATTGCTCATAAGCTCACGGCAAATAGCCACAAGGTCATTACAGAAGGCAAACCGATAGAAGTTGAAGAAGTCGTCCCCCACGAAAATGAGCTACACACTTACCTTTCTGTCAAGTTTCCTCTAAAAGATGCCAATGGAATTCCTTATGCCGTTTGCGGCATCTCTACAGACATCACCGAGCGCAAATTAGCCGAGGAGTCGCTTTTGCGCTTTCGCAAAGCCATAGAAAGCACCAGCGATGCCATAGGCATGGCTGACATTACAGCTGAGGTGATTTACCTTAATCCAGCATTTGTCAAATTATTTGGGTACACCTTGGAGGAGTTACACGCTGCTGGGGGACCACCAGCTATTTATACCAGCAAGGCAGAGTGTGAACAAATCTTCGCGAGTGTCAACAGAGGAGAATCGTGGCGCGGTGAAGTGACAATGAAAACTCGCAGCGGTCGTATCATCCAAATCGAACTACGTGGTGATGCAATTAAAGATGCTACTGGTAAAGTGATCGGCTCGCTCGGTATTCATACTGACATCACAGAACGCAAACAAGCAGAAGAAAGTTTACAACTGCGCGATCGCGCGATCGCAGCTAGCAGTAATGGCATCATCATTGCTGATGTCACCATGGCAAACTCCCCAATCATATATGCTAATCCGGCGTTGGAGCAAATCACTGGTTATTCAGTAGCGGAAGTGATTGGGCAAAACAGTAGTTTTCTGCATGATGCTGATCTCAATCAACCAGGCATAACCGAAATACACGACGCCATTACCCAAGGAAAAAGCTGTACCGTAGTTTTACGTAATTACCGTAAAGATGGCACTCTGTTTTGGAATGAGATAAGTATTTCTCCGGTTTATGACGTTCATGGCAGATTCACTCATTATATTGGTATTCAAAGTGATATCACCGAGCGCAAGCAGGCAGAGGTAGCGCTATTAATATCGCAAGAGCGGTTACAATATTTACTTTATTCTAGTCCAGGTGTGATTTATAGTTGCAAAATTTACGGTGATCATAGCATTACCTTTATGAGCGAAAACGTTATCAGTATGCTGGGATATGAAGTACAGGAATTTATGGAAAATCCTAGCTTTTGGGCTAGCCATGTTCACCCGGAAGACTTACACCAAGTTTTTGCTGCGACGGCAAAACTCATTGAGCAAGGACAACACAGCCAGGAGTACCGCTTTTTACACAAAGATGGCACATATAGATGGATGTACGATCAAGTCAAGCTGGTGCAGGATGATGCTGGTAATCCATTGGAAATTGTCGGTTACTGGTTAGATATCACCGAACGTAAGCAACTAGAAGAGGAACTGAAAGCTGCGCTGCACAAAGAAAAAGAACTTAATGAACTCAAATCTCGCTTTGTCGCCATGACGAGCCATGAGTTCCGTACGCCTTTGAGTACTATTCTTTCCTCATCGGAGTTGCTGGAACACTACCGCCATAAGTGGACAGAGGAAAAACAACTGTTGCACATGCATCGCATTCAAACTGCTGTCAAGCATATGACTGAGATGTTAAACAATGTATTGGTGATTGGCAAGGCAGAGGCAGGAAAACTAGATTTTATACCCGTGCCTTTCGATTTAGTGAAATACTGCCATTATCTAGTGGAAGAATTACAACTGAATGTCAACAATCAACATGCAATCAGCTTTATTCGTCAAGATGATTCCATGCCGTGTTGTATGGATGAGAAATTGCTAGAACATATTCTTAGTAATTTACTCTCGAATGCAATTAAGTATTCTCCAACTGGTAGTACTGTCAGATTTTCTCTTACCCTTAAGGATGGGCTAGCAGTATTTACAATTCAAGACCAAGGTATTGGCATTCCACCAGAAGATTTACCCCACCTGTTTGAGTCTTTTCATCGAGCTACGAATGTGGGTAATATCCAAGGCACGGGGTTAGGATTAGCAATTGTCAAAAAGTGTGTGGATACCCATAATGGTGAAATTGCTGTGAAAAGTGAAGTCGGAGTGGGAACAATATTTATTGTCACTCTGCCGTTAAATAGTCACACCAAAACAGAGGCAAACTATGACAAAAATTTTAGTTATTGAAGACGAAAAATCAGTACGAGAGAATATTCTGGATTTGTTGGAAGCAGAAGATTTTGATACTATTGCTGCTGCTAATGGACGCATTGGGGTAGAGTTAGCGGTTTCAGAAGTTCCCGATTTAATTTTATGCGACCTGATGATGCCAGAAATTGACGGTTATGGCGTACTGATAGCATTACGGGAAGAATCAGTCACAGCAAACATTCCGTTTATTTTTCTGACAGCCAGAGCCGCTCGGGCTGATTTTCGTCAAGGGATGGAATTGGGTGCTGATGACTATCTGACGAAACCATTTACTCGTGATGAATTATTAAGTGCGATCGCAAGTCGCTTGAGCAAGCAAGCGAATTTGACAAGAAAAGTATCTACATTTGAAACTCAGACCATCTCTCCCAAAGCACAGATGATAGAAAAGTACTTGCGTCGTACTTTAGAACGGAGACATTTTCAACAATTTCTAGTTTACTATCAACCTATAGTCGATCTAAGTTCTGGTAAAATCATCGCTGCTGAAAGTTTATTACGTTGGCAGCATCCGGAATTGGGGATGGTTTCTCCCACAGAATTGATTCCTTTGGCTGAATCTACTGGTTTAATTCTCCCTATTGGTGATTGGGTTTTAAAAAATGCTTGTAAACAAACTAAACTCTGGCATGATGCAGGATTTCACGAGTTACGTGTTGCTGTTAACCTATCATCACATCAGTTGATTCAACCTGACTTTAGTCAAAAAGTAATGAAATTTTTATTAGTCAACGATTTACTGCCAAATTGCTTAGAATTAGAGTTAACAGAAAACATAATTATGCAAGATGTCAATAGCGCTATTTCTACGATGAAGGAAGTACACTCCTCCGGTGTAAAAATTGCTATTGATGATTTTGGTGCTGGATATTCTGCTTTAATTTATTTGAAGCAATTACCGATTGATACCTTGAAAATAGACCGTTACTTTATTCAAGATATTGCAAATGATTCCCAAAAAGCAGCCATTACAACGGCATTGATTGAAATGGGACGTAATCTCAATATTCAGACAGTTGCTGAAGGTGTGGAAACCGAACAAGAACTTAATTTTTTACGCCGATATAAATGTGATGCTATGCAAGGTTTTCTCTTTAGCCGTCCGTTACCACCAGCAGAATTTGAAAAGATTTTGTTTGCTAACAAACAGTTGAATGTATAGGTTTGATACAGCAGAACTCAGAACTCAGAAGTAAAATTTGCTCTATCTCTGGCTTTCGAGTTGAAAAAATATACCTCAATAAAGATACAACCTGCTGTAATAATGGTTTGTAGTCAGTGCTGAAGCACTACTACCAACCAACATCATATAAATAATAGTAAATAAAATCAAAAATCTAAATTCTTTATATAGTTAATTTTCTTAATTTTTTAATATGTATAAAATTTTAGTCATAGAAGATGAGACAAGTGTACGGCAGAACCTTTGGGAATTACTAACCTCTGAGGATTTCGATGTCATTACTGCAGAAAATGGTCGCATTGGCGTACAGTTAGCTCAACAGGAAATTCCCGATCTGGTCATTTGTGATGTGATGATGCCAGAACTAGACGGTTATGGTGTTTTAAATATATTACGTCAAGAGCCTACAACAGCGACGATTCCGTTGATTTTTTTAACGGCTAAAAGTGACAAAACTGACTTGCGCCAAGGGATGGAGTTGGGAGCTGATGATTACATAACAAAACCTTTCACCCGCGCAGAACTACTAGCTGCGATTTCCTCCCGATTACAAAAACAAGTAACCATTCATCAGCAGTCAGAAAAAAGGTTAGACGAGTTGCGTAGTAGTATTACTATGTCCCTTCCTCACGAAATGAGGACACCACTCAATGGTATTTTGGGTTTTTCAGAACTTTTAATGCAAGAAGTTAATAACCTTTCTCGGGATGAAATCCGTGAGATGGCTTTATTTATTCATCTGTCGGGAGAACGCTTACACAGATTGGTTCAGAACTTTTTACTTTATGCAGAACTCGAAATTATCGCAACAGATTCAAAACAAATTAACCAGTTGCGAAGCCAGAAAACGATTTTCCCTTCAATTGCGTTGAAAAAATTAATGATCGAACAAGCTAAACAAGCAAAACGTGATGGAGATTTACAAGTGAATTTCCAAAGTCGTTGTTGTCTACAAATTTGTGAAACAAGACTTTATAAAATTCTTGAAGAATTAATTGATAATGCCTTGAAATTTTCAGAATCAGGAACAAGAATTGAGCTTGTAAGTACTTTGGTTAGCAATCAACTTATCATATCACTGACTGACCACGGCCGAGGGATGACAGCCGCTCAAATTGCTGAATTGGGAGGATATCGGCAATTTGATCGCCAACTTTATGAACAACAAGGTTTGGGTTTGGGTTTAATCATTGCTAAACGTATGACTGAATTACACGGAGGGGAACTCAACATCCAGAGTCAGCTAGGAGAAAAAACAGTTGTGCAGGTGATGCTTCCGTGTATTTGAGTTAAAAATCAAGACTCAAGAATCAAGTTGGACTTTTGAAAGCCCTAACAAAAGGAAAAATCGGACTTTAGACTGGTGACAATTTTGGAACATCTAGTCTAATTTTGAAGAGAACGTGCATCATTATTGAAATTGCTACCGTCAACAACCCAGGTCTAAAGACACGCTTGCTTAAGCGCCTAAGTCTTAGACAATAGTTGACCCGACTAAGTACCTCGTGTACTACGTTATTGGTAAGTGTTAAAGTTCCTACCTACGGATGCGCAGCCAGTCTGTAGCTCTAGAAATCGAGGATTAAACAGGCTTATTGGGTTAAGCCAGTGTCTTCGATAAGTACCGACCAATAACCTCGTCTAGGCTAACTCAACCCCGAAAGGGAGGCTCTTTGGAGCAAAACCATTATGCGTACAGGTGAGTCCAGTCCTGAAGGCGGGTTTCCCGCCGTAGGGAACTGGCGAACCCGAAGGGGTGAAAGATATCAGTTCATCATTGCCTGAACGAAAGTAGATTGCAATACTACACGGTATCGAGTAACCCCAAGGCGGTAATGGAACAAAGCAAAGGTGCTTGAGTCGTATTTCCTCTCAGGTCTAAAGACACGCTCGTTACCATACTTTCCACGAGGTTTTATGAAACATCTGCGTTGCTTGCTGCTTTTTCTGCTACTGTCTACAGCAGCAGCCTGTGACCAGACTCGCGCCTCCCTAGAAGAAGTCACACCCCAATCTTCTCCAGCTTCTCAAATAGCACAGAATTCTACACAGCCAAAAAATCTCGTTCGTACTCAACCACTTTCACCCACGCCCATCCGGATTAATGTCGGTGATTTGCCAAAACCCTTCGCTACTGAAAGTGCCTCAAAGTCACCTGATGTAGTGCCAATTCCAGCCAACCCGACTCTGCGTGTACCTCCTGGCTTTGTGGTCAACGTTTTTGCTGACGGTTTAGATGCGCCACGCTGGTTAGCTTTAACTCCCAACGGTGATGTGCTGGTGACAGAAACCAAGCAAAACCGTATTCGCCTGCTACGCGATACAAACGGTGATGGGGTGGCTGATGCGAAAAACACCTTTGCCAGTGCGGCAAACGGACTCAATAGACCCCTTGGGATGGCTTTTGCAGATAATTCCTTTTTCCTGGGTAACACTGATGCGGTGTTGCGGTTTGCTTACGCTAAAGGTCAGCAGGAAATCACTGGTACTGCCACAAAAATCGCTGACCTGCCTGCTAGTGGCTACAATAACCACTGGACGCGCAATGTGGTTGTTTCGCCTGATGGCAATAAGCTGTACGTTTCCATTGGTTCAGGAACCAACGTAGATGAAGAACCACTCCCACGGGCTTCGGTGCAGGTGATGAATTTGGACGGTTCCCAGAAGCAGACTTTCGCATCTGGCTTGCGTAACCCAGTCGGTTTGGACTTTCACCCTGTGACTAAGGAACTTTACACATCTGTCAATGAACGGGATGGTATAGGCGATGACCTAGTACCAGACTATTTAACACGCATTCGGCAAGGGGAATTCTATGGCTGGCCTTACGCATATTTAACACCAAATAACCTCGACCCGCGTCAGAAGACGAGTGACAAAAGTAAACGCCCTGATTTAGCAGCCCGTACCAGCACTCCAGATGTGCTGTTCCAGGCGCACTCAGCCGCGTTGGGATTGCAATTCTATGACGGTCAGACGTTCCCCCAAAAGTATCGTAATGGTGCTTTTGTTACTTTTCGTGGTTCCTGGAACCGCGATCGCGGCACTGGCTACAAAATTGTTTTTGTACCATTTGATACGAAGGGGCAACCGCAAGGTTACTATGAAGACTTCCTGACAGGATTTCTGCTAGACCCTGCTGTACCAACGACTTGGGGACGTCCTGTAGGTTTGCTCGTTTTACCCGACGGTAGTCTTTTAGTCACAGAGGAAGCGAATAATCGTATTTATCGAATTCAGTATACGGGCGGAAAAAGTTAAAACCATCCTTCCTGTTCTAGCGTTTCAATCAACTGAAGTCCACGGGGATCGCCGACTCCCAGAAGGGCTGCTTTGGTGTCTTCCCGCACTCCCAAATCTTGGTCTTCGGCAAATGCTTGAATTAATGCATCAATAGCGGTGGCGTAAACTACGTTAGAAGGCAGTTCGCGACAGAGTTGTCCAATCGCCCAAGCACAATTACTTCGCACTGCTGCTACGGGATCTTGCACCAAGGCTGCAATCAAGGCTGGTATTGCTCCCACAACTGTCTCGTAACCCACGTCTGCCATCTGCGCCAAGGCGCTGGCTGCCCACAAACGTACTGCGGAAATATCGGTTCTTAAAGCGTCTGCTAGGGGTGCGAGGCTTCGGCGATCGCGGCAGTTTCCCAATGCCCAAACGACTCCTTTACGTACGTAGCCGTTCCAATCTCGATTCAACTGGGCAATCAACGGTTCAACAGCATCTGGATTTGGGTTTCTTCCGATACCATATGCCGCACTAACGCGCACCAAGGGACAGGTATCAGTTAACAAGCGAATCAGATGCGGAGTTGCCCTCGCATCTTCTATGTCGCAAAAAGCACGCGCTGCCAGCATCCTTTGCTGTGGCTGAGGATGTTCTAATAATGCCAGCATCTGCTCTGGATTGGGCTTTGGCGTCTCTGTTTGGGCAGAGAGCGGTTCCATATGATCCAGAGGGCTTTCTAGCTCTGCTTCGACATCTAGTAGGCTGAGGTCGTCTTCGTCATACATAGCTTCAATCCCTGATAGGGATTAACATATAACCCCCCGTGTCAATAAGTCAAACTCTTAATAGTAGTTTATTTTTATAACTATCAGGATAAGGGGTAAGGCAAGTTCTTTGAGAATTCAACATTCAAAAATTTTTCTACACCCCTATTTCCTTGAACTATCAAGAGATTTTACCATCCACAGTGACTGAGTTTGATATCCTAACTGATTGTAAAGATTCAATGCGGCTGTGTTGCTTTGAAACACTTGCAAGCCAATTTGGTGATCGCCTCTCGCCCTTGCCCAATCTTCTACATATCGCATCAAACCTGTGCCGATACCTCGTTGTCTGTGTTCTGGGACAACGTAGAGTAAAAAGATGTGAGCATGGCGATCGCCCTGCACTTGATCTATGGCATTTCCCACCCAGAGACAGGCGATCGGGGATGAGGGGGATGAGGGGGATGAGGGGGATGTTATTTCCTGATCTCGCCTTAGTTCTTCTTCACCTAAAAAGTCTACCCACCACACAGGGGTGTCCTTGGAGAAGTATTGCTCGACTGTTCTGGCTAAATGGGAGAAATCTTGCTGTGGGTAGGCTTCTTGGTAAGTTCGCTGCATGAATTTCACGAGCAGCGCCTGATCCAAGGTAGAACCACGGCGAATTTTGTAACCTGGTAGCAGTTCCTTAGACACTTAAAGAATGAGACAAGGAGGACAAGGAGGAATTGATTTCCCCTACTGTCCCCAACTCCACAGGGAACTCCAAACCCTCATTTCCCGAGCTGCTTATCTGCCTATTTTCTTCAATCGGCGCGGGTGCAGCCATATCAGAGGGTAAAAAGATGCGGGCGCTCACTGCTACAAGGGCAGTGAGGAATATCAGCACCACGATGAACGGGGCGATGTACTGACGAAATATAGCCATATTGTATTTTGCAACGAACAGCGGTCTTTTATGAGAATCTTACTTAAGTATTGTGAAGCTTTCTTGGTTTATTGTAGCGATTTTTGCGTAATTTTAAAGAAAACACTTTCGCTGATTGTAAAGCACGTACTAGCTGTTAATGAGCCTCAAGCCCTGCTAAAAGCAAAGCTTGAGGCTAGGAATGCTTTTTAAGGGCGATTTGGCAGGGAACAGCGCCCTAAAGGGCTATGGCGCAAAGCGCCCGCCCTTTAGGGGCGATCGCGTTCTAAGTCAGCAATTGCTTTTTCCCAATACCAATTTTCTGGCATACCAGAGTAATCTTGCTTTGCCTGGTTGACTAGCCGTTCGGCGCTAGCAACATCACCAGCTAAAGAGATCAGCCTGTTTTTGAGATTGACATCAGGTGAACGCTCCTCTGTTCTTGAACGTCGCGTTCTTCCCGGACCTGTTTGCGACTGTTGTCTTCTAAATTCCCAAAATAAAACGTAATAAAGTGTACCAAAAATGACAATTAGGCTAAATGTTCCTAGAAAAGTTAGTAGGTTAAGCGTCAAGAATCCCAGAACTAACTGCGAGAGAACGTAGCCAAGTAAGACGCCAGTAATTAAGAGAATAGCTGTTGCAACAACAATGATTAGTTTCTGCCCCATAAATCCTTATTCCTCATCGTCGAGTCCTGGTCTGTTCATTGCCACTGCCTTAGAGTTCCAAGGGGCAAAGAATGGCAACAGTAATAGTCCTGGCACAGCCACGGCAATACTAATTAAGAAAAACATCTGCCAACCCGTAATTTCCGCTATTGCACCAGCTGGGGCAGCGAGAATATCACGACTGACAGCCATCAAACTAGATAGTAAAGCATATTGAGTTGCCGAGAAGCGCTGGTTGCACAAACTCATCAAAAAGCCGATAAAGGCAGCTGTTCCTAAACCACCACAGAAGTTTTCTACATTGATGGCAATTACCATAAATTGGTAGTTTTGACCGAGTACAGCCAAAAGAAAGTAAACAAAATTACTCAGTGCTTGTAAAAGACCAAATACCCAAAGTGAACGATTTATACCGATTTGGCTCAAAATTGAACCACCTGCTAGGGCACCAACAATAGTAGCAATTGAACCCATACCCAACTGAATAGCACCAATATCAGTTTTGGTGAAGCCAGTTTTGAGTAAAAATGGGGTGGACATATTGCTGAGAAAGGCATCTCCCAATTTATAAAGTACAATAAACCCTAAACTCAACAGAGCTTGGTATATGCCTAGGCGCTGAAAAAATTCTTCAAATGGTAATATGACCGCCTGTGCTAAAGAATCTGGAGGGGTAACTTTCTTTGGTTCTGGTGCGAACAAAGTGCCAAAAATACCGATAACCATGAAAAGCGCCATTAACAAGTAAACCGATTTCCAAGGCATACGGTCAGCAAGAATTAACGCCAACGCACCTGCTACTATAATGGCAACTCGATAACCTGAGACGAAAAGACCAGCACCAGCACCCACTTCCAGTTTTTCTAAAACGTCGGTGCGGTAAGCGTCAGCAGCAATGTCTTGCGTGGCGCTCAAAAAAGCGATCGCTATGGCGTTGATCGCCAAAAGTTGTAGTGCTGTGCCGGGTTTTTGCCAACCCATGAACGCGATCGCTACAATCAAAGCAATCTGCGTTGCAATTAACCAGCCCCGCCGCCGTCCCAAAAATGGGAGCTTATACCTATCTAGCAAAGGCGACCAAAGAAATTTCAAGGAATAAGGCAAAGTTACGAGACTCAACCAGCCAATAGTCCCCAAATTTATATTTTCTTCAGTCATCCAAGCCTTCAAAGTGTTACCGGTTAACAAAAAGGGTAAACCCGATGAAAAGCCCAATAACAACAAAGCCGCCATCTTCCGGTTTTGAAAAACTTGCAAAAGTGATGAAATTGTTTTCACTGTTTTATATAATTCTCCTAACCAGGATGAATTTCAGATATCTTGCCACACTTACTGTGTAATGTCAGGCAAAGATGCCAATATGTAACACAAAGTTCCGCAATCTTATGCAGTTTGCGCTTTTCATTTTTTGGCTGTTTCCTAAATGTCTTTAACTTGATAAATTTGATGTCCTCGGATTTCTACACTGTGTTCAGCCAGGCATTTTGCCCAACCTTCACGAGTTCCGATGTCGCTTTTGTGCTTGAGTAGCCCTAATTCCTGTTCTTGTTGGGTGAGTTGGGCAAATTCTTCGTAGAATGGGTAGTTTGTTGTTACAAATGTTTCTTTACGGTGGAGAATTGGCGGATTTGCTCTTTGTTCGTAGTCTCGGTGAGTTATGTACAAAGTTTTTAAGTCAATCGTGATACTTGCTTTTAATGCCGGATGGGGATCAGTGTCGAATTCAGGGTAGAACAGGTAGGAGATTCGCGGTTCATCTGTACAAAACTTGATCAATGTTGCACCATCGACACGCCCAATGGTGCGGCTAGCGCAGCCTTCGTAAATTCGCAGCAAGGGATCGAGTTCACCAAGCGCACAAACATGGACGTAAAGGGCGCTGCGAGTCTGTTTGCCAATTTTGCTTTTTTCGCAAGCAGTTTGAACGACTCTTGGTTTCCCTAAACTGAAAAGCTTGGCATCAGCAACTTGGCAAGCTTCCTCATAACTGCCAAAAAAAGCTTTGATGTCATGGCGCATTTCTGGTGATAGCTTTTGCCATGCGGGGCGCTGATCGAAGTGGGTGAGAGCAAGATAAACTTGAATGTCGAGAGAACGACGGTAGGCGATCGCATCCCATTCCGCTTCATCAGTCGCTTGCAAAACTACAGCAAAAGCACGGCGGAAGTTTCCAAATTCGCTCAGTAATTCCTGTTCGTTATCCAATTCGCCTTTTACCGGAAGTCTCCCACGTTTGGTAAAAAAATCCATCAGTGGTTCCAGCTTCTCTTTGTAGTCTTCAAATCGTTTGCTAGGAATGCGTACTCTTGGCGTTGAGGTTCTAGAGAAAAAGCGTATCGCCTTGAATCCTTCTTTTTCGGCTTCATCTCGAAAAACAAAATAGACGCCCAGCGCCACTGGTACCGCATCTACATTTAGGGCTTCATCTATGTATTTTTTGAGTTCTTCTTGTTCGTAATATTTCTGAAAAGTATTGCGCCTGGTGACGATGCCATCGCCATAAGCGAGTTGAGCCTTGCTGGGAGCGTTTATCAGGACTTGAGCAGCGACAATTAAGACCTTGCGAGTAAGTTCCCATGCTTGGCAAAGAGCTTGGCGGCGTTCCTCTGGGTCTTCAATCACATTCAGGACAAAGCCCAAGTTGACGACATCAGCAGGAATAGGCGGAATATCCGGGTAGTAGTACGGATCCCAACCAGCACTGCTGTAGCCTAGGTTTGCTACTCGCTGCACATCGCCGCCATGTCCGCATCCGTAGTCAAAAAACGTGGTATCTTTATTTATAATTGCCCATTCTATTGCCAATCGCACAGGTCGAGATAAGTCCGTGCGAACAATCGCGGCTCTATGGCGTTCTATTTCTACGTAGCTCTCTAACGACATAATAATATTAAGAAGAACCACAGATAAACCTTGCCCTCGAGCAAAGCGAAGGGACAGATGAACACAGATGTTTTTTATCTGTGTCCATCTGTGTCCATCTGTGGTTTATTAATTCTTATATCTTGTTCGTCGCCAGTTCTATCAAATCTTCAATCTTCTTGATATTTGGATCACCTGCTAAGTAACCAATACCACGATGCAAGTGGAGGCGAAATTGCGTGGCGAGGGTTTCTTTGTCAGTCCCGAAGCCGTCGTTGTAGCAGCGTTGCTTGAGGGCGAGTAGCAAAATATCGGACATTTCGCCGCCAAAGACGCGCCATGTCATCTCGACGTTGCTATCTTGGGGAATTGGTACAGGTGAGGGTGGTGTTGCTTCAGCTAGGGAACGACAAAACGCCCAACGGCAGAGAATATTCCATTGATCGATTTTAGTATTGCGTCTGAGTTTGAGGAGTTGGTCTTTGGCTGTTTGAGAGAGTTTGATACGATCTATAGGGGGTTCCATGATTTTTAGGGAAATAAACCGCAGAGGCGCAGAGAACGCAGAGAAAGAGAGAAGAGACAGGAGAGGTTACCAGAAGTAGCCTGGTTGGACTGTTGTTTGGCGGGTGGATGAGTCGTATTTGAGGAGATATTCGCGGGCGATCGCCTCATTTTCCCGCAAGGCTTGCACTTCCTTTTGTCCGATTTCAGTGTCGGTGGAAAGGAGAATGACTTGATGGCTGGCTGATGGAAAGTAACGTTCAACTAGGTTACTGCGGTGAGAGGAGTCTAAGCGCCCCAATGGTGTATCAATGGCAACTGGTAGGCGGCGTCCGGAAACACGGGCTAATCCCCAAAGGAAGGCGATCGCGAGGAGTTGTTTTTCTCCAGCGCTAAGGCGATGTTTGGGAACGGGTTTACCTTGTAAATCATACAGCCAGAGGCTGAAGGTGTGAGTGTCGATTGCCACGCGATGCACTAAATCTGATTTGTGCAGGAGATAGCGAAAGCACTCGGTGACTTCGACTTCGAGTTTATTAAGTTTGCGGAGAGTGAGGCGTTCTCGGAAAAGTTTGAGGGTTTCTTGGACTTTAGCAGAAGCTGTAATAATATGCTCTCTATTTTTACGGTCAATAGTTTGCACAGTATATTCTTGTAAGTCTTTTTTTAACTTTTTGATTGTATCTTCTAATTCAGTCACCCGACGGCGTGTTGCTTCCCAATTCGCTTTGAGTTCAGCAACGTGAGTTTGTGATTTTTGAAGTGCTTGGACTAGCTTATTATAATCTTCTGGTGATGCAGCAGTCTGCACTTGTCGTTCCAGGGTGATAATTTCTTCTTCCTTATTTTTGAGAATCCCTAATTGTTGCTTGGCAAGATTTTTAGTATTTTGCAAATAGTAGAGAACATTACCCAATTGACTCAAAGTTTCAGCATCAGCTAATAACCAAAGTTCTTCAGGTTGTAGAAAACTTGAGTTCAAAGTTTCTACATCTTGGTCGAGAAAAGTTTTAATTTTGTCAACTTGTTCTTTTGAAATACCTACCTGACTAATCCAATTCAAGAGGCGTTTATCTCGTTCAAATAAGATATCCCGTGCAATTTGTGCTTGAGAGATGCGAAATTCTTTTTCTGCTTGGGTTTGTGCTTGAGTCAGTAAAGATTCAATCAACGCTAGCGGTAAAACATTAGCCGCTAATTCACACATACCTTGACGAGATTCCTCTGTCTCTGCTTTCTTTTGGTCACGCTGCTTTTCTAACTGGGTGCGTTCTGCTGCAATTTTACCGCCCTCAGAAATGAATTTATCAAAAGCTTCTTGCTGTTCTTTTTCCGCATCTTTTAGAGATGTTGCTAGCAACATTTCTGCCTCTTTAGTTGCTTCGGACTCTTCTTCTTGCTGTTTCAGCTTTTGTTCAATTTCCTCTAAATTTGCCAAGTCCTTAGTATCTGCAAGTTCCTTACGTTTGCGATTGGTTATAATTTCTATATCAACTGCTAAACGTTCCGCCAATTCTAATCCTAAAAGTGCGCGAATTGCATCAACGACAATAGGTGGAGGAATTTCCTGTTCTGCAAGTTCCTTAACCTGTTCCCCATCAAAAAGAAACAAATTAGAAATTCCTACAGGCAGGAGATTTTCAATATACTCATCCCAGATATTAACTAATGCCGTATCGAGCCATTCATCATTTTCACGAATATCCAAAATACCTAAGTGGTCTTTACCATCTTTAGGATTTTTTTCCCAAGTTCGTACGACACGATATTTGACTGGCTTATCATTTTCAATGTGTTCAAAAGCCAATTCAATACGGGTTTTTTCATTTGTCGGCGCGTGGCTGTTAACGCATTGAGTGAGAAAATCTCCGTAGCTAAGATTTCCACGGGTCGAACATTGGGCGCGAGGTCCATAAAGTGCGAGGCGAATGGCGTCCATCAGGGTAGTTTTTCCCCCACCATTCATCCCACCCAAGAGGATGATTGGGCAAGAATTATCTTTATCAATTTTTGGATCGAGATTGATGACTTGTTTCCCAAAGTAGGGACCAAAGTTTTGTAGAATGAGTTCAAGAAAAATCATGGTGATGTTTTATATCTCGTTCCCAGGCTCAGCCTGGGAATGTATTTTGGGAGGCTCTGCCTCCTATATAATATGAGTAAGGTAAACTAGAGGCTAAGCCTTTGGGTAGGCATTCCCAAGCGGAGCGTGGGAACGAGTCAAACAAGTCAATCATGTGAATCTTTAGGTTGAAACTTGATATTTGCCCAAGTTCGCGGTTTGGCAGTTTCACTGTTATCTTCAACAGCAACATCCCCCAAAGTTAACTGTTTAACTGTTGCAACATCGCCTTTATCAACAGCCTCTTTCAAATCCCTTTTCAAGTGGGCATTTTTAATCGCTTCATCTTGGGAACGCGAACTTGTTTTAAAACAGTTCTCTAGTGCATCGTAAATTCCGACACGACGTGCCATCTTGCGAAACTGGCGTTCTGTGTCCAACAGTTTCGCCATCAGTTCCAAGTGCATCGCATCACCTTCACAGATTTCTTCTAGCACCGCCCATTCATCACTACCTAGCAGACTATAACCAGCGCCAGGACGGGGATCGATGAAAGGTTCGCCTGTAACTTCCATATAAATGCGGGGTAAACTATCATCAAATTCGTGTCTTTCCTCTAACCAGATGCGACGAATTTCGCTCATTTCTTCTAGGGTAATTAGAGTGATGTCGCGCATATTTTCTGGTGCTGTACGCCGGATTTGTGTTTGAACAGTAAGAAGTTTTCTAAGCCAGTCTTCTCGTGCTTCTTTAAGATAAGGACCAGGAATAGGCTCAACTGATATTTCATCATCTAAGTTGCGTTCATATAGCTGCACATCACCATTTCTACGTCTGAAATCTCGTCGCTCGCGGTTCTCTTCAGCATCTAATTCTACTCGGAAATCTAGTAGAGGTTGTAACCACTCTTTCTCTTCATCATTTTGAATCATCGCGGTCAGTGATTTATCCTGGCTTACCAACGTGCAAACCCAACAGCCAAAACGAGAGCTACCGCAACTAGGAGTCGATGTATCTACAACCAAAGGGCATTCATTATCAGCGCTAGCACCTCTGTACATAGCAAATAAGTCTTTGTTGCTGTATTCCCAGGGATTTTCCCATTGCATGAGATAAAGCCAAACTTCATCATTTCGCCAGTCTTCAATCGGGCTATAAACCAGAGAGTTTGGCAAGTTCATGTTAGGACTGAGGCGATCGCGTACTCGCTTTGCTTCCCATTCTTTCATTCTGTTAGCACGTTTTGTGCTTTCAGCTTTGCGAATACCCAAGACAAGAATAGCTTCCCCACTGTTTCGGATAACATTACGAATAAAGCGGTTAGATGGATTTATTTTCAGGCGTTCTGTACACCACCGAAATTTTCCTCTTGGCGCTGGGTAGCCTTTACCTATCAAACCTACCCAGAATGTCTCTTTTAATTCTGGTTGTAGTAGATGGGCTTCAATTGGCATTTCTTGCTTTTGAGCAGCTACTTTCATCTGCTCCAAGGATTTGCGTACCCAAGCAGAAACATACGGATTTTCTACAAGTGTATCTGTTGTGATAACGTGTATTGTTTTAGTCCTCTTTTCTGGAGGAAGTGCTGCGATCGCATTCCAAATCAACTGCAAAGTAGCTGTTGAATCTTTACCACCAGAGTATCCAACGACCCAAGGAATGGCATCCAGACAGTATAATTCTTGTATTTCAGTGGTGAGCGATTGGATATAATCGACTAACTCTGCCACAGTACGAGCTTGCTGACTTTGATTTTCTGAGTGTTGTGCTGTAGCCATTTCTCCTTCCCTGTCTAAACACGGACGTTAGTCACCCGAATTATATGTAGTGCAATTGCAACCCTTGTATTGTAAAACGTAAAGTTTTTAAAAACCTGTCCATATTACCCGAATATTATAGAGAATTAATTTGTACCAAAGCCTCCAGTTTTAAAAAACCACTATGAAGGACAGCGCATCTGACCTAACCACTGACATCGCTAGCGAGTACTTGCAACGGGAAATCAAAGACCAACAGCTACTTGCTTTACTTCTGGAGAAGTTCCTTGGGAGGAAAGATCGCATTCTCGTTCAGAAAACCGAGATGGGTGGTACCGAGGCTTATGTTGGTTCTGTCACCCTAGAATGGTTTGCGGGTCGCGTTCACTTCGCGTCTGGCTTACCACTGCTGCAAAAAAAGTACAATTCAGAGACTGATAACATCGAAATTGACGCGGATAGCATTGATGAAATTCAACAGCGTCCCCTTGATTGGTCACGTCAAGCACCGCTAGTGCAGTATTTGGCTGCGCGAAAAAATCACAAGTTTCCGCCAGTTCTCGTGGTAATTAACCAACCGTGGGTGGATAATCCCAAAGCTGGTGAGTGGGATAGTCAGGGACGAGCGACAAAATCTACCACCGAATTCACTGCACTCGATAAAGATGATAAAGCCGGTCTGCTGAATCTTTCTGAGGAAAATGTAACCATTTATGCTTTGGATGGTCAACACCGATTGATGGGGGTGCAGGGTTTGATGGAGTTAATCAAAACTGGCAAACTCCAGCGATACAGGAAGGATAAAACTGCTTACGAAACTTTCATTACGCTGGCTGACTTGGTAGAACAATATCGTGTCGAACCAAGTTATCTGCAAAGCTTGCACAAGGAAAAAATTGGTATTGAGTTCATTTGTGCGGTTGCGGCTGGTGAAACCCGCGAAGAAGCAAGGCGACGGGTGAGATCCATCTTTGTTCATGTTAACCTGATGGCTGCACCCTTGAGTAAAGGACAGTTAGCACAGCTGAATGAGGATGATGGTTTTTCGATTGTTGCTAGAAAAATCGCTGTCAACCATCCGCTTTTGGAACAACAAGAAACGCGAAAGCCTCGCGTTAATTGGAATAGTGCGACAGTTGCAGCGAACTCAACAGTTTTGACAACACTGCAAGCTTTAAAAGAAATGTCTGAACGATATTTGGGGCAAAAGTACTCTCACTGGAAACCGTTGGATAAAGGTTTAATTCCCATGCGTCCAGAGGATGACGAACTTGAGGAGGGGATACAGGAGTTTCACAAGTTATTCGATTGTTTAGCAAGCCTTCCAAGTTATAAGCTTCTGGAAGATGAGACTACGTCTGCATTGCGACGGTTCAGCTTTGAGAAGGATGGCGGCGAAGGAAATATGCTTTTCCGTCCTGTTGGTCAAGTGGCTTTAGCACAAGCTTTGGGTATTTTGGTTTTTAAGAAAGGGCTATCGAGTGCAGACATTTTTAAGAAGCTGCAAAAGTTCGACCGTTCCGGTGGTTTTAGCGGTATGGAGTACCCGCAATCTCTCTGGTACGGTATTTTGTATGACCCAAACAAAAAGCGAGTGCAAGTTGCTGGACGCGATTTGGCGGCGAAGTTACTAATATATATTTTGGGCGGAATTCAGGATCAGATGGAACGTGCTGAACTTCGCAAGGATTTGGCTAAAGCTAGAACTGTTGAAAATAAAACAATAGGTTTTGATGGCAAGTTTGTTGAACCGAAGGCGGTAGGACTTCCACCTGTCTTATAATTTGCAGAGTTAGCGGGGAACTTCTAAATTTGGAAGTAGTCTAAAAACTAAAGAATTGAGACAAAGCAGTAAATCTTTTGGGTTTCAGTGCAGAGAGCTTGGATCTCGTCCACTAACTCTGCCACGCTACATTGAGCTTGGTCTTTTGCCTCTTGCACTGTTGTAATCCCTGATAACCAAGGATTTAATATTAGCATATAATTATAGACAAATTTTATACAAAATTGATGCGTACTATTATGGTTAAAACGAATGACGCTTATACCAACAGCGTCTCATCTGAGGTGAAAGTTAAGTTTAGTGCCTTCATTGAGCCGTTCTTTTCGGAGCATTATCGGGAGTCGTGCTATCCAGGGCTGATTTTTCACCAGGGGAAGCGGACTATGCTGCAAATCAATGTACCGGCTGGTGACTTTCCCGCTCTTCTAGTAGCAAAACCTGCTACTGAGAATGATCCTGATTCAGGCAAACAACGCCCAGAAGTGCCAGGTCATGCTGATGAAATCAAACAATATATTATCGAACACGCCCAAAAAGGAAAACCTTGGATTTTAGGAACAATTACCGCAAATGTATCTCCAGGGAAGATAAAAATTCTGGAATTTGGTAGGGGTATTTGCTTAGTTGTCATTCCTCGTGGGGTCAAGTTAGAAATCACTGATGGACAACATCGTAAGAGTGCGATTCAACAATTGGTTGAAGGTGATGAAAGTTACTTAATTAGCGATGATGACTTTCCAATTACTCTGGTGTTAGAGGGAGACTTACAGCAATGTAAGACAGATTTTCGAGACATGGCTCAAACCAAACCTTTAGATAAAGCTTTGTTATTGTCTTTTGGTCAGTTTGAAGGTCGTGTTGGTATTACTAAAAAATTGGTACAAATAGTACCAATTTTTAAAGATAAAACAGACAAAATTCATAACTCACCACGCATAAAAGACAAATTAATTTATACAAATAATTACATAGCTAGGGCTGTAAGTTGTGCTTTTACTAACAATCCAGATGATGAACTTAAAGACTACGACGTTGAAAGTTTTTCTGAAGCTTTAGTAAAATGCCTCAATCAGTTTTTATTAGAATGCAACAATACAAAATATATTTTTGAAACTAGTGTTGAGGATTTGACTGTTGATGATGTAAGAAAATTCAAGGATGAATGTTTACTCGGAATGAGTGTTGGGCTAGAAGTTCTAGGTAGATTACTATACTGTACATATGACAAGGCAAGAAATTATTTTGATCAAGATAAGGTTTCCCAACTAGCACAACTAGATTGGTCGAGAGAAAACCCACTTTGGAAGGATAACATAGTTAGGATAGACCCCAACCCTAAAAATCCACAGAAGCCTTATAAAGTATCTACTGCTGCAAATGCTGTAACAGATGCAGTCAAGATGGTAAAAATAAGACTGGGATGGATATAAATCTTTGTTTTGGAACGTAACTTAAATCAAGACAGGAATTTGGTTAAATCAAATTCCTCTTCTTGCTGCTCTATGTTGAATTTTTCAGAACTAAGAATTAATAAAATTCGCTCTGAATAGTCTACCGCTCCCCGTAGCTCATTCTGTAAGATTTCCAGTCCACCATTAGCATACTCTTCAAAAATTTGGTTACGTTGATGTTCGTGTTCTTCTTCATGAAGCGATAATATTTTTATATCTTTAGTTTCAGTAATTCCCAGTAATTTAATTACCCAATCATGCCCCATTGTGGCAAAATATTCTAGCCTAATTGGCGATGGTTCTCTTTTAGAAATTTCCCCCAAAGGAACCCGCTTATTATGCTTTGCACCCAAAGCAGCAGCGAACACAATCACATCAGCAAAAGTTTGAAAAGGACCTGTTGCACCATCAGCCGATGTTAAAGCTTTTACCAATTCAGCTTTATCTTTAGCAACCCTGATTCTGCCAGTTTCAGCCATTGTACTAATATCTACTTTGTCACAATCTTAACTCAAGGCTTCAAGCGATGTCTAAGGACAAGCCGCTACGCGTTTACGCACTCCCAAACGCACTATTTGATACCAATCGACCAGCGATCGCCCTCTCTTCCCTATGCGTCCTCTGCGCCTCTGCGGTTTATTTCTCATAAATTCTCACGCCAAGACGCAAAGACACAAAGTTTTTCTTAGTACAGCATTTTATTAATTCGTAATGTTTTTAAACGCACCAGGTAGCTAAGTAAGCGCAAAGGGACGCAGAGTCTTGGTTTAAGTTTTCGCTATCAAACAGATGCAATCATGTACTTAGCGCCTTTGCACGAAATTTTCATATCCCTACCCCTCCCTATTCACCTCAACAATCACCGTATACTCAAACTCATTCGGACTTTGCCTAACCAAAGGATACCGTTCCCTACCCAACTCAATAGAATCTTGTTCACAATCAGGCTTAGAAGAATAGTAAGTCAGCACATATTCCCTACCAATTCTTTGTGCCATCTCTTCTTCGACTTCACCCCGCCACTGCGTCTTACTCACCAACACAATCAACTGATTTGCCAATTTGGGAATTGTCTTGGCAATTTGTCGCCGAGAAATTTCATCCAAACTCCCAAAGGGTGAATCCATGACAATCGGGAAAGTACTACTATCAGGAACCAGTAGAATTTTTTTCTTTTCACTCCATTCCCGTACCATATCGATAATGCTGGCAATAAAAGATAAACTGAGAATTTGATTCTCTCCTGTAGAAGCTGCAACTGGCATTTCTAAACCAGCAGTATTCTCTACAAGCGTCAGTTCATATTTCTCGCTGATTTTGGGAATGTAGGGTGTGAATGAAATTTCGCTGAATATCTCTTGGACTCGCTTTTCGAGTTGCCAACGAAACTGCTTTTCTTGACGGTTTCTAACTTCCGTGAAACGTTCAATTGCATCTTGAGTTGCCGCTATGCGTCGCTGCGCCAGTGCTTGCCTATCTTCATTCAGTTTCTGTTTGGCGATTTGTTTTCTCAAAACTTCCAACTCAGTTTTAAGAGTCGCAATTTGCTGCTGATTTGCACCCTGTTCTAATATTAAATCTCTGATTTTCTCTTCAATCTCATCCAATCGCTTTTGTAAACTGCTAATTTCTTCATTGGCATCTTTCCGCAACCGTTCTTGAATATTATCTAACTCAGTTTCAATTTGGGAGATAGTTTGCCTTAACTGATTAATCCTCGCTTGTTCTCTGTCAACTTCTTCCCAAAAGCTAACTGCTTGCTTGTCAATTTCATCGACTTGAGCACTCATGCGGATGGCTGTTTCTTGCACCGCCGAAGAACCCGCTTTATCCAATATTTTTCTCACATTCTTGTGCGAGTGACTTCCATCGCGTAAGTCTGCACCACAAATACAGCGTTGAGAGTCAAGTAATTCATTCACAAATTCCCGTGAAATTCCAGAGGTTAACTTGCCTCGCTGCTTCAAATCGTTCACAATTTCGCGAAATTGTGCTGTTGTTTCACAGAGCAATACTGTATAACCGCGTGCAGAAATCGCTTTTTTGATTGCTTCCTTACTTTCTCTCAGATTTTCCTGACTTGATGCTTTCTGTTTTTCTAACTCTTGCCGTCTTTCTTGCAATTCCTTAGCTGCACTCAATTCTCTTAAAAGGTTGCTTGTCTCTTTTTTAAAAGTTTCTTGATATTCCGACTCTTGTTTAATTTCTGTTTGCCGCTTGCTGATGCGCTCAATTTCCTGTTCTAGATTATCCTGCTGTTTCAAAAGCTGTTTAATTTCTGAATCACCAATTGCCTTTAACTCATTTTCTAAAGTTTTTTTAGCTTCCTTGAGGTGGGTGATGGAACGGTTGATGACTTCGACACCTAAGAAAATCTTCGTTGCTTCAGCAATTTCTGCTTTCTTGTCAGAACGGACTATCTCTTCAATGCGCTCGCCGTCAAAGAAGAAATATTGATGTAAACTCACAGGTAAAATCTGGGCTATCACGTCTTCTGGTTGCTGAGGGGGAAAATACCAACGTCCATCATCCCCAGCTACCTGCATACGCAATTCTGTTTTGGTAACGTTGACGTCGGTTTCTTTTTTATAAACCCGACACACGCGTTTCACGTTGTAGCGTTTGCCTTCATGTTCCCACTCCAACTCTACCCAACATTCTACAGCTTGCCCTGGTTTTGCTTCGGCGATCGCTCGCTTATTCACCAACTGTTCAACTGATGCAAAAGCTGCACTAAATTTCTCATACAGTACCCAAGTAAACGCATTCAAGAGACTGGTTTTTCCTGAACCATTATTGCCGTGAATTATCGTTGTGTTACAAGTCTCTGTTCCCGCTAGGATGATTTCCGGCGTTTTGCCATAAAAAGAGCGAAAGTTGCAAAGCTTAATTGAAGTCAGCTTCATCGTACCGCTTCCTTCACAATCGCCAGAATATCATCATTAATATGGCTGTTAATTTTCTTATCTAGTCGGCTTTTTTCTAGTTGCCATACGCGATCAATAATTTGTCGCACTTCTGGCGGAGCACTGGTAATTGGTTCCTGCACATCATCTATATTATGTTCTTTATTATTATCTTCTTTATTCATTTTTTTTCAATAAAATTTTAGTTATATTTTAACCAGTCTACTGCGCTTATTGCATCTTAATATATGTAAGTTTTTAATTTTTCAAAATTCGCGCATTTTATTTCATAAAATTTTCAAAAAAGGCTTGATTTTTGGGTCTTTCTGATATTATGATATTAGTTAATATAATTTCTCTCATAATCAAAATATTGGTCGGCTTAAAAAAATAGTCAATATTTCCATTATCTAAAGTATACCCCATTGCCCCGCTCGGTAGATCATCTATTTATAATAATTTAAATTTTTTCTTGCCCAGATGTGAAAATTATTTCACGCCAATCCGCAAAGTTTTTCTTGGCGGATTGGCGCGATACTCAAAAATTAAATATCCAGTAATCCGTATCGCTTCTGTAAGTTCAATAACTTGATTCTAGCTTCACCTGCATTATCAGCTAAATCAGCAAACTCAACAAATCTCAGTAATTCCTTTCGCAGTAAATTCCGCTCAACTTCTAAAGTTTTCCTATCTAAATCTGGTGGCAAAACAATCATGTCAAATATCGTGGCGCGTTCCTTTTTTGGGTGAGGACGCAAAACTCGTCCGCGCCGCTGAATGAACTGGCGAGGATTACCAGAACTTGCCAAAATGACAGCCGTCTGAATTGCAGGAATATCTACCCCTTCATCTAAACAACGAATTGCTACTAAACCTTGCAATTCACCGCTTTCAAATTGACGGCGCAAAACTTCTCTTTCTTCTAAAGATGTTTGGGCGGTGTAGGTGCTTACCTTGTAACCAAGTTCTACCCCCAAAATTTTGGCGACGGCTTTTAGTTGGTGCAAGCTAGAACGCTGTCCCACGTCTTGTGAACCATCACTGCAATAGAAAAGTGTATGAGTCGTTTCGCGACGAGTTGACATTAACTCCCGCAAAGCATTTAATTTATTTTCTGCTGCACCAATTAACCTGGCTCGTTGCATCAACAACGGCTTCAAATCTTCGTTATCTTCAAAATATGCCGATTCCACATTTTCTCGTTGCCGATAAAGTAGCGCGCGTCCAATTTTTTGTGTTAATTTAGCATACGTGCGGCTTTCTGTTTCGGTTAACTCTACTAATATAGGATAATAAAGATAATGTACCAAAGCATTTTGAGCAATTGCATCTTTTAAGGTTAATTCTGGTTGGAGAACAGGACCAAAATAATCAAATAAAGATTGAGTTCCCCCTTCATCAAAATACCTTTCTGGCGTAGCAGATAAAGCTAGTCGCAAGCCAACGCGGCGAGGTAAACTTTCTTCCAACCTGGGTGCGCCTAAGTTATGTGCCTCGTCTCCAATAATTAAAGTTTTTTCAGGAAAATACTTGAGTTGAGATTGGAAGCCATCTCCAATTAAGGTAGAGTTGCTAGTAATAACTGTGAGAAAACGTTGAGAACCAGAACGCACATTATACAGTTGTGTGGAAAGTTGGCTCTGCCAATTACGTACGTTTTCAAAAGCTAAGATAGGTTGCAAATTAAATTTTTCACATTCTCGCGCCCACTGAGTGACAAGATGTCGGTAAGGACACACCACCACCAAGACTTGCAAGTTAATTTGCTTGTATAATTCGCAGGCGATCGCCAGTGCAGTAATTGTCTTCCCACTACCAGTTGCCATTTTCAGGGTACCTCTGCCGTTATTGGCAAACCAGTTGTTAACGGCTTGTCGCTGATATCCCCGCAATTGCAGAGATGGTGGCATTCTAGGGCATCCTGGTGATGGTTGTGTCTGATAACCGCCCCTTGTTTCGCCTACAAATGGTATTCTGAGTTTGAAAGTGGGCGGTTGCTTAACTTGATTCTTTGTCAAATACATAAACTAAGTTATTGGTAAGGGAAGTGGTGACTGGGGAGTGGGGATAGGTTCGTGTTAGTTGTTAATTGTTAGTTGAATTTTCTACTAACCACTAACTACTACCCATTACCCAGTCCCTATTCCCTACTCCCCATTCCCGATTTATCAGTTGTAATTGCGCCAAATGGCAACAAGGGAACCTTGCACCTGCACTTGAGTGGCGTTCACTTCTATTGGATTGTATTTAGGGTTTGCAGGTTTGAGGGAGACGCGATCGCCTAGTCGATAAAACCGCTTCAATGTGGTACCATGTCCATCCACTCGTGCGGCGACTATAGTCCCATTTCTTACCTGATCTGGTTCTGGTACTGGGCGCAGAAATACCAAATCTCCATCGACAATAGAATCTTCAATCATGCTATCGCCAGCAACCCGCAAAGCATATGTTTGGGGAGGCAATGTCAAAGTCGTTAAATCTACATTTTCTACAGCCTCAGTGAAAGGTTCTATTAATCCACCAGCGGCGATTGTTCCCAAAACTGGTACACCTTGTTTTATCGCTTGCAGAACTCTAATTGTCCGCGCCTTACCTTCACTCCATTCAATGTACCCCTTGGTGCGTAAATGTTCCAAGCGGCTTTGAATTGGTGCAGGCGATTTTAAATTCATCGCCTGCATCATTTGTCGAATTGAAGGTGAATGCTGATGGACTCGTATGTATTCTCCTAGCCATTCGTAAAGTTCTCTTTGCGCTTCTGTGAGACGTTCCATAAATTTGTAGGGAGGTAAATACAAATGTTCT
Source organism: Kalymmatonema hyalinum WJT4-NPBG1 (assembly GCA_019359075.1). Taxonomy (GTDB): domain Bacteria; phylum Cyanobacteriota; class Cyanobacteriia; order Cyanobacteriales; family Nostocaceae; genus Kalymmatonema; species Kalymmatonema hyalinum. The sequence continues at coordinate 65,601 of JAHHIB010000039.1, forward strand.
TAGAACATTAGTACTACAAAAAACCTCCCTATGCACTATATATTTTGGGATTTTTGATTTTTTATTTAAGAATTTAGAACACAGAAGTTAAAACTGAGGAGTAAATACTTAGCGACTTATGACTCATCACTTAAAATTCCTCTGCCCCTAAAACACTTGCAAGTAAAGCTTTTTGAGCGTGCATCCGATTTTCTGCTTGGTTCCAAATTCGTGAGTGAGAACCTTCCATAACCTCATCGGTAATTTCTTCACCGCGATGTGCTGGTAAACAGTGTAAAACAATTGCCTCTGGGTCAGCAAGACTCATCAGTTGTTCATTGACTTGATAAGGTTGGAAAATCGGCATGCGATCGTCTGCTTCTGATTCTTGCCCCATACTTGCCCAAACATCAGTGTAAATGACATGAGCACCTTTTGTTGCGACTTCAGGGTCATGGGTTAAGAGGACTTCAGTTTTGTTGCCTGCGATGGAACGTCCTGTTTCTATAATTGCTGCATTTGCTTCAAATCCACTAGGTGTGGCAATTCTCACATTCATTCCCACCAAAGCACAGCCTAACAACAAGGAATTAGCAACATTATTCCCATCACCTACATAAGTTAAAGTCAATCCAGAAAAAGTGCCAAAGCATTCTTGAACTGTCATCAAATCAGCGAGTACCTGACAGGGATGCTCTAAATCAGTGAGAGCATTAATGACGGGAATTTTCGCATAGTTGGCAAAAATTTGCAATTCCTGCTGTGCAAAGGTACGAATTGCCAAAACATCGAGGTATCTATCTAAAACTCGAGCTGTATCCTGCACTGGTTCACCGCGACTCACTTGAGTGACATTAGGATTCAAGTCAATCACTTGTCCACCCAGTTGGTACATTGCTACAGTAAAGCTCACCCTTGTCCGAGTTGAAGCCTTGGAGAACAACAGCCCTAACACCTTGTTACACCGCAATCTCAGCTTTTGTGATTTTAGCTGCGATGCCATTTCCAGAAGTTCTAAAACTTCCGTTGGACTGAAGTCTGCCAGACTTAAGAAATCTCGTCCGATCAACGCTGTCATGCTTCTGATGATCTGTAAAGAACAATTCTGTCTTTCTGTTCGGTGTACCTAGCCGTGTCAAAAAATCGTGCCTTAAAACTGTACCAGATCTTTTTGTGTCTAGCCCATAATTTAAGGTGGCTTTGGTCTATGATTTAGTTTATCAATATCATCAGTGAAAGAAATCACAAATTTCTTTGAGTTTCATTACACATGCTGCGCTTAAAAATATGTTTCAGACCGAGAAATCAACAGTTTGAGAACAATTAGCTATTTTCAGTGCAATTTAGACTGATACTGCTCCTCAATTAGATGTTGTACAATCAGATAGCTTGTGCTATAATCATGAATTAGTGCGATGCTCAAAAAATGAGCCAAGTACGCCAGCATAGCACAGTGGTAGTGCATCCGACTTGTAATCGGAAGGTCGTCGGTTCAAATCCGACTGCTGGCTTTAATTGTAGAGCGACAAATTATTTGACCGTGGCGATGTATGCCCAATAACGATGTCCGCGATACCTTTGCAGCTGATTACAGCTACCTTGCTGATTTGTGGGAAGCACTATCACCCGACCCCATCTTGCAACAGCACGAAGCGGATTACAGGTGGCTGTCCCAAGTTTATGTGTCCGTGCAACCAACAACGGGCATGGGTAAACTCATTTGGTATGCACTAGGAGCAAAGACCATTGAACTGATCCACCAAAACGTCCATGTGGAAGCGGTGCGTGATGACCTTGACGAAATTGTGCTAGATGCGGAACTGTTGGAAGTTGTCCTTAATTCCCCCGACCCGCACAAAAAATCTAAGGAAATTCAAATTAAGATCGCCCGTCGCCTTCACAAGCATATCGGTAATCCGGGCTTCCTGGCATTATCAGAGCGCTTGGAAGCCCTGAAAGAACGGCACGAGCAAGGGCAAATCTACAGCGTTACCTTCCTCAAGGAACTGCTCGACTTAGCCCGCGATTTAGTCCTGGCAGAGAAAGACACACCCGTTGAGGAAGATCAAGACAGGGGTAAGGCAGCACTGACCGAATTATTTATGGAAGTCCGCAACGACCAAACTCCGAAAATGGTTGAGCGGATTGTCAATGATATTGATGAAATCGTGCGTTTGGTCAGGTTTCCAGGATGGCAACAAACTAGCGCTGGGGAAGGGGAAGTCAAGCAGGCATTACGGAAAACCCTGTTGAAATATGCGCTGCATCAGGATAAGGAGTTGTTTGGGAAAGCTTATGAGTATATTCGGCAGTATTATTGAAGAAGCAATAATTTTGTCGCTAATTTACATAGCTATTTTTTAACGAACGCGCAATCTCTGATTAATACGGGCTTGGGTTTGAAGCTTGATTTTATTGTAAAGGTCAACCTCTGTATCGGAATGATTAACTGATATTACCAAGGCATATCTCTGGGTATCAATTTCACTTTCTCTAGCCCATTTACGATTGCAGCTAACAACTAGATACATCGATTTTTTATCATATTTCCACGAATTAGAATAAATTATAACTTGACCTTTCTGAAGCGTTCCTTTTTTTCTTAAATTGACTCCCGGTTGTAAATCTACTTCAATACTAGAACCGAATTTCTTTTTTAATTTTTTCATTGTTAATTCGGCAAAGTCTTCATCAGGATTATCTTTATTTTCGCTAGCTGATTTTATAAAAGCATTTTTAAGTGATTCAATATCTATGTTTTTAAATAATTGAAATTCCATAGTCACACCAAGATACGAGTCTCCTCTTGTGTGTCTTGTCGGTGGGTCAAAAGCCAGAGTGATAGATATATTTTTCGTTCCCTTTGTTTCTAAAAATTCTGGTGGGAGAGGTGGAATTTCATAAATTTTAAAATTACCTACTTCTATGATTTCATTATCAACAAGTAAAACTACATTATTTTCTGTGGAATAAGCTGCTTGTGCAAAATTAGTTTGCCCATTTCCGTAGACTCTGAGTATTTTTTGTGTATCAAGCTTAATCTTTTCTTTGGTTTTAGCCTTAGTCTTAGCCTTGGCTTTGCTCTTAACTTGAAAGTAATCTGGTATCTCTGTAGGTAACTCGGCAGAATTAGCAGTTAGAGCGCGAATTAAATTAGATGAAGCGTCTGGATATTTAGAAAATAGCTGTGCTGCTATATTGGCAATCCGAGGAGCAGAAAAACTTGTCCCACAATATGCTTTAAATAACGAACCATCTGGATAATTTTTTGCCAGTGTAATTGTAGAAGCACCAATTTCGTTATCAATGACTCTATTTCCATCTAGAACTAAGTCTCCTCCAAAATCTACTAAATCTGGCTTAATCATGCCATCAATACCAAAGCCACTCCTAGTAACCCAAGTTGCGGGTTATCTGAGTTCGAGCGCTTCGCAGTCTGAGATTAATGCGATCGCCAATGCCAATTTAGCGGTTGCGCAGAGCGCAACCGTCACTCAGAGTTAGTTCCAATGAAG
>JAHHIB010000040.1 GCA_019359075.1 Kalymmatonema hyalinum WJT4-NPBG1
TTGAAAAATACTTAACACAGCCAATTACTGTTATTAATTTCAGCAATGCCCTCTGGGTACGCCACTTTGACATAGTACGTAAATACTATAAAATTGCGATCGCGCTGTGCCAGTTGCGTAAGTCCTGGAGAAGTTACAGCAGTTCCTCTGTTGGGTTGAAGAAAAATCCCTTTCAGTAAAAACGCCACATGATCCTGCTGTTGTTCGAGCCTTCTACTTTGATATTGGTTTTGACCTTGTCCAAAATTTTACCGCCTGCCGAGCACTCTCTTGTGCTGTCAATCATAACTTTGACCCTTGCCGAGACCTTGTTGCCAACCCCTTCAACAAGAATTTTGGTCTTAGGCTCTTTCCTGGTATGGACTTAGATGACAGCCTCGCTCTCATTTTTATCAACACCTGTGATTTCGGTACAGACCGAATCAATATTGATTCTATTTTCGATGCAGTCATCAACTGCAACGCTAACCCAAATATACAGTGTGAACTGAAACAACTTAAAGACCAATTATTAGATTCCTATCACGAAAACTCAAAAAATTTCAAACAATGGTGGCAGGAAAACAGTCAAGCCTGGGTAGAAAAGCTCAGAACTGTGATGATTAACCATCGTAATATTGGTCACGATTGGAAATTTAGTGAGTCTCAAAAGCAACTGTTAAAGCAGTACTACGACGCAAATAAACAACTGGTCGATTGTCTTAATAGTGATTGTTGCATCAGTCTGAAAGTGCGGCGGGAGATTGAGAATACACTACTGTTGCCTATAATAAGAAATATTTCACCTTAGAGCCATTACGTAGAATGGGTGGCTGAAAGTATTCATTACTCGTGGTTGTGAGCAGCGCCACCATCTTGGGTGTTTTACCAACTTAGGGTCATAAGTTGGCATTTGAGTTCTGACAGCATTAATACATATGTACTAAATTGTGTCTGCTTGTAGCCTTCTTATATTTAGGTAAAATGGGAGAGTTAAAAACCTGAAATATATATAGGATAAGCTTTTTCAGCTTCTATTTCCGTTTTTGCAAAGGTCTCGGCTCAATGCCAACATTTGCCCTACCTTAATTAGAAAGTGGAATCCTTGGTACAAGGGCGTTCTAAAATCGTCTTTTGCCAGTGGCGAAAACTTCGTGACACAAACCAAAAGGAGGCTTCAACTGGTGAGGTCACTGTCCTCCCCACCATACGTAGTCGTTGGTGGGAGACGGACATCATTTTTCGGCTTTATTACCATTACCCCAATCCCTAATCCCCAATCCCCAATTCCCAGTCCCCTTTACAGCAAATCTGCAATAGAAAATTGCCGCTGTCGCTCTAATTCCTGAAGCCGCTGTTTTTCAGCATAGAAAGCCTGGTAATAGGATTGCCATCTTTGCGGTTCAGCTTCTGGATCGGTTTGATCCAATAGTTCCCAGAAGTGACGACAGCGCTTTTCCCTGATCACCCTTTCCATACAAGCAGTTGCTGCTTGGATCAATTTGTCATGGTGTGAGATGATATCTTTCTGGGTTTTTTCATTTAGATGAAATAAATGATTCACTGATTTCATCTCTTCAGGAAACTCTAAGCATCTATCTTGTACAGTTGATATCAAATCATCCTCCATTCCAGAGGAAATTTCTAAAATTTGTCGCCATAAAAATCTATGATGAGAAAGGCTAAATTGCAAATCTCGCTCTTCTAAAACATCAACTATAGCCTGACGATATTCTGGATAGTGCAAGTAAATCTGCAATAACAAAGCCTCTGCCATTTTTAAAAGACTGCCTTGTTGAGATGCAACACTTTCCTGTGCTGCTACAGGTTGCTGCTTGATGACTGGTGTTGACCCCTCGGCTACGCTCGGGGTCAATGCTGAGCGAAGTCGAAGCATTGACTTACGGGGTGTGCTAGCAGGAGCAATTTGAGTGAGAAGATTTTCTACCCGTAGCTGTATAAGTCTGGTATCTCCTAAGCTAAGTATCTCAGCGCAGTAGGAGATGTAATAGTTACGTGTATCACTATTAGCAAGATTTTTCAGTAACTTCACCATCTGCCCAGACACTTGTTGGAAGTCAGCAGCCTGTTTTAAGTCACGGTCTTTGACAATTTGCTGAATCTGCCAATCTAACCAAAGTGGAGCATTTGCTAATAATTCTCTATAATCCTCTGAATTGCGTCCTTGCAAGTATTCATCTGCATCTTTACCATCGGGTAAGTTGAGAATCTTGAGCTGGACTTCACCCTTGTATGCAAGTTCAGCAATTTCCCCAATTGCCCGTTCTGCGGCATTTGTCCCAGCTTTATCAGCGTCAAAGTTAAGAACCAATTGCTTGGATTCGCTGTAACGTAAGACTTGCCGTACTTGTTCCATGCTTAGAGCTGTACCAAGGGAGGCGACAACATTATTGATACCAGCTGCGTGGAGGGCGATCGCATCAAAATATCCTTCCACCACCACAGCTTGATCCATTTGGGAAATCGCTGCTTTTGCCTTATCGAGGGCAAATAAAGTTTTCCCCTTGATAAAAACTTCTGTTTCCGGTGAATTCAAATACTTGGGTTGTTCATCCCCTAAACTTCTGCCACCAAAGGCAATAACACGCCCAAGAACATCGTGGATGGGAATGATCAGGCGATCGCGAAACACGTCATAATAACCGCTTGATTCCTTGCGTGGTTTAATCAAACCCGCTTTTTCCACCAGTTGCACAGGGTAGCGTTTATCCTCAACCAGATAGCGGTAGAGTGTTTCCCAACCTGCGGGAGCATATCCTAAACCGAACTGCTGTATTGTGTCTTCCCGCAGTTCACGCTTAGTTTCGAGATACTCCAATGCCTTCTCTCCACTATACCTAAGAGCGTGTTGATAAAACTGTGCTGCCGCAGCGAGAACTTCATACAGTTGTTCGCGCAAAGACAGCTGACGCTGCAACTCTTGCCTTTGTTCAGGTTCTAGGGTTCTGACTGACACTTGATAACGCCGTGCTAAATCTAGCACAACTTCCGCAAAAGAGCGCTTCTCCAAGTCCATTATGAACTTAATAGCATTGCCCCCAGCTTGACAGCCAAAGCAGTAGTACATTTGCTTCGTCTGGCTGACAGTGAAACTAGGAGTTTTTTCTGAGTGGAAAGGACACAAACCCACAAAGTCTTTGCCGCGCTTGCGTAAAACAACGTGTTCCGAGATGACATCGACAATGTCAGCCCGTTGTTTAACTTCTTCAATTGTGTCTGGATGCAGGCGAGGAATGTACATATTAGTCATTAGTCATTGGTCATTGGTCATTGGTCATTAACTTTGAACAAAGGACAAAGGACAAATGACAAAGGACAACTAATGAATATTATATTGTTGATGCCAAAGCTCGAACGGCGCTCCAGAATCGCTTAAGCTTAATTGTATAAAAGGAAATACTGAAAATGGGACGTATTTTTATTTCAGCAGCTCACGGAGGCAAAGAAGCAGGACGAACTGATCCAGGCTCAATCGCTGGTGGGACAAACGAAGCGAAGGAAATGATTCTGCTGCGGGATTTGATAGTGACGGAACTTAGAGCACGTAATTTTGAAGTTTTAGCAGTTCCCGATGACTTAAGTGCTCAACAAACGATCGCTTGGATCAATTCTCGCGCTCGTCAAAAAGATATTGCCCTAGAAATTCATGCTGATGCAGCCAGCAGTCCTTCTGTACGTGGGGCAAGCATTTTCTACATTGCCAGTAACGATGAGCGCAGAAGCAATGCCGAACTGCTGCTGGTGGGGCTGCTGCGTCGTGTCCCTCAGTTACCAAACCGGGGAGTCAAGCCAGACTCAGCATCGGGTTTGGGGCGCTTGGCGTTCTGTCGTCAGACAGCAATTGGTTCTTTGTTGATGCAAGTTGCCTTTCTCACCAGCCCAGACGATCGCGCTTTGCTGCAAACTCGCCGTCGTGACTTTGCATTGGGAATTGCTGATGGACTTGCGTCTTGGAGTCGTACAGTTGATCCCGGTTCAGGAGGGGAAGCAGAACCAACTTATCCGCCAATCAACATCAACATTAACGGGCAAAACTACTCAGAGCAAGGGATACTGATTAATGGTAATTCTTATATCCCTATTGACTTGGTGGATCGTTTGCGGATTGATTTGTCCAAAGCGCCGAATGTCCGCCGCGTGAGTTATCGCCGAGTTGTTTACGTCAAAGCTGTGGAACTGCAAGGCTTTCATATTTCTATCTCTTGGGATAGTGCAAGTCGCACTTTGAGTTTGCGCTCGATTCTGCAAATTCCCGCTGGTCAAATTGACAAGATTATGTCTAACGGTTATACATCAGAAGTGCAGTTGCAGCTATTTTTGAGAAACAATAATGAAAGTGCGATCGTGCAGTTTCCTGACTTGCCGAAACTCTATCGCGAAGAAGCAACGATAGAGGGAGTCAACTATGACATTGCTTTTTGCCAAATGTGTTTAGAAACTGCATTTTTACGCTTTGGTGGCGATCTCAAACCAGAGCAAAATAACTTTGCAGGTTTGGGGACTATTGGTGGTGGTGCAGAGGTGGCGTCTTTTGAAAGTGCGAGGATTGGTGTACGGGCGCAGATTCAACACTTGAAAGCTTACGCCAGTTTGGAACCATTGGTACAGGGAGTCGTAGATCCAAGATTTCGCTTTGTGACGCGCGGTATTGCAACATCAATCAACCAGCTTTCAGGACGTTGGTCAGCAGATTTAGATTATGGTAACAAAATTATGGCAATGCTCAGAAGGCTCTATGAGTCGGCGGGACTCATATAGAAAGCAAAAGGTAAAAGGTAAAAGAAAAGCAATATTCTATTCCCTATTTCCATTTTCATGCGTTATGTTGTATGCAGTTTATAACTACTATTTCCTTCTGGAAATAACTGCATATCAACTTACCTGGACCATAGTCCTCAAATGGCACAACAGTTCCATCTTTTTCAACTTTAATTTGCTCAAGACAGTTATAGACTTCGATGGGTCTTTTGATTCCATCTACACTAACGGCAGCCCTATATTCCCAATAATTTTTGGCGCTGCGTTTGATACTGAGAATGCAAAATTTATGAGCTTGACAATTCCGACATACAGATGGCTCAGCAGATAAAGTTACTAAGCTTATATCTTGGACCTGGAAATGTGAATGTCAAAACCATGGCTGCGTGCAAGGGGAATTAAGTGTTTGATATCAAGTAAAAGAAGAGACACAAGTATTTGTGGGAAGATAAATGGGAAGATAAATTTGAGGGCGGTGTGTGCAGCTTCACCCCAGTCCGGTGAATTCTGATAGCTTAAGGAAGAAATCTAAAAAATCTAAAAATCACACTTATCAAAATCTGCCCTATGCAGCTGCACAGCAATATCAATTTAATTGATCCAAAAACTGGGCAGCGTTTTCCATCTGCACCAGACCAATCTGTGGTTCTGTCAAGTTCAATAGCAGGATGGCGCAGTCATCTGACTCTCGAAGTCCAGCGATTGATGCCTATGGAACTACCAGAGCATTACATCGAAGGTCATCGATTGATTATTAATTTGGGGGGTTCGGTGCGCTTTGGCTGGCGAACAGATGGGCGAATCCATGAAGCTATCCTTCCTCCTGGGGGATTTTGCCTGCAATCTAACGGTGAAACTAATGCTCCCTTTTGGCAGGATGAAATGACGGTGGCAGCAATTGCCATCGAGCCTGTGTTAATTGAAACCATCCTTGAAGACCGTACTCCGGCTGCTGTTGACACCTTTGCAGAACGTCGCTGTATTGCTGATGAACTAGCTTACAACTATGTCAGGGCGCTTGCTTCCGAACTCGCCACACCAAGTGAACCCCTGTACGCAGAAACACTATCACTCGCCTTTACGCTGCATTTATTAAACTGTCATAGCCGCAAAGCCAAAAAGCCCTTAAGCCCAAAAGGCAAATTGTCTGCGATCCAACTGCGCGATGTCATTGAAATAGCCAGGACACAACTTGGGGCAGAGTTAAGCCTGAGCCAATTAGCAGATGCTGCTCAAGTTTCTGAATTTTATTTTTCCCGCTTGTTCAAGAACACTACAGGAACAGCTCCCCATCAGTTTATCCAGCGCTTGCGGCTGGAACGATCGCTCTTACTGATTAAAACAGGTCAACTGCCCCTGTCAGATGTTGCAGTTGCCGTTGGCTTCTTCGACCAAGCACATTTTACTAATGTCTTTAAACGTGCTTTCGGCATGACTCCACGAGCTTTTGCCAAGTCACTTTGAAAACTGAGCAAGATTTTCCAATTTTTTCTCGGCTGCCTCCTGCGATTATTTGACTATCGGCAAACAACAAAGCCGACTTGAGACACAAATCCAAAAAATAAAAAAAACGTTCTTGAGAAACAGCCATGCTTTCACTTAAAAAGTTCGCTTTAACAACACTCACAGTGGCTTCTGTTGGTTTGCTGACTCTACCTCAAATAAGCAATGCTGAACGCCAAAAAATTGGAGAATCCCTAATGCCTACTGTTACCCAAACTCATACAGCCAATAATATTGCTACCCGCAAAGTTCAATTCCAGAGCCAAGGTACTTTAGTGGTGGGTAATCTCTATCTTCCTACAACTAGAAGCAAAGGAGCGCAGCCAGCAGTTGTTGTGGTTGGTCCCCAGTCGAGCGTAAAAGAACAAGTTCCTGCTGTATACGCTCGTCAATTAGCCGAGCAAGGATTTGTTGCCCTGACTTTCGACCACCGCACCTATGGTGAAAGCGGTGGCGCACCCCGCCAGTTTGAAAACCCTCAAATGAAAGTTCAGGACATTCACAGTGCAGTCACATTTTTGCGGGCATTACCAGAAGTTAAGCACTCGGCAGTGGGTTTATTAGGTGTTTGTTCGGGCGGTGGATACTCAGCCAAAGCTGCTGCAATGGACAAATCGATTAATGCCCTTGTCACTGTGGCAGGTTTCTATCATGATCCCCAAGTGATGCGTCAATGGCTGGGTGAGAACTACGAAGCACGTCTCAAAATGGGAAAAGAAGCCCGTATTAAGTATGAAAAAACGGGTCAAGTTGATTACATGACGAACGTAGACCCGAAAAACCAAAACGTGGCAATGCCGGGACAGGAAGCTTATGACTATTACGGAACAGACCGTGGTTCACGTTCTGGTTGGGTAAATCGTTCAGCGGTGATGTTCTTTGAGCCTTTCTTACAATTTAATGCAATTGACGCTGGTCGCGATATCAAGGCTCCAACTTTGGTCATCCACTCGGATACAGCTTTAGTTCCAGATGGTGCGCGTCGCTTCTTCAATAGCATACCAAGTAATCAGAAAAATCTACACTGGATGACTACAGAAAATCACATTGCGTTTTACGACCAACCAGAGGTTGTGGAAGAAGCAGCAGCCAAGGCAACAGCCTGGCTCAAACAAACGCTCTTGTAAAGCTCAATTAGTTAACAATTAAATGTCTAGCTTTCACATAGGAGTATCCTGCATCAGGAAACTGGATGAATTTGCAGCGATTGTTTCCTGATGTGACACAAAGAACGCAAGGACCGCGAACACAGTTCATCAATATTGATTTTATTGCTCGTCACAATCAGTCTGCCAAACCCATTCAATGGTCATACACTGTACGCAGTGGTTGGAGAAGTTCGCGCTCGTATTAATGCAATGCTGTAATCCGATATGTGTCATAACCCTGATTTAATCAGCACGCGATCGCCTCTGGCGGGCACTCCGTGCCATCGCTGAAAGCGGGCGCTCTGCGCCATCGCCTAGGTTGGGCACTGAGTCCCTTTGGGACACGCTGCGCGCCGAGAGTGCCTGCGCTTTGCGCTTACGTACCATCGCACCTTGTATTGATAACATTCTTGCGGTTCTGCCCAACCGACAAACTACAAACTATTTTCTTTTAGGAATCACATATCTTATTCCACCTTTAGCACCAACAGTATCACCTCTGTAACGAGGGATAATATGAATACTGGCATGCATCATATTTTGACCTGCATCTCGATTGATGTTCATTCCCACATTAAAACCATCGGGTTGAAATTCTTTACTAAGAATTTCTTGCACTCTGTTAACCATAAACCAACAAGCAGATTGTTCTTTAAACGGGAGTTCAAAATAATTACTAACGTGACGTTTTGGAATCACCAAAACATGACCTTTACTGACGGGATAACCATCAAAAATAGCATAAGCAGTTGCTGACTCGGTTAGAATAGTTAGATTTTTATGAGGGTTGCAAAATATGCAATGATTAGATGAGTTTCTTTGTAAGTTATAATGTGTATATTCGTAAATTTCATAATTATCATCTAAGTGAATTGATTTAAAAGGAAGTTTAACAATACACTGATATGTAGGTTTTTTGTGGATATAATGTTCTCGAAAACCTTCTCTTTTTATATCCCTTCTTACTGCATAATACGCTTTCCCTCCCGGCTTCAATAGGTTCGATACTCCCATGAGAACATCGGCTTGTTCTTCAAGAAATAAAACATTTAAAACATAAAAGCAAATTATTGTGTCAAATTTCTCATTAGGGTATTGCGGGAAATAATAAGGGTCATAACCTGTAATATCAAATCCTTTTTGTCGCAATAATTTAACATCATTGCCAAAGCCACAACCAAAGTCTAGGACTTTACCTTGAAGCATATTCTTATTTAACAAAAACTGTGCAGGTACTGATAGGTAAATTCTTTCTATTGCCGTGAGGTGGCTAAATTGATTTTTTTGCTTTTTCATCTAAAACCTCGCGGTAGTATAGCGCTTCTCAGTGAAATCACATACACAATGGTATGTAGAGACGTTACACATAACGCCTCTACTGTATTCCACGCAACACCAAACCCGCTATAATTCTGTCTCAGGAATTGCAGCAATTTTGGATTCTGAACTATGCTGTCTTAAAAAACCTGATAATCTCGCGGACATGATCGAGAAATTGTCCGTCGGTAGAAAGCTGGGCGATCGCCCCTCTTGCTTCTCTTGCTAGACGTTCATGTTCCGTCTGATTTGTCGCGCGTAATTCTTCCAGATTTGCAGAAATACGAGCTAATTCTTTGCGCGTTTCTTCTAAATAAGTTTGTTGGTTGGCTGCTAAGGAATAGGGCTGTTCTGGGTTAAGTTGTTCTTCTAAGCGCTGAACGGTTGCTTCTAAAGTGTCGAAACGGGAACGAAGTTCCACAACATCTTCACGCGGATACTTCCATTCTTGGCGAATCATAACCAATCGTGCATATAAGTACTCATACGCACTGATAGCTGGACGTAATCCAGTTAATAACAAAGCTGCACCAGAACTGATATAGCCGACTGCACTAATACCAGTAGCGGCGAGGGTGTAAAGACCAACAGCTGAAAATAAGTGTAAGGCAAGAGCAACAAAGAGCGATCGCCTTGCCAAAACCTTAACATACTCCAGTTGTTTCTCATCGACTGGAATTCCTTTTTCAGTTGATTGCGCCCCTTCTGCTAAAACTTCTTTTGCCTGAAAATGCACATTCCACGGTACAGTCACAATCACCAACAACCACCAAAAACTTGCGCCCCCAATCACCCAGTCAAGGAAGTTGCCAGTAGGTATATGAAACCATTGCAGCACGCTAAAAGCCAGCAGTACCAAAATCATGATTCCCAGACTGGAACCAATGAAGAAGTTAAAATACATCTTGCCTTGTCTCCGATGAAGATATCACTTCAATCTTGGCGAGGGGTTGGGACTTAGGCAAAAATGCTTGTGATGGTTTTTAGAGTTACACAGTGAACTACCTACACTCGTCCTGACGGAGTGAGTGTAGGCTTCTGGCACGCTCGTAACGTTTCCAGAACTTCCTTCTCCCAAGGGGAGACGCTGCGCGAACGAGGTACTATTAGTAGTAGAACCACCCACTACCGGATTCCCTTTACGGCGTTTTATCGTTGGGAACAGTCCCAGCCCAACGCGCTTTACGTTGATGGATGCGTTTACATCGCGGTCAACCCAAAGCGATTCCTTGGGGTCCCAATATTCTCGAATACCGCAGTGAGACAGCGCTGCGGGAGGGTCTCCCTCCGCAGGCGACTGCGAACCCGAAGGGTCAGTAAAGACAAACTCGTCACGGTATGCAAGTAATTGAGATGTGTATGCAGGTTTTACTGCCATTGTCCACACCCGGTGCTTTTGCGGCTATGTATTCTAGGATTGTGAAAAACTGTCCAAACGCAGCATCAGCCCAAGATTTGTTTAACCCAGACTTGGCTGACTGACCATTCGGGAGATAGTTGCCATCCTCATTCTGTTTGGCTTTTAATGTCTATATTTAGCTTAGTCCCACTACCGTATTTATGTCAACGAGAAAAGGTAAAAAAGCTGTAAAGAATGTACCTTTGTTTCATGATGAGGTTAAAACAAGGCATCATATTCTATTAACACCTACTGCATGGCAAAGATTGCAGCAACGCGCCGAAGAGCAAGGAATAAGTGTCAGTGAACTCATTGAGCATTGGGCGATGGATTGACAATCAACTCGGACACCCTCTCACTTGGGCTAACTGCGTTAACCGACACTGAAGGGTGTACCTCGTTTTTGTCCGGACATTCATGAGGACAGTACTGAAGGAGGGTTTCCCTCCGTAGGTATCTGTCCGTCCCACACTGCCTTTCAGATCAGATGTGGGGCTTCTGCCCGATTAAGCTAAGAAAGCCAAGGGAATAGGCAATGGCAAATGATAAATTACAAATTATGAATTATGCAAGAGTCATAGTCGACTCCAATTTCATAATTCATAATCGATAATTTATCGAATGAAATAACTGCGCCAAACTGGTTTAGAATCCTTGCCACCCGCTTCAGGAACCAGTAACCGCCAAGTTTTACCTTCTTTTTGAAGTTGCAGGTAAACTTCAAAAGGTTTTTGAGGTTGTGTCAACCGTCGTTTTGGTAGCTTAAACGTGAGTTCGTAAGTTCCACGAACGCGGTATGTGGGTAAATTTTCAATTGTCAAAGGTTGTTCCTGAGAAATTGATAACCGATGGATTTCAAATCCCTGAAAATCCAAATCTAGCTGTTGGCTGAGTTGCTGTTGAGTTTTCTCTAATTCAAATGCAATTGCTTTTTCCACTAATCGGTTAGTTGGTGCAAGAACACTCGTGGTACACGCAGTTAATAGTCCCAACAGAATTAAGCTGATAATTAGCCGCACCATCACTGTAACTCCTTTATACTCATATCTGCTATTCCAAAGCGATAGTATAGGCTGTGGCTGGTGTAATTATCTAACTATCTGTGGCAAAAATTAGTATCACATTGCCGCTAGTAAACTTTAAAACATTGTGCAGTTAAGCGGCTTTGCAAGTTCGGGTTTAATCAAAATTTACACTCAAATGAATAAGTAAGACTGCGGCTTCTACGAACTACCGACAACTTGTCTGTATCTGCCATTCCGTAAATTTATTGAGTTCAATTAAGATTTTTTTGGGAAAAATTTCCGGAAAGTAGGTTTTTCTGCTGAATATACAGAAATAGTAAAGCACAGCCCTCTTGTAGCTTCTTCTGTATAAAGCCAGTATAAAGTTTGCCTAGATAAAAATAAATAGTTGGACATCTAACCTTAGATATACTTAAAATACTTCTAATGTTAGTTGTAAAACAGGTAACAAACAAGATGAAAACTATTGCGACACAGGTGCGTAACAAAATCTTAAAAAATCTTTATGAAGTTTCATTTATACGAGATCCTGCTGAGCTTGCATATGAAGCAGCATTAGAAAAACATAAAAGTCACCTACCTGTTCTTTCAACTACTGAACGTGCTATAGTCGAGACTCTTAACACTGAGGGAGTTGTTGTCACTTCATTAGAGGAACTTTCGATTCCTTCTACGCCACAATTGCTGGAAGCTGCAAAAATTTTAATGCCAAAAATCTCAAGATTTTCTGGCGATGAAAATGAATTTGTTGTTCATGCAACTAGTGAACAAATGATGGAGTATCCAGAGATTTTTCTTTGGGGATTAGAACAACGTTTACTCAATCTTGCTGAGAATTATCTTGGTCTACCTGTAGCTTATCATGGGTCTTATTTTCGCAGAGATCTTGCCAATCAAGTTGAGAGAAAATCAAGGTTGTGGCATATGGACTCGGAAGACCGAAAATTATTCAAAGTCATTGTTTATTTAAATGATATCAATGATGAGCGAGGCCCGTTTCAATATCTTCCAAAAGATATCACTTCCAAAGTAGCCGATTCTTTGAAATATAAATACGGCTATATCAGTGACAAAAGTATGCAACAGGTGATATCCCAATCAAATTATAAATCCTGTACAGGATCATCTGGCACGGTAGTTATTGCAGGCACTGGTAGTGTCTTTCATCGGGGAAAAAAACCTGTAGATTCCGATAGATTATCAGTATTTTTTGACTACACTTCGAGACAACCAAAATTTCCTTTTTATTGTAAATCTTCTCTACCTATGGAGGATTTGCATTTACTTTCCACAATGTTTTCCGAAGAACAAAAGCAGTGTGTTTTTTGGCGACAACAATTTTAGCAATAGTGAGTTAGGTAAGAAACAGGAGTAGGAATCATAACTAGGAAAATAATGTTTCAAACCTCATTAAAGTAAGCTGGATAACACACGTTCCCATTAATATTTATCAAAGCACTCGGTTTGAGTTCTAACACCATAAATGCCTCATCAGGAATTGGTAACGATGAGTGCAAGCCGAATTGACTCGCCTTTTGAAAACCAAAACGTCTGTAATAGCGCGGATCGCCAACAACGACAACAATAGAATGATTTAATTCACGACACCTTGATAAACCCACCTGCACGAGCTGACTGCCAATACCTTGGCGCTGGTGCATTGGTGTCACAGCTATTGGTGCTAAAGCCAGTGCAGGAATTTTCTTTGGTGTTTCAATGACAATGCGGCTGAAAAGAATGTGTCCCAGCACATCCCCATTTTCTAGCGCTACAAGAGATAATTCAGGTATAAAATTTGGGGAGTTGCGGATTTTATCTACAAGTTCGGCTTCTTGTGTTTGACCAAAAGCATCTGTTATCACTTGGTGAATTTTCGCTCTTTGGTTATCTGTCTCTGCAGTAATATTTAGCATAGAAGTTTGAACGATTAGGCTGGTTGCAATACTGAAACACTACCTGAGATAAAATAGCAATCTCATCCCTGCGATCGCAACTATAACAGAGAGCAATCGCTCTCAAACTGATTGTCTCAATTATTCAACCAGCGGAATGTCGGTTAGACCTCTTGCATAAGTAGATTTCATCTGCGTCCATCTGCTACAAGCTGCGGTTAATTATTCATTTTTTTGGAATGAATGCAAGAAGTCTATTTTAAACTTAGAGGTATCGACGGGAGTAATACTGTTTAATCCATGTCAGCATATCGGTTGCAGAACCAAAACTGGCACAGCAACTTGTGACAGGATCGTAGACAGTCCACCAGCTATTACCAAAGCAGTCAGATTGCTGTCGGACTAGCAGATTTTTCTTATCTGGAAAAATTTTGAGCAAGTACCGCCAAATAATATTTATGACTGAGGATAACTTTGATTTTTTTTGTTGCCTATATTCTAGGTCATTGCAACTATCTTCTGAGGTTTCACTCTTGGAGTACTTCGGATAATTTTTCATAAAAAAGCACCTGATGAACAACGGTAGCTTAGTTAAGTAGGCTGACAAACGAACTGTAACAACTGACGATTTGACATACAAAGCAATATTTGTATAGGTTGTATGAATAAAATTAATAGATAGAAGATGAAATAATTTAAGCAATGAAACAAGGCTCAAGACACTGCTGGTATAACCTGTATGGATCAACTCAGTAGCAGCCGAATCAAGCTCTCCCAGCTTCGTGCTTTGGTGGTAGTAGCAGAATATGGAAATTTTAGTGAAGCAGCGTTGCACTTAGAGGTTTCACAGTCAGCAGTTAGTCATGCGATCGCAACTCTCGAAGATGAGCTAGGGGTAGTCTTATTTACTCGCGGTCGTCACGGAGCAACTCTCACACCAATAGGGGAGCGGATTCTAGGTCATGCCCGTCAAATGCTGCAACTCCTAGAAACGATAGTGAAGGAAGCCAACTTGGACAAAGGCTTACAGGGTGGCAGTGTGCGAATTGCCTGCTTTCGTAGCGTGGCAACTCATGTGCTACCAGCAGTCATTGCTCAGTTTCGCAGTCGCTTTCCAAAAATTGCTCTGACTATCACTGAACATCCCAGCGTCTTATTTGTGGAACAAGCTTTGCGCGAAGGTCGTGCTGATATAGGCTTGACGCATTTACCCACTAGTGATGAGTTTGAGACTTGGGAAATTTTGCGGGATGAATATATTGTTTTGCTGCCTCCGACTCTTAAATTGCAGACTGCCCAACTGACATGGGAAGAGTTAGCAGCTTCCCCGTTGATTTTTTCCTCTACCAATGACTGTTATACCCTTATCTGCAAATACTTGGCGCTGATGAAATTCCCCACAAATATTGCTTATAACGTTAACGAAAGCTCGACAATGGTTGGTATGGTTAAACAAGGTTTGGGTGCAGCTATTGTAGCCCGGCTGGCAGCCGAACCCATACCGCCAGAAGTGCAGGTATGCAGTTTGCCAGTTCCTTTGGAAAGAGTGATTGGGGTGGCTATGCTAGCCAATACTCTCCATAGTCCGGCTGTGTTCGCGTTTTTAGAAACCATTATCGGTGTCGATCGCTTCACTCAAAAAACAGCAGTTTGATTAAAATCATCCAATTTACTCTGGCTACCGTAAATAGAAAAGCAATGCAACCCCAGCGATCGCGATCACAACACCAATAATCGCCCTCAAACTGACTTTCTCACCTATCGAAATAGAAATGGGTATAATAAATAACGGGCTAGTTTGCAACAAAGTTAAGGCAATCCCCGCTGCAGTAAATTTAATCGCCGTCTGTTGCAACCAAATTCCTAAGTAAGTCCCACAAAAGGCAGCAAAGATAGCCGCTAGAACGACTTTTGGTGAATGTAATGTTTTTAACTGGAAGCTACCTTGTTGCCTGCGCAAGGGTAGCAATATAAGGAGAATCAATACGGCTGCAATTAACCGCAACAAGGCTGCCCACAAGGGGCTAATACTGGTATTTGCCAACGCTGCACGAGCCAGAACAGTACCTATAGCATTTGTGACTACTGTTATGAGACCAAAGCCAAGTCCCCGCCATAACTGCATTGTAGAAATATCATTTGTATTGGGAGTGCGTTCTGTCACCACCCAGGCAACTCCCAAAATGGTGAGCAAAATGCCGCACCAAGCATTAGCGTTTAACCGCTCTTGGAGAAAAATCAGCGCTAATATTGCCGTCATTGGTGGCGCAAGGGTTCCTATAAGCAAGACACGACTTGCTCCTAGAAAATTTATAGCTGCCAAGAAGGCTGTATCGCCTAAGCCAATACCTACAATGCCGCTGAGAAGCAGCAGACAAAGGGGAAGTGGTGAAATGTTGGGAAAAAATTCACCCTTGATGAAAATGGTAAGCAAAAGGAAAGCGATCGCAACTATCCCTTTTATCAAGTTGAGTTGCAATGGCGGGATACGCTCCCCCAAGCGCCCATAGATCACGGATGCCACAGCCCACAAACAGGCAGCAGACAAAGCTGCTATTTCACCTTTAAAACTTGTCGCACCCAATTTTAAATAATTATTAAAAATAATATCCATCTCTTTTATTACGGCGAAAATCTTTAATAATTTAAAATAAATACCTCTATAAACTTTAGCACTCAATGCACTTCACTGCTAATTTTCGCGGAACAAACTTTAGCACTCAATGTACTTTACTGCTAACTCTTTTATGGAATAAACCTTAGCACTCACCATACTAAAGTGCCAATGTTTTTGAACTTTAGTACCTATGGTATAGACTGATGTCCAACTTTTTTCAGATGTTATTTAAGAGGATTTTAGGACAGAAAAAATTTTAAAAGCTCTGGTTTGAAGAAAACTCATGTAAGAACTTGGAGGAGTAGAATGAAATACACTTTCGACATCGTAGGAGTATCTCCACTTTTGCATTTTTTCAGTCACCAACAGCAGAATATACAAACACCGCAGCATCAAGGTGTAGAATTAGTAGCAACTCATAAGTGTACGCTTGATGCCCTCATCGAATCTGTAGAACCATTGCCACAAAAGTGGGGCTGGGATATAGATGAAGTCGTAAGTACTGTCATTGAGTTTTGGATGAATAATTCAGAGAGTATTGGCTATTGGAAATCACGTTTAATAGATGCAGGGAGCGATAACTTACTGGTAGCAAGGGTTGCTGATATTAAGGCTCTAAGAGCAGAACTTGAAGTGTTACTGGGTAATAAGTGGTGAATTGTGTGTCTGTTGATTTGGGGTACATCACCAAAATCGTCTTGAATGCCAATTTTAGGGAATGAAACAGTCCTGCCTAACAGCCGGGGCGATGGGCGATCGCCTTCCCAATTTGCCCTCACACCCCATCTTCCCGCTTACCCTCTTGTACACCCATGCCACCCAAATTAAGACTGCATGAAATCAGGCACACTTCCGATTGCAAATTACTTCGTATGCCTAATTCATGCATATACGTACCTAAACGTTATATTATTTAGTCGTATAAGTTTCTACGGCTTCTGTTGCAGTCAAAAATCCTGCTTAACTTCTCGAAGTCATACCCGTTTATTTACCTTTATTCAATAAGCGTGCTGTCTCCATGAGTTGCTCCCATAACTTCCGCCCCGTGGTCAATTACAATAATTATTAGTCTTTAAGAATTTGCAAAACAGGGAAAAAATGGCACAAATCTATGATTCAATAGCTGAACAGTTTAAAAAGTTCTACTCTTTGCCGTTTGCCCTGCATGTTGAGACGTATACACACTTAAATCTAATTGGAGATGTTACCGGAAAATCAATTCTTGATTTGGCTTGCGGAGAAGGAATTTACACAAGATTGCTCAAACAAAACGGCGCAGCACGTCTAGTGGGTGTGGATATTTCTTCAGAAATGATCAAACTAGCAAGACAGGAAGAAGAGAAAGAACCGCTCGAAATTGAGTATATTATTGCTGATGTCACGGAAATAGGTTTTATTGATAGCTTTGACCTTGTGGTTGCTTCCTTTCTTCTGAATTACGCCTCAACGAAGGATCAACTACTTAAAATGTGTCATACCATATCAGCTAACCTGAAACCAGGCGGTCGGTTCATCAGTCTCAACAATAATTTAGACTTACTCCCAGAGTTTTATCATAAAGGTGAAAAATATGGTCTTGCTAAGAGCTGTCCTGGGTCGCTTCAGGAAGGTACTCCCCTAACCTTAACATTGACAATTGCCGATGATGGTGAGAAAGTCAGCTTTGACAACTACTACCTGAGCAAAGCGACGTATGAATGGGCTTTGAGAAGCGTTGGTTTTAAGGATATCCGCTGGCACAATCCAATAGTCTCTCCCGAAGGCGTGCAGAAATTTAGCCAGGAGTTCTGGCAGGATGCCATAGACTATCCTTATATACTGGGCATTACCTGCGAAAAATAGCTGTTAACGGATTCGCGGAAGTCCCCACCCTGCAATGCTAGCGGGTGAGGTATCTCGCGAAAAAAAGATGAAGATTTTTTCTCCTCCTGCTCCCCTGCTTCCCCTGCTATTGTCAAGAGCGGTAAGACTATTACTTTTTATTAAATGTGACCCAAAGTTTAAACCGAGTTTATTCTATAAACATACTGATAGAGAGGTTTTCAGTTGATAGCGACTCAATAGAATCTTAGGGAATAATCTATTTGATAGATGTGGTTAATCTTTGCAAAGGCGCACCATAAACTAACACAGAGTTAAATAGAATATACCTGAGAGCCAAATAGAATATACCTGCAACTTTTATAGCAAAGCCTTTTAGAAGTTTTGGCTAAAAGCGATTTTCGTGTAACACACTTCTTATGTGTTTTCACAAAAACGACATGATTCTTTGAGGAGGTGCAGGAATTGTTTTTGCGCCTTTTTAGGTAGAGAATCTGTCAGAGTTAATAGCACTCTACTTAAATTCCAATCACAAGACGTTTGTAAGGAGTTGAAATTGTAGAAGCTAACAGTGTCGATAGGTTTGGTCTGAATACTTTAGACCTAGCTGATATTATGATTGCTTTGCAGATTCGTATTCTCTTGACTCTCTTCAAATTCCAGTGAGTTGTTGGAGATAGATGAATGTGAATAGAGTAGCAATCGCGGCTGGCGTATTAGGTCTTGTCAGTGGTGCCCTTGTGGCTTGCTCACCCATTTCCCAAAATAACAGAGCTGCTATACAGGGTAACCGGAGTAATCAAGATCCCAAACTGGGATCCGTCGCCGTGACCGTCGGTGACCTTGGTAACCCATTCTTCGTCCTCATGGGTCGGGGAGCGGAGGCAGAAGCCAAGAAAATAGGGGGTGAGGATGTCAGAGTTACCGTAGTTTCCAGTGGCTATGACCTGAACCAACAATTCAACCAGATGGAAAATTTCATTGCCGCAGGTACTGACGTGATCATCCTGAATGCGGGTGACAGTAAGGGAATTGCACCAGCAGTCGAGAAAGCAAAACTTGCAGGTAGTGTTGTCATTGCAGTAGATACGGGCGCTGAGGGAGGTGTAGATGCCACCATTACCTCCAATAATGTGCAAGCTGGACAAGTTGGTTGTCAGTACATCGTCGATCGCCTCAAGGGCAAAGGCAATATAGTTATTATCAACGGTCCTCCAGTGATCTCTGTCGTCGAGCGAGTCAACGGCTGTCAGCAGATATTCGCTAAATATCCTGGTATCAAAGTGCTTTCTAAAGACCAGAACGCGGAAGGAAGCCGGGATGGAGGACTCAGGGTAATGAGTGATTTGCTCGCAACCTTTCCCAAGATAGATGCGGTTTTTGCCATTAACGATCCAACTGGCGTAGGAGCAGAACTGGCGGCTAGGCAGGCAAAACGCAGCGAATTTTTCATAGTTGGGGTCGATGGTGCACCGGAAGCAAAAGATGCGATCGCAGACAAGGACAGCTTGTTTGTTGCCACTGCTGCTCAAGACCCGCTAGGAATGACTAAAAAGGCGGTTCAGGTTGGTAACGACATTCTTTATGGCAAGAAACCTGCGAATCCCAACATTCTGATTCCGGTCAAGCTGATCACGCGAGACAACGTCAGCGAGTATAAAGGCTGGCAGTAATATATAGCGCAACTTATTTATCTGTGTCCATCTGTGTCCATCTGTGTCCATCTGTGGTTCATTATTTCTTTGGTGTACCTTACTCCGGGTTGCAAACCACCATAACATCCAACATTGCAGGAATTGCTCATGACAACGGATATTGGACCCTCCCTTCCTCATGTACCGAGCACGACCCCAGTGCTGGAAATGCAAGGGATTACGAAACGATTTCATGGTGTACCCGCTCTCCAAAATGTCAATCTCACGATTTATCCAGGAGAGGTTCACGCCCTGATGGGCGAGAACGGGGCAGGCAAAAGCACATTGATGAAGATTCTTGCTGGGGCTTACATTGCGGATGAAGGCGAGATTCGCATCAATGGTAGCCCTGTGAAAATTACCGATCCGGGCACGGCGCGACAAGCGGGTATTAACCTGATTTATCAAGAACTGAATGTCGCACCCAATTTAACCGTGACCGAAAATATTTTTATGGGTAGCGAGTTGCGGCGGGGTCAGTTTTTAGACCGCCAAGGTATGGAGCGTGAAGCACAGCAAGTCCTCCAAAGCTTGGGAGCTAGTTTTGCATCAAATGATGTGGTTGGCACTCTCTCTATTGCCGAACAGCAACAAGTTGAAATTGCTCGGGCGCTGAAAGACAAAAGCCGCATCCTAGTGATGGATGAGCCAACAGCTGCACTGTCTGACCGGGAGACTGAGCGGCTATTTGAGGTCATTCGCAAACTGCGCTCTGACGGCATTGCCATCATCTACATCAGCCACCGTATGGAAGAAGTGTATGCCTTGGGTGACCGGATTAGCGTACTGCGCGATGGTCAATATATTGGCAGTCTCACGCGGGATGAAATTTCTCCCCAGCGATTGGTGCAGATGATGGTCGGTCGTCCCATGCAGGACTTTTACGAACATCAGCGGCAAACAAACTTTGGTCCAGTGGTACTCGAAGTCAGAAATATCAGCGACGGACGCAAGGTTCAACCTGCCAGCTTCGAGGTGCATGCTGGAGAGATTCTCGGTTTAGCGGGGCTGGTTGGTGCAGGACGCACGGAGCTATCTCGGCTGATTTTTGGTGCTGACCGCAAGGTTAGTGGTGAAGTCTTCCTGGATGGCAAAAAACTCAATATCAATACGCCCGGTGATGCGATTGCTGTCGGAATTGGCTATGTCCCGGAAGACCGCAAAGACCAGGGATTATTTCTGGAGATGAGTTCGCGTAAGAATATTGCCCTCAACAGGCTGAAGCAGGATGCAAAGGCTGGCATCGTTAACTGGCGTTCAGTCAATCAGATTGCAACGGAAGCGGTGGAAAACTTCCATATCCGGCTTGCCAATTTGGAAATCAGAGCGGTGGATCTTTCCGGCGGCAATCAGCAGAAGCTTCTCTTGGCACGCTGGTTAGCGATTAAGCCGAAAGTCTTGATGCTGGATGAGCCAACACGCGGCGTAGATATTGGTGCCAAAAGCGAAATTTACCGGATTATGAGCGAGTTGGCAGCACAAGGTATCGCTATTTTGATGGTTTCCAGCGAACTCACGGAGATTGTCGGGATGAGCGATCGCGTCCTAGTGATGCGAGAAGGGCAGCTGGTAGGTGAACTTGATGGCAGCCCTGGCAAGGAAATTACCCAAGAAAAGATTATGCACTATGCCACTGGAGCAGCGGAGGTACTAGCATCATGAGTCAAACCTTAAGACCTGTCAAAAATAGACCTGGAGAGCATCCAAAGTCGGCTCAGCGTAAATCAGCCAGCAATTTGCTTCAGGTTCTAGGAATTCTGCCTATTCTGGTGCTTATCTGCATCCTGTTTTCGTTGCTTACCCCCAACTTCCCCACACCGGGTAACGTCGTCAATATATTGCGGCAGGCATCAATCAACATTGTGCTGGCAACCGGGATGACGTTTGTGATTCTCACCGGAGGCATTGACCTTTCGGTTGGGTCAATACTGGGTGTTTCTGCCGTCGTTGCAGTGCTGGTATCGCTGATTCCAGGTCTGGGCTGGGCGGGTGTGCTTGCCGGTCTGCTGACAGGATTGCTTCTGGGCTTAGTCAATGGTGCTCTGATCAGCTTTTTGAATGTGCCGCCTTTTATTGTCACCCTAGGTTCACTTACGGCGTTGAGGGGTGCTGCCTTTTTGGTTGCCAATGGGACAACGGTCATTAACCGTAACCTGAATTTTGCTTGGATAGGTAACAGCTATTTGGGTCCTATTCCGTGGTTAGTAGTGATTGCCCTGCTGGCTGTTGCAGCGAGTTGGTTTGTCCTGCGGCAAACTGTTTTGGGGGTGCAAATCTACGCTGTAGGCGGTAATGATCGGGCAGCACGCTTAACTGGTATCAAAGTCAATCGTGTGCTGCTGTTTGTTTATGGCGTCAGCGGATTGCTGGCAGGTTTGGCAGGAATTATGAGCGCTAGCCGCCTTTATAGTGCGACTGGTATGTTAGGTCAGGGTTACGAGTTGGATGCGATCGCCGCTGTCATTCTAGGTGGAACCAGCTTCACCGGTGGTATTGGCACTATTGGAGGAACCCTTCTCGGTGCGTTGATCATTGCCGTTCTCAACAATGGTCTGACCCTGCTGAATATGTCTTATTTCTGGCAACTCGTCGTCAAGGGTCTGGTGATTATTGTGGCGGTGACAATCGACCGACTTCGCAGACGTTCTGGGCGTTAAAACAGTGATCAGTGAACAGTGACCAGTAAACAGTGACCAAAAAACTGACAACTGATAACTGATAACTGATAACTGATATTAGACCCCAAGTGAAACGTACCCGGAGCGTGATGGGGGTCTACGGACTCCCGCTAAAAACTGGTACTGCGGGTACTGCGGGTACTTGGTAACTGCAAAAGATGAAGAATTGAAAATGCAAAATTAAAAATGGCATTGCTAATACCGAGTTGCAATCAAAAATAGTAGACTTCTCTCCCTGTGCTTGCCAAAAACTACCATCTTTGAACGCAACTTGGTATTTTAAAACTTTGATGAAAAACTTATTTTTCAACTAAGTTTGCAATAGCTGTCGCTAAGAGAACTGGTTCGACTGGCTTGGGAACATGAAGTGTGAAACCACTCCCTAATGCTTGTTGTTGAGCAGTCTTTGCTGCATAAGCACTTAGGGCGATCGCTGGAATTTGTCCACCTTGTTCAGCTGGTAAAGACCTGATTTCACGAATCAGCGTATAGCCGTCCATTTCTGGCATTCCAATGTCACTGACTAGCAAATCTGGGTGTTCTTCAACCAGTGATGAAAGCGCTTCATGCCCTGAGGCAGCTGCACGTACAGAAGCCCCATAAGCTTCTAGTAGGAAAACCAGAAAATTACGGTTATCTGGTTCATCATCCACAACCAGTACCCGCACTCCACTCAGATCTGGACTACTATCATCTTTTTGAGTCTCACCTTGAATTGTTATGGAGGACTCAAGCATCAGGGGGAGGCTAACAGTAAAAGATGCTCCCTTTCCCTCACCAAGACTTTCTGCTCGCACAGTTCCGCCGTGCAGTTCAACCAAGTGGTGGACAAGAGAAAGACCTAACCCCAGCCCGCCAAACTTTCTGGAGTAGCTACTATCTTGTTGACGAAAGTAATCAAATATGTAGGGTAGAAAATCTGGTTTAATGCCTTTGCCTGTATCAATAACTTGAATCTGAGCGTATGAGTCAACCCTTTCTAACCGAACTGTCACCTCTCCCTTAAAAGGTGTAAATTTAACAGCGTTAGAAAGTAGATTCCAGATGACTTGCTGCAATCGTTTGGGATCGCCGAAAACCAGTCCCACATTACTATCAAATACAGTCGTGATCTTAATTGACTTAGCTTGAGCAGCAAGAGACACACTTTCCATAGCAGCAGCAATTGTGCTTTGCAAATCAACAGCAATTGGATGGAGACTTAACTTACCGCGCAAAATCTTAGACACACTCAGCAAGTCATTAATAAGTTGTACCTGCAAGCAAGCGTTACGCTCGATAGTTTCCAGAGCCTGATTTGTCTTATTTGCATCAAGCTTGCCACTGCGTAAAAGCCTCACCCATCCCAAGATTGGATTCAGGGGTGTGCGCAATTCATGAGAAAGGACGGCGAGAAACTCATCTTTGATGCGGTTGGCGACTTGAGCCTGTTCCAAAAGTTTATTTCGCTCTTCTTCGGCTCGCCTGCGTTCTGTGATATCTCTTAGGGAAACAAGATAAGCAGTTTCTCCTTGCCACTCAATTTCTACCACGCGCATTTGGGCAATTTTTTCCAAGCTATCGTTTGGTGCCGTGCTTTCTCTGTTGTATGAATAAATATCAACCTCTGTATTATCACTGCCAACAACAGGAAAGCCAAACAATTCACCCAATAGTTCTTCTTGCTTGCAACCAAACAGCTTTAGTGCTGCTGGGTTGATAAAACGTACTATACCTTGCCGATCCACGACGACAATACCGTCAGCATTTTTAGTAATTAACGTTTGCAACTGCACCGAAATCCTTTCCAATGCCGCTTCGACTTGTTGCAAGCGATCTTCTTGTTTTCTGAGTTCTACTGTTTGTGCTTGTAGCCGTTGTTCTAAATCTTTCTGATGCAATTCTGACGGTTGTGTTTTCTTAGCAAGTGCCTGTTTAATAACTTGGGGCAGCCGTGCGAGTTCATCTTTAGGTAAATAGTCCGCTGCTCCTGCCTTGATACACTTTACAGCAACAGATGCCTTATCTGCGCCAACAATCACAAAAGGGATATTCAACCCTTGTGCTTGCACTGTATGCAATGCCTCCAAGGCATCAAAATCATTTAAGCTGTAGTCAGCAACGATCGCATCCCAACTAGAATTGAGATAAGTCAAGTAATCAGCTTGTGTTGCCACACACTGATAGTTCACTGCAAACCTAGCCCCATTCATCAAAGCCAGAATATCTTCTGTAGATTGGGGGGAGGTAAATAAAAATAAAATCCTGCATTTATCATCCACTTTTTTTAAACTGGTCTTAATAGACGGGTGATTATTATGAACAAATCTTAATAGTTATTGTTTCGGCATCATATCACCCAAAGACTTATGTTTATCATTCTCCCTGTGGAAAGAGATTCCTCAGACGCTCCAATTCGCTTGGTTCTAAAGATACCGGATTTCCCGCGATAATACCAGTGATATTACGTAAGGGCGCACCAATGTGCATACCCTGATTGTCAATTGTAAACTCTCGGATTTGCTTATCATGCTGTGAACCACGCATTTTAATAACCGTTATTCCTCGGCGAATTTCCCCATACACCTCAACATAGCGCAGTAATATAATGACATCAGTCGTTGTAGAGATATGAGCTTCTGAAGTTGAGGTGCCGCTGACAAGTGTCATCGGGATTGTGGAGGTATACAGTGCTGTAATTCTCCGGTGTCTAACCATTGAGTTAAGACCAACAAGAAATTGTCGAAACCCTTGAGTGCTAGAAGCCCACTCCAATGCCGATAGACTATCAATTGCTACCCGATTTGGTTGAAATTCCTCGATAATCTCTTGCATTCTGATCAGGTGGTACTCTAGCGGATTTGCCTCT
Organism: Kalymmatonema hyalinum WJT4-NPBG1; assembly: GCA_019359075.1. Lineage (GTDB taxonomy): Bacteria > Cyanobacteriota > Cyanobacteriia > Cyanobacteriales > Nostocaceae > Kalymmatonema > Kalymmatonema hyalinum. The sequence goes on from JAHHIB010000040.1 coordinate 24,701, forward strand.
GGGTAGCGACAGACAACTAGCAATTTCCCATCTCGTTCCATTTGCCGGAAGTCAACACTCCAATTCAGCGCATTTCTAAATATCAGTTCTCGGTTTTCCTCAAAAGCAAACAGTATGCAGCGTTCGTTATTATTGGCTCCAGCAGCGATAAACTGGGTTGATAGCAAAGTTTTACCTGTACCTGTAGCTCCTGACACTAGGATAATGGAATTACTGAAGAAACCACCGCTACACATAGTATCAAGTTCCGCAATCCCAGAGGTGATGCGGGTATCAGAACTACCACCCTCTCCTGTCTCGGTTGTGGAGAGGGGAATAATCACAATCCCTTTGTCAGAAAGGATGGAAAAAGGAAATTCTCCCTGTTGATGAGAACTGCCTCTATACTTAAGAATTTCTATAGTCCGTCGGCGTTTCTCCTGAGCGATCGCATTCCGTAGGATAATTACATTGTCAGCAACAAACTCCTCAACACCATGAGTGCTAATGTCACCATATTCTTGAGAGCGCTCGGAAGTCACAACAACCGTACTTTCAATTTGTCCCAGTACCGAAGCAATCATGAATAGATCATTGCGCATGTGAGCCTTATCAGAGAAATAGGTAAAAATTGCACTCAGGCAATCCATAGAGACTCGCACTGCATTCACCTGATTAATGGCATACTTAATGCGAGCAACTAAAGAATTGAAGTCGTATTCTCCAGTAATTAAAGGTTTTTCGCCAGGTTGACCAGAGGCATCAACAAATACCCATTTGCCTTCTTCCTCCCATTGGGGGATATCCCACCCAAAGCTGCGCATATTTTTCCGTATACGCTGGGGAGATTCTTCAAAGGTGACAAACACCCCATTCTCGCCCCGTTTAATTCCCTCAGCAAGATACTGAGATGCAAATACAGTCTTACCAGCGCCTGCGGTGCCAACGACCAATGTTACCCGACCTACAGGCAGTCCTCCTTCAGATAATATGTCAAAGCCAGGAATTCCTGTGACAATCTTCTCAACCAAATCTTGTTCTCTTTTTTGATTCATTTCTGAAATTTGATTTATCTATTAACAAATATCATACTAATGATTAATTTTACTAATATATATCGATAGTTCTAAGGAATATTAAGCCCTAACAAAACTGTCTTTGTATCTGATAAATCACCGATAATTCGCACTTTTGGCAAGGGAAATTCCTTGATTAAAGTTGGAGTGACTAAAATTTTCTCAGCTTCAGCAATTTGTGGTTGCTCCAGCACGTCTATAATGACTATCTCATGTCTATTTCGCAGATGTAACTCACACAACTGAATCAAATTGGAGATGGCTCGCTGCGACCGATCGGTGGCTCCTGTAACATATAGTTTGAGCAGATATTTATCACTCATTTGTCACTCGAGTCACAACTCGTTCATTTATGTATTCACTTTTGATGAAAGTCATTATAATTTTTAATAATGTTAATTTTTTTCACACTAACGAAGTATTTCTGAGTGCCGATAGTTAGGTAACCATGAGTTCATCAGCTATCCACCAGTTTTCTGCTAATATTATTTGAAAGCTGCCTAAGCACTCGTTTTGTGATTTCATTAGGCTTACAAAGAGCTTTTGTATAGGTTCCACCCGCCATGAAACGCAAATGGAAGTCACTGCTGCTTGCCTTTAGCTGGGTTTTCCTCTCAGTCGGAACATCAATTCTGATTATCCTGACACAACCGATAATATCGCCAGCAAAAGAACCCGCAGCATCCACGAGTCAAAATGAACCAGTTATAGTACCCACCGAAGAAAAGTCACCATCCGCAACACCCAACTCAGAACCGTCTAATACAAAAAAACCGACTGAATCAAAACAACCAACTTCTTCTGATTCTAAAAAGCTGGAGTCAGCGGCGGAACCTCCACCGACTCCCGAAGAAATCGCCCGCCAGCAAAAACTGATAGAAGCGGACAAGCTTTACCAGGCGGGACAAATAGCTGCTGCGGAAAAACTCTATCGAGAGGTTAAAGAACCTTTTGCCAAAACATCTGATACACAAGAAATCAAACAACCAATAGTTGACCTCGCGCAACTATCCCCAAGTGGTCAAGTGTACTGGCGGGAAGCAGAAGCGGGAATTGCCAGTCAGATGCAAACTAGGACGAGAGTAGCGCTAGAACTTTTGGTTGAGAAGAATCCGGAATTTATCCCTGGTCATATCAAATATGCTGAAGTCCTCAAAGAAGACGGTGAAGAGAAAAAAGCATTGCAGGTATTAGATAAGGCGACGACGCTGTATCCTAATCAACCTGATTTAATTAAAACACGAGTTGCAGCACTCTCCAAAGCGAAAAAATGGATGGAAGCCTCGCTGGCGGCACGTCAATTTGCCCTTCTCAACCCAAACGATCCACAAGCACCTGAGTTTACAAAACTGGCAGAAGACAATCTCAAACGTTACAAATCGCATATCCGAGGAAAAATTAGAGGCAATGCGATCGCCAACATCATCACTGGTGTTTTAGGTTACGCCGTCACTGGTAGTCTTTTCGGTCCGTTTACTGCCCTTGACTCCACGATTATGATGCTACGGGGAGAAGGATCTATAGGTGAGTCGGTGGCAAAGCAGGCGAAAAAGCAACTGAAATTAGTTAAGGATGAAACTGTTTTAGGATACGTCGATGAAATCGGACAGAAACTGGCGAAAGTGGCAGGACGTAATGAGTTTAAATACGAGTTTTTCGTCATCCCAGAGGCAGATCTCAACGCCTTTGCGCTACCAGGAGGCAAAATCTTTCTTAACGCAGGTGCCATTGCCAAAACCAATTCTGAGGCAGAATTAGCTGGGTTAATCGGTCATGAATTATCCCACGTCGTCCTCTCCCACGGTTTTCAATTAGTCACTCAGGGAAACTTGATTGCTAACGTCACTCAGTATGTTCCTTATGGCGGTATCGTCGGTCAACTGTTTGCACTCAGTTACAGCCGCGATATGGAACGTCAGGCTGATACTTTGGGTACGCGCCTCATTACTGCAACAGGTTACGCTGCTGATGGCTTGCGTAACTTGATGGTAACATTGGAAAAGCAACAGAAAAATGCTCCTCCGAGTTGGTTATCTTCTCACCCAGGCGGCAATGAACGAGTTCGCTCAGTAGAAGAGTTGATTTCACGCAACAAATACAACCGCTACGCCTACGAAGGAGTCGCGCGTCACACAGAAATTCAAGCAAAGGCGAAACAGATACTCAAAGACGAAAAAGAAAGAAAAGATAAAAAGGGACGCCGTCGATGAATCAAAATCACAACATTATTCGTCACTGGAATTATCAACTCCCTACTCCAAATCCCGTTTTAGGACTGTTTATGCTATCTCAACCTCTGAAGTTTCTTTTTTTGAGTGGTCTTGGTTTATCCTTAGTTTTTGGTCAATCCCCTGCATTCGCTCAAGTGCGTGGATCTGGTAATGTTGTCGTACCAACATCACCAGCTGGTAATGGTTCAACATCAACCACAACAACAACCGGACCAGGTTCCTCCTCAACAACGACAACAAATACCTCATCACCTATTGATAGCGCTAATCGCTTTAGCTGTCAGTTTTACAACGGTCAGCACACTGTTATGTACCAGCCTGAAAGTCAACCCGGTCAATACTTCGCTTGGGCAACTCCTAGGACTTTAGGAGACGGCTGGAATGCACAAAAGCGTTGCGACGCAATTGCCCAGCGGTTGGAATCTTACCGCCCAGATGGTTTAGTGGAACTGAAGACAGCGGTAGAAAACAGAGAGAACATTCTGTGCGTAACCACCGAAGCGAATCCTTACTGTCGAATTGTGCTGACAGTCCCAACCAACCAAGACCCCTATGCTGTCCGCAATAGCGTTTTCCAAAACTTGGCTTCTGCTGATAGTGGTCAGCAAACTTTTGGCGTTAACACTTACACCAATAATAATGATGAACTGTCCAACTTAGGGCGCACAATTTTCGGCGGTGGCAAAAAACCCTCTGCTTCTTCTAAAGACCCGATCAATCTCAAACCTTTCCTAGATCGTAGCGATCGCGGTACCGGAGGAAAACTCAGCAATGGTGTGTCGCTTGGTCGTCAGCAGTCTCAACCTCAAACTGGTTATCGCCTAGACCCCAAAAAATTCCGCCGCTAATTCATGGTTAAAAATTAGTTTCGCGCCAAGACGCTAAAATCGACAGTGCAACGACTTGTGTATCAAATGTGATACCACAAGTTAACCATTGCTCGTTTTGGCGTATTTTTTTAATACATAATTTGTTAGTGCTTAAGCGAGAAAATTAAATTTCTAGGACTTACGCAAAAAACCTCTCAAACTCTTATTTCTCTGTGTCACGCCAGTCGCCTAGGTCGGGAAACCCTCCTGCAGCGCTGGCTCCTCTGCGTCCTCTGTGGTTCGTTTTTCCGTTACCCATGCGTAAGTCCTGATTTCCAAAATTGTAAAAGAAAAAACTGGACATAACAAGTATTTCAAAAATTGCGATGACTCCCTTCTTGCCAAAAGAGTACTGATTTTAAAACTGCACCAGGCGCAGCGAAAAGTTGTAAGGAGGGTTTCCCTCCGTAGCAAACTTTTCAAGACACAGAAGGCAGAGAATATAGGTAATTTTAGAGCGCAAGGGAGTAGTAGCGCATCTCTACCCCAAATAGGCAAGCGTTTGTCTTTTGTCTTTACTAAGAATTATTACTATACACAAGATTCTCTGATGTCTTAACCTTTTGCTATCTACTTCTTAATATTACTGAGATAATTTAAGGGTACTGAATACAAATTAATACAAACTAATGATGGCAAGCATTTCAAAATCCATGCTATAGAAGTAATGCGTGATACTGCCATGCGTATATCACCATTGCCCCGACTGTAAAGTTTGCCTTTGCAGTTGATGTTTATTGAATTGAAATAAAAATGCCATTTACACTTCAAGTACTCCATGCCTCAGACTTTGAAGGCGGCATCCCAGCCTTAGATGATGCCGTACGCTTTTCATCTGTTCTCAACCGCCTCAGAACTGACCCAGCACTGCCCAGCAATGTTCTTGCCAATACCTTAACCTTATCTTCTGGTGACAATTACATTCCCGGTGTCTTCCTGAATGCTTCCAGCGACCTTAGCCTCAATGGAGTAGGAGGTTTAGGGACAGCTACACCGTTAAATGTTGTGATTGGACGGGGTGATATTGGTATTCTCAATGCCTTTGGTATACAAGCCTCAGCCTTGGGAAACCACGAGTTTGACTTGGGTGTTAGGCAAGTCCGAGATATTATCCGCACTGGTGGTGGCAATCCAGGCACCAATTTTCCATACCTTAGCACAAACCTAAACTTCCAGCCAGAAATCGCTGCAGGTAACTTATCAAATAGTGACCTGGCTGGTAATCAAAACACTGCCGAGGCAAGCACAATTAAAGGCAAAATTGCCAAAAGTACAGTGATTACCTTGCCTGGTGCTGATGGCACTCTGGGGAATGGAGATGACGAGAGAATTGGTATCGTTGGAGCCACAACACCTACTCTACCCAGTATCTCATCTACTGGCAGCATTGTTGTTACTCCCTCTAATCCCACAGATTATGCAGCACTTGCCGCAGAGATTGAATCCTCTGTAGATAATCTCAAAAATACGGGAATTAATAAAATAGTGCTGCTGGCGCATATGCAGCAGCTCAACATAGAACGAGATGAACTAGCACCTCGACTGCGTGATGTTGATATCCTGATTGCTGGTGGCTCGCATACATTATTGTCGGATGCTAACGACCCCCTGCGAGCAGGAGATACAACTAAGGGACAATACCCAATTCTGAAGACTTCTGCCAGCGGTCAACCTATTTTAGTTGTCAACACTGATGCCAATTACAAATACGTGGGACGTTTGGTTGCTGAGTTCGACGACAATGGCGTACTTAATACTGGCATTCTTAATAGTAACATCAACGGAGCTTATGCCACAGATGAAGCAGGAGTTGACCGCCTTTACGGCAGCGATGTTAACCCTAGAACTGTTGCTAACCAAAACGTCGTAGCAATTACTGACGCCCTGCGAAACGTTATTGCTAGCAAAGATAACAATATATTTGGTAAAACTTCGGTATTCCTCAACGGCACTCGTAACGATGTCCGCACCCAAGAAACTAACTTTGGCAACCTGACAGCAGATGCTAACTTAGCACTAGCCCGCAGCATTGACTCTACCACTGTTGTTTCTATTAAAAATGGAGGTGGTATTCGAGATAACGTTGGTGTGGTTTCAGATAGTGCAGGGGGAGTGAGCGCTGAAGACTTCAGGAAACTGCCTCCGCAACCTAACCCCATAGCGCCGAACAAACAGCCAGGGGATATTTCCCAACTCGACATTGAAAACTCCCTACGGTTTAACAACGGTTTAACGTTGGTAACGGTGACAGCAGCAGAACTGCGACTGATCATGGAACACGGGGTTGCTGGTACCGCCCCCGGAGCAACACCTGGTCAGTTTCCGCAAGTGGGGGGGATGACCTTCAGCTTTGACCCCAACCGTACAGCAATTAGATTCGATACCAATGGCAACGTTACAACACAAGGAGAGCGCATTCGTTCCCTTGCCCTTCGCGACCAAAATGACCGCATCATTGATGAGGTGATCCGCAACGGGCAAGTCGTCGGTGATCCCAACCGCCAAATCCGACTGGTGACGCTGAACTTTTTAGCAAGTGGTGGCGATAGCTATCCCTTTCCTCAATTTGGCAAGAATCGCGTAGATTTAGTCCAAACAGGAGTCCGCACGGGAACTGCGACTTTTGCCGATAATGGTTCAGAGCAGGATGCACTGGCAGAGTATGTCGCAAGCAATTTCCGAAACACGCCTTACGGTATTAAAGATGTTGGCGTTAGCCAAGACGGACGGATTCAAAACTTGGCACAACGCAGCGATACAGTATTTGCGGCTCCTGGTTTGACTAGACAGTCGAACAAGATCTTCAACCTCATTAACTTTGTGAACTCTCAAAATGTAGAAGTGAGCCTCACTAGCAGAGATTCTAGAGCAGTCAATGAGATTGGTGTGTTTGTTGTTGATGATGACCAAGGTAAAGTTAACGGTATTGCTCCTAATCAAGCTGGTTATCTACAAGCAGCCCTCAGCAGATCAGAAGTTGTTTTCTCAGTGCTGCCAAACTCTCTAGGTTTTGGTAATCCCGATCGCCTGTTGAATTTTGGTGGTAACTTACGCCTAATGTTCTATTTAGTGCAAAACAGCACGACTGATACAGTACTGTCTGACTTAAGAGCTGGCAGAACGGTCAATAATGTCGTCTTAGCAACTTCTAACAAGCTGCAAGTTGCAGATAGCAGTGGTGGTTATACTCTTTCTTGGGAAGATGGCAATGATAACGACTTCAATGACGTTGTTCTGCGTGTGCAAACCTCAAATCGACCTTTACCCCAACGAGTGACTCAAGAACGAGTAGAGTTGTTGGATTTGCAGTTGTCTGGTAATGTTCAAGGTCAATTTACTGTCAACAGCAGCGCTGCGTACAACAACTTTGTCGGCTTTTACAGAATTGCTGACATCGATGGTGGTATTGACACAGATGGTAATGGAACTGTCGATTTGCGCCCTGGTGATGCAAATTATGCCAGAGCAGCCATTGAGAAGAGTGTTTTCAACTTCGGTCGTAACGGCGGTTCTCCGGTCAATCTTGCTGGTGGAGCGCTATATGCACCTTTCATCATCGCTAATGGTACACCCACTGACTTCTTAGCTCAAAATTCTACCAATCAGGCAACTGGAGCTATTCAAGCTTACTTTGCTTACTTGGGGGCAAATCCAGACAGAGTAGATCACATTCGTTTGTTGGGAGATAACACCTTTGGGTTTGAAGACCTATTTGGTGGTGGAGATTTGGATTACAATGACGTGGTTGTTCAAGTAAATTTTGCTTAAATCATTAATAGTCAATAGTCAACCGTTCAGGGGCTATAGACTCATTGGTGACATTTCTTGCAATCATACAAGATTTGTGAAATGAAACGGAGGGCACTACCAACGAAACCTAGGAATGGTGAGCTTTGCTCGTCATTCTCATGACTTATCACATCAGAGAAACCAACAAATATGCAGACGACAATCAACGCCTCATTAAATCCCTATTTTGTGACAGGAACTTTAGGATTTGAAGAACTGGCGATCGCCCTCATTGCCAATCAATTCAATCCCTCGATTCTCCACATGGATTTTCTAAAAATGAGCGGGATGATTCCCTCCGATTGGGAACTGCAAAAACAACCAATCCTCACAGCCACCGTCTCTCAACTCGTATTTCAGAATGGAGTCAGTCTTGTTGCCCAACCCCGTAGCGTGACTTTTACCCAAACAATTGATCCAAAAAACGAGAATGCGTTGAAAATACCAGAACTGGTGCGTCACTTTGTAGAAAAACTCCCGAATTCTGACTATCAAGCAATGAACATTAATCCCAAAATTATTGTTGCTTTTCCCGCAGGAAAAGATATTGCCAGAAAATATATTGTGCAAAAGTTACTGTCGCCCGGACCTTGGTCTCATTTAGGTGTAGCTCCCATACAGGCAGCAGTGAATTTTTTCTATCAGTTGGAGCGGTGCAAGCTGTTTGTGAATTTGAATGAAGCACAAATTCAACAACCTGACCAACAGCCATTGTCAGCTTTATTGTTCTCCGGTAGTTTTAATTATGAAGTTGCCAGCTATACTCCTGGCGAAAGACTTCAGCAATTGAAATTGCGCCTTGAAAGTTGGTCTAAGGATTTAGAAACTTTCCGCCAGATTGTGACGAACACATTCTTAGGAAAGCAAGATAGCCCCTTTTCTGGGAAATAGCCATGAGTCATTCAACAAGAGTGCAGAAGCCAATTTTCTGAAGATGTAACCAGAGATAAGCACAGATAATTCATCTGTGCTTATCTCTGGTTTCAAATATCCTAAACTTGATTTTTGCAAGAATTTAATAAGTCATCTTTTTTTTAAACTAATAATTACGAAGAACAATTTATTTGTTGCACCAGTGAACCCTAATCATCTTAGGAGAATATATGGCCGCTAACACAATCCGCTTTTCACAGTTCAATGCTTCTTTGAACCGCAGCGCCGAAGGTGAGTTAGTAACCGATTTGTCTACCCCTGACAACCCTCAAGCGAAAGCTGTTGCTGAAATCATCCAGCGTACGAATCCAGATGTGCTGCTGATTAACGAGTTTGACTACGTCCAGGCAGATCCTCTTGAACCAGTCCGATTATTACAGCAAAATTATCTCTCGGTCAGCCAAAACGGCGCAAGCCCAGTTGAATACCCTTACGTCTACATAGCACCCTCAAACACTGGCATTCCTTCTGGATTTGACTTGAACAACGACGGTACAGTGGTCACAACTCCTGGTACACGGGGATATGGTGACGATGCCTTTGGCTTCGGCGAATTTCCTGGTCAGTATGGGATGTTGTTGCTGTCGAAGTACCCCATCGACACGGCTAATGTGCGGACGTTCCAGAACTTCCTGTGGAAGGACATACCGGGGTCATTGCTACCTACTGTTGCTCTTCCCGGTTCTGATACACCTTGGTATTCTGAGGAAGAACAAGCCGCGTTGCGCCTGTCTTCCAAGAGTCATTGGGACGTTCCCATTACAGTGGATGGCGAGACAATTCACGCTTTAGTCAGCCATCCCACACCTCCCACGTTCGATGGTGCTGAAGACCGTAATGGCAAGCGTAACTACGACGAGATTCGTTTCTGGGCAGATTACATTACCCCTGATAAAGGGAACTACATCTACGACGATCAGGGTAAAGAAGGTGGTCTTACTGGTGGATCACGCTTTGTGATTATGGGCGACCAAAATGCAGATCCCTTTGATGGCGACAGCTACAACAACGCTATCCGCCAACTGTTACAGAACCCTAACATCAATACGAATTTCATCCCCTCCAGTCCCGGCGGTTCCCAGCAAGCCGTGTTGCAGGGTGGTGCAAATCTGAATCATCGCGGAAACCCTGCTTTTGACACCGCAGACTTTGCGGATACAGTTCCTGGGAACTTACGGACAGATTATGTGCTACCCTCCACTGACTTAAATATTACCAACTCAGCCGTATTCTGGCCCCTCAATACTGACCCTCTGTTCCCACTGGTAGGCACTTATAACCCGAATACACCTCCTACCGGTTTCCCCAGTTCCGACCATCGCTTACTATGGGCAGATTTGCAGGTACCGCCCACAGAAGCAGGCAGAACCATTCCTAATGTGGACTTTTCAGGTCAGACTATTTTTCCCACTGGTTATATCCCGAATGGTGCGGCGGGAACGGTGGATGGACAAGAAACTCCTGTTGGTGGACTGTCCGGTGTCACCTACGATGCAGCAAATAATCGCTTCTATACTATCTCTGATGACCGCTCCCAAATTGCTCCCGCCCGCTTCTACACATTTACCCTAGAAACTCCATCTTCTCAAGAAACTGGCTTGGGTGTCACTTTTACAGATGTTACCACCCTCAAAGATGAGAATGGGAAGGAGTTTCCACTCAACAGTCTCGACCCTGAAGGCATTGCACTAAGCAACAATGATACAGTATTCATTTCTTCTGAAGGAGAGGTAAATATCAATGCGGGTCGAGTCACGAATCCTTTCATCAATAAATTCTCTCTAACCACAGGACAGCAAATCAGTTCCTTACCTGTACCAAACAAGTTCCTCCCAGTTGTGCAGGACACCAACGGGAATGGGGTTGTAGATACAGGCGATACTCAAGTGTCGGGTGTTCGCAATAACCTGGCATTTGAAAGCCTGACTATCTCACCTAACCAAAAGACTTTATACACAGCAACCGAAAACGCTCTGTTCCAAGATGGTCCTGTTGCCACGCTCACTGATGGCAGCCGTTCTCGCATCCTACAATATAACTTGCTGAGCGGACAGCCAGAGAAGGAATATCTCTATAACACTGATGCGATCGCCCTTTGGGCGGCTCCCTCTGGGAGCATCGCCGCACCGCCAACTACAGGCTCGGGTGACAATGGTTTAGTGGATTTACTCGCACTTGATAACCGAGGTACCCTACTGACATTGGAGCGTTCTTTCTCCGCAGGGGTTGGTAATACTATCAAAATTTACGAAGTCAGTTTGCAAGGAGCAACTGACATCAAGTACTACGATTCTCTCAATAATCTGAGTACTGAACAACTAGCAGATATCAAGCCTGCCGAGAAGCGTTTGGTGTTGAATCTCAACTCGCTGAACCTTCCTACAGGTACGGATAACATAGAGGGGATCACTTTTGGTCCTCAACTGTCTGACGGTCGTCAGTCCATCGTTTTGGTGAGTGACAACAACTTCAGCCAGACTCAATTTACTCAAATCCTCGCTTTAGGTGCAGACTTAGTTCCTACCGCAGCGCCTACAGTCGAAACGCGTCCTGACCTGTCTAATGACCCAAATTTACCACGCGACCAACGCGCCGATGCAGACGACCCAGCTATCTACGTAAATTCCTCTAATCCAGAACAAAGCCTGGTACTCACAGCAGTAAAAAATGCAGGCTTACGGGTCTATGACCTGTCTGGTAATCTGTTGCAGGAGGTCAATCCAGGTGGTATCCGTTACAACAATATCGATTTGCAATATGGCTTTAACTTGGGTGGTGATTCTGTTGATATTGCCGTAGCCACAGACCGCAACAACGATAAGCTGGCTATCTTCAAAATCAATTCCCATCCCAGCGCGTCCGGTGAATATCTCGAAGATATCACTGATAGCAGTATCGGTACTTTGTTTCAAGCATCGCCGTTTGAGCCTCCCTACTCGCCATCATCGCGGAGTGCTTATGGCGTAAGCTTGTACCACAGTCCTGTGACAGATGATTACTACGTTTTTGCCAATCGCCGAGAAACTGGAGATGTCGCACAGTACAAATTGATTGACACAGGTAATGGTAATATTGGGGCTGAAAGAGTACGTAATTTCACTGTACCTACGACTGCTGGACGCGATGCCCAGCTAGAAGGCATGGTGGCAGACCAAGAACTCGGTTTCCTCTACATTGGGCAGGAAGATGTGGGGATTTGGAAGTATCAGGCAGAACCAAACGGTGGCACGACTGGTACATTGATTGACAAAGTGAAAGACTTGGGCGGTAGCTATGTGGAAGATGATGTAGAAGGGCTCTCGATCTACTACGGCAAAGATGGTAGTGGCTACCTGCTAGCCTCTAGCCAAGGTGACAACACCTTTGCAGTTTACAGTCGCGAGGGTCACAATGACTTTGTGGGGCGCTTTGCTGTTGGTAACAATGGAGCAATTGACAGCGTTCAAGAGTCAGATGGTGCAGATGTTATCAACGTGCCACTGGGTTCCAACTTCCCGTATGGTTTGTTCGTCACTCAAGATGGTTCTAACGAACCAGCACGTCTTGTGGAGGATGATGGGGAACTCAGCAACGTCAACACCAACTTTAAGCTCGTGCCTTGGGAAAACATCGCCTACGCCTTCCCCAATCCGTTGACGATTGACACCTCCAGCTACAATCCCCGCACTCCCAATCCCAACCTCCTCCTGAATGGAAGTGCTAGCAGCGACATCACCCAACCCTCCTCTGTTCTTGAGGGAGGTATTAACTTGACTGGCAACGTGGCTTTTGAATACTCCATCACTGGGCTTTAAGCACATCTAGCTTACGCTCTGCCTCAGCTATAGCGCTTCTCACTTCGTTGCAATACAGTTAGTTAGAACCCCACCCCGGCTTTGGCTTGCGCCAAAACCGCCCCTCCCCGAGCTTCGGGAAACTCGGGATCCCCAGAGGGGATTAGGGGCAGGGATTAAGGGGAGCCAGCGCTATGCAGGAGGGTTTCCCGACCTAGGCGACTGGCGTGTGGGGTCAAAGCGTACTGCATCCAAACGAAAATCGCTATATATAGCGGTTCGGGGGTTGAGTGCAATACATCAAGAAATAAGAACCACAGATGGACACAGATGGACACAGATAAATAATTACTTCATCCAAACGAGAAGCGCTATACATACCAAGCCTGTGGAGGCAGGCTTGGTATGTGTACTCGTATCTGCACTACAGTGAAGCCGTCCCTTGCCATCTCCTAATTTTTTATTGAGACTATCTTTCATTAATTTCATTTTTAGTGTAAGCTGTTTCTCAAGCTTGTTGAATATCTTTATCAAATAATGTTCATAGGTGGGCAATGGCAATAACCTCTACAAGTCCGTTATTAGTGAATCAAGACCCTGCCAACTCGTCTTAGTGTGTTGGTAATAGAAAGCTCTCCAGATTATCAGGGAAATTATTGAGTATTCACGTTGATTATGCTGGTCTAACGGACTATAACCATGACTATATTTGAGCTAGCCCATGTTAATCCAGCAAAATTAATGTACGAAAATGCTTGATTTTGTCATAAGTGATTATGCACTGATTTTGTCATATCATGTTTGCTTAATTGCCCATAATAAAACTTGTTTGTAGTAAGGACAAGAGGACTAAAGTCCTCACTACGAACTTCCGCATGGTTATATAACTGGACATGATATAACCTGTTTAATGAGATTTTTGTAATTTTACGCATTGCTATAAGAATGCAACTTCTTCTCAAAAAGCAAATAACACAATTCATTGCAGGTAGTCCTCCTGTTACCAGGTGGGCTGGGAATTTTGGTTTGCTCAACTTACAGCGGTTTTCTGTAGGGTGGGCATGCCCACTAATATCTCAAATGTCCATCTCATAGGCTTTTATGGGCAATGCCCACCCTACGGTTAGTGGTCTAATCATAGAATCAGCGCTGTATCCAGTCAGCTGCTAGACGTTCACATAGCTTATAGAGGATTAATTTTGTTGTGATCTCAAACTGGAGGAATGGCTTTATTTGAGTTGTATGAGTGATAATTCTGACCTTGCAATATACGAACAAGGGTTAAGTAAGGTTACTACTTTGCTGATTTTAAGGTAAGCCAGGAGCAGTCTATGTCAAAAATTGGTCTATTTTTTGGATCTACAACAGGTAAAACTGAGTCTGCTGCCGAGATGATTCAAAAAGAATTCGGTGGTGAAAATGTAGTGACATTACATAACATCTTAGAAGCAGAAGATAATGAATTTGAAAAGTATCAATGTCTCATCGTTGGCAGCCCTAACTAGGATGTTGGCGAACTGCAAAGTGACTGGTAAGGCTATTTTTCTAACCTAGAAGATATTAATTTCAGTGGCAAAAAGGTAGCATATTTCGGAACAGGAGACCAAATGGGTTATGCAAATAACTTTCAGGATGCAATGGGCATTTTGGAAGAGAAAATTACTGAACAGAGCGCGACTACGGCTGGTTTTTGGTCTACAGACGGCTATGACTTCAATGAATCAAAAGCATTGAAGAACGGTAAATTTGTCGGCTTAGCTCTTGATGAAGATAACCAATCTGACTTGACGCAAGAGCGTGTCAAAACCTGAGTTGCTCAACTGAAAAAAGAATTGAGTTTGTAGCTGACAGATCTTGTGGCAATGGGCAATCAGTAGTAAAAAAATGCTAATTGCTAATTGCTGGATTGATAATTAATTTGCAGGTAAATTAAATGTCTAAATTGCCAGATGTTATTTTTTTGAATACAAGTCCTAGTTTACAATGCTTTGCTCAGCCGTTAATGTGTCAACTGTCACGCGAAATGACTGTTGCATTATGGGAATATCACCAAACCGAGGATGAGGCTAGTTCACTAGATGTTGCAGTTGAACTGCTGCAAGATTATCTTAAATCCTGCGATCAACCTGTCCATCTTGTTGGTCACAGCACAGGAGGATTGTTGGGGCTACTCTACAGCCGTAAGTATCCAGAAAAAGTCAAGTCTTTAACTCTGTTAGCTGTGGGTGTTGATGCCGGTGTTGACTGGCAAGCACACTACTACGTTCATCGCCCATTCTTAAGTCGGCAAAAGACTCTGACTGCTTTTGTGTATAACCTTTTTGGCTATCAGAAGCAACATACTATCCAGCGTTTGATGAGAATTTTGGAGCAAGACTTAAATTGCTCGCTTTCACCTCACTCACTTTTTCAACGGCTGAGTGTCCCTCCACAACCAGTTCCAGTACCCTTCATGGTTTGTGGAAGCATGGACGACATCATTGTCGATACCGATGCTTTACAGGGATGGCAACCATACTTAAAAGAGGGCGATCGCCTATGCGAATGCCCCCAAGGACGACATTTTTTCCATTTCTTTCAACCCCAGCTTGTGGCAGAACAAATTCTCAACTTCTGGCAATCTCTACACCCATTAGATTCTGTAGACGTTTTACCTAAGTCTGTTGATATCGTTAAACTAAATGAATCTCTTTATCAATAAACTTTCTGTGCTCACAAAACCTTAGCCTACCCTACACTTTTCACTTGCCTGTAAGCTACCTCTACACGAACCCCCGTAATTCGATTGCGGGGGTTCTATTAGCTTAGGAAAGCGTTTTACGAAAAATAAATCCTAAAAAATAAAAAAAATGCAAATTAAACAACAAAATAGTCATTTATATAATCTTCACCTATTCATTACATAGTCCCAATCTTGCCCCACTCTCTTATCTGAGACAATTTATAACACTGGCAATCAAAAGTGGCAACGCCGCAAAACAGTAATATGTCTCCAGTTCTGCAACAGGACAATCAAAGGCTGAGTGTCGTAAAAATTTTGTTGGTGCTGCTTACGTACCAACTACAGGTGCATCAATTTACCTTATATAGAGCAAAATTTAAGAATTGGCTGTAAAAGCGAGGAATGGTGCAGAACTGGCAAATTCAACACTTCTTAATTGCAACTCTTCTAAATCAAAAAGTTAGAAGTTAACATTTGAATGGTATCTTAACTCCTTACTTTACCTTAATATATCTACAGGGAGCCGCCCTGTGAGCGTATACGAAAAGCCAGTATTCAATAAGTACGCTAAGTATTTCCTGGCAACCGCACTTGTGGTGTAAAGACCTAGAAATCTTAGCTTTATTCCTGACTCTGAACTCTTAACTGCTAACTTTATTTTGATATGACCTATATTAAAAGCTCTGCTTTCCAAGAATTTCTCGCCACTTTAGAGGGTTTTGACCAATTACCAACTGAGGTCATCGCCTCTTTATCACAACAACTCCAACCTTTGCGCTACCGGATAGGTCAGAAGATTATCGGCAAAGAAAGAATGCCTGAGCGAGTCACAATTATTTATGAAGGGAAAGCTCGCCTGTTGGCATACGATACGCGTACGCAAATGCCAAATACCTTGAGTTTGCTGGAAAGGGGCGCAATTCTTGGCGAAATTAGTCTGTTACGGGAAGTTGCCTGCGAGACAACAATTGCTTCCAGCGAAGTGATATGTTTAACATTAAGCGCCACGGAGTATTTACGCTTACTCGTGATGTACCCAGCTTTTGCGAGGGAGCGCAAAAACCGCTGTCATTTGGTGGAAGTCTTTGATGTCCTCGGTGTCCAAAAGGAAGTGCAAGCTTTAGGCGGTACCAACCTCAAAGAACTGACTCAACACGCTTGCGCTGGGGCAAAGGTTCATGAGATCCCACCCGGAAAAACCTCTTATAACCAATTAGATAGCGATCGCATTTGGTTTGTCAGTGGCGGCGGAACGCTAAAAGGCTTCTCTATTGGTTCTCGATTGGAATTGAGTGATTTGTATGACACAGTTGAGGTACACGGGAACAGTGCGGTGCGGTTGTTAGGAATGCGTGCGTCGGATTTGTTAGTGCTTGATACTATGCAGCGACAACAGCACCAAGTAGAGGCTAGTGATCCACAAACAACAGACGATTTAGAGATTCCATACGCACCTGACGAAGAAATATCACCACCACAGCCCTCAACGGCGCAAGGAAAACAAAAAACCACAAAATACCCCTTTTTTGGGGGGAAGGGACAACTTAATTCGGCGATCGCCTGTTTCCAAATGTTATCGAAACATTTGGAAATGCCGTTTCGACGCGAAGTCATTCGCCGCATTTTCAACGACCAGATGAACCGTCAGGGTGTGATATCTTTTCAGCTGTGTGCTTACCTAGCAGAGTTAATTGGGTTAAAGGCGCAGTTGGTAGATGTACCCACCTCCTCTGTAACACGTATACCTACACCAGCGCTGATTCGTTATGGTGATAGCTATGCTGTTCTGTATGAAACAAGTGAGCGCACTATTGTTTTAGGTGTCCCATCCAAGGGAATTCTACGCTTCAAACCTGCTGAGTTCATCACTCAGTTGGAAGCTGAGGAAAGCAATGATCTCCCCCAAATGAGGGTATTGCTCCTCTCTTCCACGCCAGCAACACCCCGCCAACGCTTCGGTGTACAGTGGTTTGTGCCTTATTTGTCGCGTCATCGCCGAGTCCTTATAGAAGTCTTTGTTGCTTCCTTCTTCGTGCAGTTGGCAGCGCTGGCAAACCCGCTGGTTATTCAGATGATTATTGATAAAGTCATCGCTCAAAACAGTATCAGTACCCTGCACGTTTTGGGTGTTTTGCTATTAGTAGTTGGTCTGTTTGAAGCCGTGCTTAGCACTTTGCGGACTTACTTATTTGTAGACACCACGAACCGCATCGATATGGGTTTGGGATCGGAAATTATCGACCATTTGCTGCGTCTACCGCTGCGCTATTTTGAACGCCGACCAGTAGGCGAACTTTCCACTCGCATCAACGAATTAGAAAATATCCGCCAGTTTCTTACCGGGACTGCTTTAACAGTAGGATTAGATGCGCTTTTTTCGGTGGTTTATATCGTCGTAATGCTGATTTATAGCTGGCAGTTAACCTTGGTTGGTTTGGGAACCATTCCAGTGTTTATTGCCATTACTTTGATTGCCTCTCCGACGGTGAGCAGACAACTACGAAGCAAAGCCGAACGCAACGCCGAAACTCAATCTTATTTGGTTGAGGTGATGTCAGGAATTCAAACAGTGAAAGCGCAAAATATCGAGTTGCGAGCGCGTTTTTCCTGGCAAGAGCGTTATGCTCGTTATGTAGGGGCTGGCTTTAAAACTGTAGTCACCTCCACCCTCGCCAATTCCACAAGTAGCTTTCTCAACAAACTTAGCAGTTTGCTTGTTTTGTGGGTAGGAGCGTATTTGGTACTCCAAGGAGACTTGACCTTAGGGGAATTAATTGCTTTTAGGATTATTTCAGGGTACGTTACCAGTCCTATATTGCGATTGGCTCAACTCTGGCAAAACTTCCAAGAAACTGCCTTATCTTTAGAGCGTTTAAGTGATATTGTCGATACACCTCAGGAAGCCGAGAAAGACCGTGGCAATATTACCTTACCTCCTGTTGTAGGAGCAGTGAAATATGACAATATTTCCTTCCGGTTTGCAAGCAGCGGTCCATTGCAACTTTGCAATGTCAATCTCGAGATTCCTGCAGGCAATTTTGTAGGAATAGTCGGACAAAGTGGTTCGGGTAAAAGCACAATGATGAAATTGCTGCTGAGACTTTACGAACCAGAAGCCGGCAGAATATTAATTGATGGTTACGACGTTTCCAAGATAGAACTTTATTCTCTGCGGCGGCAGGTTGGTGTCGTTCCTCAAGAGACACTGTTGTTTGATGGAACGATTCAGGAAAATATTGCTCTCACGAATCCCGAAGCATCAACCGAGGAAATTATTCAAGCTGCTAAAGTTGGAGCAGCGCATGAATTTATTATGAACTTACCGAATGGTTACAACACGCGAGTCGGCGAAAGGGGTGCTGGACTTTCTGGTGGACAAAGACAAAGAATAGCGATCGCTCGTTCTGTTTTACAAAGACCAAAATTATTAGTTTTAGATGAAGCAACGAGCGCTTTGGATTACCCCACAGAGCGACAAGTTTGTCTAAATTTAGCAGATGAATTCAAAGGGAACACAGTATTCTTTATTACCCACCGTCTCAACACCATCAGAAATGCAGACATTATTGTTGTGATGGATGGTGGTAAGGTTATCGAACAAGGAAAACATGACGATTTGATGGCTTTGAGAGGTCATTATTTCTACCTCTATAATCAACAAGAAGCCAAGCTGTAAGAAAAATGATGAATAATGAAACTGGATACAGTTAATTCAAAATTCATAATTCATCAATTTATCATTTATCATTTTCATCCTCTCTATCCTCACCTGCAGGTAAATACCATGACTCAACTTAATGAGAACCACCTCAATGGTCATAACGGTAATGGAAGAACGCCCCCAAATCGAGTAAAACCTTCGGATTCAAGAGTGCTTACTGCTGACTCGAAGCGTCCTAGAGCATCTGAAACGGATTTCAAGCGGTACAACTTTGAGCCATTAGAGCAATCTGTTGTGCTACGTCAATCTCCATTTTGGTCACGCACTATTATGGTGACATTGATGGTGTTAGCCTGTTTTGGGATTGGTTGGGCATACTTTGCAAAAATTGAGCAAGTCGTTCCTGCAACAAATGGTCAATTGAAGCCGGAAGGAACAGTTAAAGACATTCAAGCTCCGGTTAATGGAGTGGTGAAAGGGATTTATGTTAAAGATGGGCAAAAAGTCAATCCGGGAGATTTACTGCTTGTTTTTGATTCCGTCACCACTAATGGTGAATTAAATTCTCTCAAAAAGGTTCGTGCTTCATTAATGCAAGAAAATCAGCTTTACCGCCGTTTAATGGAGATTGGTTCTGGGGTAGCGGCTGAAGTGGAATTTATGCGGGGTAACTTGTCAAGAGAAGCTGCTTTCCTGCTGAAAAATCGAGCCGCATTAGTTGCAGAAAATGAGTTATTGCGTAAAGAATTTAAAAACACTGGTGCTGTCGCAGGCTTGGGTACTGACGAACAAGAACGTCTAGAAACAGCTAAAAGTGAATTAGATTCTCGGTCGGCTGCTGCGCGTTTAAAAGTTGAACAGAGCAAGCAGAAACTGGCTCAAAACCAAGTTCAACTCGATGACGCTAAAGGAACTTTAGCAATTGAGCAGCAGATTTTAACGAGAATGAAACTTTTAGCAGAAGAAGGGGCGATCGCTCAGCTTCAGTACCTCCAACAACAAAAACAAGTGCAGAATATCAAAGCACAAGTAGCACAATTTGTTGAGGAACAGCAACGTCTCAAGTATGAAATTCAACAGGGACAACAAGAGACGAAAAATACGGTAGCCGTTTCTAGCAAAAACGTGCAGGAAAAGATAGCCAATAATAAACAGCGCATAGCCGAAATCGACAGCCAATTCTCTAGAATTGTGATTGACAATGAAAAGCAATTGGCTGACGTGACCAGCAAAATTTTACAAGCGCAAACAAACATTAAATATCAAGAACTTCGCGCTCCTGTATCTGGGGTTGTTTTTGATTTGCAAGCTAAAAATACTGGTTTTGTGGCACAAAACAGCCAGAAACTTCTCACTATCGTACCAAACGATAACTTTATTGCCGAAGCTTTCATCACGAACAAAGATATTGGCTTTGTAAAGGAAGGAATGAAAGTTGATGTTAGAGTTGATTCATTCTCTTACAGCGAGTTTGGTGATATTAAGGGAGAAGTCATTTCGGTTGCTTCAGATGCATTACCACCCGACCAAACACACCAATATTATCGTTTCCCTGTAAAAATCCGTTTAGCACAACAATCTCTCAATGCTCATGGTAGACAATTGTCCTTGCAATCGGGTATGTCTATTACCGCCAATATCAAAGTGCGTGAAGAACGATCCGTCTTGAGTTTATTTACTGAGTTGTTTACCAAGCAAGTTGAAAGTCTTAAAGAGGTGCGTTAAGTAGTTTAAAATGAGTATTAACCCTTACAAAGGGGGGAATGTAGCCCCCCTTGAAAAAGGGTTGGGGGAATCTTTAAGGATTAACCCTGTTTTGTCACTCTCGGAAAACAATAATCGAAGCAAGATTCTGAAACTTTGGTTTAATCAAGCTTTGAACCTTTATTTTCGCTCCAGTAACTAAAATTTATAGCCCAAACCTGGAGATGAAACCTCCGAAAGGCTTTCAGCGATTGGGTTCTCCCACTCTGACAAAAGAGGGTTAACATCACTAACTGAACCGTATTGCCCTTAACATCTTGCGATTGTTGATGTAAACGTATCTTGGCTGGAAAACGATAATAAGGATGAGTTTCATCTGGTGGTAATGCGTTTGAACCTATCCAGATTACTTCTCCTTACCAATAACTAATGATTTATTGCAAATTCACTTTTTGTTGATTGTATAGATAATAATAATGATTTTTCAAAGCCATTAATTCATCATGACTTCCTTGTTCCATTACCCTACCGCCGTCCATCACTACAATTAAGTCTGCATGTAAAATAGTATTCAGACGGTGGGTAATACAAAATACTGTACTTCCCTTAAATGCTTGCGCTACATTCAGACAAACTTGCCGTTCTGTAGGGTAATCTAAAGCGCTCGTTGCTTCGTCTAAAACTAATAATTTTGGTCTTTGTAAAACAGAACGAGCAATAGCGATTCTTTGTCTTTGTCCGCCGGAAAGTCCAGCACCTCGTTCGCCGACTCGCGTATTATAACCGTTAGGCAAGTTCATAATAAATTCGTGAGCGGCTGCAATTTTTGCAGCTTCAATTATTTCTTCTGTTGTTGCTTCGGGGTTTGTCAAAGCAATATTTTCTTGCACTGTACCGTCAAATAACAATGTCTCTTGCGGAACGACTCCAAGTTGTCGCCGTAGGGAATAAAGTTCTACTTTGGCTATATCATAACCATCAATTAAAATCCTGCCAGATTCTGGTTCGTATAGCCTCAGCAGCAACTTCATCATCGTACTTTTACCCGACCCACTTTGTCCGACAATGCCGATAAATTTCCCAGCAGGAAAATCGAGATTGACATTGCAAAGTTGCAAGGGACCACTCCTGTGAAAGCGGAAGGAAATATTTTCATATTTGACTTTTCCTTCAATGGCAGGTAAGGGAATGTTGTCGCGGTCTTGTTCTGCTTCTTGGAGGGTATCTACAACATCGCTTAAACGTTCCAAAGATAAGGCGGTTTCTTGGAAGCTTTGCCAAAGTTGTGCTAAGCGTAATATTGGGCTGGTAACGTAACCTGAGATAATCCTAAAGGCAATTAATTCCCCTAAAGTTAATTCTCCTTGCAGTACCAAATAAGCTCCCACCCATAAAACGAGTAAGGTACTAAGTTTGTTGAGAAAGTTACTCGTAGAATTGGCGAGAGTAGAGGCAATGACTGTTTTGAAACCAGCCGCGACATAACGAGCATAATGCTCTTGCCATGAAAAGCGCGATCGCAACTCGATATTTTGCGCTTTCACTGTTTGGATTCCGGACATGACCTCAACTAAATAAGATTGAGTTGCAGCATTACGTTCGGCTTTGGTACGTAACTGTTTTCTGATGGTGGGAGAAGCAATAGAAGTCATGATGATAAATATTGGAATAGTGCCTAAACCAACCAGAGTGAGTTGCCAGCTGTAAATCAGCATCACGATGATATAAACCACCGAAAATAGAGCATCTAACCCTACTGTTAAAGCAGTACCAGTGAGAAAGGAGCGGATATTTTCTAATTCATTGATGCGAGTGGCAAGTTCTCCGACGGATCGGCGTTCAAAATAGCGCAGTGGTAGCCGGAGCAAGTGGTCGATAATTTCTGACCCCAAACTGATATCAATGCGGTTGGTGGTATCAACAAATAAGTATGTTCGCAGTGTGCTAAGGACAGCTTCAAATAGCCCCGCTACTAATAGTAAAGCACCTAAAAAATGTAGAGTATTAATACTATTGTTATTAATGACTTGGTCAATAATTAACTGAATAACTAGTGGGTTTGCTAGTCCTGCCAACTGAACGAAGAAGGAAGCAACAAAAACTTCTAAAAGTACGCGGTGGTAGCGGGATAAATAGGGAAGAAACCATTGCAAACCAAAGCGCTGTTGGGGTGTTTCTTTGGTGGGAGAAAGTAGCAATACTCTCAACTGTGGATGATTGCTTTCCTCAACATCTAATCTGGCAAGCAGTTCAGCAGGTTTACACTGTTGGATTCCCTTGGATGGTACACCCATAACCATAAGGCGATCGCTTGCTTCATACACAACTGCATAGCTATCACCGTAACGAATCAGCGCAGGGGTGCGAATACCCGTGAGACGATCGCAGGGTACATCTACTAATTGCGCCTTGAGTCCAATGAATTCAGCCAGGTGAGCGCATAGTTGAAATGATATCGTACCGTGGCGTTTCATCTGCTCAGTTAAGATACGAGGAACCACCTCGCGACGAAACGGCATGTTCAAATATTTTGAGACCATTTGGAAACAGGCGATCGCTGAATTTAATTGCCCC
Source organism: Kalymmatonema hyalinum WJT4-NPBG1 (assembly GCA_019359075.1). Classification (GTDB taxonomy): domain Bacteria; phylum Cyanobacteriota; class Cyanobacteriia; order Cyanobacteriales; family Nostocaceae; genus Kalymmatonema; species Kalymmatonema hyalinum. The sequence continues at coordinate 48,012 of JAHHIB010000040.1, forward strand.
TTGCCATGAAAAAATGGATATTTTCTGATTTTTCGGTGAGTATGTGCCTTTTTTGGCTTTGGTATTGGTAATTCTTCGTCAGGTGCGTAAGGAATCTCAAGTTTGTCGATTATATCTGTATTGCTATCTAGTATTAGTAAATCCGACGCACGAACACCAATCAAACGCGCAGGACTTTTCCCTTGAACCTCAACTATGTCTTGCACATTGGTGAATTCCAAACAAGAACCACAAGAAAAGTTCTTTACAGTTCCGCCGCCACTGATAAACCAGATGCAATCACTATCCAGTTGACTCACAGGAGTTGTTCCTGGTGGAAGATAATGTACTTTCGCTCCCGTCAAAACATTTTGAGCGAGTTCTTTGAGATTTAAACTGTCTAGAGCTTGTACTTTTGGCTGTATGCTGAGAACATCAAAAATTTCCACAAAATGACAGTGATTTTTGCGAACCTTGGCAAAAGCCTGGAAGTTGAGTAAGCGTAAATATTCCTCAGCATCTAATGTAAAACATTTGACTTCGGTAGAAGCGATCGCTGTCTCACAAGCAACCTCTCGTAACAAACTAATCTCGCCGAGAATTGCCCCCGGTTGCAGCAAATTTAACGTGTTTGGCTTTTGCGTACGGGCATCATATGCCAATAGGCGAGCTTTTCCTTCATAAATAATTGTGACTTGCTCAGGAATTCTTTCTTTATCAATAATCTTTTGACCTAAACGATAACGCAAGGGTTGAAGTTTTTGTGATAAATCAGCAAGTACTTCACTTGATAATTGGTCAAAACCCCCAACTGTAGCAAGAAATTCTTCAAAAGTGCTTTTAGTATAAGTCATGCTAAATAGACATCTCCAGAAACTGAAGAGTGAGAAGTGGCGAATGAAGATATCAGATCAGCTAAAGTTCAACTCGCTGCTAAGCCCACCTGTTTGCCAATTAAACTTAGAAATCCTGTTCCAAAGTGCTGAATTTCTAAAAAACTTGCCTGTTCTGGTGCAGTTTTATAAACTCGGAATGTCTTTATAATTCCTAAGGTTGCAGCACTTTCTAGGGGACTCACAAAGCTGGTCTCCCGGTCGAGAAAATAGGGCTGACTAGCCCAACGAGCCATCTGATTAGCATTTAAAAAGTAGCAGCCAGCGTGAGGGTTGAGGGCGCGACGAAATGTAATTGGCATCCCCATGATTTTGCCTTTGAGTTCTGGTTGCTCGTTGACATTCTGAAAAGGTGCAGTTACTCTTGGTGCTAAGTCACCATCAATGTAGGTTTTGTAGGTCAGATTGTGGGTAGAAACTTCATAGCGATTCGGCTGAAGTAAACTTAGGTCACTTGCCTGCTGAGTAAACCAGTTTAATTTGATAAAAAACCAGGCATCATGAAGAATCAGGTCATCTTCAAGGAAACAGTAGTAATCATATTCACCTAGGCAATCCTGCAGCACCGCTTGGCACTCAAACCCTAACAGTAGAGGTTCCGCTTGTGTGGGATAGTGCTTGTAGAAATGGGAAGGCAAAGGCAGCTGATCCAGAAGATGATTATCTTTTGTTGTACAAATAATAATGTCTAAATCGTAAGCTTGCGGTTGGTTAGCTGGGAAAGCCAGCCGCTGCCCAATGTTGATAATACTTTGAGATTTGCCAAATAGCTGATGCAAGGCAGCAAGGCTTTGACTTAATGCCAGCAGGCGAGGTTGGGGGTCTTTCCTTTGAGAGGCGTGCTTACCCTTGCTGTCAGGATTAAAAAAGTGGGCAATGGTAAAAAGAATCCGCATTGACTTTACAACATTTTAAACCTATTAGTATTCATCTGCTGCTGTCTTGAACGACAAGAGCAGCAACAGATGAAGACAAACCGTATTTTTACTGTTACTTAGGTGACCGAAGAAGCAAGGGGGAAGGGAGTAGGGAGCAGGGAGAGGAAGCAGGGGGGTTAACAGTGAACAGTTAACAGTACACAGTTACCAAAAAACCAATCAACAATTACTTCTTTTGATAACTGATAACTGATAACTGATAACTGACCCAATCTCTCCCCCTCTCCCCGCTAGAAAGCTCCTCCGCTTCTTCATGACAACAATGTCACGCAGCCAGTCAGGGTATGGATGTGCCTTATGAGAACAGGAAGGTCGTGTTACCTGAGTCAGTAATGTTAGTACTGATATCAGCTTGGGTAAAGGAGGTGTTGACGAGGGTGATTAACAGCCCGCCTGTGCCAAACCCTGCGTTGCCAGCCGTGCCATCTCCTACTCGAAACTGGGTATTACCGTTGACTATTCGCACATCAATTGCAGCAATACCACCGAAGGAAAGGAAGTCTCCCCCTGCTCCTGTTGTAAATCCGTTGACTCGGTCTTGCCCATCCCCGCTTCTGTAGCGAATGGTATCACTTCCAGCACCGCCATTGAGAGTATCATTTCCCGCACCGCCAGTAAGAGTATCACTTCCGCCACCACCATTGAGAGCATCATCGCCTAAACCCCCGTCGAGATAATCACTCCCCCCGAGACTATTGAGGACGTCGTTGCCCTCACTGCCGAAGAGGTTATCTCTGCCTGCTGTTCCATCGAGGGTATCGTTACCAGTAGTCCCTATAGTTAGACCAATGGCATCAACCGCGATCGCACCCGTGAGATCTGCTCCCACGAAGGTGGCATCGGTGAAGTTGCCTTTAGACAAGTCAGCGTTTCTCAGATTGGCATTCGTGAAATTCGCGCCAACAGCAGACCCGTTAAAAAAGAGTCCTTGTGCATTGGCTTGTGTGAAGTTCGCTCCACTTAAATCGGTGTCATCAAATTTGGCTCCACTCAAGTTCGTTACCGTAACGGTGCCATTGGCAGCTACAAAAGGACTAAAATCAGCACCCGTCAAAATGGCATCATCTACAAGAAAGTTGCTTAAATTAGCGCCACGAAACCTGACATTGCCCGTCTGACCTGGTTGGAGTGGGGCATCACTCAGAGAGACACCACTAAAATTAGCTAAGTCAAAGATAGAGTTTTGCAGGGTAACATCTGTGAGTTTTGCCAACCGGAAATCAGCACCTGTTGCATTGACATTAACTAGGAGAGTGGCTTCCAGGTCAGTCTCTTCCAGGGTGACATTCGCCAGTGTCGCACCCGTTAAGTCAGCTGCTTTCAGTTTCGTCTTAAATAAATCGGCTCCGGTAAGGTTAGCTCCAGCTAGGTTGGGGCGCTCAGACTGTTCACCACTAAGATTGGCTTCCCGCAGATTCGCATTAGTTAAGTTGGCATTAGACAGGTTGATCAATTTCGTGTTAATCAGCGACAGATTAGCCTGTGTGAGGTTGGCTCCGCTCAGATTAACGTTCTCCAATGTCGCCTTGAACAAATTAGCTGGTTGAGAAAAGTTGTTATTCGGGGCAAAAATGGCACCAGATGCATTAACGTTGAATAGCTTTGCTTCTTCAAAGTTAGTGCCTCTCAATCCTGTATTGACGAATATGACGTTTGTGAGGGTCGCCTTGAAAAAAGTGGAGCCATTCAAGTTTTGACCCCTAAAGTCGTTTCCCACTAGGTTCTGTTCGTTAAAGTTTAAAGCTGCCATGTTATGTACCTCAAAAAATCTAATCAGTTTAAGGGTTAAGTATTTAAGCTGGTTGCACTTCCACAGTTTCTGGTGTGGCAGCTTGCTGTTGCAGTTGCTCTTTTAACCATGAGGAAAACTGCTCGTTGAGCAACCTTTGCCGCATAGATTCGTCCAGCCGCGCTGGTATAAACTTTTCTAGCCGTACAATGACCCACCAATCTCCGATGTGGGTTGGAGGCGATAGCTGACCTGGTTGGCTGACGGCAAGGATTCGGGCTAGTCGATGATGGGGTGTACTCATTGCTACCGGACCTATTAAGCCACCAGTCTGCGCCTCTGAACCTTCGGAGTATTGCCTTGCCACTTCAGCAAAAGATTGTTCGCCTTCTAGCAGGCGGAAGTAAAGTTCTTGAGCAACATCCGCATCCCGAATGCGAATTAGGGAGTAAATAACCTGGTCAAGTTTCGGCTTCAGTTTGCGAAAGTGGGATTCTAACTTGGTACCCCAAGTGGCTTGTTTGAACTTCTCGATTCTTAGGTTGCGAGTTGCAAGGTCTAAAAATTGTGTTTCAGTCATGCCTTGCTGTTGCAACCAAGCTTGACGTTCAGCTTCTGATGTCAACTGATGCTGTTGGCATAAGTCTTGACAACATTTGGCTTGCTCTTGGGGCGTACAGCTAACGGAGGCGATCGCGTCATCAATCACCAGTTCTTGCTGTAGCTTTGGTAGCAATTGGTACCGACTCAAAAGGGGAATAATTTCTTCAGTTCTCACCTTGTGGTTTTGAACTTGTAAGAGTGTAGGAGATATTGCTAATGAATTCTCTGTGTTTTTGTGTTTCCCATTTGACCCGTTCTTTTGAGTGATTGCTATCGGCTCTAGCTTCGTTCCCTCCCACGGGGAAACGAGTTTGCCGTTGTTGTTATCTTCCTGCTGTATCCATTGCAGATGCTGAGGTAACAACTGTGACAAGTTATAGCGCTCCAGAATTGTTTGCCTTGCCTTGGTACGGATCGAGACCATTCGTTCTGGATCATTGAGCGCTTCTTCAAGGCGATCGCATATTTCCTGGGGTGAAAAGAAGTCTACCAGCAAGCCGTTGACACCATCTTGGATCACCTCAGTCACAGGGGCAGTTTTAGAAGCTATCAGCAAACAACCTGCGGATAAAACCTCCAGCATTGACCAGGACAACACAAAGGGACGAGTTAGATAAACGTGTGCTGAAGAAGCTTGAAGAACTTGTAAGTATTCAGAATAAGGTAACCAGCCCGTGAAGTGAATTCTGCTGAGGTCGAGAGGATATTTTTCCAGCATCTGGTCTTTGTAAGTTTTGCCATCAGGCAGTTCTTTGCCGTAGGCTACCCGATTTTCTCCTACAATCACGACATGACACTGGGGTCGTCGCTCTTGAAGTAGGGCAACTGCCTCGATAAATTGCGGAAAACCCCGGTAAGGCTCCATACCCCGTGCCACATAAGTGACGATTTCTTCTGCCTGAGAAAGGTCTAGATTGATGCGCGGGAGAACCAATTTTGCTCCTGGCTTAGGGCAAAAGAAATCAGTATCGATGCCATCATGGAGCACAGTCATCTTATTGTGGTACTCCAGGGGAAATTGCTGGCGCTGCCAATAGGTGGGAGAAAGACCGCGATCGCAACTATATAAATCTATTAAAATGGGAGCATTTTTCAGGCGAATGCGTGCTTCATCGTCAGCAGTGAGTGGTTGGGTCGGATCAAAGTCGGCATCGGAGCCATGAGCATGGTAAAACCACTCGAAATAGCACAGTAATTTGGCGTTGGGGAAAATATCTTTAATTAATAAAGTTGGACCCCAACCCGAATGACCATAGACTACATCTGGGATAAATCCCCGTGCTTTGAGTTGCTCTGCCACGCGGTAGACGCCTTGAGCCTGAAGAACAGCGTTTTCTAACGGTCTGACATAGTGGTGAGTTTCTGGTCGAGCCTCTCGTTTCGGGCTATAGATGACCTTGTTGACACCGGGCAAGTTTCCTTCGCGACGAGTAGTACCGAAAGCAACTTGGTTACGGTTGTCCTTGGCAATAGCTGCAGCCAAGTGACGAAATTGGGCAGGAAAATTGGGGTGTAAAAATAAAATTCGCATGACTCTATTGATTAGACTTCTTGCAGAAGCCGGGTAAAGGGAGACCAGCGCATTGCAGAGGACAGTGCCTCACCGCACAGCCCTGGCTCCTCCGTGGGAACCCCGAGTTCCCCTTTCGCCTTTAATCTTTTCCTACCTTTCCTACCTCTTGCAAAAGATACTTTTGCAAAAAGTTATTATCTGTATCCTGCTGTCCTTCTATTTGAGGACAGCAAGAGTAAAATGGAGACACAATCCGAAGAGTAGCTTACCAGGTTATCCAGACGCTGTAGCTGCTCTGTTAGGTTCGGGGCAACTTATCAAGCGTGTGCCACTCAGATTTTCCCAAGTACACCGCCTGGTTGCCCATTTCTTAGGATAGAAAATCTGTCTCTGTAATCTGTGCGTTAATGACGGTCGCTAGGATTTCGGTAGTTTCTGTAAGTGTGATGACAGAATTACTACCACTGGAAGTGATTGCCACCAGATCGAAATCGAAGTCTATGAAGTCTACCCCTGTCTCGAAGCCTTGGATTCTGTCGCCTTGAGGAGCAGGCACTGGTGGCTCACCAGGATCTGCTGGCTCATATCCAGTGTCTTCCAACACAAAGATGTCACTGCCAACGCCGCCAATAAGCGTGTCGCCTGCGACTTGGCCTTCAAGGTCTTCTCCGCCAAAGATGGTGTCATTTCCAGGTCCGCCTGCGATGCTATCAGCGCCGGGTCCGCCATCGAGAGAGTCATCGCCAGCTCCGCCAAGGAGGGTATCATTGCCAGCGAGAGTGTCCTCTCCACTATCACCTGTGATGGTATCGTTGCCACCTGCACCATTGAGGTTGTCAGCGCCCTCTCCACCATCAATAAAGTCACCTTCAGTGCCACCAGTGATGTTCTCTGTACCAGCTCCACCCAAGAGGGTGCTAGCGCCAGCTCCACCATTGAGAACGTCGTTGCCGTCCCCGCCATCGAGGGTGTCAACACCGTCCCCGCCATCAAGGATGTCATCACCGCCAAAGCCAAAGAGTTGGTCATCGCCAGCACCGCCCACAAGGGAGTCATTGCCACCCCCGCTTAAGCTGTCAGCATCCCCTTCCAGGGTGTCATTGCCATCTCCGCCAACGATGGTATCAGCACCAGCCACACCCAGGGTGTCATCGCCCGAAAGGAAGTCATTGCCAGCTAAGCCATCCAGGAAGTCATTGCCAGCTCCGCCCTCAAGGGTGTCGCCCTCAGTAACACTGGCGCTACCAACCAGCGAGTCAGCGCCTGCATCGCCGTAGAGAACGCTCTTACCATTAGGGTTATTAGCAAATGTCAGAGTGTCATTGCCATCTCCACCATATAGAGAATCCTCGAAGCCACCATAAAGGAAGTCAGGGCCAGCACCACCATCAAGGTAGTCTTTGCCATCGAGGGCGTCACTCTCGTTCTGCCCCCCATAGAGGGTGTCAGCACCGACTTCACCATACAGGGAGTCCTCGCCTGCATCCCCAAATAACCTATCAGCACCGTTTCCACCAAACAGAGTGTCTTTATCTTCCCCACCTCGGAGCAGGTCATTACCGCCTAAGCCCGATAGAAGGTCTTCTTTGGCAAAGCCGCGCAGCGTGTCGGCATTATTAGTACCAGTAAGGGTATCAGACTCAGCCGTTCCATTTATGACTGCCATAAGCTAATCCTTGTTTTCAATTTTGCTAATGAACTTGAACGTGGTAGATGCACGATACAAAGTCAGTTGTTGTAACTCTCACCACTCCCCCTCTCCCAAATTTAGGAGAGGGGTGCCAAAGGCATGGTGAGAAGATATAGCAGGAAGTTATTAAACATACTCCGTGTAACCCCTCTGTTTTTTGCTTTGAATGAATAAAAAAGATTTTTATCCTGAACCATAAACAGAATCTAGATTAAGCGTTCGCATTCTGTTGTTTGTTATTTAAATGCCCTTGTTGCCAAAGTACTCTCAGGTGTTTGTGGAGGTAAGTTTTAATGAGCAGCTATTTTTTCAACGCACCAGTTATGCGCATTTAACCTGATTATCTCTGCTCGGTCTAGTACTTTCTGTCGTGTATTTCCAGTTCTTATACCAATTTGATGAATGCTTGCGACAGATCTTAATCACCTTTTTAAGGGGGATTTAGGGGGATTTTAGTATGTGTCGCATTCTTTTTTGAGATTGCTATTAAGTTTAATAGAGTTTTATCCCGAACGCAAGTCAAAAACACGGTTAAAGGAGCGTCCATATCTTAGTCACCTCGGTAGATACATTCTCCGTATTTACTTTCTTGACATATAGGATTCCTATTTGATTTTTAAAAAAGCTCCAAAACGCAAATCCCGTCTGGCAAGCCATTAAGTCTCAGTATAGTTAGCAATAATCAAACTGGATTCTTATAGGAATCCAACTTGAATTTTGAAAGCATACTGAGAATAAAACCTTTATCCAGCAAGGCTTTGATCTGAAAAGTTTTCAGTAGTAAAACCGGATTCCTACATATCGGAAGCTAAATTTTCCTTAACGAGGAATTAAACACTTTTTTAGAACACTAATATTTTTAAGCTAACAAGCCACATTTGTCAATCTATTTATGTGAGCTTTAATAACACTATCTACTGATATATAAATTCCGGGTTACTATAGGAATCCTGTCTGATTTATGAACAGGATTAGCTCGATTTTATCCAATTAAGCAGCGTAAACCTTGTTATTTGGCCAAAAATTATAGTTTTTTGGCAAAAACTTTTTCCTACATCACTATTTTTTTTGCCGAGATTAAAAAAGTCAAAGTCTAGGTTCCATAACTCACATTTTTCATCAATAAAAATTGATGTATTTGAATTACTCCGTATTAAATTATAAGCCTTGATTTAGCGATAAAAACCGATAAAAAACAGCAATTACAAAATGTTCGAATGGAAATTACTTGAACTGAAAAGTAAGAAAAGTAAGAAAAGTAAGAAAAGTAGCTTGTTTAATATTGGCTATTGAAATAAAATTTCAGTTTTGTTACCTGATTTTCAGAAAAAGCGTTTAGTTGGCAGGGTAAGTACATTTAAAATGCTCTTGACAAAAGCCTGGGTCTATGCATCAAGGTAATAATCAAAATTTCTCGTTTGATTTATTTTCCAAGGGTCAAAGCGATCGCCCGTATATGCCTCAATGCAAACTCCGTTTGCATTGCCCCAACCTGCGCTTGGGGGAGCGCAATTCTTGCGCTCAGGCATAGGGCGCGCCTTGTGATCGCTTAAAGTCTTGTCAATAACTAGGCTTTCATGCGATTGTTGTAGGTTTATTGAAATTAAAACGTTCTTATTGACAAGATACGTTTACCCTGCCTCCCGCTATTGTTTGTAATAATCAATTTGTAATAATCAAAAATATTACTTTCTAATATAAAATCCAAATGTTTAGACCCCAACGCATTGTACCTGGTCCCGGACAAGAATCTGTGTGGGACTATCCCCGTCCGCCTCGCCTTGAGGATACCGACAAACATATCCAAATCATCTTTAATGGTGTCACTATTGCAGATACTCACCGTGGCAAACGCGTTTTAGAAACCAGCCACCCACCTAATTACTACATTCCGCCTGAGGATATCAAAATAGAATATTTCTTGCTCACACCGCAATCTAGCTTTTGTGAGTGGAAGGGAGGTGCTAGTTACTACACAATCCGGGTTGGTGATAAAGAAGTCCAGAATGCTGCATGGTTTTATCGCGACCCTACACCCGCCTTTGCATCAATTAAAGACTATGTCGCTTTTTACGCTCACCTCATGGATGCTTGCTACATCAACGGAGAAAAGGTGCAGCCGCAACCAGGAAATTTCTACGGTGGTTGGATAACCAGCGATGTCGTTGGACCTTTCAAAGGAATTCCCGGTTCTTGGGGATGGTGAGGCTGAGAATTAATAGAAAAACGAGACATCGAGGGGCAAGTCAAATTTATTGCCCAAATTTTTGGAGTGATTGTATAGAAATTAACGCATCAACAGGGTGTTGATGCGCTGAAGAAGTTTTTGCAACACAACCTTTATTTGCTTGAAAATTTGCTATTTGTAGAAAAATGCCAATTTCGTGGAGTAGACCCTGATGGTTGCACACCAGCAGTACACCGATGAGTTTAACAAACTGCTTCAGACCTTTGATGCTTGGATAAACTTCAGTAAGGCGAGCTTTGACTATCTGTTAGTGCTGCTTGATATCTGGGTGAGGGCATTTGAGGAACTGATGCGGGAGTTGGTCTCTTCCCAAAACAAGGGTGAAACGGTTGAGAACTTGCGGCAGTTTCTGCAAGTCTGGAGTAGTATATTTGACCGAGTATTCGCTTCTAGGTTCAATTCAGAGGATGCCCTGGAGATCCAGGGAAAATTAATCAACGCAGCCATAACCTGGCAGCGGCACCAGCAACAGCTAATGGAAGTATTTCTCAAGATGAATGATTTGCCGACTCGCAGCGAATTAGACGAGGTTTACCGCAGCCTCTACGAGTTGCGAAAGGAAGTCAAAAACCTTAAAAAAACCTTGGCAGAATCCTTTAACAACGAGGTACTGTAAGCAGGCGATGCAGGAATTTACTGAGCTATTTCAAAAACTAGTTAAGGGCATTGATATCTCAAGCCGCTTGCGGGAAGAGGACGTTCAGATTGGGGTGACACCCACTGAGGAGGTCTACCGGGAGGATAAAGTGGTACTGTACCGTTTCAACTCAAAGGTGGAGCATTCGCTTATTTCAATCCCTGATAGCGATTCATCCGAAACAGGCAGCGCTACTGTAGACACAATACCATCGCGTACGGGGGATGTGTTCGACTCGAAGGAAAACGGCAATAACATCCCCATCCTCATCGTTTACGCCTTAGTCAACCGTCCCTACATGGTCGATTTACAGGAGGGGCGATCGCTCGTTGCCAATTTGCTCAAACTGGGTTTGGATATCTACCTCATTGACTGGGGCTATCCCACCCGAGGCGATCGCTGGCTCACTCTTGATGACTATATCAATGGTTATATCAATAACTGTGTGGATGTGGTACGCAAGCGCCACAACTTGGAGCAAATCAACCTATTGGGGATTTGTCAGGGGGGAACCTTTAGCCTTTGCTACAGTTCCCTTTACCCAGAGAAGGTGAAAAACCTAATTACTATGGTCACTCCGGTCGATTTCCACATCAATGAGGGACTGTTTAATGTTTGGGGTAGACGCACTGTGGGGTCACAAGCTGTGGACGTGGATCTCATGGTAGATACTTTGGGCAATATCCCCGGCGACTTCCTAAACTTCACCTTCATAATGCTGAAGCCCTTTCAGTTAGGGGTCAAGAAGTATATTGACCTTCTAGAGATAATTGACAATGAAGAGAAGCTTGTCAACTTTCTGCGGATGGAAAAATGGATTTTTGACAGCCCCGATCAAGCTGGGGAAACCTTCCGACAGTTCATCAAGGACTTCTACCAGGGAAACAAACTCATCAAAGGTGAAATCGAGATTGGAGGGAAGCGAGTAGATTTGGGGAATATCCGCATCCCGGTTTTAAACATTTACGCCGAGCAGGATCATCTGGTTCCCCCTGCATCTTCCTTGGCTCTTGAGAAATACATCGGAAGCCAAGACTACACAGTTTGCTCTTTTCCTGTGGGACACGTTGGGATTTACGTGAGCAGTAAGGTGCAGCGAGACCTTCCTCCAACCATTGTCGATTGGCTGAAGGCGCGACTCCCCTAAGGTAAGAGGTTAGTAAGCCAACAAATAGCTATTATAAATTGACAAAATGCCAGCATTTTGATTCAAGACATCTTGCACGACACTTGTGAGACTGCAAGTCGCCAAGTGCCAAATTGATATAAGCCTTTTTACTTAAACGGAGACTTGATTTTATGTTTTCTTCTCAAGCTAAACCTCAAGCTAAACCTCAAGCTAAACGCATCCTGGTTGTAGATGATACACAAGATAATTTGTCTCTACTAGAGGCAATTTTGATGGAAGAAGGGTATGAGGTTGATGTTGCCAATAATGGCAAATTAGCGTTAGCCAAGATAGAAGCATCGCCACCCGATCTCGTGTTGCTCGATGCCATGATGCCAGGAATGAGTGGCTATGAAGTCACTCGGCGTATTCGGGAAAATAAAAAACTCCCTTTTCTTCCTGTTCTTCTGATCACGGCTTATGCAGAGGCTGATATTCCCCAAGGATTAGAGTTAGGAGCTAATGACTTCATCCGTAAGCCGATTGATTTTGATGAATTAATGGCAAGAATTAAAGCATTTTTGCGATTGAAAGACACCATGAATTCTCCTTCATAATTGTCAGGTACTTGAATGTGACGCGGGTGTTTTGACGAATAGCGGCAAGATGACAGTGAAGGTGGAGCCAACTCCAAACAGCGATACCAGCTCTATTTTGCCTTGCATGAGTTTTACTAGCTGCGAGACAATTGCCAACCCTAAGCCAGTACTATCGGGTACGGGAGTGCCGCTATTGTCAGCTCGAAAGAAGGGGTCAAAGACACGCAATTGGTCTTCTGGTGTAATCCCGACTCCTGTGTCACTGACTGCAATAGACCACTGGTTATCGGATAGTATCTGGCACGTTAATTTGACGCTTCCTGACTCTGTGTAGCGAATCGCATTGCTCACAAGGTTAGTGATAATTTGCTGCAATCGCAAAGGGTCTGTGAGCACTTTTTCGGGGGCACGTTCGCAATCAACCACCATTTGTAGCTCTTTCACAGCAGCCAAAGGGTGCAACATTTGAAACACATCGTCGATTAGCGATCGCACATCTATTGGCTCTGGGTTCAGTTTCATCTTCCCTGCCTCATACCGAGAGATTTCCAATGTATCGTTGATCAGGCGGAGTAACTGTCTGCCATTGCGTACCACTCGCTCAATGTGTTCCAAATGGGGAACCGTACCCTGAACTTCAGGGTTTTTGCGTGAGGAGCGCAAAATCAGCTCCGAGTAGCCAATAATCGAATTCAGAGGGTTTTTCAGTTCGTGGGCAAGTTGAGAGACATTCTCCTGATTCGCTTTTAGCAAGCGAGTCAGTTCCTGATTGGTTAGCTCAGCCTGACTTTGTAGCTGCTGTATTTCCCGCAATCGCTCGTCCACATAGCTTTTGAAGCACTGGGTAATGGCTTCGTCAATCGTCGCGTCAATCACACTATAAGCTCGCATGACTTCCCGAACCGTACCCTCTAGTAGGTCTGCCTCTAAAGTAGAAAAGATCACCTGGCGCAGTAGACGATACTCCCGCGCAATTTCTATTGGAGTGAAACCTTGTGCAGCCCTCAATACGCCATGTTCCAAACTGTTTTGCACTATCGACTGAATATCGCTGTCCTGGGATTGGGAAAGCACGGTTGCCATCGCCATGAGAACATCGGGAAGATGATCCCGTATAGCTGAGCCTGGTAAATCATTGGCACTCGAAATCTGTCTATCAAAGCGAACTGCTTCAACCCAGTTTTTTGTGATTGTGTCTATTTTATCAACAAGCAATTGACTAAAATTCATTGTGGCTCAGCGCGGGGAGGAGTAGATTGCAAAACCCTCTTTGCATCATTCTAATGGAGCAATGGTGCAGTTTACGCTCGCTAGTTGTCTCTTAATAATCTCTACTTGGGTTTTCTGTCAGTTTTGGGATTAGGACAAAATTGCCCAAAATCCAGCAGGGATTTCTTAGCTTTTGTATTCATGCATACAAGAGCGCTTAACATTATGCCCTTTCTCTAGATAGACGATTACACAAAGTAGCAGGGTTAAATTTTAGTCAATGGCTTTGTTAGCGAAGTAGAACTCTTAATGAAAAGAAAGAATAGAAAAAGTTTCCCCTAAAATAACCGTTTCACACGAAAAACACTCCCCCCAATAATTTATTGGGGGCTTTATTAATACTGAGAGTATGTTTGTCAGAGAAACTATTTCATAATTCCTTGACAAACACACTCTAAAAAAACAGAAACCACTCCACTATATATGATGTGAACCGAATGCTACTCTACTGCTCACTCAGCTTTTTGATTCATACTTTCCGTAACATATTGAAATAGCCCTCCCAAAATTGCTTCTGGCTTTCGAGTGACATACGAGCTAACAGAGCCTGCAATTCTAAAGAACTTGTCACCACGCTTTCCTGGAATTTCAAGGTTTTATCAAAATTGTCACGGAAGTTTGGTGTGGTGAAGCTCTGCATATTCGGCATCATAGATGTCCAGCTATTGAAAAGCCCTCTCTGCATTTCGCTTAACTGCCTTAAGTACTGCTCAAAATTATTGAACAAATCCATTATCGTTGCCCCTTTTATTTTGTTATACAATACTGATTGTCTTGTCTAAGACTTTTTTAAATAATAATTGATAAGTGGCTTTAATGGTTGATGTATACAAAAATATTTTTAAAATTTATGGACAATAGCATTTCAAAAAAAGCATTTTTGAACCTATTAAGACTAAGCATTAAATGTGCAAAAAATAGCTATATTAGGCAAAGACTAATGAACCTCAAATCCACCTTTCATAAACCAATGGAATTTGCTTCCATAAGCATTCCGCTTGAAGTTGGTAGCGCTTAAGGACGTGACATTGTAAAAATGGTAATCAGCATGGAAGAAGCTTATATTGTCTCAGCAGTACGCACGCCACTCGGTCGGTTCGGAGGTGTGCTTGCGGGTTTTTCTCCGGTGGATTTAGGTGCGATCGCCATGCGCGCTGCGTTGGAACGGGCAGGAATATCCGGGGAAGCATTAGACCTTTACATCTTTGGCAACGTCCTGAGAGCCGGTCACGGACAGTCATTGCCCCGTCAAGCGGCTTTCAAGGCTGGAATTCCAGAAACGGTGAATGGGTATGCAGTGGACATGGTGTGTTCGTCGGGAATGATGAGCGTGATGAACGCCGCCACTGCTATCCGCGCTGGTGAAGCCGACATCGTACTTGCTGGCGGAATGGAATCCATGTCCCAAACCGGATTTTTCCTATCACACCGAGCGAGATGGGGGTACAAATTCCTGCTGGGTTCGCCAGAGCAACTCACGGATATTTTACTTTACGACGGTCTCACCGATCCCACGACCGCTGAAGCGATGGGAGAGCAAGCTGAACGTCTGGCAGCAGCTTACCAGGTGACGCGGGCTGACTTGGATCAAGTCGCTCTCTATTCACAGCAGCGGGCAACACTCGCCACCGAGCAAGGCTACTTCAACAAGGAAATTGTACCGATTGAGGTTAAAGGGAAGAAAGGTTTGGAATTGGTGGAAAAAGATGAAGGCATTCGCCCCGAAACCACCTTGGAGAGCCTGACCCGACTCAAGCCTGCTTTCACAGAGGATGGGGTGTTCACTGCGGGCAACAGCAGTCAGATATCGGACGGAGCAGCAGCTCTTGTCTTGGCAAGCAAAAGTGCAGTGGAACGTTACAAACTGGTACCTCTAGCACGGGTGATTGGGGGATCGTGGGTCGGTGGGGAAGCTTGGCGCTTCCCTGAAATTCCCATCTTGGCAGTGAATAAGCTTTTAGACAAGCTGAAGATGAGAATCTACGATTTTGACGTGTTCGAGAACAACGAAGCTTTCGCTTTGAGCAACGTGCTGTTTAACCGGGTGCTGGGGGTTCCTTACGAGAAGCTCAATATCTTTGGGGGGGCGATCGCACTAGGGCATCCCATCGGCGCTTCTGGGGCGCGAATCATCGTCACGCTGCTCAACGCTTTGCAGCACAGGAATGGGCAGTTAGGGCTGGCAGCGGTGTGTCATGGCACTGGTGGCGGTACGGCGTTTGCACTGGAGCGACTTTGACAATTCAAACGGGTGTAGGGGAATAGGGGTGTAGGGGTGTAAGGGTAGAATGTGTTTTGAATGCAGGAGTTAAAAAAGAATTCTTTCCCCCATACCCTCACACCCTTACACCCTTACCCCCCAGTCTTGGTAATCCGACTCAGCTTTTTGTGGGCTAAAACCGAAACATCTAACCCAGGCTAGGTGGACTCAAACTGGATCACCTGCAAAATCAAGGTATCTAAGGTTTTTGTTGCTTGAAAACATAACCCATTTCTATCACTAAGGTAATTGTGTTCGATCAGGTTCTCAAAGGCAGACGTGAGTAACGTTTGGGAAACTCGTCTTGAGCTACATTACCTCTGCGGTGAAAGGGGAGCAATCAGATTATTTTCATACAGGAGAACTAAACGTGGTTACAACGCTAGACGATACGAAGCGGCTTGCTATTGGCGAAAGATTGGCAGACCTGAAAGCCTTTCAAAATTTAATTATCTCTAACGATCAAAAACTCATAGATGCCTGCCCTTATGAAGATGTTCGAGAGCGTCTCCAAAATATGCTTGAGGATGACCGGAAGAACATAGGCATCATAGATACTGTCATCGTTCAATATGGCATTCAGACTGAACCTAGTGCTGCAACCAAAATATTTATTCCGCAGTTTGAGCAGATGATGTCAGGCAATGAGTTTACGTTTTATCAGAAACTCATTCACCATGAACTCATGAAGCATGGTCAAGTCATGAGCGGACTCATGATCCACAAAGCGGCTCAGAAGGTAGGGGCAGACATTGAAGTGGCAATTGCGCCTTTAAATACCGTCAACTTTGAGGGTCGCGCTCACCAAGAACAGCTCAAGGGGATGCTCGAACAGGTCGGTGTCCGCGAAATGACGGGTCTTGATGCCGATCAGGGAATCTGGGGACGGGTGCAAGATGCGATCGCAGCATTCTCGGGTGTAGCTGGCAGTGTGATCACCCAGAACACTGACAAACAGGATATGAACATCCAGACCCTGATCCGGCTGGATCACGACAAGGTGAATACCATCTTCACCGAAATCGGAGCTACTAAAGACCCTCAAAAGCTCCAAGAGTATTTCGGGCAGCTCTACAAAGATTTATTAGCACATGCTCAAGCTGAAGAAGAAGTTGTCTACCCGAAAGTTCGCTCGTTCTACGGCAATGACAACACTCAGGAGCTGTACGATGAGCAAGCCCAAATGAAGCAGATGTTAGATGAAATTAAGTCTATTAATCCCGCTTCAGCCGACGAGTTCAGATCAAAAATTAAACAGCTGATGGATGTGCTTGGCGATCACATTCGCCAAGAAGAATTCACGATGTTCCCGGCGATTGACAAAAATTGCAGCGACGAGCAGAAAGAGCAAATGGCTACTGAATTTAAAGCTGCCAAGAGCAAGATTCAGCAAGAAATGGCAGCCTAATTGCAATAACAGTCAGCATCTTGCTGTACTGATTACAAGCAAAGGCATTGCCAGTTAAGCAGCGAGCGTGACTCTTTATTGGGAATGAAGCTGAGTGTGCAACAAAAGAATGGTTTTTTAGGTTCTTCTGTAAATTCATTCTCCGAATAAGTAGGTGGTTTGAGCATTAACTGACAATGCCAAAGAAAGCTGCAAACATTAACGCTTTGCGGCTGACGTAGCATGGCTGAAATAAAAATAGGGGTGCAAGTGACTCATGGTCTGTTTGGGACTGGAAGGTAAAGTCGTTTTGGTAACTGGCGGTAATCGAGGGATAGGAGCGGCAATAGTCAGTCTTCTAGAGGAGTTGGGAACCAAGGTTGCTTACACATACCGTAGCGATAGCATTGCTCAGAATAAAGCTTTGGCAATTCAAGCCGATGTAACCGACTCCGCAGCAATGGAAAAAGCGGCTCAACAGGTTGAAGAGAAACTAGGACCAATTTACGGGATTGTCGCTAACGCTGGAATTACCAGAGATAACTTTTTTCCCAAACTTAAGACAGATGACTGGGATGCGGTAATTGATACAAATTTGAAGGGAGTATACAACACGCTGATGCCCGTTATCCCCAAGATGTACGAGCGTCGTGAAGGTTCGATTGTCTGTATCAGTTCAATTTCGGGTGAGCGGGGAAACATCGGTCAGATCAACTATGCAGCGTCCAAAGCTGCTGTGATTGGTTTAACAAAGTCCCTAGCTTTAGAGGCGGCTCGCTACGGGGTGCGAGCTAACGCTGTGGCACCGGGATTCATTGAGACTGATATGGTCAAGTCGGTTCCAGACAAAGTCAAAGAGCGTATTCTGTCTGAAATTCCTTTCCGTCGCTTCGGCAAGCCTGAGGAAGTTGCCTGGGCAGTGGCCTTCCTGCTGTCGCCCATAGCCAGCAGCTACGTCACTGGTGAAGTTCTTCGAGTCAATGGTGCCCATCACACTTGAGGGATTTGTAACGGCAATGGCTGATGCTTTAAACATGATGGAGCAAAGTGTGAAAACAGCGGTTGAAGAGCGGCGAATAAATGTAAACGGTTTAACCACTCGCTACTTTACGGCGGGCGACTATGACCCACCGTTAGTGCTGCTACATGGAGATGCTGACAGTGCTGTTGATTGGTCTTGGGTGATTCCCACGCTGGCTAATCGTCATCGAGTCTACGCATTAGATTTTCCAGGTTTCGGCGATGCTGCTAAACCCAACCGCGAATACTCGGTGGAATTTCTAAGGCAGTTCGTGGGTGATTTTCTCGACGCTCTAGGAATTGAGCGGGCGATACTGGTCGGCAACTCGCTAGGTGGTCTGGTTGCCCTGCGCTTTGCACTGTTACATTCTGAAAAAGTTGCCGCCTTGGTGCTGGTAGACAGTTCCGGATTGGGTCAGGTGGTCAACCCAATTCTGTCCCTTTTGACCGTGCCGTTGTACGGAGAAGCTGCAATTACCATGTGCAAAGTGCCTCCTAACAATAAGCTGCGAGCTTGGGCACGGGCATCGCTGTTTTTCGCTCATCCCTCACTCGTTCCGGAAGCGTGGATAGCAGAGCAGGAGCGTATGTCGCTTCTTCCCAACTTTCTTGAAGCCACCCTGTCCTCGCTGCGTGACCAGCTCAATGTGTTTGGACAGCGCC
Source organism: Kalymmatonema hyalinum WJT4-NPBG1 (assembly GCA_019359075.1). Lineage (GTDB taxonomy): Bacteria > Cyanobacteriota > Cyanobacteriia > Cyanobacteriales > Nostocaceae > Kalymmatonema > Kalymmatonema hyalinum. Next base: position 66,548 of record JAHHIB010000040.1, read on the forward strand.
AGGTGTTGCTTGACTCTTTAGGGCAGTTGCAGATGCCAACTCTTGTTGTGTGGGGTACTGAAGACTTGATTTTCCCAAAAGAACAAGCTCAAGATGCGGTTAGCCGTTTACAGAAAGGACAACTCGCCTTGATACCGGACTGCGGTCACATACCTCATATTGAGCGTCCCGAACAGTTTACCGAGGCGTTGAGCCAGTTTTTGGCAGGCGTTGATTTTTAGTAAGAACTTTAAGGAGCAGTAGCATCAATGCAGCTAAAGCCAATAAATCAGCAGGTTGTTTCAGTCGTTGGAGCTTCGAGTGGCATCGGGCGTGAGACAGCGCTCCAGTTCGCACGGCGTGGGGCAAAGGTGGTTGTCTCTAGTCGCAGTGAGCCGAAGTTAAATTCCTTGGTGGACGAGATTCGAGCGTTTGGTGGTGAAGCAACTGCGATCGTCGCCGATGTAGAGGTATTTGATCAGGTTAAGGCGATCGCTGACCGTACCGTCGAGGTGTACGGGCGACTCGATACGTGGGTGCATTGTCCGGCGATCGCCGTCTTTGCCACGTTCGACAACACCACACCAGAAGAGTTTCAGCGCGTCGTTAATATTAACTTGATGGGGCAGGTATATGGTGCGATGGCGGCGCTACCGCATCTCAAGCGTGAGGGGCGAGGGGCACTGATCCACATATCTTCAATCGAGGGCAGACGAAGTCTCCCATACCAAAGTGCTTACTCCGCAGCAAAGCACGGCATAGAAGGCTTTGTGGAAGCCCTGCGTGTCGAGCTACAACATGAGAAAGTACCCATCAGTGTGACGAGCGTGAAGCCAGCGGTCGTCAACACACCCTTTTGGAACAATGCTCGCACCAAGTTAGGCGTGAAGCCGGCAGGGATACCGCCCTACTATGACCCTAAGCTAGTGGCTGATGCGATCGTCTACGTTGCTGAACATCCAACTCGTGACTTCTTTGTTGGCGATGCGGCTAGGGCGCTAGATGCCTTGCAGCGGCTCTCGCCCGAACTGGTGGATTCCTTGTTGCTGCTTATCGGCTTCCGCCTGCAGCGCACCACTGAGCCAAAGTCTGAAGATGAAAGAAACAATTTTTATGAGCCTGTCCCAACTGATACTAGAGTTGAGGGAGACTTTAGCCACATGGTGATACCAAGCATTTCCGATTGGCTGGATAAGAATCCGCAGATCAAGTGGGGTGCAGTTGCTGGTACGGCAGCGTTAGCTTTGCTGGCGGTACAAGCATTGAACAACGGGAGGGAAATTTAGCGAACCTTAAAAAGAACCAAAATTCCTCCAATGAATCAGCAATTGCCCCAGTTCATCAACCATATTGTTGCTCGTTTGCAGTCAATAGAGGGAATTGCAGCTATTGCACTGGGTGGTTCACGGGCACGGGGCAACCATACTAAAAAGTCAGATGTGGATCTAGGCATCTATTACAAGCCAGAGAATCCGCCCGATCTAATTGCTCTAAATCACCTCGCCTGTGAACTTGACGACAAGCATCGCGTAAACCTGATCACTGCAATTGGTGAATGGGGAAAATGGATTAATGGTGGTGGTTGGCTACAGATCCAAGGTGTACCTGTAGATTTTCTCTATCGTGATTTGGCACAGGTTAATCGTGTCATTGATGATTGCCTAGCTGGGCAAATCACCATTGAATACCAACCAGGACATCCTCACGGCTTTGTGTCCTCTATTTATATGGGTGAAGTTGCTATTTGTCAGCCACTTTACGATCCTCATAACATTTTAGAAGCTTTAAAGGCAAAAACAAAACCTTATCCTGTTCAGCTTAAACAAGCAACTATTGATACCTTTGCCTGGGAAATTAGCTTGATCGGCTAGGTAGAGTCGATGGGGGCTATTATGCCCCGCACCTCTCTGTTAGAACCGGACGTGTAGCTTTCGCTACATCCGGCTCCCGATGTTCTTAGCTTTTGCGTTTGCTCATGTGCAGGTAGTCATGACAG
>JAHHIB010000041.1 GCA_019359075.1 Kalymmatonema hyalinum WJT4-NPBG1
ACAAAAGTACACCGATTCAAGTAACCCCAAGGCGGTAATGGAACAAAGCGACTAAAGTCGCACGAGTCGTATTTCCTCTCAGGTCTGAAGACGCTGAGTTTCCATACTTCCCACGAGGTCTTATGACTTGAAGTTTATCCAGGATGCGTAGAGAAAAATTAAGAATGTATAAAAATTGTGAGTGAGGAGCCAGTAACTCCTCATTTCTCACTTTTTAACTGATAACTCAAAGTGGAATTCTCAGGATTGGCTGTTGTTTTTGTAACTGGCAACAGCCGCCCTAAGATTACCTTGGTATTCTGATAGGAGTTTTAAGCCCTCCTCTTTTTCCAACCCAGTCCAATGCATCAACAGTGCCAACTTAACCCATTTGCCACTACGTTCTAATAAGAAACCAGCGGCTTCTCGACTTAAACCAGTGAGGTCTTGTAAAATACGCAAAGCGCGATCGCGTAACTTTTGATTTGTTACCGCCACATCCACCATGCGATTGCCATAAACTTTACCCAACTTGACCATTACACCCGTAGAAAGGATATTTAAAGCAAGTTTCGTTGCCGTACCAGCTTTTAGGCGAGTTGAACCAGCAAGTATCTCAGGTCCAGTCAACAGGCGAATATCAATATCAGCATCACAGCTGACTTGTTCAGCAGGGACGCAGGCTATAAATATAGTAGTGGCACCCCGGCTACGAGCAGCACTCATTGCGCCGTGGACAAAAGGCGTTGTCCCACCAGCTGTAATGCCAACGACGACATCAAGTTGCGTGACTTGTCGTTGAGCGATCGCCGCTTCACCATCTTCGGCGTTGTCTTCCAAATCTTCCGAACTGCGTACTAGTGCGCCTGCACCCCCAGCGATAATCCCCTGTACCATCTCTGGGGGTGTACAAAAAGTAGGCGGACACTCTGCAGCATCTAACACCGCTAACCTACCACTTGTCCCTGCTCCAATATAAAACAGGCGTCCTCCGTGATGCAATTGTTCTGCAATGCGTTCAATCGCTTGAGCTAACTGAACTTTAGCAGCAGCTACTGCAGCCACTGCCTTTGCGTCTTCGTGATTAAACAGTTCTACCAATTCAACAGAACTGAGCTGGTCTAGGTTAAGACTATCAGGATTGACCTGCTCTGTTAAAAGATATCCGCGCCCCTGCAAGTTCATCATTTGTCCTTTGTCCTTTGTCTGTGGTCATTTGTCGTTTGTCTTCTGTCCTTAGTAATGACTCATGACTCATGACTCATGACTAACGACTCTCTACAATAACCCTTCTAGTTTGCGGCGAATGCTTTCGAGTTCTGAGTCAGATAATTCTGGTTTTTCCGGCGAGTTCTGGTTACGAGGGAAGGTTTCGGAGGCAACGTCCTCTTCGGATTCTGCTTTCCAATCTGTTTGTTCAACGTTTATTTCTGGAGGAATTGCTAAACTCCCGTTATTTGGGACAATTTTCCAGTCATAGTCTGCACTTTGACAAAATTCCTTGAGTTCCTCTGAATCAAACGCCTCTACGGTGGCTGGCGGGAAATCTTGAGCTTCAAGCATAAGGGCAAAGCGTGCAGCGTCGTCTTCTGACTCGAACATCAGAACCTTATTGCGATCGCCCACTTGAATTGTGTGAATTCCCTCATTTTCTGTGCGAGCGTTAAACAGTAATACAAAAACACGCATGGGTGTAATCATCTAATGTTCCATCTTGGATCTATTCGTGACATCTCCCGGCGCTGACTCTACGAGTACAGCGCGGGCTTCCCAATCTTACGGTTGGGCTTTCCTGCTTCATTGGTCGCGCCTAGACTTGCGTCCCCGGCGGGCGTTACCTCCACAGGCAGCTTGACTGCGAGTCCCGCAGCTGCAAGACCCCTCTGTTCTACCACCATAGCGGCAGCAATATCACGGTCTGTTGTATATCCACACTCATGGCAAACATGAACACGTTCAGACAGCTTCTTTTTCCCGGTATGAGTTCCGCACTGAGGACACGTTTGACTAGTCCCATTGGGATTCACCTTAGCAAAGTACACCCCACGTTTCCAACAAACCCAAGAAAGAATCTCAAGAAAACTACCCCAAGCAGCGTCCAAGCAATGCTTTGCCAACATCCCGCGACTTGTCATCTTGAGATTCAAGTCCTCAGCAAAAACCATTCCCACGCCATCACACAAAGCGTGTGCTGTATTGATATGAAACTGTTTGCGTGTGTCATAAATGCGTTCATGCAATCTACGTATCTTATGCTGTGCTTTCCGGTAGTTGGCAGAACCTTTGGTCTTGTTTTTCAACTTGCGTTGCAGCCATCTAAGCTTGCTATGCATTGAATTGAAAAACTTGGGTCTTTCTACCAATTGTCCGTTGGACACAGCCAAAAACTTGGACAATCCGACATCAATACCGATGGAATTGCCATCAGGGATGATATCGGGCACGGAAAGATCACATTGCAAAATCAACTGAGCGTACCATCCCGACGCTTTGCTGACAACTCTAACCTGCTTGACTACAAACCCATCTGGAACTGGGCGATGCAGATTGATAGGCATTGCTCCAATTTTGGGCAGTTTAATTTGAAAACCCGTCAACGGATTGGATTTGAACTGTGGAAACACAAACGATCTGTATTGACCAACCTTCTTGAATCGGGGAAACCCAAAACCGCGTTCCATCATAAACTTGAACGCTTTATCAAGTCGTTTCAATGCGTCTTGCAGTACTTGAGATTGAACATCTTTGAGTTCAGGATTGTCCTTTTTGATTGGTGTCAGTGCGTTTTGCTGTTTGTAGTAGTCAGGGTATGGCGTGTCAACCGGGATGATGTATTCAGAGTGAATAGAGCAGGCGTTGATAGGACATTTACGCGAAGCTATCCAGTCTTTACGTTCCCGCAATGCATAGTTGTATACTTTGCGACACGATTCCATCCAAGCAAGCATTCTTGCTTCTTGAGCAGCGTCTGGATAAATTCGGTAACTGTAAGTCAACGAGAGCATCTAATCACCTCCTGAAATATTCTAACAGACTTTAGTTATCTGTTAGAAGTTCAAGAGAGATAGGAAAAAGACAGCACATCGAGGAGGCAGCGCGTTGGGCGGGTTCCCCGACTTGAAGCGTCTGCCGTTACTGTCTTTTTCCCTGGGGAGTGCGTGTATCCCGACGCCAAATCAAAGATTATGGTGAGTCCAGTCCTGAAGGAGGGTTTCCCTCCGTAGGGAACTGGCGAACCCCAAGGGCGCGGGACTTACTGCTCCCCAGACCCCACACAAGTTAATTAAACTTCTTGATTGCGTCCAAGGAAAAGCCCAGGCAAGAATTCTCACTTTCTTAGATATTTTTAATTTTTTTCTAACAGAGTTAATATTACCAAAAGTATAAGCGTCACATTTCACATCTAGCTTTAAGCATGATTGCTACTCCCGTCTTTAGTATCGTCGGTTATCCTGGAGTAGGCGTAGCCAGTAGTGTGCGAGTTGGTTCTACAGCTGTGACAGCTACATTTGTTTATGAGTGCTGATTATGAGTGCTAAGCCCTGTAGATCAAAAGCAGGGTGTGCGGAGGAATTCCCCTCAAATAAATTTAGGGGATCAAACAAGGAAAAAACGCTATGATTGCTCCACGGATAAATTCGGGAGCTTTTCGCCTAAGACGGTTCCTCGACTTGAAGAGGACAGCGCGGTGCGGAGGTTCCTCAGCACTCAGCACTTAGGACTGTTTCGGTGAGTCAGTAGTGAGACGAAATGACCAAAGCTTGTAATCGCGATCATCACTCCCAATCCCCCCGTATTTATAATACGCATCAATTGTTACTGATTTTAAGCCGTGGTGGCATTGCCTTGAGCGGAATTCTGCTTATAGGAATTACGGGCGGTACTTGGCGACTATGGAATTTTATTCATAAAGACTTAGTGCCATTAGCCCAAAGCAATCTTACTACTACATTGAACCGTCCCGTAAAACTGGGGCAAGTAAAACAACTTTCGCTTACGGGAGTGACGTTTGGGGCTTCAGCCATTCCGGCTACACCTACAGATCCGGATAAGGTGACAGCCGAGGTTGTAGAGGTAGGTTTTGACCCATTACAGTTGCTGTTGAACCACAAACTCAAGTTAGACGTCACCTTAGTCAACCCGGATGTTTACCTTGAGCAGGATGAACAAAGGCGCTGGATTACCACAAGAATAACGGCGGCAGGTCGAAAAGGACCAATTAAAACTGATTTAGACAAACTGCGGTTTCGCAATGCCAACTTGGTGTTAGTTCCCCAGGCAAATAAGGTAGAGGGAGAAATGACTCCCTCATCCCCCTCATCCCCCTCATCCCCCTCATCCCCCGTAGCATTTTCACAAATCAACGGCACTGCCCAACTATTAGAAAACTACAAACTCATTCAATTTAATTTGGATGGGCAACCAGATAACGGTGGCAACCTTGCGATACAAGGAGATTTTCGTCCCAAGACTCAAGAAGTCAACTTACAGTTGCTACGGGTACGAAACTTCCTTGCTGCTGATGTTTCTCGCATCGTTAAGTTACCCGTGGAATTACAAGCAGGTCGAGTTCAGGGTGAGTTGAAAATTCAAAACATCCAGCTGAAACAAAAACAGCAAAACCTGCTCATTTTTGGTAATGCTACTGGGCAAGGAGTTCAACTTCAAGTTCCGCGAATGCCACTACCATTTATCAATTCTCAAGGTAAGGTGCGCTTTCAAGGAACTCAGCTTAAGCTAGAAAATGTCACCAGTGGTTATGGCAAAATCCCCTTAATAGCGAACGGCACCATTGACTCCAAAGCTGGCTACAAGTTAGTAGCGCGTGTAAATGCGGTAAATGTGGCAAGTGTCCGGGAAACTCTCAACGTCAAATTACCCGTACCGACAATTGGGGAAGGTAAGGCAGACTTACAGGTTGTTGGACCAATCACTAACCCAATTCTCTCTGGTACAGTTGCCACCATAAAAGAAGCAAAAATTGACAAAGTTGATTTTAAGAGTGCCAGCGCACAGTTTGAGTTTTCTCCTGTCGCGTCTATTATTACTTTTAAAAATATTCAAGGCAAAGCGACTGTAGGCGGTGAAGTTACAGGCGCTGGGACGATTCAATTTGTTAACAAAATTCCCAAGCTAAATTTTAATGTCACGGCAAAGAACGTTCCAGGGGATGCCATTGCCTCTGTTTACGATATAAAACCTGGATTCCAAATTGGTACTGTCTTAGGTACAGCACAACTGACTGGCAGTGGTGAGAACGTTCAGACAACGGTACAATGGCAAGCGCCCCAAGCAACCTACCCCGGAAGTGGAGAAACAATTGTCGCCCCAGACAAAAGCGTCTCCTTCCGTAATGTTGCTCTGAGTGTTGGTGGTGGTACAGTACAAATTGCTGGCAGTTGGGCTAATCAGCGTTGGCAAGCGATCGCCGATGCTTCCAAAGTACAGGTGCAACGTTTTGTCAACTCCAGTCAACTGCAAAATGTCTCTCTCGATCACGCACGCTTCAACGGTCGTCTGATCTTATCAGGAACCTCAGCCCCATTTAAAATTGCCACAATTCGTCCAGATAACGCAAAAGTTCAAGTTGCGGGTGGCACAGTTGCTATTTCTAATCTTCAATTTGGCGAGCAAAGCTTTTCTGCCGAATTGGTTGCTGACGGTGTGCGGTTGGGGCGTTTGCTAAAACAAGCGCCCCAAACTTTAAATGGACCATTAGCGGGTAAGTTCCAAGTTTCAGGAAATACAGACACTTTTAACCTCAAAACCTTACGTGCTACTGGTGAGGGACGCTTATTAGTTGCTGGTGGCGCAATTACAGCTTCTCATATCCAAGTCGCGGAAGGTTTGTATAAAGCACAACTACAAGCAAATAACGTAGATGTGCAACAATTGGCACAATTACCTAAGCAATCTCAAGGAAGGTTAAGCGGTCAATTCAACGTTGCTGGTTCAGTTGAATCCTTTAAACCGCAAACTGTTGTAGCCACAGGACAAGCACGCGTCAATTTTGGTAGTGGTACTGTGACTGCTTCTAATATCCAATTGGCTAATGGTCGCTATCAGGCGCAACTCCAAGCAACTCAAGTGCCATTGCAAAAATTATCACAAGTGCCACCGCAGTTTAACGGTACTTTGACAGGTCAATTTAACGTTGCTGGTTTAGCTGATTCCTTCAAACCACAAGCTATTCAAGCTACTGGTCAGGCACGACTTAATGTTGCAGGTGGCACAGTCACCGCTTCTAATATTCAACTTGCTGATGGTCGCTACCAGGCAATGGTTGATGCTTCTGGTGTGGAATTAAAACGGTTGTCGCAGCAGTTGCGGGGTCAATTTGGCGGTAAAGTGCAACTGGCAGGCACTGTGGGAACTTTCAACATATCCAACGTGCGTGCCTCTGGTCAGGTACAGCTTTCTCAAGGCATTGCTGGTATTGAGCAACCGCTGACAGCAGTTGTTGGCTGGGATGGACAAAAGCTGCTCGTCGAGCGAGCCACTTCTCCAGGCTTGAATGCTAATGGTTATATTTTAGCCAAGTCTAGTGGGGCAGGCATACCGGAAATTACTGAATTAAATCTCAACGTTCAGGCACAGAATTATAATCTGCAAAAGTTGCCAATGCAGCTTCCCAGCGCTGTGGCTTTAGCAGGGAAAGCCGATTTTGGGGGAAGAATCAGCGGTACGCTACCTGTGCCAAATATACAAGGGCAAGTTAGGTTACGAGACTTGGTGGTAAATCGGCTGCCTTTTGAGTCGGTGTTAACTGGAAACATCCAATTGGCGCAGGGACAGGGTTTAAATTTAGATGTTGCAGGCAAACGCGATCGCATTACTCTCAACGCAGACGCAAAAAATCGTCCCAACTCTTTCTTAGTGAGGTGGCAAGACGCATTGGCAAGCGGTCAATCTCAAGGGGACAATTTGGCAATGAAAGTGGAAAACTTCCCCTTGGCGATATTGAATCTCACCCCGCCTGCGAATACTCATCTTGGTACGGGTGCGATCGCTGGATTTTTGACTGGGGATTTTCAGGTTAATCAAAAGACATTTGCGACACAAGGCGATATTGCAATTGCCAAGCCGCAATTAGGACGCATTAAAGGCGATCGCCTGATGGCACAATTCCGTTACGGCGATGGTCAAGCACGGCAGTTGCTTCAACGGGGGGAACCCCCGCAACGCACTGCCTTAACGGTTACAAATAGCGAATTTGTCAAAGGTGCGAGTCGCTACGCCCTTGCTGGGACTTTGAGCCAAACTCCCAAAGGTCCGCAAATCAAAGGTAAACTGAACGTTACCCAAGGTGAAGTTCAAGATGTCCTGACTGCACTACAGTTATATGAATTACAAGATGTCCAACGCGGTTTGGCACAGCCAAACTACGGTACAGCAGCAGATTTGAATGCTACCGAGTCAGTAGGATTTTCAGATCAGCCTTTGTCTGCCCAACTTCAGCGCTTTGGCGAATTTGAAAATCGGCTAGTACAACAAAAACAACAGCGTCGCAATGTTTCTGCCATACCGGAATTGGCAGATTTAAAGGGAACTTTCAACGGTGAAATCTCCGTAGATACTGCAACAGCGAACGGGCTGGATGTAAGCTTTAATTTAAACGGTCAAAACTTTGTTTGGGGTAGGGCAGATGAACCGGATCGTTTATATAAAGCAGACCAAGTGATTGCTCAAGGCAGATTTGAAAACGGTGTTCTCAGATTGCTACCTTTGCGACTGGAGTCTCAGAACAACCTGATCGCCTTGACAGGTAATATTGGCGGTAATGAACAATCTGGTCAGTTGCAGGTTGTCAATTTCCCCGTGCAAGTGTTGAATAATTTTGTCAAACTGCCCGTTGGTTTAACAGGTAATCTCAACGGCACAGCAGCTTTAGCAGGGAGTATTGACAATCCACAGGCAAAGGGAGAATTACAAATCACGCAAGGGACTCTCAATCAAAAAGGTGTAGAGTCAGCGACTGCGAGTTTCAACTACACCAATGGTCGCTTGAACTTTGGCAGCCACGTTACGGTTTCTGGTTCAGAGCCAGTTAAAATTGCTGGTAGTGTACCTTATCAGTTGCCTTTTGCTTCTGTAAAGCCAGATAACGATCAAATTAATCTGGATGTGAAAGTTCAAAATGAAGGGCTGGCAGTCTTAAACCTGTTAACTAACCAAGTCGCCTTTGAAAAAGGTGAGGGACAAATAGACTTGATGGTGCGGGGGACAACACAACAACCTATATTAGATGGAATTGCCACTGTTAAGGATGCCACCTTTTCATCTCAAGCTTTACCAGGAAAGCTGACAGATATTACAGGAACAGTGCAGTTTGGTTTAGACCGGATTGCCGTGCAAAATCTTCAAGGTAAGTATAATAACAAGGGTAAAGTCCAGGCACAAGGTGAAATTCCTGTCTCTAGTCAAGAAACGAAAATAGACCATCCCCTCACGGTTAGCCTTGACCAATTGGCTTTGAATCTTAAAGAACTTTACCAAGGAGGCGTCAGCGGTAACTTGCTGGTGACTGGTTCCGCCCTGAAGCCAATGATTGGTGGTCAATTGCAGTTAGCTGATGGTCAAGTTTTACTAACAGAATCTACAAAAACCACCAATGCAAATAGCAAAATAGATGTTTCAGGTGTGAAACAGGTCAAGCAAGAGAGCCCGAAAGCTGACTATACAGCGACTCGGTTCAAAGACCTACAGTTACAGCTAGGCAAAAACGTACAAATTACCCGTCCACTCATTATCAGTTTCCGGGCTACTGGAACCCTTAACGTCAACGGTTCGTTTAAAGAACCAATACCAGAAGGAACTATCCGGCTTAAGGAAGGAAGCGTAAATTTATTTACGACTCGATTTAACCTTGCGCGTGGCTATAAACATAAAGCTATTTTTAGAGCAAATCAACCCCGCGATCCCGAGTTAGACATGCAGCTATTTGCGAAAGTACTTGACGTTATTCAAAATACTGACCTCAATAAACCAAATATCACAGGGTTGGCGGCTTTAGAAACTGTTCGTGTTGATGCCAGGGTGCAAGGTCTGGCAAGTAAACTGGATGAAAGTCTGGAACTGACAAGCAGCCCCGTACGCAGCGAAACAGAAATTGTTGCCCTGCTTGGGGGTGGAATTGTAGAAACCGAAGGACGCACTAACGACACTACCTTAGGACTGATTAATATAGCAGGTTCGGCTGTGTTCAACAATCTTCAGGAACCTCTAAACCAGATTGCAACGGCATTGGGTTTGAGCGAACTGCGTCTCTTCCCAACCATCCTCACGGACACTCTGATAGCAGGTAGGAGTAGTTCAACTTTGGAGTTGGCAGCGGAAGCCGGAGTGGATATCACTCGCAGGTTTTCTGTCTCCACCCTGAAGATTTTGACAAATAGCGACCCCTTCCAATGGGGTATTAACTATCGGCTCAACAATTCCATTCGTCTGCGTGCAACCACTAATTTAAATGATGACAATCGCGCAGTTGTTGAGTATCAAAAGAGGTTTTAACATTTAAGTACGCCATCTTCCATATAAACAACTCGGTCAGCCAAATCTAAAATCCGGGGATCATGGGTGACAATCAACACTGTACAACCTTGTTCTTTTGCCAGTCGGCGCAGTAACTCCATAACCAAATGTCCGCTTTGAGAGTCTAAAGCAGCCGTTGGCTCATCTGCCATAATCACCTGTGGATGACCAGTTAAAGCACGGGCGATCGCCACTCTTTGTTTTTGTCCCCCCGACAAATCACGGGGAAGTTGCTTTACCTTATCCCCCAGTCCAACTTGTTCCAACAAAGCTTGTGCTTCTTTGCGTGCTGGCTTTCCTCGAATGCCTTTGACATTCAAGGCTGCTTCTACATTCTCAATTGCCGTTAGTGCGGGAAACAAGTTAAAATCTTGAAAAATAAAGCCAATGTTGTGCCTTCGGAACCGAGCCAGTTCAGTTCGAGACATTCTGGTAATATCTTGCCCAAGCAAATACACGCTGCCAGCCGTTGGAGTCAATAGTCCCGCTAAAATAGACAGCAAAGTCGTTTTCCCCGAGCCAGAAGGTCCCATTAAAATTTCGATATCACCCTTTTGGATTTCCCAGTAAACTTCTTTGAGGATTTGAAGGCGCTGCTGCTTGGAATTAATCACCATTTCCACCCCTTCGGCAACAATTGCGCCTGTTGCGGTGGAATTCATTTGATATTTGTTCTGGGCAAATTTATGAGATTGAATTTTAGAATCAGTCATTTGCTCAAATTCTTTGGGGATATACAATTTTTAATTGTCAGTTGAGATTTGTTGTGTGCTTTCGAGTGCTGAAGAATCACAAACTTAATTATGTAGTCAGTGGCACTATATATAAAGTAAAATTACTGACAAGATAACTATCCTTTAAAGACAATCGCTGGATCAACGCGAGTGACTTTTTGGATCGCAAAAACAGCAGAACTGACGCACATCAACACCGTAATTCCAAAAACAGTAGCTGCCGATATAGGTGTAATTAAAATGACAATACCCTGTGCTGTTGATGTCCAAGCTGCCACCCCTAGACAAAGAGCGATCCCTGGTAGATAGCCTAAAATTGCCATCCATAGTGCTTGCTCAATAATTACATTGTAAATAAACCAATCAGATGCTCCCATCGCTTTAAGGGTGCCAAACTCTTTGATATGATCTGTGACAGAAGCATAAAGAATTTGACTAACGACCACTGCCCCAACAACGACCCCAACTACCGCACCAAGACCGAGAATAAATCCAATTCCAGAGCGTTCCTGCCAGTAGACTTGTGTTATTTTAGACATTTGTTGGCGAGTGTAAGCGCGGGTGTCTGGCAAAGCTTGTTCTAAATCTCGCTTTAATTTGCTTATATTTTGACCGGGTTTTGCCCGAATCAAAACGAAGCTAATCTGGTCGGTTGATGTTGGATTTTTAGCAGAGGTACCTACGTTAGTTGGAGAAGCGGTTGTCTGAGTACCGTAATTTCTATAAGTGTTGGCAGTTTCTAAAGAGGTGAACATCAAGGTACCGAAGATAATTGACTGAGTTCCTTGAGTAAAACCTACCAACTTTGCACCAATATTGTTAATTTCTCCAACCTCACCCAACGTTTTGAGATGAATACCATCCAAGCCAGTTTTGTCAATAATGAACCTGAAGGGTTGCTTCAAGTCATTAAAACTGCCTTGGACAATGGTTGATCGGTCAAATAACATTCCTTGTGGATCTGCACCAACCAGCGTAACTGAGGTAATTTCGTCTGTTTGTAGTTCATGCCACAACGCACCATCAATAATGACACCTTCAGCTTTGTCTACACCTGCGACTTTGCGCGCCTTGGTAACTTGTTCGTAGGGAATTGGTATAGTTAGCCCCAAATGCTGCATATTTTTTGAAGACACCCAAATGTCAGCACGCGATTGATCAATTAACTGCGAAGAGGAGCGAGCAAACCCATATTGAAGACCTGTTTGAATGGTGACTAAGCTAACGGCAAATAAAATTCCCGCCTGCGCCACCAAAAAGCGAGGAATGTCTTCTAGTAAATTCTTACGAGCAATTGAAGCCATAAAATGTAATAGGGAATAGGGATTTGTGGTAAGTCGTTGGTTGTTTTACTAACTACTAACTACTAACTACTAACAAACTACTAACAATGAGCGATTAGCCAGCCTTTATGGTTTTAGAATAGACTCTTCCTTTCCAAGTTCCTCCTCGCTTTTGCCAGTGACGCACAGCCGAGTCTACAGTCATGAGCGTATAAAGGAAAGCAATTCCAGGAAGACACAGCGCCAAAGCGGGAGAACATCCATAAAATCGGATCGTGGGTAAGTAGGCATAAGCCATAAATAGCCAGGTTGATAAGGCGGCGATCGCCACAAGCCAATTTCCAGTCAGCAAACCGAAGATTGCACACACAGGTGGAACAATGTAAACAAGTATCATCCCGATGACTGTTACGATTAACAACCCCAAGGAATAATTTAGCTGTGTGAACGCAGTTCGGGCTATCATGTCCCAAATGGTTGACAGGGATGGATAAGGTCGCAAACTGTGGGTTGAGTCGGTTAGTCCCAGCCAAATTTTGGGAGATGAGGGAGATAGGGTAAAACGGCTAGACTTTACCGCTTGCGCTAGGGCGCAATCATCAATTAACGCATCGCGGACGACCTCAATACCACCAATCCGGGTTAAAGCTTCACGGGTAATTAAAATACACCCACCAGCTGCGGCGGCTGTTGGTTTAGTGGGATCATTCACCCAAGGGAAGGGGTTGAGTTTTTGAAAGAAAAATACAAATGCTGGAATGAGCAATTTTTCCCAAAAACTCTCACACCGAAGCCGCACCATTAAAGAAACCAGATCCAAATCCTCTTGTTGCGCTTTTGCTACCAAACAGCGAAGATTCAAAGCATCATGTTCAATATCAGCATCCGTCAGCAGAACATAGTCTGGTGGCGGTGTCAGGGTTTGTGCATATTGAATACCTTGGTGTAGCGCCCATAATTTACCCGTCCAACCAGGAGCCAAAGGTTGTCCAGAAAGGACACGTAATTGCTGAGTTTTGTCTAATTCCTGGGCAACATCACGGGCAACATTTGCTGTTCCATCCGTACTGCTATCGTCTACCAAGACGACGCTGAGATGACCAGGATAATCTTGGTTGAGAAGCGATCGCAAAGTGACAGGTAACAAATCGGCTTCATTTCTCGCGGGGACTACGGCACAAATGGCAGGGAACATTGGTAAATCTGTTTCCTGTCTTGTTAATTGTTGGTCGCAGCGCCAAAACTGACCCCAAAACCCCAGTAATATCACCCAAATTGTCAAGGATAGAAAAGCAAGCCATAGTCCAATTTCACCGATCATCGTGTTTTCTTTTTTCCACTTAGAAAACACATTACAATGTCACCTTATGACAGGGAAAGAATTTTTCTGTATACACGTGGTTGAGGAGTAACGGAAAACTATGCAAATTCAGGACAAAGTGGCAGTTTCCCGTGTAAAAGACGCGATCGCCGTCAGTCAAAACTATCTTCTTTCTATTCAATATCCTGATGGATACTGGTGGGCGGAGTTAGAATCCAATGTCACCATAACTGCGGAGGTTGTCCTCCTCCATAAAATTTGGGGCACAGACCGAGAAAGACCGTTGCATAAAGTTGAAGCATATCTGCGTTCTCAACAACGGGATCACGGAGGATGGGAACTTTTCTACGGGGATGGAGGAGAGCTTAGTACCTCGGTTGAAGCATACATGGCGCTGAAGCTGCTTGGGGTCCCACAAACAGACCCGGCAATGGTCAAGGCGCGGAAGTTCATTTTAGAACACGGTGGTATCAGTAAAACTCGCATTTTTACCAAGTTACACCTAGCTCTTATTGGATGTTACAACTGGCGCGGCATTCCTTCTCTACCACCTTGGGTGATGTTGTTGCCCTCGAATTTTATATTTAACATCTATGAAATGTCTAGCTGGGCAAGGTCAAGCACTGTTCCGCTGCTGATTGTCATTGACCGCAAACCTGTTTTTCTGACTGATCCAGCCATCAACTTGGACGAACTGTATGCTGAAGGTGTTGAGCAAGCTCGCTATGAGTTGCCTCGCAAGGGCGATTGGACAGATTTATTTATTACTCTAGACGAAACCTTTAAATTAGCAGAAACCCTCAATTTAGTTCCGTTTCGTCAAGAAGGTATTCAAGCTGCAGAACGCTGGGTGTTAGAGCGGCAAGAAGCAACGGGCGATTGGGGCGGAATTATTCCCGCTATGCTGAATTCACTGCTAGCTTTGCGAGCTTTGGATTATGACGCAGCCGACCCTATTGTAGAACGAGGGCTGCGGGCTGTTGACAATTTTGCGATTGAAACTGCGGATACGTATAGAATACAGCCTTGTATTTCTCCTGTGTGGGATACTGCTTGGGTAATGCGAGCTTTAGTCGCTTCTGGCTTGGCACCGGATCATCCGGCTGTGGTTCACGGTGGAGAATGGTTATTGAGTAAGCAAATTCTGGACTACGGTGATTGGGCTGTTAAAAATAGAACAGGAAAACCAGGAGCTTGGGCGTTTGAGTTTGACAACCGCTTTTATCCAGATGTAGACGACACCGCTGTGGTGGTGATGGCTTTGGATGTGGTGAAACTACCCAACGAAAAACTCAAGCAAGCGGCGATCGCTCGTGCTGTGAACTGGATTGCTTCTATGCAGTGTCAGCCTGGTGGTTGGGCAGCATTTGATATGGACAATGATCAGGATTGGATCAACCAAATACCTTATGGTGACCTCAAAGCCATGATTGATCCGAACACAGCTGATGTCACCGCTCGGGTGTTAGAAATGTTGGGTGAGTGCAATCTGTTCATTGATACAGGCAACCTGGAGCGGGCAATGAGCTATCTCAAAGCCGAGCAAGAAATTGAGGGTTGCTGGTTTGGTCGTTGGGGAGTGAATTACATTTATGGCACAAGTGGAGCTCTTTGCGCCCTCTCCTTAATTGCTCCAGAAAAGACACGACTGAGTATAGAACGAGGTGCTGCTTGGTTAGTCGGATGTCAAAACCCAGATGGTGGCTGGGGCGAGACTTGCCGCAGCTACGATGATCCAACTCTCAAAGGACAAGGACTCAGTACTGCATCTCAAACTGCCTGGGCAATACTAGGTTTAATAGCAGCAGGTCAAGCAACTGGCAAGTTTGCGAAAGTTGCCCTTGAGCGGGGAATTGGCTACCTGTTAGAAACTCAGCGTTCAGATGGCACTTGGGACGAGTCAGAATTTACAGGTACTGGCTTTCCTAGTCATTTTTATCTCAAATATCACCTCTATCAACAGTATTTTCCGCTGTTAGCTTTGGGTAGGTATCAAGCTTTGTCACAATTGTGGTGATAAGGTAGGTCACGAAACTTAATAATTAAGTATAATTTAACACTATAAAAAACCCAGATTCTTCATGAAACTGGGTTTTTTATTAGCTTTTATGTAATAAAAATTACGAATGGTGACTAAAGAGATACTTGCACGTACATTCCTAGTGAAACGCTCTCAACTTCTGCCAAAATTTTATCGGTGATAGTTTCCAATAGCTTTAATCGATTTGTGGGAAGCTCAATAATCGCTATCCTTCGTCCAGTCAAGTTTTGCTGGTATTTCAAATTCTTGTCTGATGTGAGAAAAACATCATACACACCATCAATCCTCGTCATCAGTTCGCCATTCTTAAACCCAGCCCATCCCTGCTCTTGAACCGTAGTCACTTCATAAGCAGACAAATAACGCTTCAAACCTCTTGGTAAATTCTCATCCAGAATGATTTTCATGTTGAACGTGTTCACGAGCAAGTTTCAGAAAATTGACCGCATCTGCACGAGTGACAGATGGGAAGTTGTCCAAAAACTCCTCTAGAGTAAATCCATCGTCTAAGTAATCGAAAAGGGATTGGACTGGGACTCTCGTATTTCTGAATACCAACGTGCCACCCATGACTTCTGGATCGGAACTTACTGGACTTTGGACTAAGGTAATCATAATCTTCGTTTTTACTATTTTTTCATCCAGTATATCTGCTCGAAACCGTTGTAGAAGTTCTCATGAGGTGGTATTTGAAGAACATTAAGCAATCATCTGATTCTCAAAATCCCCTAGCTGACTTGCTAGTAATACATTGCTCGTACCGTAGATTTGAGGTAGCCGTCCTGTTTGTGCCAAGATGGTTCGCACTTGTGTGTTGGAAGTATCGGCGAGGTTACGCCCTTGAGCGATCGCCATTCCCGCTGCAATTCCTACTCCCTGTCCAACACCACAATTGAATTCCACAATTCTCCCAGCAGAGGAAGCATAACCAACAAATCCAGATGCTGGACTGATGACCGCCAAGTTAGGTACATTTTTGACGAGGGCGTGCTGAAAGCCGATGTTGAACAGGGGCGGGTTAAATGCCAGATTCTTAAAACCTTTCGTAGTAGCTCTTGTATCTAAACCTTTGATTCCACCACGGATATCGAAATGGTAACCAAAGGTTCCCAAAGCTTGAGTGTCTGGTACGCCTCCCGATAGCATTTCAGAGCCACTGAGGGGGTCAACAGCTCCTACAATATTGCCTGCATGGCGAATATACAGTTCTTCTGCGGGCTTTACCTGACTAGCGCCAATGCTTTCAAACCACTTTCTCACAAACAGCATCTCTTTGAGCATTTCTGGTGTCGGCTTGGCTTTGGCGCGTGCTAGAGCTTCCGCCTGGTCAGCATTGACTCCAAACAACAATGCATTCCAAGACAACCGCCCTCCAGACAAAATCGCTACGTTACCGTTGTCAAGGATGGCACTACTAGACTCAAAGGACAGAGGAGTACCCCGAAAAGCGTGGTAAGCGATAGAAAGGGCTTTGCAGCGAACGTCGATGTAGTCTTTGCCTACGTACATCGTTTTCAGATTGCCTTGAGAATCAACGAGGTTTTTTCTGAGTTCATCTGCTCTTGCTGGATTTGCACCGGCGGCAACATTTAACCATTTTTGAGCTTCAGTATCTGCTATTTTGGTGAAGCGTTTGAGATATTGATACTCCACATTTTTGAGTCTATCAATACTCAGCCCATGAGTTTCAAATACCAGGGTCACTGCCAGTTCCGAGTTAGGTAAGCCAAAAGTCTCAAACCCCTTAAGTTTTTTCACTCCAGCCGCTTGCGCTAATTCAGCATTCACGGTGGAGTCAATAAACTGTTTGCCTAAATAAGTTTCATCGTTAGTCAGTTTAATACCAGCAATTTTCTGCCCTTCTTTGATAACGGACTTAATTTCAATATCACCAATAATATCTGCACCCACCTCACTCAACATCTGTCGCAAAGCCGTATCAGCCTTAACTGGATCGAGAGCAATGAGCGCTACTCCAGCTTTTTGCACAAATTCCTTGTAGATGGCGGGTGGATCTCCAAAAGTGTCCAAACGACGAGATTGGCGAATCGCAGAGGGAACCGCAGAACGGTCAAGATAAGACAACCCACCGCGCACCAAATGACCGCCAATGCCTAATTTAGGATTTCCTTTAAACAGTAGCAAAGTCCGTGGGTACTGCTTCGTCTGGCGGTAGTATTCCCGTGCTCCACAAACTAGGGCGAGAACACCAGGAACTTCGTCCCCGAAGCAAATAATGTCGTACGTGCGAACTGTCGAATCAACCCTGACTGGAGACATAGTGTTTTCTCCTTCACTCTTAATTTTCTTAATAAAATCAACAATCTAAGTGTTTGTTATTCCAGAAATGAAGCAGTACTGTTGATTAACCCTTACGGGTACTCTTTGAATCACTGAAACGCCAGCACTACTGTATCACTTGCGTACTGTCCACACATTGTAAGCCATCCAAAATTTAAAATTGGGAAAGCCTGTTCCCGCAATTATCCTGCCAGCAAGCTTTCTGCCAGTTAAATATGATATGCGTCAACTGATTTTTTAAGCTAAAATGATAACCATTATTAATCATGTCGTATGCTTGGTTACTTAACACATATTTTGCACCTTGTCCTCAGGACTCCAGTCGCAGCTTGTCAAACAAGGAACAGCTTGGGCTTGATTCAGAAGCGATAAGGACTCAAATAGCAACGCCACAAGTGTGACATAGCAAAATCCTGTTTGGCTATACCAGACAAAGGGCATTTACCAGATGTAACTTAAAAGAGCAACTCTAAAAACTAAAAAGATGAATTTTTCATTTAGCAGACAAACACAAAAGGCAAATACAGAACAAACTAGGCAAGTAAAGGAGTGGATTTATCAAGCTTTAAAACTTGATGAGGAAATTCCTATTTCTCTAAGCCAATTACAGTGTACTGAGTCAGATTGTCCACCTCTTGAAACAGTCATCGCCGTGATGAAAAACCCAGTTGAACAGTACAAAATTCATAAACCAATAGCTGAAATAGAGTATACAGATATTACTCAACTCATTAAAGAAACTCATTAATGTATTTGTAGGTTTCTCCCACATGCATAAGGGCGTGAGGCATGGCTGCGCCTCTACATCCTCCTAATAATGAATTGTGACCAGTTTGAATTTTGAATGACTTATGACTCAACTTACTGCACAAGCTACAGAATCTATTTCCGATATTCCGAAACGTGGAATGCCTGTCACTATTATCACAGGATTTCTAGGCAGTGGGAAAACCACTTTGTTGAATCAAATTCTTAAAAATAAACAAGATTTAAAAGTCGCTGTACTTGTGAATGAGTTTGGCGATATCAATATAGACAGCCAGTTGCTCGTTTCTGTAGACCAAGATATGGTAGAACTGAGCAATGGTTGCATTTGTTGTACAATCAATGATGGACTCGTTGACGCGGTTTATCGAGTCTTAGAACGAGAAGAGCGTATCGATTATTTAGTCATTGAAACCACAGGTGTTGCTGACCCCCTGCCGATTATTTTAACCTTTTTAGGTACAGAACTCAGGGATTTAACGAACCTCGATTCAATCCTGACTCTTGTCGATGCTGAAGCTTTTAATCAGGAACATTTCCAGAGCGAAGCAGCTTTAAAACAATTGACTTATGGAGATATTATTCTCCTAAATAAAACTGACCTCGTTACCTCAGAAAAATTAGAAGAACTACAAGCTTATATCCGCGACGTAAAAGCAGGCGCAAAAATTTTGCACACTACATATGGACAGGTGCCGCTACCATTAATTTTAGGTGTGGGCTTAACTCCACAAGATGATTACACGTCTCATCCTGAACAGGATAAACACGAGCATCATCATGACCATGACCATGACCATGAACACCACAATCATGATGATCATCAGCATCATCATAAGCATGACCATGACGACGAACATCATCACCATCAGCATCACGAACACCACTCTCATCATTTAGAAAATGATGGGTTTGTGTCGGTCTCTTTTCAAAGCGATCGCCCCTTTGATGTCCACAAGTTTGAAGCATTTCTCACAGAAGGTATGCCACAGGAAGTCTTTCGGGCAAAAGGCATTCTTTGGTTTAGTGACAGTGAATTACGGCATATCTTTCAACTCAGCGGTCCTCGTTACAACTTACACGCCGATGAATGGTCTGCTCCACCTAAAAATCAGCTAGTTTTTATTGGACGAAAGTTGAATGCAAGCGAAATTTCTTCGCATCTTAACAAATGTTTGGTATGATTAATAAGTCTTAAGTATTAAAAAATGTACTAACTTGTCAAAGCAAGTCAAAAGGCAAAGTAATATTTTGATCTTCAACTTTTGACTTGTTCAAGAAGAGCGTGTGCCATGCAGAGACAAAAAGGACTTGTCTCTGCATTCTTAATGCCACACTCTTTAGCAACCACCAGCCCAAGTTACCCATCTGTGGGATATGGTTGTATGTATCGCTTCACTTATTTCGTATTCGGTTATGGTTGCTCCTGTGAAATCAGCGCCGTTGAGTTCTGCTTCATTCAAGTTACTACCAATCAAATTTGCCTGACGAAGTTTTGCTCCACTTAAATCAGTACCACTGAGTTCTGCTTCACTGAGGTTTGCCCCAACTAAATTTGCCCGAACTAGATTTGCAGTCCGCAAATCTGCGCGAGTGAGATTTGTTCTCTCTAGGTTGACATTCATCAGATCTGCGCCAATCAAGTTGATCTCACTCAAGTTAGCATCTGTGAGGTTTGCGTCACTTAAATGTGCATCTGTAAGGTTGGCGCGACTTAAATCACATCCACTTAAATTCGCTTGACTGAGGTTAGCTCCACTTAAATCTGCTCCACCAAAATTTGCGCCACTTAAGTCAGTATCACTAAGGTTAGCTTGATGCAAATTTGCTCCATTAAAATCCCGTTCTCCTGCTGCATACCGACTCAGGAGCTGATTAATGTCCATATTATCCGCCTCGCAATGTGTTGACAGGTCAAAAAGTCTATTTATTAAGTTGCGTTCTACCCAAACCACACCGAAGACTATCTTTTAGTTACCACCAACTAGATTTTTAGCTATTGCTTGGAATATTATTTTCATTTTGCAAGAGCTTCTATTTGTTTGAGCATTTCCTTAACGGAAATATATATATTAATTAATGAAGAAATGATTATTCACACTTAACTTACGAGTAGCACCATACATAATGAACTCAGGAACATGAACAGCCCTTAGACGGTCAGGAGTTCATGATTCTAGTTCATACGGGAGAAAGAATCCCGAAAATTTTACTGGGTTTGCAGTCATATCAAGTCCGGATCAATACTTGTCATTACCCCTTGATCCCCACCCTCGTAAAGCTACGCTTCACGTCCCCTAAGCGCTTGCGGGGAACTCACCGCTTCCCTCTAGGGATTAGGGGCAGGGATTAAGGGGTGGGGTGCAGTTAACGTAGGAATCATAACTAATTAGCTGCTCAAGAAGTGTTGACGCTCTTGTTAGTTGCCAAGACGCATCGCAATGCTGATCACAGACACGACTCTTACCTACCCTAGATTCTTATGATCAAGTTTTGTTGAATCGTTAATTTTGGCACCGTAAAGGTTAGCAAGATTCAGATAAGCATCGCTGAGGTTGGCGCTGCGGAGGTCAGCATTACTGAGGTTAGCACCGTTAAGGTTAGAAAGTTTCAGGTTGGCATCGCTGAGGTTAGCACCGCTAAGGTTTGCCCCATTGAGCTTAATACCGCCAAGACAGGCACCATTGAGATTAGCACCGCTGAGGTTGGCACTGTCGAGATTGGCAAGGCTCAGGTTAGCATTTCTCAGGTCAGTACCTTTGAGGTCAGCTCTACCAAGGTTAGCCCCACTGAGATCAGCACCATTGAGGTCGGCGTTGCTGAGGTTGACAACGTTGAGATATGCTCCACTGAGGTTAGCACCACTGAGGTTAGCACCACTGAGGTTAGCCCCACTCAGGTTGGCAAGGCTGAGGTCGGCACCACTAAGGTTTGCCCCGCTGAGGTTGGCATGACTCAGATTTGCCCCGTCGAGATTGGTAGCGCTGAGGTTTGCCCCGCTGAGGTTTGCCCCACCAAGCTTGGCATTGCTGAGATTGGTTCCGTCAAGGTTGGCATCGTTGAGATTAGCACCACTGAAGTTGGCATTGAATAGGTTAATACCGCTGAGGTTTGCCCCGCCCAAATCTGCTCCTGCAAAGTCTTCAGCAGACAAGTTCTCAGTTTTTGCTTTGTCAACGCGCACCTTCAAGTTTTGAAGTTCTGGGAAAGATTCTTCAGCCATAGCGCAACTTTGACCAACTTAAGATATATTCCTCTATGACTCTACGAGATATTTAGCTTGCGCCATATCTATCATTCGTTATTATTATTTGCTCATAAAAAAATCTGTGGTTGAGCAGCAACCCCCCAATTGGTTATTTTTGCCCTAGTACAAGCAGCGATTGGGCAAAGCCTAGCCTTGAAGGAGCGATCGCTCTATCACCTGACTCACCAACTGATTTCCCTGCAAGTTAAGGTGGATGTGGTCGTGATACAAGGCTTTAGGGTCTTGGTTTGAGTTAAATATTGGCAAAAAATCTACATAAGTTATTTCCTGGGCTTGACAAAATTCCAAAAGGCGCTCACGTGCTTTGATTTCGTAATCGCGGGGTCCAGGTTGACCAATTTCTCGTAGTAAGGGAGTCATAACAAGAAGGAATTGGCTGTTGGCTTGACGTGTCAGCGCTTGGATTTTGCCAATTGCTTCTAGATTCAAACCAACTCTATCGCCGCCTTCATTTTGCACTGCTTCTAGTTCTGGTATCGGCGTTTGTTTTGACACATAACGTTGGAAAATTTCCACCAATGCTAAAGGTGGTTTCTTGTCTGGATAGTTGCGATCGCGTCCTACGGGTAAAGCGGTGGGAGATGTCGCAAACAAATCATCTGTATTAATCAGTAGCACGACTGCTTGAGCGTTGAAACTGCCAAACTTTTGCAAGTAGGCTAATTCATTTCTTGGTCCCCAAGAGTTGGCTGAAGCATTCAGCACTTCTACTTGTTGCAAATTACTAGTAACAGAGTCGCTTAAGGAGCGCACCAGCAAGCTAGAAATCGTATTATCCTGGTCTGTCCACCAGCCACCGTTAACAATTGAGTCTCCCAAAAGTAGCAGCCGCTGGGTAGAAGCTGAAGGTGTCTTTTGTATCGGCTCGCTTCGCATCGAATACTGATTAATCTCAATGCGATGACCAAAGCGACGGGTACGTTGGTTAGGGGCTAACAAATAACCAATCTGCTCATCCGGAATGTATATTAAGGGATTGCCAAACCCGAAGAGCGATCGCAATCCTATCTCTATCACCACAAACAATCCGATAACGACCACCAAACTGATCACCAGTACCACTTTCACCGTCAAAAACCCTCTCGTAAATTTTTGTAAATAAATATTACAATTTTAGCTTTTTAACTTATACCGTTTTGTACAGGAAATCTGGGTTATTAAATTGTATTAGAGCCAATATATCTCTTGGTATAAGTACTTAGAGCGATGCAAATGTTGCAAAGCTTAAACAAAATGTTATTAATAAGTTCGTGTTGAATGCGAACGAAAAGACTAAAATCAAGACGGACAGACTGGTACTCTAACAAAGCAGGATGACAAAGCTATGTCCGACTTAAACCGTGGGATCATGAAATTTGAAGGCGCTGATTCCCCCAAAGTAATCACCATCTCGTCTGTGCTGCTTTTAGGGTCAATTTTGGTGCTAATCATTTGGGCGCTGCAAGCAGCCTACGCAGTTCACTAATTGGATTATGGACATCCGGAATTCCGCGAACTAGATAAGATCAAAAAATGTCATTCTGAGTAAAACCTTAAGCTTATTCATGAGCTTTGAGTGTTGTGCTGGGATATGACACCCACCATAAGTTTTATTTAGTACCCAAAAGCTCAGAAAGCATAATTGAGCAAGTAGGGTAGGACACTGGCTAGGACGGTCTCCGTCACAGCCTAGTGTCTATGATGATAATGTAATTACAATTAAGAAAAAATTTTATATTTTAAGGTTTGAGATTTTAGATTGAAAATAAATCTAAAATCCAAAAGCAAAAATGCTTGAACTCTGGGGTATTGTCATTGTTTTCATTGTCTGCCCTCTCTTGGGTGCTATACCATTGATTGCTTGGATCACCCAATCCATGACAGGGCGGCAGCTAGCACAAGTTGGTACAGGCAACATCAGTGTTTCATCTGCTTTTTACCACGGCGGGACGTTAGTTGGAATTCTGGCAGTTTGTTCTGAAGCGATTAAGGGCATTGCCGCAGTCTTGCTTACGCGTGCTTTTTTTGGACACGAATCTGCTTGGGAACTGGTTGCTCTGATTGCCTTAGTCGTAGGTCGATACTCAGCAGGTCGAGGAGCGGGTACGACTAATGTTGTCTGGGGATTTACTGTACACGATCCACTCGCGGCAGTGTTTGTATTCTTGATGGCAAGTGCTAGTTTTACGATTCTGCGCTCTAGGCAACTCGCAAAATTTGGAATTTTAATTTTATTCCCTTTGATAGTAGCGCTCCTGCATTATGAACAGCCAGCCAGAATCATCGCAGCTGTTGCGCTTGCAGCGTTACTTGGTTGGATTTACAAACACATTCCTGATGATTTGAATCTTTCTGTTGAACAAGCAAAACCAGAGTCACAAGCAGCGTTGAAATTTTTTCGCGGCGCTCAAGATATTCTGACTCTAGATGACGAGTTGGATGCGGCTTTTGTGGGACAAAAGGCAGCGAGATTAGCCGAAATTAAGCGATGGGGTTATTCCGTGCCAAAGGG
Source organism: Kalymmatonema hyalinum WJT4-NPBG1 (assembly GCA_019359075.1). Taxonomy (GTDB): domain Bacteria; phylum Cyanobacteriota; class Cyanobacteriia; order Cyanobacteriales; family Nostocaceae; genus Kalymmatonema; species Kalymmatonema hyalinum. The sequence continues at coordinate 23,715 of JAHHIB010000041.1, forward strand.
GTGGATTATTGCTTTGTACGATGACCCCGAACCATTGATAGAAATGCTTCAGCCCTCGGAGTTATTGCCGCTTGTAGTGCGTTCCTCCGCAATTGGAGAAGATACGGAACTTGCTTCCGCAGCTGGGCAGTATGAAACGGTTTTAAATGTGACCAGCAAACAGCAGTTGCGAGAAGCGATCGCCCACTGTCAAGCTTCCTACGATAGTCAAAGAGCAGTGCAGTACCGAAGCGATCGCGGGTTATTTGATGCAGCAATGGCGGTCCTGATTCAACAACAAGTCCAAGGTGTCTATTCTGGCGTTGCTTTTACTCGCGACCCCATCACCAAGCAAGGTGATGCCATAGTCATAGAAGCTTTGCCAGGAAACGCGGCTAGTGTTGTTTCCGGACGAGTGACGCCCGAACAATATCGCGCCTATGTCGTCGAGACAGATAATTTCACTTCCATACAATTAGAGGGACAGGGGAACATACCACCAGCAATAATCAAGCAAGTTGCTTACCTATCTCGCCATTTGGAAGAACGTTATCACGGCATTCCTCAAGATATCGAGTGGACATACGACGGTCAAACTCTTTGGGTATTGCAAACTCGACCCGTAACCACTCTACTGCCCATTTGGACGCGTAAAATTGCAGCAGAGGTGATCCCCGGAATCATTCGCCCGTTAACTTGGTCGATTAATCGTCCCTTAACTTGTGGCGTCTGGGGAGGAATTTTTGCTTTGGTGCTGGGTGAACGCGCTGTCGGTTTGGATTTTAACCAAACCGCGACATTGCATTATTCCAGAGCTTACTTTAATGCATCCCTCTTGGGAGAGATTTTTCGCCGCATGGGTTTACCTCCTGAAAGTTTGGAGTTTTTAACTAGGGGAGCAAAAATGAGTAAGCCTCCCTTGGATACTACCTTGCGGAATTTTCCGGGACTGCTGCGTTTGCTTGTGCGTGAGTTTTGTTTAATAATGGATTTTCAGTGGGATAATCGCAGACGGTTTGTTCCAGCTTTGTCTGGGTTGAGTCAGGAATTGGTAGAAGACCTTGACCCAGCAAGGGTGTTGACAAGAGTTGACGACATTCTGGAGTTACTTCGCCGTGCAACGTACTACAGTATATTAGCTCCGTTGAGTGCAGCATTGCGGCAAGCAATTTTTCGGGTAAAAGATGGGGAGATTGATAACAGTCGGACGCCAGAGGTAGCGGCGTTGCGAGAAATTCAAGATTTAGCTGTAAATGCAAGGCAAGTCTTACCTGAGTTTGACCCAGATAAAGATGTATTTGAGCAGTTGGCGCAAACTCCCGAAGGACAAGAGATTGTAGAAAAGTTTGACAAGTTACTTCAGCGTTACGGTTATTTGAGTGAAGTAGGAACTGATATTGCTGTTTCTACTTGGAAAGAAGAACCACAGGCGGTTAAGCAGTTGTTTGTACAGTTTATGCAGACAAACGAACCTGCAAGACGCCAAGGTAAGAGGAAGAGAGGGTTTGTCCAAAGGCGTGTGAATCTTAAGGGACAAGTGACTGAAGTTTATTCTCGACTCTTAGCTGAGTTGCGCTGGTGTTTTGTGGCGTTGGAGGGGATTTGGTTAAAGTCGGGCTTACTTGAGCAGCCAGGAGATATATTTTTCTTAGAGCTTGAGGAAGTGCGGCGTCTTGTTGAAAGTTTTGAGCCAGATTTTGTCGAACAGTTGCAGGACTTAGTGCAACTGAGGCGCACACAACTTGCACAAGATAGTCAGCTTAATCCTGTACCCCTTTTAGTCTACGGCAACAATCCTCCCGCATTGCCTTTCCGAACTGAGATCCCCTCGCCTGATCAGGTATTACAAGGCATTCCCGCCAGTCCTGGACAAGCAGAAGGACGGGTCAAAGTGTTGCGAAATTTACAGGCTGTTCCGGATATTGATCGAGACACGATTCTGGTGGTACCTTACACAGATTCTGGTTGGGCACCTGTACTTGTTAGGGCTGGAGGACTGATTGCTGAGGCAGGTGGGCGACTTTCTCACGGAGCAATCATCGCTCGCGAGTATGGGATTCCCGCTATTATGGATGTTAAAAGTGCGACATGGATATTGCAGGATGGTCAAAGGGTGCGAATTGATGGCTATAGGGGTACTGTGGAAATATCTAACGACTTAAGACCTGATTTACGACCAGAATGAAACTCACTTCCCTAAATGACTTGGCTGAAGAGCCAGTTTCTCATAATCCTGAAATTAAAAAAAAGGTGATGCTGCGTTTTGGCGATTTGCCTCACCTGACAAACTTTTCGCAGTCACGTTTTGCCCCTGGACAAACAGCACCAGCTCACGCTCATCAGGATATGTGCGAGGTTTTTTTTGTTGAGTCTGGTTCTGGTGTTATTCACGTTGATGGTAAAGAGTATCCCCTAATACCAGGGAGTTGTGTAGCGGTTGAACCAGGAGAAGTTCATGAAGTTGTTAATAATGGTGCTACTGAGTTGGTTCTCACTTATTTTGGATTACGAGTCGAAAAATAAGCATAGTTATCGCACAGCTTATCAGCGGTAGATAAAATCCAAACGCACACCAACTCCTTTCTTATGCGACGGTTGGTGCTGTATAGCGATCAAGTTATCGCAGCAAATCAGCAGGTGGATTCGTACCTGCTGAAACTATTAGGCACTAACGCCGCACGCATTGGCTATATTTCAATACGGTTCAGTTAGAGCTAAAAACCTGATGCATGCGTAGATTGGGGAGCCAGCGCTGCAGGAGGGTTTCCCTCCGCAGGCGACTGGCGTTTGAGGAACGAAACCCAACATTATCACGGCTTTGTTGGGTAGAGCGATCGCTCTACCCAACCTACAATTATCCTTAACTGAACCGTATTGGGCTATATTTCCTCGTCAAGTGATCCAAAACGTCAGTACTTTAGGGCAAAACAACAGTACTATCAGCAGTATGGTCTCGAAGCGCTCTACATTGAACTCGATGTGGAATACAAAACAGACCTTCTCGATCCGTTATTTGCTTGTGATGCGATTCATTTATCTGGCGGTAATACGTATTACGGATTGTACTGGCTCCAGCAACGCGGTTTGATGGAGCGGCTGCAGCACTATGCTCAACATCAAGGCGTGTTAATTGGCATTTCGGCTGGGGCAATTATAATGACACCAGAAGTAGCCTCGGCGCGGCTGTGTGGTAATGCGCCATATGCAACGCTTACCAGCTACCAGGGATTAGGTTTAGTAGACTTTGCGTTTGTGCCGCATGTCCAGGATACACCAGAGGACTATGCCCGTATGCAGGTATTTGCCAACCACCAGCAACGAGTGCTATACAGCTGTCATGATGGGGATGGGATTGTAGTCGTTGGTGAAACGGTTACATTGGTTGGCAATGTTGTAAGCATGACACCGACAAGCGCATGAGTTATCCTCTACGGCTGTACCCCTTGTTGCGAAGCGCTGGAAAGAGATGGAACTGAGTCGCGATCGCTTCGGGCGGGCGTTCCGCGATCGCCGAAAAGGCGGCTCCCTCTGGGAGCATCGCCCAACAATTTACCGACTTGACTGGAGGCTTCCAACACCCACCTGGTTATTGACAACAATTTCAACCATAGCAATAATCCTGGAGTTTAACAGTTTTTAAGATATCCAAGCAGCGATAAATCTATTTCCAAATCTATAAAATCTTAATGAATTTATGCAAATTCATATCTAGAGTAACAACGCAATTAGCGTGAAAATATTTGAATATTAATAGTTTACATTACAGAAAGGGAATAATTATAGAGGAAATTCCCAGCAGGGTGTATACCAGAAGTAGATAATTCGAGGTATGTACTACCAACAATACAGCCAATGAAACACCGCGCACTGCTGTTAGTCAATCATCATGCCCGCCAAGCACAAAAGCGCTTACCTGAGGTAAAACGCTTGCTTGAGGAACTGGGCTTGAATTTGATTGAGGAGTCCACTGAACAACCACAACAGCTTTATGAAGTCATCAAACGTCACCAGCACGAAGTTGACTTAGTGATCGTTGCTGGTGGAGATGGCACTCTCAATGCTGCTGTAGATGCTTTGGTAGAAACCCAGTTAACACTGGGTATTCTACCTCTGGGAACCGCCAATGACTTAGCTAGAACTCTGGGAATTCCTAACTCTCTCCCCGACGCCTGTAAAATTATTGCCAACGGTGAAGTACGACGCATTGATTTGGGGTTAGTAAATGGTAAACACTTTTTCAACGTAGCAAGCTGTGGGTTGAGTGTGAAAATTACCCAAAGACTTACTAAAAAAGCCAAGCGTCGTTGGGGAATATTGGCTTACCTGATCACAGCATTGCAAGTCATTTGGGAATCTCGACCTTTTAGCGCAGAAATTCGTATCAATGACCAATCAATAAGAGTGAAAACGGTACAAATTGCCGTAGGAAATGGTCGATATTACGGCGGTGGGATGGCAGTAGTTCCTGATGCCACCATTGATGATCAAAGGTTGGATCTGTACAGTTTGGAAATTGAACGCTGGTGGCAAATTATTCCCTTATTACCTGCCATACGACAAGGACGACACATTCATTCGCGGAGTGTTCGCGCTTTGGGCGGTCAAGAAATTGAAATTTATACACGCAAACCGCGCCCCATCAATACAGATGGTGAAATTACGACTTACACTCCTGCTCACTTCCGCGTGATACCGAATGCTTTAAGCGTGTTAGTACCATTAAATGAATAATGAATGATGAATAAGTAAGTTAAAAAAGAAGAGAATTCATAATTCATAATTACAATGCATCTAAAATTTTCCCAAGATATTAAGTTCCTACTGCAAAGGTTAGGTCAACAGCCACTAAGTCTTGGCGATATTCTAGCAGAAACCTCAGAACGTGGTTTTAGCTTGGTAATAGTATTATTGGTTTTGCCATTTTTGTTTCCTGTCCCACCTGGGTTAACTGGACCATTCGGTGGTGCTTGTTTGATATTGTCAGTACAGATGGCTTTGGGGAGGCGATCGCCTTGGCTTCCTAAAAAAATTGCTACATATAAATTTCCTCGTCCGTTTACCCAGATAATTTTAAGTAACCTACAAAAAGTAACCAAAATATTAGAAAAAATTACCCGTCCCCGATTGGCAAAAATAGCAGAAAATCCTTTGACTTGGCGATTAAACGGTCTTTGTATTTCTTGGTTAGCAATCTTGCTAATTTTACCAATTCCTCTGACCAATCCTATCCCTCCAGTGGGAATATTACTCTTGGCAGTAGCCACTATAGAATCTGATGGTTTATTAATGTGCCTTGGCTACGTTTTCACTGTTTTGACGACTTTCCTATTTGGATTCATCATTTATGGTTTGTGGATGGCTCCCAGTTTATTGCCACAAGTTTTCCAATGATTTGTTGAAATTAGGTATAAGTTGTCAGAGTATGGAAAAGGTGAAAGTAAATTTTAATTTTTCATTTGAATGGTTTTGCATACCTACATCATTCATAAGAAAAACCCTCAGCCACAGACTGAGGGCGGCAATTAGGGTGCATCTACCATCTCTTTATCCGTCATAAGTCTGTTTGAATCCGGAAGAATAAAAAAAAGCAAGGGGAAAGGGTGGAGACTATACCAGCAAATTCATCGACCCCGCGATAACCCCGCCGCTGCAATTTACATCGAAATGGTCGAACAAGGCTGCCCAGAACGCGCATCTGGAGAACCCACAACGATGCAAGCGTTCAAAGCCTATGGGAAACTGCTCAAAACCGATAAACGAGTCGTTTTGGTGTTTTACGAAAGTTCTACACACCCCACATTGAGTAAGGGCGCAGCACTGCTATGGCCAAAGAGCGATTGCGCGGAGCGCACTGCCCTAAAGGGCAATCGCTTTCTCAACGACCTCAATAAATTTGACAGCACAATTTGTGTCATCAACCACGAAACCAAAGACAACATTCCCGGAAAATTCTTCACACCAAGCCAAGCAATTCAAGATTTGGTACAGTGGCTACGAGATATATAAACTACCCTAAGCTGCCTTGCGGCTGAGCTTAGGGTTTTGCCCCTAAAGCAGACTGCGGCGCAAAGCTACAGAATAACTTTGGTGCTTCGGGCGTGTTTATGGACACCCCTAGTCGCGCTATGTTTCGTGCAGCGTTGTAGTAAGCATCGACATCAGCGCCACAATGACCACATACAAACCGTTTACCATTCCTGTAAGATTTACCCTGCTCAGGATGAATATGGTTGCAGTGACTGCAAGTTTGGCTCGTGTAGGCAGGTGGGACAAACACAACCGGGATGCCAGCAATATTAGCTTTGTAGTGAATAAAAAGCCTTAGCATATAAAATCCCCAGTTATTAGTTTTTCTGCGTTCCTGCTTGGTGCGTGGTTTAGCGTTCAAAGATTGCCTAATGTTGGTCAGATCCTCCATGCTGATAATCGCGCAATCTTTTTTAGCCGCACTGACAATAGATTTCGAGATATTGTGGTTTACCCATTGCTGAAAGCGTCGTTCTCGCCCACTTAGCCTTCTAAGCAATCTACGACTAGATCGAGAGCGCTTAGGCTGAACGTTCGCCCTAACTTTGGCGTATCTATCGCGTGTCTTATTTAATTGCTCGCCATCCCAAGATTCACCTGTAGAAGTGGCAGCAATAGAACGCCTGCCCAAGTCAACGCCGATAGCTTTGTCCTTGGAAACATAGTGTCTATCACACTCAACCTCAACTGCGACATTTAGAAAATACTGACCATTGCGAGTACGAGATAATGTAGCAAAGCTCAAGCGCTTGCCTTCTAATAACCGTTTTTGGTCAAATGATAACTTCCACTCAAACCAGTGACGTTTATCCACTAATGTGATACCTACTGCTCCATCTTTGTAAATGAAGGTGCGAATATCTAAGGCTATGCTAGTTGGGCGAAACTCCTTAACTTTGTCAGTGGAAGCTTTGGCATTTACCACACGACGCACAGCGTTGCAAACGTGATTAGCTTTTAGCTCTGTAATTCCCCGAATGTCGTAGTAAGTTAATTTCTGGAGCTTTGCCGCATTCCAGCAATTCTCAGATTTTGCGACTTTTAGTATCTCGTTACAAGCAAAAGCAAACTGTTTTAACGTGCTGTCAATAGGTTCGCGTTGCTGACTGTTTTTCAAAACCAATTTATTTCTAACTGTTATCGTTTGAGTTTTCAGTATCATCACCTCCTTTGCTAGATTGTATAGCATATCGCTACACAAAACTAAGGAATAGCAATGGCTGAGCGCAAAGAAATGATCAACTTTCGGATAACTGAACAAGAAAAAGCGATTGTGCATGAATACTGTCAGTTAACAGGTAGAACACAGACTGATGTGTTTAGGGAGTTTGTTCGTTCACTGGACAAGAAATTGCTAAAGCTTCGGGCGTCGAGCCGCTCGCTTTAGTCGAAGCACCCTCCCCACCCTCCCTTTGGCTGAGGGTGGGGACTCTCGCGATATCGTTGATATTTAATATTTAATCCCTAAGCATTTAATGGTATTTTCGCCTTTTGAAACACCTGTTCAGCAGTAAATTCCAGTCCCTCGAACAGGGAATCTGTGAGTAATTCCTCTCCCATATAAGTTTGGGGTGCTGCATCTGCGTAAAAAACAGTAATGCTTCTGGCTTTACTATCTACCACCCAAACCCGCTGCACGTTAGCGTCTAAATAATCTTTTGCTTTAGCAGCCATTTGTCCAAAGGTTTGTCCCGGCGAAATTATCTCAATTACCAAATCCGGGGGAACAGGGCAAGCTTCGTCTTCATCCCAGTTTGCGGGTAAACGTTCATAAGAAATGTACAATACGTCGGGTGTAGCCACCCAATCTCGCCCCCGACGAGTTAGTGTAATTGCCCATTCTGGGCAGACTTCTCCCCGTCCCTCACACCATTGCTCAATCAGATAGAGAAGGGCGCGGGTAAGCTTGGAGTGAAAAAACTTGGGTGACATCTTAGGAATTGCTTGTCCATCAACAAGTTCGTAGGTGATATCTCCCTCGCCTGGGGGAAGATTCAGGAACTGTTGTAAAGTCAATTGATTGTTTGCCTGGAGTATCATGGCGCAGATGAGCTGGCGGCTAATTTAATTGTAATTGGGTAGTATCTTGCACCGGTGCCAACCACCGCCAGGGGTTATAAATGCCACAGCAAGTAGCGAAAGTCCTCTACCCTTCGGGAACGCTACGCGTACAGAGGACTAAACCCTATTGAGGGCATCGATTTCAGTCCACTTGAGTGGACTTCAGCTATTAGTCTTAGATTTCAATCTAAGTGGGCGCTTGAGAATCATCCAGTCTGGTGAGGTCATTGCATCCCCTGCAACACCTGTCGAATGGTATCCGATGGCACTTCATCAGTAATAGTCACCACACCAATTTGCGTTGGCAGAATAAACCTTACTTTACCGGCTTTGACTTTCTTATCGAGTTGCAAAGACTCAATAATTGCTTCGATATCTACCCCATCTGGGAACTTCGTTGGTAAACCCGCTTTTTGAATCAGGGCGTCTTGACGTTCTGTCTCTTCCTTTTGCCACATTCCCAATTCCACAGCAATCTGCCCTGCTGCTACCATACCAATGGCGACTGCTTCACCATGATTCACGACTTTATAACCCGTCAAGCTTTCCACTGCATGCCCGATGGTATGACCGTAGTTGAGAATTGCCCGCAGCCCGGCTTCTTTCTCATCCTTGCCAACGACATCGGCTTTCGCTTGACAAGAGCGCGTTAATATGGTTGCTATTAATTCTGGCTTGACATAACGGAGTTGATCCAGACGTTTACTCGCTTCCATCTCGGCAAACAATTCGGCATCCCAAATCACGCCGTACTTAATCACTTCTGCCATTCCAGCACGAAACTCTCGCATGGGCAAGGTTTTCAGGACTTCTGGATCAATTAAAACCAAGCGCGGCTGGTGGAATGCGCCAATCAAGTTTTTGCCTTGGGGATGATTGACACCTGTTTTGCCACCAATTGCCGAATCCACCATCGCTAAGAGTGAGGTTGGCACTTGCACCACGTTAATGCCTCGCAACCAAGTAGCAGCGGCAAAGCCAGTCATATCCCCAATGACTCCGCCGCCCAAAGCTACCATAGTCGAGGAGCGTTCTATACGGTTTTCTAGCGCAGTATCGTAGATTTTCTGCACAGAACTCAGGGTTTTGTAGCGTTCACCCGGTGGGAGAGTGCAACTTGCAACTTCAAAGCCAGCCGCTTCCAAAGATGCGATCGCCCTTCCGCGATAATGCTTAAAAATTGTCGGGTTAGAAACCAGCAGGACTTTTTTGCCCAGCTTTAGATTGCTCATCATCTCGCCCAGTTGATCTATGCCCTCTGGTGCGATCGCCCCTTCGGGTGCTGCGGTTTGCCCAATCGCAATCTCATAAGACTGTTGTGGTAAATTTACGTTAATAGAAGCCATCACCTAATCCCTTTGCAAGCGCCCGACGGCTGTATTCTACAGCATTAGCACTGCCTATTCCCCCATGCAAGACGCTTTTTGATTGAACTTTTCAAAGCTGGGTTCAGGGGGTAGGGGCGCGGCGACCTTGCGCCCGTAGGGTGTTAGCGATAAAATTTATTTTTGTTTTCACCTACACCCTGACCCAAATTAATTCGTAGTCTCCTGAATCACCTCACCAGGACCGTTAATCTCAACGGATCTGTTACCAGCTTGGTCAACAGAGATACGGAATTGGCGTTCACCCTGAGATGAAGTATAGCTTGTCTGTTGATCTGAATTTTGAACTTGAACAGGGGCAGCGTTTAATTGCAGCTTGTTTGTTGTCTTATCAAAGACATTCATCCGTGTTTGGGTTCCTTGGCGAAAAACCCTCACACTGTAGTTTGGTGTTTGGAAGGTAGCGACTGTCGTTTGTGCTGCAGTGCGTATGCTAGCAGGTTTCTTGACTGTTTGGGCGGCAACAATGCCTGTTTCAAACCCTAACCCAGTGATAACTACCAAAGCGCTAGCAATAAAAGCGTATTTCATAGTCTTAAGGAGCTATTTTATTGTTATAATCACAACAAATATTGATTATTCTAACTATAAGTCTCCCCTTCTTAGAGGTGAACTCAAGAAAGCTTCAACAAATATTTTTATTGAGCGTATCTTCTGTAAATGATTCAATAATATTTATAAACGATTATGGAGAAACTTCAATGTTTGGTGTAATAGCTTACATAGCCTTCTTGGCTCTATTCTTCGGTATTGCTGTCGGGTTGCTTTTCGGTTTGCGTGCTGCTAAGATCATCTAATTGATTTTTTAGAGCCTCGCGCAAAGCCGCAAAGGTTTTTTGAGCGTCTGGGCGGCTTTGCGCAAAGTTATCATCCAACCACGGCTTCTTTAGAGGCTTTGTGTTGATCTACGAAAGGAGAACGCACCTCTAGACCAAGCAAATTCAGCATTTCCTGGTCAGCATTGTACCCTGGGCAGGGAGTGGTAACTGTTAACATATGCCCGTTGTCACTGGAAAAGATAGAATTGGCTCCCGCCAAGAAGCATAAAGTCTGTTCTACCTGTGAAAGTCTAGCTCTACCTGCGCTAAGACGAACATCAGATGCAGGCATTAAAATACGTGCTGTAGCAATCATTCGCACTACATCCCAAATTGGAACATCGGGCTGATTTTCTAGGGGTGTGCCTTCAACTTGTGAGAGAATATTGATAGGCACCGACTCTGGATGTGGATGCAGGGTTGCTAGAGTCTGCAACATAGATACGCGGTCATCCACGGTTTCGCCTAAACCGAGTATACCACCGGAACATACAGTCACATTTGTTTGCCGGACATTGTTAATGGTGTTGAGGCGATCGCCGTAAGTCCTGGTTGTAATGATCGTGCTATAGTAGTCCGCCGAGGTATCCAAGTTATGATTGTAAGCGTAAAGCCCTGCTTCTTCTAAACGCCTTGCTTGTGTTTGAGTCAGCATACCCAAGGTGCAGCAAACCTCTAATCCTAATGCTGTCACTTCTTTAACCATTTCCAGCACTTGCTCAAATTGAGAGTTATCGCGCACCTCTCGCCAAGCAGCGCCCATGCAGACACGACTCACACCACTTTCTTTGGCTTGTTGGGCAATACTCACGACTGTTTCTTTTTCTAGGAGTGCTTGTGCCTTCACCTCTGTTTTGTAGCGAGAAGACTGGGCACAGTAACTACAATCTTCTGGACACCCCCCTGTTTTGATAGATATCAGCTTACAAACTTGTATTTTTTTTGAATCATGGAATTGGCGATGCACGCTAGCGGCTTGATAAACAAGTTCTAGGAATGGTGTATCATATATCTCGCGTATTTCTGATTTTTGCCAATCGTATCGTATTACTAATGACATATCTATCCTTTGTAAGGTTTTTGCATAATTTTAGCTCTTCCTGAAGTCTTAACTCACTGATGTTGGTAATACAGCAAGCCTCAGTGCTGCTAAATTATGAAGGGTGGCTAATAGCCTTTGGAACAAATATTCAATGATCTATGGAATTGCAACTGCCCAATATTACAACAAAACGGCTGTTATTAAGACTAGGAACTCAGGAGGATATCTCGGCAATACTGAATTTTTATACGGAAAACAAAACATATCTCACTCCATTCTCTCCTCCTTGGTCTGATAACTTCTTCACTCAAGAGTATTGGCAAAATCAGTTAGGAAATAACTATTTAGAATTTATTAACGATCTATCATTAAGATTATTTATTTTTTCTAAAAATAAACAAGAAATAATTATTGGATTTATCAACTTTTCTAATTTTGTCAGAAGAGCCGCTCAGTACTGTAATGTAGGATACAGTCTTGCAGAAGCTGAACAAGGAAAAGGTTATATGACAGAAGCACTGCAAGCAGCTGTTCACTATGTATTTCAAGAATTAAACATGCACCGAATCATGGCAAATTATATACCTCACAACCAGCGCAGCGGCAATGTACTGAAAAGGTTAGGATTTGTCGTGGAAGGGTATGCCAGGGACTATCTATTCATTAATGGAAAATGGCAAGACCACATCCTTACAAGTATCACAAATCCTAACTGGCAGACAAACCCGTAAACTTTTAGACATCCAATTCAAGGATTGAAATCGCAACAGGACTAAACTCTACAACAATTTTGGATAACTCGGATAAAAGTAATGACTTTGGCTGAAACTGTAAACAACACGAATTCTACCAATCCTTTTCTCAATCTCAACTACGAAAGAGCTATTGAATCTCTAGGTGACGAGTACTACGATGAAGTTGCCGCAGCAGAATTTTCTCAACATATCCTACGCTGGCGCAACGATGCACTTCTACCTCGTCTAGGACTCGATCCGCAATTAGTAAAAGACGAAGACTTTATCTGTGCCTTTGGCAAATTTGAGGGACGAAAACCGCTTTTGGCGCTACGTTACCACGGTTATCAATTTGGTGAATATAATCCTTTTTTAGGTGATGGTAGGGGATTTCTCTACGGGCAAGTACGTGGTACTGATGGTGAACTGTACGACTTGGGCACCAAAGGTTCCGGTAAAACTCCTTACTCGCGTGGTGGCGATGGTATGCTGACACTCAAGGGCGGAGTACGGGAAGTTCTGGCTGCGGAAATGTTACACCATTTGGGTGTACGTACTTCACGCTGTTTCAGCATGATTGAAACAGGGTTATCGCTTTGGCGAGGCGATGAACCTTCTCCCACCCGTTCCTCGGTGATTGTCAGGATGGGGCGATCGCACATTCGATTTGGCACTTTTGAACGGCTGCACTATTTACGACGTCCGGATTTGACCCAAAAGCTATTAGACCATGTCATCGAGCAGTATTATCCACATCTGATCAGCGAAGAAGATAAGTACGCTCTATTTTATGCAGATTTAGTCAAACGGACAGCAGAACTGGTAGCGCAGTGGATGGCAGCTGGTTTCTGTCATGCAGTGCTAAACACAGACAATATGTCAATTACTGGCGAGAGTTTTGACTACGGTCCCTACGCGTTCATTCCCAGTTACGACCCCTACTTTACCGCTGCTTACTTCGATTATTATGGGCGGTATTCTTATACTCATCAACCGAGTATTTGTAAGTGGAACTTAGAAATACTTCAGGAGGCACTCAAAGCTGTTATTAAGCAAGCTGATATGCAGGCTGGATTAGCGAGATTTGATGAGCATTATCAGAACGAATACCGTTCTATGATGTTGAAGAAGTTGGGTTTTGAGCAGTTGTCACATCCAGAAGTTGATGAACTATTAAACCTAACGATTCAATTTTTGCTAAATAGCAAAGTTGGTTATCACGAGTTCTTTTACGAGATGGCTCGCACCTTTTCATTGAAATGGCGAGATGAACCAGGCTTGATTATGGCAGATTCAGATATTGTACCAGCATCAGGGGCATCAGAAATTTTTGATAATTGGTGTATCTTGTACCATAAGATGTTAAATAATTTTGACCCTGAGCAAACAAACATCATTGCCCAAACTCTAGCTCGTTACAATCCCAAAAGTGTGATACTCAGACCAGTCATTGAATCAATTTGGGAACCAATTGCTCAAGAAGATAATTGGCAACCTTTTTATGAGTTCATTCAGCGCATTCAGTCTGGAAGTTAGCGAGATGAACTGTTTGCAGACCAATTGGCGCTTATCAAATAAGTAGGGTGCGTTAACGTAGTGGAACGCACCCTACTTATTTAAGACGTTACAGTGCTTAATAGTGTTGTATCGCCAAAATGCCCTTACTCTGGAATAGTGGAAGCAACGTGGGTACACAAACAAAGCTTGTGTGCGCAGCCTCTAAACCCTAAGAACCCCACCCCGGTGAAGCGCAGCTTTGGGATATCTCCTGCGGAGACGCTACGCGTATGCCTGCGGCACGCTTTGCGCTTACGCCTGACGCCACTCCCCAAGGACGGAGGGAACCTCCGCACGGGGGTGGCTCCGGAGGGAAACCAACGCCAGTCACCTGGGCGTGGGAAACCCTTTCGGCAGAGCCGGCACGAGGGAAACCCTACCAAGAGCGCTGCCTCACTGCATGGCTAGCGCTCCTCCTGCAGCGCTGGCTCACCGTGCAAGGGTTCCCCCCGTTGAGGCGACTGGCGTGGTGGGGTGCAGTTAACGTGGGAACCATAACTAATTAGCCGGACATCATATGATTCATTCTCACTTCTGAATACTAAATTCTTCTTCAAGATTTTATTTATATTCAATTCTTAAATCTATATTAAACAATTCTTAAACAAACAAAATTATCATTTTAAATAAAAAAAATATCATATCTTTACAATCTGATTTCCTGAGATAAGATAATGTTTATCCTGTACTATTTTAACACCCTATAAAGTTTGGAAGAGAATGGCACAAACAAAGGCGATTTGGAACCCTTCTGTGTTGGTTCATAAGCTTATTGGTAAGATTAAGTATTTTTTCTATCAACTTTCAGTAGGTCGGTTTCGCGGGTTTGATTTGTATCTCAATTCTCCTGATCGCGTAGTATTGGAAGATGAGATTATTCCTTACTTTGTTTCTCGTTCTGAATATCACAAAATACTTTTTGTTGGGTGCGATTGGTACACTAAACCCTATAGAAAACTATTCCGAAACAACGAATACTGGACAATAGAAATTGAGGAATGGAGAAAGAAATATGGTGCTGATAGACATATAGTTGATGGTCTTCAGAACTTAGGTCTTCATATCGAAAGTGGTTATTTTGATGTCATTATTTGCAACGGGGTATTCGGACATGGACTTAATGTCAAGGAGGATATGGAAGAAGCATTGAACCAATGTTTTAATGCCCTGCGTGAAGGAGGTGTTTTAGTCTTTGGTTGGAATAATGTTCCTCAGTATGCACCTTTTCCTGTGACGATAGAGTGTGAAAATTTTAAAAAATTTAAACCCTATATCTTTGAGCCTTTATCCACTTCCGAATATTTAGTACCAAATACTGAATACAAGCACACATTTAATTTCTATAAAAAGCCAGTGGCAAGTTGAAATAAATGAGTTGCTATTTCCTGTAATATCATGTTCGGCTAATTACCCTTAATTCCCCAAAAACCCCACCCCGCCTTTGACTTACGTCACTCGCTTCGCTCAAATTCAAAATTCAAAATTCACGCATTCAAAATTAATTAGTGGGAGCAAGGAAGCGCCACTATCTTGTTGACCACCAAATCTGCATCCGCATGCTGGGGGCTTGTACCCAGAATTAATCAATTCAAAAAAAGATTCTTAATTTTTGTTCGCGTAGCGTGTCCGTAAGCGCAAAGCGCACACTTCGTGAACGCGCAGCGTGTCCGTAAGGACTCAGGACACACTTTGAACTTTGAACTTTGAATTCAAAAAAGGTCAAAGTCTCCCCGAAGCGCTTGCGCTTCGGGGTTGGGGGTGGGGTCCTTTTTATCGTCAATTAAACAGACGTGATGCAATCTAAACATCTTTTGGTCGGTAGACTGCACCAAACGAGTGGTCAGAATTAACTTCAATCACTAAATCAACAAATGTAGGAGATTTGACCAACGGACTGATAAACAATTCTGGGTGCAGAGAATGCCAAAAATAATTGACAAATTCCTCCACCTCTTTTTCGCTCATTCCTGATTTGCCAGCAGCAATCATTTGGCGTTCCGCTTGTTTGCGCCATTCTAAGGAAAGGCGGTAATCTTTGGGATACAGCAAAATTAAGCTATCCAACTGCTCCCACAGTGGTAGATAGTCGCTGAGTTTGCTATTCATCTCACGGGCAAACGCCTTATCCTCATCTGTGAGAATTGGCGGCGGTGGGGTGTCAAATGCAGCAGGGTCAATTGGTCGCACACCCACAAACCAACCTTCAAACAAGACAATATCCACATTCTCTACAATTTCCGGAGTCGTTCTATCACCAGCACCCCCGTGGAGAGATTTATCAAAGCGCGGAACTGCTACTGAGCTTTTACACTCGCGAATTTGGTTAAGTACAGTTAAACCCAGTTCTACATCGTGTGTTCCTGGGGGACCACGCCAAATGAAGCGCGGGTCTTTTTGTTTTAATGCCAAGCGCTCATTATACGTTTTATACAAGTCATCCAAAGATAGACTGAGGGTGTGGTATCCCAACTGCTTGAGAATTAAGCACAGATTGCTGCACAATGTCGTTTTGCCGGTGCCTTGTCCTCCTAAAATACCTTGTATAAAGGGACGCCCCAACTGTTGGCGATAAGATGCAACTTGTCTTGCCAAAGATAGCCACAAATCATTATTAGTCATTGGTCATTGGTCATTAGTCATTAGTCATTAGTCATTAGTCATTGGTCATTAGTCACAAATTATTCTCCTGTGCTCCCCTGCTCCCCTGCTCCCCTGCTCCCCCTCATCTCCCTCATCTGTGTTCAAGAACCAAGCTTGAACGCTTCCAAAAACAAGCTGTAGGTTACACCAACTTTGAGGATATTGAGACATTCTACCCAAAGCGCTTGTCGCTCTCGTATGCTACGACCATAAAATATTCGGCTGCCGAATTCTGTCAACACCACTAACGTCGCAGCGACAAAAATGTCCCATTCAGCAGTTTGTCCCGCTGTGGTAGCAACTGCGCTTCCGAGAAAAAAACCGAACAAAAAACTCATTATCAGAAGCGAAAACCGCCGCCAAGGATTAAAAAACCATACCCTTAAGCGCAACGCAATGGTGTTGAATAGGTTGTTTAGACGTGTGTTTTGCATGAATGGGACTTCCAAAATGATTAGGGGTGTGTGGGAGTTGGGGCGCTGCGCCCTGCGTTTGTACGTTGGAGGAACTCCCCTACCCGATTTGAAGCCAAAGTCAAGAAATCATGATATATCCCTACATAGAGGATATCTGGTCTAGCGTAAGCTTGCTTAAATAGTATTGTGGCTATCTTTCGGATTTTCAGCAACAATACAAAATATATACTTTTCTTCATTAAGAGCAGCAGCATTGCTGTTTTGCTCAAAGAGCTATACATGATATATTTCACCCACTAGCTCCCAAAGAGCCTTTGGTGGACAACTTTCTTTTGGTTGCTCTTACCAAAACAAAGCTGCGACTTGGTCTAGCCCAAACAATAAATACTTATTAGTAATATATATTACCATGACACCGCCAGTGTATGAACACACTGTTCTGGTAGCTTATTCATTGGGACTGCTTTTTCTACCAATGGGATGCCGTCAGACGAGTGTATCCTTTGACTCAACAGAACTAGAAACATCTTCTCTACCGCCTGCTCAGACACATCAGGAACAGAGTACGGCGTCATCTGTCTCGACTGTCTCCAATTCAATGCCCACACCAAAAAGTCAACCAGTAGAAAGCAGCAGTGGGGACAACAATAGCGTTATCACATATCGTCAGGGTTCAGGTGGGAAAGCTGTGAATCAAGGAACTTTACGGATGAGCAACCAAACCAATCAACCCGTGCGCCTTGCCTTACTGTCGCGGCGCTCTTTAGGCAAAGGTTCCTCTGGACAAATTAAAGATGCCGTCCCAGCACATTGGGATTTTGCTCCTAAAGAAGGTAATGACAAGGGGCTGATTCTAGCTTTGCCTAATGGTAAGCTAGAACTGGAGAAGGGAGATATTTTAGTTGCCTTTGCACAGGATGGTTCCCGCCGCTACTGGGGTCCATATGTTGTTGGGGAAACTTCCTCTCCAAGTTGGAATTCCCAAAACAAAGAATGGCAACTCATCCTTAGTCATTAGTTCTTAGTCATTAGTCATCGTTCTTTGGGCGACATACCCCACCTGAGCGCGTTCGCGCAGCGTCACGAAGTGAAGCAAGGTGGGGAGGGATAGTTGCTTTACAGTCTTTAGTGCCTGATTTGGAACAGCAGGAACCAAGAAGCTCAGCTAAAGTCATCTTGATTAATTTAGTATTGAGACTATTGACTTTTGTAGTCTTGACTAAGAAATCGTAACTAGTCACTAATAACTAATGACTAATGACTAATGACTAATGACTAATCGCGCTTTTGACCGATGGTTTAACAATATAAGCAAGCGTCCAGCCCTCGCTGTGACTCTGTCGATTTTATGGTTAGTTTTGATAGGTGGGGTTGCTTTCTTTTGGCATTTGGGCAGTCTCGGCTTAATTGATGAGACAGAGCCACTATTTGCCGAAGCCTCGCGCCAAATGTTAGTTACAGGTGATTGGATCACTCCGTTCTTCAATGGCGAAACTCGTTTCGATAAACCTGCTTTAATTTACTGGTGCCAGGCGATCGCCTACTCAATTTTTGGAGTCAATGAATGGGCGGTCCGTTTGCCTTCGGCGCTTGCTGCACTTGGATTGATAAGTTTGGCATTATACACTATACAGTGGTATTTGGCAAGAGAAGATTACCTTGAGCAAAAAGTTCGCCCGACTCGACGCTGGTTAACCGCTGCTTTGGGAGCAGCTATCATGGCACTCAATCCAGAAATGATTGTCTGGGGGAGAGCGGGTGTTTCGGATATGCTGCTCGTTGGGTGCATGGACTCAGCGTTGTTGTGCTTTTTTCTCGGGTATGCCCAACCCTCAAAATCAGAAGTGAAAGCACGGTGGTATTTAGCTTTTTATATCCTCATTGCTGGTGCGATTTTAACCAAAGGACCAGTGGGAATTGTCTTACCTGGGCTGATTATCGGCATATTTTTGCTTTATATGGGAAACGCAAAAGAAGTTTTGCGGGAAATGCGTCCCCTGACAGGTTTGCTCATTACCCTATGCTTATCATTACCTTGGTATGTGTTGGTTATTTGGCGCAATGGCGAAAATTATATTAACTCGTTTTTTGGGTATCACAATGTTGAACGATTTACAAGCGTAGTTAATCGCCACTCAGCCCCTTGGTATTTTTACTTTATTATTGTGTTGCTAGGTTTTGCACCATACTCGGTATACTTGCCTTTGGCAATGGCAAGGCTCAAATTTTGGCAGCGAAACTACTGGCGATCGCAAGAACGATCTAGCCAACTTGGTTTATTTGCCTTTTTCTGGTTTATTACTATCTTTGGCTTTTTCACCATTGCTGTAACCAAACTCCCAAGCTACGTATTGCCCTTAATGCCAGCAGCAGCTATTTTGGTAGCACTGCTGTGGAGCGACATCATTAAAGACAAGCGGAGCTTCTCCTTTGGAGACGCTAGCGCGAACGCTGACACGGCGACATTTCCTCTCTCCGCGTCACCGCGTCTCATAGTCTCCGCGTCTTCCCGAACTCCCCTCCTCATAACAGGCTGGGTGAATGTAGCGTTGTTATCAGCACTGGCAGTGGCAATGTTTTACGTTCCTCAGTTAATAAAAGATCCGGCTGCACCCAACTTCCACAAATTGTTTGAACAGTCAGGTTTAACTGTATTGGGAGGTGTGATTTGGCTGCTTTGTGCTGTTGTGCTGGCGGCACTACTTGTGCGTCGTCGTTACCAGCCTGTGTTAATGGTGAATGTGTTGGGGTTTGCGGCGTTTATGGTTTTTGTCCTCACACCTTGTTTGTTTTTGATCGATCAGGAACGCCAGCTACCTTTACGGCAATTGTCTGCGATCGCCGTGCAAGCACAAAAACCCAGTGAAGAACTGGTTATGGTGGGCTTCAAAAAGCCTACAGTAGTTTTTTATACCCGTCGTACGGTTAAGTACGTGAAAGTGTCTTCGGTTGCTGCACAATATATTCAAGACAAAGCTGCAAAGAAAGCACAGCCTGCCTCAGTGCTAGTTCTTGCTCAGCCGAAAAAGTTTCCTGAAATGGGCTTAAAGCGTACAGATTACGAAAATTTAGGCACCAGTGGTGCTTATGAATTGATTCGAGTTCCTTTTAAAAATCAGTCATGAGCCATTAGTCAGCCTTCAAAGCTTTTTTAACCTCGTTTAGCAAGTCCTCCATTGATATCGAGCGAGGTAAAATTTGGGAGGCAATAGTACTCACCACAGTTTCTATCGACTCCAATTTTTCATCTGTGCCCTTTGAGGAAATGTCAGGTTGCTCATCTTCAACCTCATAGGGATTTAATCGTTGGTCGAGGAGCAAAACTGGTGGTAAGTTGAAAGGCAGCTGTCCTAAAGCTTTCAAGGCTGAGTACACTTCTTTTTCGATGGGAGAGTCTCCCAAGCAAATCAGCAGTAAGTCAACACTTTGGTGGCGAATTTGCTGTAACAGTTCTGCCCAAGACCGACTCATCGATGCTTTCAAGCCCGCTGTTTGCAGGTACTGAATCAAAGCTTGGAACCACTCAGATCCACGAGAAATCGTCAAGGGACACAAAGCATTCTCCCCAGCAATGTGGCTACTCAATGAGGAGTTTTTTTCTGTCCGATAACTCCTCACCTGCTTGTGTCTTACCTCTGGTAAATCCGGCAGGATTGCTAAATCCACCACTAAAATACTGGGTGGGCAGCATGCACCAGATGCAATTTGTAGGACTGACAATAAAGCTTCTATTTTCCCAGCACCATGAAACTTATCTGTGCCCAATGGCGTTAAGCAAGGGAACACAGAAAGCCCAGGCATCCGAGAAGCAGTTTGTGTCGTTGAGACATTACAGGTGACAAGCGGCAGATCTGCCAAACGGGGGTGTTGACTAAGTTGTTTTAGCAAAGCTTCGGCTGCTGGCATTTCTGTATCCAGCAAAACGACATCAAACTGCCAAACGCGAGCCAGCAGTTCTGCCTGATCCAGGTCATCCACTTCTATGACTCGGTGCTGTTGAAGTAACGGTTGCGATGTCAGAGATTCACACCCAGCATTGACCAACCTCAAAATTTTCAGTGGTGTGTTATTACGGAGAATTTCTCCATCATCTGATTTTTGCTGCTTTGCTTCTGGTGGAGCACACAGACTTTCTACCAGCGGTGTTAAGACCTGATGCTGGACTGGTAAGCTCAAGAAACCATCTGCTCGGTTGGCAAATGCTTGCTCTTTTTCAGCTCCTGTTGCTGTCACAATCACGGGAATGTGACCAGTTGCGCCATCGGATTTGAGTAAGGTTAAGACATCCCAACCCGACAGCAAAGGAAGCAAGGGATTAAGGAAGATAGCTTTGGGTTGCAAGCGCCGAGCTTTTTCTACTGCTTCACATCCTGAGCGAGCAATCACTACCCGATAACCCAAACCTGTCAATTGTTCGGTCAAATCTTCAATATACCGAGCAACTGCCTCCACAACCAGCACTAGCGATTTAGAAGATGTCGGGTGATGGGGTGACGACGGGGCGTAGACGACCGGAGGGCGGCGGTGAGACAGCGAGCAGTTCTGAGGAGGAGCGTAAGCTCCAGGCGGGTTTCCCGCCGTAGGTGACTGGCGTTGGTTTCCCGACCTAGGCGACTGCGTATCTCTTTCAGAGACGCTGAGTCCTTCGGTGCCGCCAGGCTTACGCGAACGCCCTTGGCGTGCCGCAGGCATACCCGTGCCTCCTGCTCCCTTCGGGAGAGCTTCGCTTACGGAGGAGCTTCGCATTAGCGTAAGCTCCTCGCTCTGCGAGGCACGCGCAGCGTCTCCGACTGGAGTTGGGTTTCGCCTAGATCTGGAAGGAGCTTTCCGTAAAGCCTCAGGGGGCTTGCCTAAGGGTAGGGTAGGGTTGGAGTGAGGGGGCGAAAAAGAATTTCTTTCTATCTCCTCATCTCCCAATCGCCCCACTTCTTTAGGAGGACTGGGGGGTAGGAGTAGTGTAAACTGGCTACCTTTGCCTTCACGCGACAAGAAGCTGACATCGCCACCGTGGAGACGAGCCAAAGCTCTAGTTAATACAAGCCCCAAACCTGTTCCTTCATGCTGGCGGGTGAGGGGATTTTCCAGTTGTTGGAATTTCTGAAAGATGAGATGCTGCTGGTGTTCAGCAATACCAATACCTGTATCCCAAACTGTAAAGGCAATCCAACCTTCCCAACGACTAACCCATAGCCCGATTTCACCACCTGTTTCAGTAAATTTGAAGGCATTAGAAAGCAGGTGTACCAGCATCTGGCGCATCCGCAAGTCATCCGCCATAATCTGGTCTAAGCCAGGTTCAATTGAGAGGCTAAATTGGTGTTCTTGTGCAGGGGTACTTTCAGCTTGGGATTTTAATGAAGCTCTGGTACTTTGGGTATGAATCGCCTTTGCCTCAGAGACAGCGCGATCGCATACGGTTTGAATGTTGACGTTGGTGAGCGTCAACTCCATTTGTCCCGTCTCCATACGGGTCAAATCCAAAATATCATTGACCACACTCATTAGGTGGCGTCCACTTTGATGAATCAGTCCTGCATAACGAGCTTGACGCTCGTTTAATTCTCCCAATTGCTGATCCACCAGTAACCGTGATAATCCCAAAACGGCAGTTAGAGGAGTTTTCAGTTCATGACTGATACAAGCTAAAAACTCATCCTTTAACCGATTGAGTTGAATTAAGTCAGCATTTTTCGCGGCTAGTTCTTTACAAAGCTGCTGCTGTTCGGTGACATCCGTCGCTAGCATCAGCCACAAATCACTACTGAGTGCTGAATTTTGAGTGGGCAGTGTTTTAAAATCAGTACTCAGGGCTTTTAAATCAGGGCTGTCTAAGGGAATTTTGGCAAACTGCCAAACTCGCTCCTGACCATTTTGCACTTCTACTACACAAGTACAAGTCCCTAACTGACTATCGAAAAAACAGCGATTTAATCCAGGTTCCTCTAAAGACTGTTCTTGCACCCCAGGAGTGCGAGGAGTCGCCAATGTTGACCGAGGTGACACACCTTTTTGAGGCATCACTTCGTTCATAGCTGACAAAGAATTTTCTTCACCAAAATGCTCATTGCTGGCAAAGGAATAAACTTTGGTTGACCTTTGAGTGGCGTATTCTAATTTCTTGGGTGGAGCATTTGCCAAAATCGCTTCTACCTGTCGCTTGACTCCTTCTGGATCTTTCAATGCTCCCAATTGTTGCCACCAAGCCGGATTTTGCGTTACCACTTCGCCATTGCTTGTTTGTAACATTAATGGCCAAGGCAATCGTTCTAATAACTCCACCAGTGGCTTACATTCTCGTCTTTGCTGAGGTGCGTAACTTCTATTGCCAGTATATTTTCCTTCCTCTTTTTCGGTGCAATTACTAACATTTGCACAAGACTTGTGAAGCGTTTTCCTTGAATTTGTGCGCCTACTCCCCTTGGAAGTCTCAGTTTCCAGTTTTTGCTCTCTCAAACACCCCAACAGACGCGAGGTATCCACAAGTCCCAAAAAATTGCCATTTGAGTCAATCAATGCCCAATCTAAATTCGTGTTTCCCTGGGTCTTTTGAAAACGCAAAAACGAACTAAATTGCTCCACATTGAAAGAAGCTGGTATTGTCTGTATAGGTTCAATTAAGCCTTGACCCAGTGTCGAGAGGGGTTGCTGTAAGTCTAAAAACTTAGAACGACCTTCGCCTTGCTCTGCTGTAAGTAATTGTGGTAGTAAACGGGCAGAGTAAATTAATCCTAACAGGCATTTTTGCTTATCCAAGACTGCCAGGCGATCGCGAAGCGGGCGCTCTGCGCCATCGCACTGCTGTTGTTGAAAAATCTCCAGCACAACTGCCACAGTAGTCGTTTCTACGCAGTTGGGTACGGTTGCTATAAATTCATATAACGGGTACTTTAGCATTGACATATGGCGATGAGGTCGTCCTTCTTACGCGGTTTACTTCCGGCACCACCAGCTAACTGCCTATTAAGCTTTCGGTGTTTGGGTATGAAGCTATATCCTCTAAGAAGACTGAGTCTAACATTTTTGTCATAAATTGAACGCCTTTGAGACAAAGAGCTTCTTTGTTCCTGACAAATTCTTTGTCAGCAAGAGTGGTTAAAGTAGGGCATTTCCCTTTGCTCCTACCATTTTGGAGCAATGCCCAAACTTCTAGGGCTCACCAATCTTTGAATAAGCTCTTCTAAGAAAGCGGGAAAGCCGCCCTTCAGCTATTACGGGCGTCAACACCAGTGTTAACAAGAGTGTTGAAACTTATAATCGATAGCGACAGCTACAACAATTATGGATCCAAAGATTCGCTCTAGAACCTTTAGGAATTATAATGATTTATAATGCGACAATCATTTATCTTTGTTTAAGTATCTTATTGAGGAGCAAAGTAAAGAAATCTGTATTTCGATAGATATGAAGCAAGCAAATCACGAACTAACTACTACAGCACTTCACTGTGAGTTAGGGTGGCAAATGTCCACTTGCGTCTCAGCTACATCACTAACTCCAATCAGTTAGTCCTTCTCTGGGCATCATGTGGAAGGCATCGAAAGTGGAGTTCACGACTAAGTCATCCTCATTTGCGTTTCTGAGCGTGAACGCCTCCTCAACCACGCACTAAGTTTTACAACTCCGTGGCAACAGGTTGTTAATTATTTAGCACTATTTGTTGACATAGAGCAAGTCCTTGGCTAAAGTAGCGATTTTGCTCCGCACTTAATTATCTACTATGGAAATGTTTGCTCTTGTCATGAGCGAGAAAACTTTTGGTAGGGTGAGCAACCAGATGTATGAAAACAAATGTTATTACCCATAGAGATTTTCCACCAATATTGTAGACGATTTTGGGCTACTCAATTGGCTTTAACTATCGAACCAAGGTTACTCGGGTGGATGTACGCCGTGACTGATGTCACTCTTGCTAGGCTTTGCCAGCTTTGGGAGGTAGCCACCACAACTACCAATATTTCAGTATTTACTCAATTGGCTGCAAAAAAATCTAAATAAAGTATTAAGCTTTAATTGTTCTTATGCTCTTAAATGGCACAAGCTAGAATCCCACCAGTTTTTTCAACAAATGACGACGAGAGCCGAACAACAGGCATTGTTGCAACAACTCAAATCAGACTACCGTCAAATTCTCATAAATTACTTTATCACCACAGACAAAACACTGAAAGAGAAAATTGATAAATTTATCCATACAGTATTTTATGGTAATATTCCTGTGCCCCAAATCATCGAAATTCACATGGAACTTATTGAGGAGTTTTCCCAGCAGCTAAAATTGGAAGGACGGAGCGATGAAGGCTTACTTGATTACCGTCTGACATTGATTGATATACTAGCTCACTTATGTGAACTTTATCGTTGTTCGATTCCTAAATAGAATAACTTAATCAAAGTTCAGCCGCCCTTGTTGGTGGAATCGCCCTTTGAATTCAGGAAGAAGATAGCATCTAGCTCGTTCTGTCTTTACTTATAGCCTGTACCTTTTATGAATCAACCAAGAAAGACCTATGTTCTCAAGCTTTATGTAGCAGGCAACACTGCAAACTCAGTACGGGCATTAAAAATACTCAAAAATATTCTAGAACAAGAGTTTCAAGGCGTTTATGCTTTGAAAGTTATTGATGTACTGAAAAGCCCCCAACTGGCAGAAGAAGATAAAATATTAGCAACACCGACATTATCTAAAATTTTGCCTCCACCCGTTCGGAAAATTATTGGAGACCTTTCAGATAGAGAAAGAGTGTTAATTGGATTGGATTTGCTTTATGAAGAACTCAGTGAAGATGAGCAAGAACAATTTGAAGAGTAAACTATATAGCCAAACAAGAGTGAGAACACAGACAATATACTTTTTTAATAAAATAACTGGGTTTCATCCCGATTTGTAAGCGTTAGCAATGAATGATAAAGAAAATTTAGAACAAAATAAAACACCGACATATACAGGTGTAGAAAAAATTCGGACAATGATAGAGGGCTTTGACGATATTAGTCATGGAGGGTTACCTGTAGGAAGAACGACTTTATTCAGCGGCACATCTGGAACGGGCAAAACTTTATTTTCTCTGCAATTTCTTTACAACGGTATTACCTACTTTGATGAGCCAGGAGTCTTTGTTACATTTGAAGAATCTCCCACTGATATTATTAAAAATGCTGGTATTTTTGGTTGGGATTTACCGCGCCTGATTAGTGAAGGAAAATTATTTATACTCGATGCTTCTCCCGATCCAGAGGGGCAAGATGTCGTGGGTAACTTTGACCTTTCTGCCCTGATTGAGCGCCTGCAATATGCTATTCGTAAGTATAAGGCAAAACGTGTTTCTATTGACTCAGTCACAGCAGTCTTTCAACAGTATGAAGCTGGAGGAGTCGTGCGGCGAGAAATATTTCGTCTGGTAGCGCGTCTCAAACAACTAGGTGTCACCACTATTATAACCACAGAACGCACAGAAGAGTACGGATCTGTTGCCTGTTATGGGGTAGAAGAATTTGTTTCCGATAATGTGGCGATCGTCCGTAATGTTTTAGAAGGAGAACGTCGCCGTCGCACAATTGAAATACTCAAACTGCGCGGTACAACACATATGAAGGGTGAATATCCTTTTACAATTACCAATCAAGGGATTAACATTTTTCCATTGGGAGCGATGCGCTTAACTCAACGGTCTTCAAATGTAAGGGTCTCTTCTGGCGTTAAAATCTTAGATGAAATGTGCGGCGGTGGTTTCTTCAAAGATTCGATTATTTTAGCAACAGGAGCAACTGGTACTGGGAAAACTCTGTTGGTTAGCAAGTTTCTGCAAACTGGTTGTTTCCACAGCGAAAGGGCGATATTATTTGCCTATGAAGAATCACGCGCTCAACTATCTCGCAACGCTTCCTCATGGGGAATTGATTTTGAGGATTTAGAACGTCAAGGTTTGCTAAAAATAATTTGTACATATCCTGAATCAACTGGTTTAGAAGACCACCTACAAATTATTAAGTCAGAAATTGCTGAATTTAAACCATCTCGTATTGCTATTGACTCTCTTAGCGCGCTAGCAAGAGGTGTAAGCAATAATGCATTTCGGCAATTTGTCATTGGTGTTACGGGTTACGCTAAGCAAGAAGAAATTACAGGCTTTTTTACCAATACAACAGACCAATTTATGGGGTCGCATTCGATTACAGACTCCCATATTTCTACGATTACTGACACAATTTTGATGTTACAGTATGTAGAAATTCGTGGAGAAATGTCGCGGGCGATCAACGTATTTAAAATGCGCGGTTCATGGCATGACAAGGGTATCCGCGAGTATAATATTACGGCTGATGGTCCCGACATTAAAGATTCTTTCCGCAACTATGAACGGATTGTCAGTGGTGCTCCTACCCGCGTTACTATCGATGAGAAGGCGGAACTGTCTCGCATTGTCAAAGGATTTCAAGACAAACAGAGTTCCGATTCCTAAACTTGGTATCGTGATATATTCTCTGGTGAGAAAACAGTTTCTGCCGCTTAATTTTCGTGTGAGGGGATGCGGTGAAAGGACAGCAAATATTCAGTAGTTTGTTACCTGGTGTAACAGCAGCAGTGTTAACTACTCAGCCTGCTTGGGCTGATACTATCAAAGTAACTGGAGTCGGGCTTTTAGCCTCACCCAGTGCCTTGACTTCTACCTACGAGGAAACCTCGGCAGCACTCAACATCAACACGCAGCAGATGGCTTCTACTGTTGACAACAGTTTTCCAGCCCCAGCCCTACCTGCTGTTGGTGTTATGGCAGCTCGTCTAAATTCTCTGGGTAGTAGCAGTGTCGGGGTCGTACTGACTGGAAAAACTGGTGTGCCGATAAGAAAAGTCGCGGGTAAGGTTCAAGGTGTGCTTTTAAGCTTGAAGCCTAACTCAAAGCAAAGCCAGTTGATAAATAAGATTCGTTCTGCTACTAGCACGCAAAAACAGAATCAGCCAACAATTGCTGCTCAGGAATCAAAAAATACACTTGTTTCTAATTATACTACCTCAATAGCCGCTTCCTCTGTCCAACAAAAAATGCCTGCTTCTTCTGCGCAGCCTGCTACACAAAAGAAAAACCCTGATTCTGGGTTAGCTAAAGTGTCAGGAACTTCAACACGCAGCACAGTAGAAGTAGCCAAGCTATTGGAGCAGGTGGAGTTGTGCCCGCAACTACAGGGGAAAGGTAAAGGTAAGGTTGGTCGTTCTGCTTCTGTGCTCCTTAGGTCATCTACCTGTGGGCAACAAAATGCCACGAGAAATCAGGTAGCTCAAGCAGGTTCCTCCACTCCTGCGCCTACAACTCCTGCGCCAACGACTCCTGCGCCAACGACTCCTGCGCCAACAGGTTCCGTGCCAGCAGGTTCGGTGCCAATCCCTGATTACCTCAGAGCCAACCCAAATCCCCTACAGTTTCCCACCAAACCCGAGGAAGTGAGGCTTGCGGGAACTCAGCCGATTACTTTGGCACAGGCTCTGGAGCTAGCACGGGGCAACAATCTGGACTTACAGCGGGCGTTACTGACTGTAGAACGCAGTCGATCTGGGGTGCGGGAACAGCAAGCTGCTTTGTTACCTACTGCCAATCTTACTGCTGATCTAACTCGTAGTGGACCGGGTTTTGCAGGAAGTGACGAACCTCAAAATCCATTTATCAATACCAACCGAGAATCTTCTACAAATTTCTCTGGTGGACCGCAACTGAATTATACTTTGTATTCCTCTGGAGAAAGGACAGCACGCATCCGACAAGCTGAGGAACAGCTACGTTCGGATGAATTGGAGGTTGAGCGTCAATCTGAGGTCATCCGCCTAAATGTCACCACTCAATACTACGACCTGCAACAAGCAGATGAAAACGTACGTATTGCCCAGTCTGCTGTGACAAATGCTCAGGCGAGTTTGCGGGATGCACAAGCTTTGGAAAGAGCTGGTGTGAGTACTCGATTCGATGTTCTGCGCTCTCAGGTAAATTTAGCAAATTTCCAACAACAGCTGGTGAATGCTGTTTCACAGCAGCGAATTAACCGTCGTCAATTAGCGCAAACCTTGAATTTGCCCCAGTCGATTGATGTAACTACGGCAGATCCAGTGAGATTAGCTGGTTTGTGGAATATTCCGCTCGAACAAACTATTGTGTTAGCTTTTCAAAACCGTCCGGAACTGCAACAGCAACTGGTGCAACGCAACATTTTTGAGCAACAGCGACGGCAGGCACTCTCGACGCTTGGTCCTCAAGTTAGTTTGGTTGCTAGCTACAACCTGCAGGATCAGTTTGACGATAACCGTAGCGTTCAGGATACCTATTCGGTGGGAGTCAGAGGGAGCCTAGCTTTGTTCGATGCAGGAGCGGCAAGAGCTCGGGCAGATCAAGCCAGAGCTAATATTCGGATTGCCGAAACTCAATTTGGCACCCAGCGCAACCAAGTCCGCTTTGAAGTAGAACAAGCCTATTCTCAATTGCAATCCAATTTAGAGAATGTTCAAACTGCTAATACTGCTGTTGAACAGTCTAGAGAGGCTCTGCGTTTGGCACGTTTGCGATTCCAAGCAGGTGTGGGCACTCAAACTGAAGTCATTGATGCGGAAAATGACTTGACAAGAGCTGAGGGTCAACGAGTCCAGGCAATCTTAAATTACAACCGCGCTCTGGCTACTTTACAACGAGCTATCACCTCCAGGTCATCAAGCTAAATGAGTCAATAGTCATCACTCATGAGTCATAAGATTGTGGATGATGAACTATGGACTGTAAGCTTTTGACTGATATGTTAAATGTTTAATTTGTTTTGCGATGTGCTCTGCGCCTTCCTTATGGAATTGCAGAGTACAATCTTTTTATGATCAAAAGCTTCAAAAATCCTTTTTTATCAATCAAAATTGGACTATCCTAGCATACAGGATACAGGAAAACTTTAAGGGCTAAATAGAACACAAACTGATGACGGAAGTTACGGCAAAAGAAATTGCACGGTTTCGCTCTCAAGTCGCAGATGACTTCACAGCTATGGAAGCACTCGACATCATTGAGGAATGTGAGGGGGATTTAGAAGATGCAGCAATGACTTTAGCGATTCGGGCAGGACAAGAACCAGAAATAGCGAATTCAGAGTGGTTGGATGCTTTAGCTCGAAAATGGCGTGCCGTCATTTGTCAACAAAATTTTCGGGATGATTTGCTTAACGGTTCAGTTAAGGGGATGATGGAACACCTCAAGACAATGCCGACGTTTCCTAATATGTTAGCAACGCCAGTTTTAATATATGTTTTAAAGAAAGGTGTGAATAATTTTTGCGAACCTCTTGACTTAGTACAATAATGTACTTGCACAGCAACCTGTTAGGCAGATACTGCTCACCCAAACCCTTATATTTAGCTAAAACAGTCAACAGCAATCCTTTGTATTAATAAAGAATAAACCAAAAAATAAAGATGTAAAGGAAAATTAACGCTATGGGCTTTTTGCTGATAATCTGGATTTGATGAGCGCAGTTTGATTTGACATTTATAAGAGCGTAACCCTTATCAGAACTCAGTTTTAACATCAATGAATTACCTTGTTGCCGTTTTACCAGACCGCATCCAAGCAGAAGCTGCTTACGTAGCCTTAGAGAAAGAAGGCATAAAAGCTACAATATTAGGTAGAGGTTATAAAAGTGCTGATGAGTTTGGCTTGATTGACCCTAACGAGCAAGCAAAGAAGCAAGCGGGGCTAATGGCTTATTGGTTGGTGCCGTTTGGATTTTTCGGTGGAGTGACTTTTAACCTGCTGACTGGTTTGCAGACTTTTCCTTGGGTAGGTCAACTTGGCAATGCCATTATTGGCGGGCTGTTGGGCGCTGGTGCTGGCGCTATGGGTAGTGTATTTTCTGGTGGTGGAGTCGGTTTAGTGCTTGGGAGCGGTGACGCTTTACCTTACCGCAACCGCTTAAATGCTGGTAAATACTTGGTTGTCGTTCAAGGTTCTGAAAGTCTTACCCGTCAAGCAACCAGTCTGTTGCGTCAATTTAAGCCAGAAAATCTTCAAGGTTACGCTGACACAGGTATTCGTTAGTTATTAGTCATTAGTGATTAATCATGATTTATAAAGGACAAAGCACTAATAACCGATAACTTCTAACTCATAACTCATAACTACCATATAGAATGCTGCCACGGGAAGAACTTTTAAAAGGTGTTGAAAATCGAGATAGTATAGCTCATGTTATTGACCAGGCTGAACAAGCAATCAAAACTTGGGAAGTTGTTTTGACTGATTTTTTGTCTCCTCCAGAATTGGTAGAAATTCAGCAGGTGTTCAGTCGTCTGACTGAGGTGGAGTTCGTGGTGTGGGGTGGGTATCCCCAGGCTGAACGTAGAAGAATAGCGATCGCCCGTTCCGAAATTCCTTTGGATCAATCTCAAGTCGCCGTCACCGCTTTAGATATAGCTGGAAATTTCCTGTTTGATACCGCCACTCACCGCGACTTCTTGGGCGCAATGTTGGGAACTGGTATTATCCGCGAAAAGACGGGGGATATTATTATACTGGGTGAACGAGGGGCGCAGGCAATTGTCGTGCCGGAGTTGGCGGACTTTTTAGAGATGAATCTCAACCAGGTGCGATCGGTTCCCGTGAAAACTCAGCGCATTGATTTAAGCGAGTTGAAGGTGCGGGAACCGAAGAAAAAAGAATTAACCACAGTGGAAGCTTCTTTACGGTTGGATGCGATCGCCTCTGCTGGTTTTGGGATGTCTCGCAGCAAAATGGTTGAGTTAATTGATGGCGGTGATGTTCGCGTCAACTGGAAGGATATTACTCAAGCCAGTTCTCAACTGAAAACAGGCGACTTAATCGCTATTCGCGGTAAGGGACGTTTAGAGGTTGGGGAAATTGCCGTTACCAAAAAAGACCGCTACCGCGTGCAGTTAACCAGGTATATGTAAAGACTGGGGAGTAGAAAAGTCAAAAGTAAAAAGATAAACTCAATCTTTTGCCTTTTGACTTTTCTCACTAGTTCCTAACAGAAATTCAAAATAAATAGGCGCTATATCTTAAATTGTTTTTGCCTTAAACTGCTTTTCCAAAATACTCAGCAGAGTTTTGCGCGGTACAAACGGGGATAACTTGGTGATTAGGTGAGTGCTAAAGCCACCAATAACAACGATAGAATCTCCCCTTTCCAAAGCTTTCAAGGATTCGCGCACCACTTCTTTTGAAGTCGATATCTTATTTGTTTTAGCTGCAAGGGCTGGGGGGAAATTAGCTTCTGTAAAGAAGTTTGTCTCAACTGGTCCTGGGCAAGTCACTAGAACGCGTACGCCATAGCTACGATTTTCTGCCCACAATGCCTGACTAAAACTGACAATAAACGCTTTGCTGGCAGCATAAACAGAAATGTAAGGCATTGGTTGAAATGCGGTGAGCGAGGAGACATTAATTATGCTTCCAGAACGACGTTCCCGCATTTCTTGCAAAAATTTATGAGTTAAATCTACTAATGCCAGAATGTTTAATTGCAGTATCTTGATTTGCCGTTCTCCATCGCTTTCGCCAAAATCGCCATAGCAGGCAAAACCAGCATTGTTAATTAACAAATCAATTGTTAATCCCTTTGATTTGACAGCATCAAATACAGCATTAGTAGCACCAGTTTCTGTGAGGTCTTTAACAAGTGTATCTACTTGAATTGTGTATTTTTCTTGCAATTGTTTGGCTATCTCGTTCAATTTTTCTTGTGAACGAGCAACTAAAACAAGATTTGTATTGCGTGCAGCTAGCTCCTCTGCAAAGGCTTTACCTATACCACTAGAGGCACCAGTAATTAAAGCAGTTGACATTCTACCTACTACGATAATTTTTCAACTTTTTCAACTCTTGCATAGATTGTAACAATCCTTTTAAAGACTTTGCCCCTATTAAAAGTAATATATCAAACTATTTCTTTTCATTTGCGTTTGGGCATATTACATATCAGTGAAGCTTTATACTATCTTTTGATGAATTTTTTTCAAAATCGGCCCTTTAATCTCCTGCTAAGAAAACCCCAAAATAATTCTGGAATTGACCCGTTGCTAAAAAGTCAACAGCCAGTCGTGCTAAAGCCTTCAGCACCGCGAGCATCCCGACCTAAAACCCTTACCGAAATAGAAAAAGAAATCGAAGCTCAAGCACAGGTTTACCGTACCTACTCGTATAAGCCAGGTGTAAAAAAACAAAAGCGTCTCTTGAGTAGAATGTTCTGGACAGCAATTCTACTTGGCGTTCCTATTGGTGTCGTTTGGGTGACAAACTTACCTTACCCGGTCATCCGTCGTCCTGTGGCGCGGAATGCTCCCATTCTACTGCTACCCAGCTACATAAGCATGGAGAATAACTATCGGGAAGCGATTGGAACAGTTGAACAAGCCCAACAACTGATTGAAAAAGCCAGCAGTCCAGCGGACTTGGAACGAGGGGAGGTGAAGGTCAAACAGGCACAAAAAAATCTTGATGCCTTACCAATTTGGTTTATTAATGAGTGGTCAGAATACAATTATTGGTGGTACGATTCGCGGTTGAGCATTTACGGATTTAATGCAGCTCGAACTAAGATTGGGCAGCTAGAAGCTCAAGTGTTTCAAGAAAAGAATGCTCAGACATTGCTCACCGACAGTGAACACACGCTTAACAAAGCTAAACAGCAGTATCAACAAGCATCAACATCTATTGACAAAAAAGCAGCAATTGTTTCTTGGCATTCAGCACTCGACAATTTAGAACAAATTCCTGGTGAAACTTTGGCAGGAAAAACAGCGCAAAAGAAACTAGAAAGTTACCAGCAAGAGTTTAAAGACGTTGTTGGTCTTGCTGCTGGTCATGAGCGTATTAGCACCTTGATTGCAGCAGCGCAACAGTTTTCTGCTCAAGCGGCAAAAGCTGGTCAAAATCCACCTCATACAGTTATTCAGTGGCAACAAGTGGAAAACTTATGGCAAGAGGCAATCAATCGTCTCGAACAAGTTCCCACACAAGACTTAGAAGGCTATGCGCAAGCTCAGAGATTACTAGCAACTTACCAAGCGAATCTAGGAGAAATCCGCATACGACGCCAAGCAGAGCAGAATTCAGAATCTGCCCTTGAACACGCACAACGCCAAATTCAAAGCTTGATAGCTTCGACTCCTACAAATCCCCAATTGCTGGACAAAAACCGCACCATCAGCCAGCTACAGGGAATTATTAACCAACTTCAAAAAGTGCAACCAGGCACGACAACTTATCTTCAGGCTCAACAGCTACTGCTATCAGCAAACAACAAACTTAGCCAGCTTCAGGCAAAATAAATACAGAACTCACCCCTTTCAGGCAACTTCAGCTAACCCCGCACGAAACTACGTCTCACCCGATAGGGGAGCGTGAGAGGAATGCGGGTCAAAGGAGGGGGTTCGATGCCCCGTTCTTTGACATTTTCTTGGCTAATGTTCGTAGATAATCCCTGAAAACATCATTCTGTGTTCGAGCTGTCATCTCACAATATTGCAACCACACTTGCTTTTCTTCTGGAGTGAGACGAAAGTTGACTGATTCGGTGAGTTTTGCCATTGCTTTGTACAGGAAATCCATTTACAATAATGACATGAAATACACGTACCAGTACCGCGCACTTCCAACCACTCAACAGAAGCTAGAGCTAAACCTCTGGCTTCGGATTTGCCAGTACTGGTACAACCGACAACTAGGTGACAGGTTTGACTGGTGGGATTGTAATCGTTCTCCTGTTGATGCTTGCCCGTTGGTGTGTCATCTTCCCGAATTGCGCGATCAACCAAACTTCTACAGTCAGAAAAAGTATCTGCCAGACCTCAAAAAAGACCTTGTAACGGTGCAATGGTCGGGTGAGGAGTTGAACTTCTCGCGAGTTCCTGCAAACACCCTACAGGAAGTCTGCAAGCGCGTAGACAAGGCATTTGAGCGATTCATTGGGGGTGACAGCAATGGCAAGCGAAGCGGTAGACCACGGTTCAAATCCGAGTCCCGTTATCGCTCATTTGTAATTGAGGGTGCTGGACTAGAACTGCATTCCTGTTCGATTGGTGGCAAATATTTGTATGCCAAAGTGCCGAAAATTGGGCTGGTCAAAATTTGCTCACACCGCCATTTACCAGCTGGTGCAGTTCTCAAGCAACTGCAATTCATCAAGAAAAACGATGGCTGGTTTGTCAATTTGCGGCTTGAAGACCCGACTGTTCCAGCCATTACGCCTGATTCGATTCTGCCGACTTGGGGAAATTCGCTCTCGCTGGATGCGGTGCTCAATGAGGATGTTTATCTGGCAACTTCTTGCGCCTTGAAGCTGCCCTCGCTCAAAGTGCTGCGGAAAAGCCAAGCCAAGCTAACCCGCATCTCCCAGAAAAAGAATGCTCGTAACAAAGGCTCTAAGGCACGTCGCAAACTAGCAAAACGCGAAGGACGGCAACACCAAAAGATTGCCCGTGCCAGAAAGGATTTCCAATACAAAACCGCTCACAAGCTCGTGAGAACAGGTAAGAAAGTATTCTTCCATGAAGACCTCAATCTCAAAGGTCTAACGCGCCGCAATGCACCCAAACAAGACCAGACGGGTGCTTATCTCCCAAACGGGCAATCTGCCAAGTCTGGACTCAATTTGTCTTGGGCAGATGCCGCATTTGGTCAATTCTTCCAAATTCTCGGACACATAGCTGGAAAAGCTGGGGCTGTAGTGATTGCGAAGAATCCTGCTTATACGTCTCAACTCCTAAGCTATCGGGATGAAGTGGTTTTCACCGATACCAGTATTCGGGAGTATTGGGACGCTAATCTAAAACTCTGGGTTGATAGGGATATCAATGCCGCTATCAACCTCAAGAGAGTGGGGCTGGACGTGTTCCCCACTATAAAACGCCGTAAAGGTGGCATCGTGATAGTTGGTTCTATCACTGATGATACCTCCAAGGAAGTTCTACGTATTCTTCGGAATACTTGAGAAGCCTACACCTACCCGCCAGGCAGGTGTAGGAGCGTCACTAACTTAGTGTTGGCAATTGAGTTAAACTTATGTTATAGTGGTGAGGTTGCGGACGTATAGCTCAGTTGGTTAGAGCGCTACGTTGACATCGTAGAGGTCACTGGTTCGAATCCAGTTACGTCCATTGGATCTGTAGAGTCACAAATTGATTATTATCTCAAAAAGCCAATTTAAGCAATGATCGGAGAGTAGCGAGAAGCTGATGGAAGTTGCAGGATGTCAAAGACGTGATTGTCTGATGATGGGATGGGTGAGACGACCGTTCTAGACTATCGCTGAAGATGTCCGTCCGAGAAAAACCGCTATGTTGCTTTGCGTTTGGACACGCTACTTTTGTGATTTGAATCACAGAAGAAGTTTTTTGTCAATATATAATTCCTAGTAGTAACCACATCGGTACTTAATCGCGGATGATGAAATTTTTAAGTTCGATTCCGGAATGACCGAAACTGACCGTGTAGTTACTTAGCGATTGATTTGAATTGAACACAAGACTTCAGCTAATTTCTATTTTTAATAAGATTTACAAAGACTACTATGAACAAGTTTGTACCCATTCAAGTTAAATTCAACGCTGTTGGCTTTGTAAAATTTAGTTTGGTTTCGCTAGCGCTATCGCTTTCGTTTGGAGCCTACACTCAGGCAAATGCTCAATCGGTTCCAAAGGGAGAAGTTGAAGTTATATCGGTTCCACCACAAGAAGCATACTTTATAGAGAAGCCACAAGAAACTTCTCCTGTCAATAACTCTGATTCACCCAATGGGAAAACTTTCGGTGATACCACGACCTTGGCACGTGTTTCTAACAGTACGCAAAAGATACAGGGTGTTGGGAATATTGTAAATTCTGTACCCACTAGTCGTAACTCCTCAAGTCATAGCAAGTCATATACGAATGTTTCAAAACCCTAAGCTATCTGGGGCTTATTCCCTCTGCTGAACAGAGGATTACTATATACTTAAATTATTAAATTTTTAGCTAAGAACTGATTTTCTTGGTGAATTTGAGGTCTTAGGCATGGTCGTTCGGTGCACAGAACCCCCTATCTTGCTAACTTGAAAGATTATGAAACTCGCTATGCTCGTAGCGACATTCCGTGGTATGAAGTGTACGCAGAGATTGGTTGTTCTATGCGAGCTTACAGCTATTTTCAGGTAAATAGACCACGCTCTCCGGGGCACAGCATTGCTGTACCCCGGAGAGAGATCTGGTTCAAATAAATGAAAACTGCTGTAAATCCCACAATTTTCCATTACCCAAATAATAGAAGTATCATACCAACAGCCACTCATACCTCATTCCATACCGCGTTGCTTAAACAACTCCATGAGCTTGCGTTTCCGGGCATGGGTTTGGACCAACTTTGCCCTATATTCTGACCAGTCTGCTTTCCTCTGTGATTGCAAGTAGGCAGCGCGTACTTTTTTTATCCAATCTACTGCGTGATGATAGTACTCAGCCTTACCTGCATCCATAATCGACTCAGCACGGCGACGGGCATTTGCGATCACCCAGTCGGGATTATGAGGTATGGCAGCGTCCATCACTCGGTAAATGACTGTTGAATAATAAGAACTGAGTTCGGTGACGATCGCAATGGCATCATCAATCAGCCCCTCATGCAAGAATATATCTACCTTCGCCTCTTGGGTTCCCCAACCCCCATAAGTGCGGACTATCTGCAACAGTTCTGTCTTCACACTTTCCCAGTTTTCCCCAGCCAAGTCCTTTATTTTCTGGTAGTCAGCGAAGGAAGGTAAAGCTTGGAAGGCTACTTTTGTGGGAGATAAAGCTGCTTGTTTATCTCCCAACTCAACAGCCAAATCACTTGTCCAACTTCCAAAGTCATATTGGCAATTCCCTGGTAATTGTAACCCAGACTGGGCAATATGCACTGCTTGCTGCAATGCTCCCTGTTCCCTGAGTGTTTTAGCTAGGGCAAAAGCTTCCTCCATAGAAGTCATCTGGGTTTGTGCTGCGTTTGTTGCTTCTTCAACCCGACCTAATCGACCTAGCATTGTCAGATACTGCTTGGTTTGCCCTTCTGCTTGTGCCAGATACAGGTATTCTTGGTAACGCTCCTCACGTTCTAGAATTTTCAACCGAATCAGTGCCAAATCATCGGCGTAGTCTGGCGCTTCTCCCTCCCACGCTCCCTCTGAGGTGATATGACCTTGAAGAACCTGCACCAGTGGAGGATAATCCCAACCTTGGCGCAACGCCTCTAGTGGTTGTCCAAAATCAGCCTCCCACTCATCCTGCCAAGTTTCTAAATTTGCCTGGATATCGACTTTTTCCTCTGGGGTGAGTTCGGTAGTCAGAATTGCCTCACACCAAGCATCATTCAATTCCTGGGCAATCTCTTCGTTATCAGCACCGTAGTCTGCGACATCTTCCCAATTGTCCACACAGGCAGAGGTAATTGCTTCGAGAATCACTAAGGCATTATTGCCATCTCCCCGTTCACAAAAATCCACGGCAGTTTGCACCAAATCGAGTAATTCCTCGGCAATAAAGTCATCATCATACCCATCTTCCCAGTAGCGCACTGCATTTCTAAGAATCTGGCGAACCTGTTGCCGATAAGGAGCTGGCTCAACAGTATTACGACGCAGGGGTTTTGCGCGTTCTTTGCTAGGTGCAGGAGTCGTTATGAGGCTGAGATGGCGCTCAATCTCTGCCATCAGTTCTGGATGTTCTGCCACTAGTTCTTGCAGCAACTGTTGGGTTTGCACATGATCCAAGCGATCCAGTAGTTTCTCTAAGGAGGGACGCAACTCAGTAGACATATATATAAAGTATTTAATGCTACAATATTAACTTGAGAACATCAATTTCACTCCCTGGTAGTCTAAATCATAATTTTGATTTGGCAACAGCCTACAATGAAAAAACTTGCACGCTATGGCTAGGTTAGTTAAGAACAAATAGGCAAAGCACACGGGGAGACTAACGTGAGTGATGGATTTGATTACGATTTAGTGATTGTAGGCGCTGGAGTAGGCGGACATGGTGCTGCCTTACACGCTGTGAGCTGTGGTTTAAAAACAGCCATTATCGAAGCAGCAGATATGGGGGGAACCTGTGTCAACCGGGGCTGCATTCCATCTAAGGCACTGCTGGCGGCATCTGGACGTGTGCGGGAGTTAAGAGATGCCCATCACCTCAAGTCGCTAGGAATCCAACTGGGAAGTGTGGCGTTCGACCGAGAGGCGATCGCCGACCATGCAAACAATCTCGTAGCTAAAATACAAGGCGACTTGACCAACAGCCTCAAGCGTTTGGGAGTTGATATCATCCGAGGTTGGGGAAAGATAGCAGGGACTCAAAAAGTCTCTGTGACAACAGACAGCGGCGAAAAAACTATTACGGCAAAAGATATCATTCTTTCTCCCGGTTCCGTACCGTTCGTTCCTCCGGGTATTGAAGTCGATGGCAAAACTGTATTTACCAGCGACCAAGGTGTCAAACTGGAATGGCTACCAGATTGGGTAGCAATTGTTGGCAGTGGCTACATCGGCTTAGAATTCTCTGATGTTTATTCAGCTTTGGGCAGTGAAATCACGATGATAGAAGCCCTAGACCAGCTGATGCCAGGATTTGACCGCGATATTGCCAAACTTGCCGAACGGGTTCTGATAACTGGGCGCGATATTGAAACATATGTGGGGATATACGCCAAAAAAGTCATTCCTGGTTCACCCGTAGTCATTGAATTAGCTGACTTCAAAACCAAAGAAGACGTAGACGTCATCGAGGTAGATGCTTGCTTAGTTGCGACGGGACGCATCCCGGCTACCCAAAACCTGGGTTTAGAGTCTGTAGGTGTAGAACTTGATCGGCGGAATTTTATCCCAGTGAACGACAGCATGGCTGTGCTATCAGCAGGTGAGGTAGTACCGCATCTGTGGGCAATTGGCGATGCTAATGGCAAAATGATGCTGGCGCATGCTGCTTCTGCTCAAGGTATCATCGCAGTAGAAAATATCCGTGGGCAGCACAAGGAAGTGGACTATCACAGTATCCCCGCAGCAGCGTTCACTCATCCAGAAATCAGCTATGTGGGTATGACTGAAGCAGCAGCCAAGGAAAAAGGCAGCGCCGAGGGATTTCAAGTCGCAGTGGCAAAAAGTTACTTTAAAGGAAATTCCAAAGCCTTGGCAGAAGGTGAAGCAGACGGCATGGCAAAGGTCGTCTATCGCAAAGACACAGGCGAAGTTTTAGGCGTCCACATTTTCGGCATACACGCCTCAGACTTAATTCATGAAGCGTCAGCGGCGATCGCCAATCGTCAATCTGTCCATAGCCTCGCTCATTTGGTTCACGCCCATCCAACACTTTCCGAAGTGCTGGACGAAGCATACAAACGAGCAGTTGCTAGTTAGTCATTTGTCATTTGTCATTTAAAAGTGATGAATGACAAATGATTCTTGACTTTTTTTTATTGACTTTTGACTAAAAATATGCACATCCGTCGTCGTAGACCTAACCCAGTTATTGCTGTATCCACAGTGCGGTATCAAGCTGCCATCCTTGATGCCCAGCCAAACAACATTTTAGAAGAAATTGTTTGGCATAAAGAAGAAGAAGTTGACCAAATGCGGGAAAAGCTGTCTTTGCAACAGTTGCAGCGTCAAGTTCTTGAAGCACCTCCTACCCGTGATTTTGTGGCAGCTTTGCGGCAAGGCAAAACAAAGCCAGCTTTGATTGCTGAAGTCAAAAAAGCGTCTCCCAGTAAAGGAATTTTACGAGAAGATTTTGATCCGGTAGAGATTGCGTTAAAGTATCAAAAAGGTGGTGCAAGCTGTATTTCGGTACTTACGGATGAAAAGTTTTTTTCTGGCAGCTTTGAAAACTTAGCTTTGGTACGCGCCAAAGTAGATTTGCCCTTACTATGTAAGGATTTTGTCATATATCCCTACCAAATGTACATGGCGCGTCTTCGAGGTGCAGATGCTGTATTATTGATTGCAGCTATACTGAGTGATCAAGATTTGCAATACTTCGTCAAAATTGCTAAAACCCTGAAAATGGCGGCTTTGATTGAAGTTCATACTTTAGCAGAACTTGAGCGGGTATTAACCATAGATGGCGTATCACTGGTGGGTATTAATAATCGCAACTTGGAAGATTTCTCAGTTGACTTACAAACGACTTGCGAACTTTTGGCAGCAAAAGGCAACCAATTGCAGGAACGGAACATTCTGGTTGTCAGCGAGTCAGGCTTACATACCTCAGAAGATTTGACTTTAGTAGAACAAGCAGGAGTCTCTGCCGTGCTGATCGGCGAGTCTCTGGTCAAACATCCAGATCCAGAAGAAGCGATCGCTAACCTCTTTGCCCAATCTTCAGGTTCTGCATAATTCAGGCTTTAGCCAAATAATTTTTGCCTATGTAAGAATTCATGTAATGACAACCAACTTCCGGCTCATCCAAAATCTTAAATTAACTACCAATTCATGGATCCAATTCCTCTACCTTCACCGATCCACTACGAACTTATACTGCAACTGCTAGAAAGACAAACCATGCAAGCAGTCAGTAATAATCCAGATTTGCGGCATCAGGTGAATCAGCTCATTATTAGCTTACGTAAAGCGGCTGTACAACAAAAGCATTTGGAAGAAATTTGCCAGTCCTCATCTGTTAAGATTGACCACCGTTGGTCGCTCAATCATCTGAATACTGGGCAGATTGGTGCTCCCGAGTCATGAGTCAAGGCATCTACTTTCGCTTTTGGCTAGCCTCAGAACTTGGCAACTTTTAGGGAGATCAACTCACTAGAGTAAAAAATTGTAAGTAGAGAGTGGCGAGTAGAGATTTGGTGAGCATTTTCCCGACTCCCAATACTCCCTTCACTCTCTACCCAACTCCCCAACCCCCAGATTTTTCGTTTATTTGCGATGATTGATTTATTCTATGATGACTTCCAAAATTATATTTTTTTATAAAAATTATTTTAGCAAAATTAGTTATCAGTTTTGAGCAACAGGATAACATTTGGCACAAAAACCAAAGCCTCTGGAATTTTCCTGCTATTTCAGTCAGGAAATAAATTTCAGGTGAGTTTGAAGCTAAAAATTCTATCAGAACATAATGGGAGAGCGAGAACCCCTGTGTTTTTAACCAGGGGATGAAGCTCGACTCAACAGGTTTTAACCTGTTGTTTCTCTTACTTCCCACGTTGGTTTTCAATATACTTTTTTACTACCTCAGTACTGACTTGACCTGTTGACGCTACAAAATAGGTCGGTGTCCACAATGCGGGTAGTTTTTTTAAAGGAAGGAAATTCTTTTCTCAAGTGATGAGATGCTCTACCTTTGACCCACTTCGCAATCTGTGAAGGCGCTTCATCTGTAGGTGCGTTAATAAACATATGTACGTGGTCTGGCTGGATTTCTAATGCGATAAGCCTCCAGTTGTGTTCTTGTACCAATTCAAAAATAATTTCTTGTAGTCGTCTAGCTACATCGCTGACTAACACAGGTCTTCGTCGTTTTGGAACAAACACAAAATGATAATTAATTGAGGACACGGAATTGTCAGTCCTCCTGTACTCATGGTCATATGCAGAAAGTTTTGCGATTGTCCGAAGTTTTGTTGACGCAATATGTAGTAACTAAAATAATAAACAACAGGAGGTGATGACAAGTTGTACAAGACAATACCTGTTAAAGCGACGTTTACTGATGAAGAGCAGGTGTTTTGGGTCAACCAATGTGAACACGCTAATAGTTTGATAAATTCAGCGATTTACCATACTAGACAGACTCATTACAGCAAGCTAGAACAGCAACAAGATGCGTTTACAACTTATTGGCGTGGTGATGAATTACGCTACGGATGGAAGA
The DNA here is from genome assembly GCA_019359075.1 of Kalymmatonema hyalinum WJT4-NPBG1. GTDB lineage: Bacteria > Cyanobacteriota > Cyanobacteriia > Cyanobacteriales > Nostocaceae > Kalymmatonema > Kalymmatonema hyalinum. The sequence goes on from JAHHIB010000041.1 coordinate 66,238, forward strand.
CTTACAAATGTGGCACTACTTACCCAGAACTAGACAAAGTTCTTAAGGACAATCCACATTACAAAGCGATGGCTGCACAGTCAGCACAGCAAACTCTTAAGACAGTAGGCGAGTCGATCATCAGTTACAACGGACTAGTCACAGCCTACTACAAAGGCGAAGTTGAAAGACCATCATTGCCAAAGTATAGAAAGCGTGGTGGACTTGCTTCTGTAACCTTCCCACGCCAAGCACTCAACTACAAAGATGGTTGCTTCTACCCATCAATTAGTCGTGATACTAAGCCACACTTGCTCACAGACATTACCTTACAATTGCCTGAATTCATTGATTCAGACTGGGTTAAGGAAGTGACAATTCGTCCTAATCTTGGTGAATTGTGGATTGATTGGGTGATTGATGATGGTAAGGAACCCATCAGCAATAATTCCAACTTAGATTACACCCAAGCCTGGAGTTTTGACCATGGAGGAACCAACTGGCTAACAGGTGTCTCAACGCGCGGCAAAAGCTTAATCATTGATGGACGGAAGCTTAAATCAATGAATCAAGGTTATTGCCGTCTAGTTGCCAACTATAAGCAGGGGAAATCAGATTTCTACTGGGACAGCAACCTAGACCGAGTTCAGCGCAAACGCAATAATCAAATGCGTGATGCGATTAACAAAGCAGCACGATTTATCGTTAACCAGTGCCTCAACGACCGAGTAGGCAATCTTGTTATAGGTTGGAACGAGGGACAAAAGAACGGCTCCAATATGGGTAAACGCAACAATCAAAACTTTGTGGTCATCCCTACAGGGCGATTGATTGAACGACTTAAGCAACTTTGTCCCGAATACGGGATTGTTCTAACAATTACTGAGGAAGCATACACATCGAAAGCGTCATTTCTTGATGGTGACTTTTTACCGAAACACGGTGAAAAACCCGAAGGATGGGTGCGATTCGTTGGTAGCCGAATCACGGTTCTAGCCCGTGCATAAGCTACCCAAGGTGAAACCCTAGAGTAACCTTGAACTCTCAGTCGGATGTGGGTGAAAGTCCCATCCATCAGACTCAGATGTGACTCCCTATCTGCCCACAGTGACCGTACTCGGAATTACGGAGGCTGAAGCTGGGAACAGGGCGTAATCAGACGGCTGTTATGGGCTGACACTGGCGCTAACGGGGAGTTTCCACGGTGAAACAGAGCCTAAAAAAGCGACCTATCGGGAAGCGGGGCATAACACAAAACCCCCCGACTTCACTGGAGCTAATTCCCGCCTCGTTCCATCCAGCAGAGGCAAAGAGTCTAGGGAATCCAGTGGTCGAATTGGCTACACCTACCGGAACAATCAATCTGACCGAGGGAACGAATAAAAACGAATCAGAGGTCAAGGGAAAGGTCGAACCCCTTGTAGGCTGGACGAGCAGATGAACCCGTCTGATTCGGGTAGGACAGACCGTAGTTGGTCTGAGGTGTTCAGAGTAAACGAACTGGAATAGAGCATGATTAGACACAGTAGCAATACTAGTGAATCCTGGAAAAAGCTGCCGTGGAAGAAATTCCGCAAAAACTTATTCCGCCTACAAAGAAGAATTTACAAAGCTGTTCAAGTTGGTGACTATCGGAAAGCGAAGTCCCTTCAAAAGCTGATTCTGAAATCCACCTCGGCGCGGATGCTGGCTGTTCGTCAAGTATCGCAGCTAAACGCTGGAAAAAAGACCCCAGGAATTGACCGCGTAGCCAAGCTCACCTTCGCGCAAAGATTTGACTTAGCAGAGGAGCTACTACGCCACAGCAGAAACTGGTATCACCAAGGACTGCGTGAAATACCTATCCCCAAAAAGGATGGAAAAGTCAGAATCCTAAAGGTTCCCACTATGGCAGATAGAACATGGCAATGCCTTGTAAAATACGCCCTAGAACCAGCAGACGAAGCAACTTTCCATGAAAGGAGCTACGGTTTCAGACCAGGACGCTCGACGCACGACGCACAGAAAATCCTATTCTTAAACCTTAACTCAAGAGTTAATGGAAAAGAAAAACGAGTGATAGAACTCGATATCGAAAAGTGCTTCGACAGGATAAGCCACTCGGCAATTATGGACAGGCTCATTGCTACTCGTAGTATTAAGCAAGGAATCTTCCGTTGCCTCAAAGCTGGGGTTAACCCAGAGTTTCCCGAACAAGGAACTCCGCAAGGAGGAGTGGGTGTGCTACGAAGCACTTAGTGGTATTGCTTACGGTCATTAGAAAATAGGAG
>JAHHIB010000042.1 GCA_019359075.1 Kalymmatonema hyalinum WJT4-NPBG1
AGCCGTTTTTTCAATTCCTCTTCGCTTTCTGTTATCTCAACCTTGAATGAGCGGCCCATGAGTACTTAAACTTATGCAATTTGCAACTTCTCTATTATATGCAGCTTCACATTAAATTGGTATTAAGCGTTCCGTCTAGGATTAATTCATGATCATCAATTACAACAAATTTCAGATTGGCAGGTGTTGGTAAATCTTGGCTCATTGCAGATTTGTAGATAAAATTAGGTATTATAATACTCAAGTAATCCTTTGATTTTATCTCTTCAAAATCTTAAAATTATTAATTAGTAATTTCCTTGCCATTCTTGTAAAGCTTTTTGCTTCATTCTTCAGAGGGTGTTTGAAAAGTGATGAGAGGTCAAATTTTATGCCAAACGCTTATCATAATACGAATCATGGCAAGGTAGATAAACGTCTCTGAGGTTTGGGGTAATAGCTAGTAGTCTTTATTCAAACGCCAACACCCAGTCAGGCAGCCCAAGGTTCTTTCTACCACCCAACGTTTAAATCCGACATTCCCCACCTTCAACTGTCACAATCGGTTTTTACTGTTTTTTAGCAAGAGATAAAGCTATCTCATATACCATTACTTCTGGAATCAACGGATAAAGAACGATTTAAAAGCATAATTTTTAGCTGAAAAACAAGAAAAATTGCAGTGATTATGCTGTGTGACACCCCAGGGTGCGGAATGTGGGTTAAATAGCCTAACATTGCCCTTGTGTTCATGTGATCGCAGCACGACTTGCACTATCCATTGTTTAATCTTCCCAAAGTCTATCAGGCAATACCAACTAAACGGTGAATATCTCACCGACATTTATGTAAGCAGTCCCAAAAGCGATGGTGCGCAGCACCCACCTTTGATCGCACTGAGATAAGAAAATCAATTTTTAATGATCTGAGACTGCCCAATCTTCCAAAAATAGCTGGAAATCAAATTGGTAATGATATGAGCAACAATTGGCACTAATAAGTTACCACTCAGGAGGGCACTATAACCCAGAAATAATCCGACAATGCTTGCCCAAATCACATACGGCCACTGTTCGGAACCACTTAGATGTAATACACCAAAGCAAACACTTGAGAGAATCACAGCGAAATGGTCGTATCCAAAGGCTGGTATCATCACACCCCGAAATAACAATTCTTCACTTAATCCTGGTAGTAACCCTAGCCATATCAAGTCTGGCAAAGCTAAGGGCTTTAGTACCATTTCTAAGTAATAATTGGCACTTCTACGGTAGGAAGGCCACAGGCGATAAGCTAAGCCACTCAAGGCGGTGATGGATAAACCCAACAACACCCCCCAAAGCAACTCTGTCTCGTGCCAGCGCGATGACATTAAGGAAAAGCGACCAAATTGCAGCCACACCTTAGCGATTATCCACAAAAGAATTGCAGTCGCTCCCATCGCCACCAGCACTTGAGTGCGTGTCAAATAAGGGATTTCTGGCTCTTGCTTCTGCTGTTGTGCCACGGGAGTTTACCAGGGGAGTGGGGGACAAAAAGTAAAAAGTCAAAAGTCAAAAGAAATTCTTTTTACTTGTTTTAACTAATGATTAATGATTGCAAAGGAAATATATTCGCGCTAAGAGCAGATGGGTTAATGCCTGCTTTCAGGGCAACTAATACACCTACTGCTTCTAAATAAGAGTTTACCTGTATTGATTTTATCCCTAAAGGTTGCGGACGAACTCGTACCTGAGTCTGATTTTCCTCCACGGTAATAATTTGACATCGCCTACTGTGACTTAAACTTAGCAAGGCGCTACTGCCACAAGCAGTTGCTGGTACAATCGCCGCATCAACTTGGTTTGCCCAAATGTCACCAAATTCGGACAATTTATCAGACGCCCCGGTAATAAACTGGGGTGCGCGACTCAAACCAACAAGCACGCTTGGTAAAAAAGTATAGCCTAATTCTTCGGCGGCGGAACGAGGAGATAAATTTGGATCTAGAGATGGGGGAAAGAAGGCGGGAGAATGGGCGCAAGGAATTTGAAATGTTCGCACCACCAAATGGCTGATCACAGCTTCTGCACCAGCAATGGGATCGACTCCTTTACCGTGGCGGTAGTTTTGGTCTATCTGTTCATCAAGAGTATCGGGAAAACGAGCAACAACTGCGATCGCCTCTGCCCCCGCCCTTTTAATTAGGACTTCCGCCGCCCGCAACAAACTATCTGGGTTACCTATTGTTCCCCAACTTGCCCCAGAAGTCGCTTGCCGTAATTCCACATTTAACGGCGCGTCAGTTATGACATAATCTGTTAAGGATAATCCTAGAGTTGCTCTGGCTGCATCTGCTGCTTGCAGGTGTCTGTGCCGTAACTCTGGTTCAATTGCTTGATCAAGAACTAAACCTATCCGATTTTGGTGGACTGGACGCAAACCCCAGCATCCAGCAGCAAATTTGTCAAGCCCGTAACCTTCAACGTAGAAAGTGTTGGACAAGTTCCAGTATAAAATAGCGCCATTAAGGACATTGGGGTGAGTGATCAGGCGATCGCAAACCTGTGCGAAAGCCTTTGCAACTGGCAATGCATCTCCTGCATAACCCCCGATTGCTGCTCCAATGCCAGTAGGAACAATTAAGATAGCGGTATATGGACGCACAGACTTAAGTCACAACTCACAATATATAATTTTAATTTTTATGAGTGAATAGTTAGCTATTAGTTACGATTTCACTTTCAACTTTTCACTAACTACTAACCGTTAACACTCACTATTTGCTATTAGCTTTCTGTGGTGACAACAGCTTCAACAGTGCATGCTTGCTGTTCCACATCGACCGATGTAATTGCCCACCGCAAAGGTTCTCCCTGTTTTTTCAATTCTGCTTCAATGACTTTTTGCAGTTCTGTGGGAGTTTCTTGTAGGTTAATTTCGGCTGTAATAAAATGGGTTGTCATTATTTTACTCCTGAGTTTTAACTATTTACCAAATTGCAACTGATAAACAATTTCTTCCTTTTCGGTTTCAATTTTTAAATCGGAACGAGGATAAGCGACACAAAGCAATACATAACCTTGTTTTTGCAGTTCCGGACTCACGCCCATACCATCACTTTGATCTACAGTTCCAGAGACAATTTGGGCAGCACAAGTCGTACAAACACCGGCATGACAGGAACTTGGCAACTCTAAACCAGCTGCATCAGCAACTGATAGGACGGTTTCATTTTCGGGAACTTGCAAAGTATGAGTTTTGCCTTGGTGGTTAATTTCAACGGTGTAAGTTTCGGGCATATACAATAGCGGTGCTATGCAACGGATAAGTCAAATATCCTATCTTATAAATAGGTGGACAACTCAATCAAGAATCGCCAGCAATGATAGCTAACTGGAAAGAACTTGACTAGCTAGGGCGCTAACCAGTGATAATTATAAGTCCTCGCTAGACAAAAAACTTAACCAAGGGAGACTTCTGGAAAAATTCCCCATAAAGAATGGGAAGTGATTGTACACATAGAATAAATTTTTGAACCGTATATCTTGGAGAGGAGAATGCTAGAATCATACCGCAGACACGTTGCCCAAAGAGCCGCACTAGGAATTCCCCCTTTGCCTTTAGATGCAAATCAAACATCAGAACTGTGCGAATTACTGAATAATCCGCCTGCGGGTGAAGAGGATACATTACTGCAATTGTTGCGCGATCGCGTTTCCCCTGGAGTCGATCCCGCAGCTTACGTCAAAGCTGGGTTTCTCACCGACATTGCCAAAGAGGAAATCACCAGCCCCTTAATTTCCCCCATCGAAGCAGTGCAATTGCTAAGTACAATGGTGGGTGGCTACAACGTCCAATCATTAATCGAATTGCTGCAAACGCCCACCGTATCCGTATCGTTATCTTCCGAAACACCTCTGGTGATGGGGGGACAAGGAAAGGAACCGATAGCAGCATACGCCGCAGTGGCATTAAGTAAAATCTTGCTAGTGTATGACGCCTTCCACGATATTTTGGAATTATCTAAAACCAATCCCTTCGCCAAGCGCGTGATAGACTCTTGGGCAGAAGCTCAGTGGTTCAGTGTTCGTCCGGCGATACCAGAGTTCATCAATGTCACCGTCTTCAAAGTCCCTGGCGAGACGAATACCGACGACTTATCCCCCGCACCCCAGGCTATGACTCGCCCGGATATTCCTTTACACGCCTTGGCGATGTTGGAAAGCAAAATGCCTGGCGCGCTGCAAACCATTGCTGAGTTGAAGAAAAAGGGGTATCCCGTCGCCTACGTGGGAGATGTAGTGGGTACTGGTTCCTCGCGCAAGTCGGCAATTAATTCTGTATTGTGGCACATTGGACATGATATTCCTTACATACCCAACAAGCGGGCGGGCGGATATATTTTAGGCGGTTCTATTGCGCCTATCTTCTTCAACACCGCCGAAGATGCTGGTGCTTTGCCTATCCAATGCGATGTCAGCAAAATGGAAACCGGCATGGTGATTACTATCTACCCCTACAGAGGGGAAATCACCAATGAAGCTGGCGAAGTGATTTCCACCTTCACCCTGAAACCTGACACCATCTTAGATGAAGTCCGCGCCGGAGGACGCATTCCCCTGCTTATCGGACGCACTCTCACTGATAAAACCCGTCAAGCACTGAATTTAGAACCTAGCACCGTCTTTACCCGTCCCCAACAATCCGCCGATACAGGCAAAGGCTACACCTTAGCACAGAAAATGGTGGGTAAAGCCTGTGGTTTACCCGGTGTCCATCCCGGTACATCATGCGAACCGATCATCACAACCGTTGGTTCTCAGGATACCACCGGACCGATGACTCGCGATGAATTGAAAGAACTTGCTTGTCTCGGTTTCAGTGCAGACTTGGTGATGCAAAGTTTCTGCCACACCGCAGCTTATCCCAAACCGGTTGACATCAAAACTCATCACGAATTGCCCGACTTTTTCGCCTCTCGTGGCGGTATCGCATTGCACCCCGGCGATGGGATCATCCACTCCTGGTTAAACCGGATGCTACTCCCTGACACCGTGGGGACTGGTGGGGACTCCCACACCCGCTTCCCCTTGGGCATTTCCTTCCCCGCTGGTTCCGGGCTGGTGGCGTTTGCTGCGGCGTTGGGTGTGATGCCTTTGGATATGCCAGAATCTGTTTTGGTACGGTTCAAAGGTGAATTGCAACCCGGTGTAACCCTGCGCGATATTGTGAATGCCATTCCCTACGTGGCAATTCAAAAAGGTTTGCTGACGGTAGACAAGCAAAACAAGAAAAATGTCTTCGGTGGGCGGATAATGGAAATAGAAGGTTTGCCAGACTTGAAAGTTGAGCAAGCTTTTGAACTCACCGACGCAACCGCCGAACGTTCCTGTGCTGGTTGCACGATCAAGCTGAGTGTTGAGACAGTTTCCGAATATCTGCGTTCCAACGTGGCGCTGTTGAAGAACATGGTAGCACGGGGCTATCAAGATGCCCGCACGATTTTGCGTCGCGTTGCCAAAATGGAAGAGTGGTTAGCAAACCCCGTGCTTTTGGAAGCCGATGCAGACGCAGAATACGCGGAAATTCTCGAAATTGATTTGAACGAAATCAAAGAACCTATTGTTGCTGCTCCCAATGACCCCGATAATGTGAAATTATTATCGGAAGTTGCTAATGATCCGGTGCAAGAAGTTTTCCTCGGTTCTTGTATGACGAATATCGGTCATTATCGCGCCACGGCTAAGGTGTTAGAAGGTGCAGGTGCAGTGAAAACTCGCCTGTGGATTTCTCCGCCAACTCGCATGGATGAACACCAACTCAAAGATGAAGGTGTGTATGCCATTTTTGGTGCTGCGGGTGCGCGGACAGAAATGCCTGGTTGCAGTTTGTGCATGGGTAATCAAGCGCGGGTTGCTGATGGTACAACTGTGTTTTCAACTTCAACGCGCAACTTCAACAACCGCATGGGTAAAGATGCGCGAGTTTATCTCGGTTCCGCTGAATTAGCAGCAGTTTGTGCGCTGTTAGGAAGGATTCCCACACTGCAGGAATATCTGGATATTGTGGCGAATAAAATTCATCCTTTTGCTGATGATTTGTATCGGTATTTAAACTTTGATCAAATTGCCGGTTTTGAGGATGAAGGACGAGTGATTTCGTTGGAAGAAATGCCCAGGATTGAGGATATTTTGGGTATGCCGACGGGGGCGGGTAAGAAGTAGAAAAATCTCCATATTATGCCCGCAGGCTTTAGCCTGGGGCTATAGGAACGAAGCCCGCCTACGCGGGCTTTTTAACGTAAATCTATCTAAAGTCAGTCTTTAAGAATGTAAAAGGCTGTCTATGATTTTGCCGCAATCACTCCTAAAGACATTATTGGATGGTTCACCCACTGTTGCTACTATATTGCACCCAACACCAGAACCGCTTTCTAGAGAAAAGTTGTTATTAAGATTATATGTAATTTTACCTTGATTTTATGAAAAATTCATTAAGCCTCGATTGATTTTTACGTATTATTTTGGATGAGACACGTATTTTATTTACAGTCTGTGTTTTCACCTAAAAAGCAAAGGACTATTATGCTCTGTCAAAAAGTCACATGGTTCATTCCCGTAGCCTTAACTTTACTTGGTTTTGGAGCGAATGTACAATCAGCCACCGCACAGACAAAGGAAAATACTTACGAGTTCAGTATTACTTACGACGCACTAGCTATCTTTGGTCCAGTCTTTAACGAGGAAAAAAACATTCTAGATGTAGCCGTCTTAGGTGAAAGTATTGGTGATGCCCCTTTTGGATTAACTAACTTTGATAGCAGAACTTACGGGCGGTTTGAGGAGCGCGGAACCCAAATATTCAGCACGTTTGATGCAGATCCATCTGTATTTGGCATAGAAGGCAACCTTCGTGGCGATCGCTACTTTGGTGGTTCTAACGAGTTATTTGGAAGAGCAAGCGATAGCGCTGTCATCGATTTGGTTCAACAAACTATTGTAGGTGGTGGTATCATAAATGTCACTGGTGGAACAGGTATATTCTCAAACGCTACAGGCTTAATAACTTTCACCCAAGAAGACAGGTTGTCTCCAGGTTCAACTGATGGACCCTTAACCTCTAGGGGTGTAGCTGTACTAAATTTCTCTATACGGACTCCTCAAAGAGTTCCTGAACCAGCAGCTACAACGACGTTAGTCGGCTTGGGTGTTACTGGAGCGGCTTTGTTGCTACATCAATATCGTCGTCGGCTTAATAATTTTTAACGTGAGTACGAACTGTTGAAAAAAGCGCGCGCTTCCTTCTGAGACTAATTAACTAATAAAAACTCATCGAATTCGTGAATAGGGAACTCAAGAGCGGGGAACAGTTTAGAAAGCTCCCTATTCCCTCGCTTGAGCCAGAGACCCCGACTTCTATAAGTGGTACGTTTCAGGTGGGGTTGAAATCCCCATCTGAAACAGTCTGTTGCCTGTTGCCTGTTGCCTGTTGCCTCTTTAACGGTAATGTGTCGGTAACGGTTACTCTTCGCGTCTCTACAGCGACTTGGTTTGAGGCAAAAAACCTCACCCCTGCATCACAGCATCCAACAACTTACCTGCGCCAAACCGGACTGGATCGGTACAAGGTAGACCAGTTTCAGCCTCGGTTTGGGCGATCGCATCCAATGCCTGTGATTCATCTAGATGACCCGTATTAAGAGCGATACCTACTACAGGTACAGGTCCAAAGGCACCACCTGCACTGGCGACCATTTCGTAAAGCCTTACCACTTCTGTCAAGGGCGGAATTGAAACACCAACATTCCTGACTTCAGTTTGTCCGGCACGATGTACCAGTATCAACTGTGTTGGTTGCGAACCACGTATCAAGGGTAACGTTGCTGTGGAACCTGGGTGCAGCAGCGAACCTTGTCCTTCAATGTGCAGAATGTCGTAGTTTTTACCATAGCGCATGACCATTTGTTCCACAGCACCGGCGGCAAAGTCCACCCGCACTGCATCCAATGGCACGCCGTCCCCTTCTAACATCAAACCAGTTTGACCTGTGGCAAGGAACTTAGTATGCCAACCCCGCAGTCGTGACGCCCAATGTAACTCTAGGCTAGTTGACATTTTGCCAGCTGCCATATCGGTACCTACAGTCAAAACCCGCCGACAAGGGAGAGTGCGTGCCATACCGCTGGCAACACCGATATTAGCTGGTTCTTTGCGCACATCCCAAATAACTTGCCCAGGTTTCAGCAGTGCTTTTAACTCTGGTATGGTTGCCAGAGGTGTGTGCAAGCCGTTCACCACCGACATCCCAGCTGTGACAGCGTCCTTGAGTTCATGCCAATAATCATCTGGCAAAGCGCCGCCTTTGGGGGCAATGCCAATAACTAAAACTTCCGGTTTGTACTCCAGGGCTGCTGCAACCGATGAGACTATCGGCACATCACGCTTGATACCTGTTAATTCGGTCAAGGATTTGCCTGCACATTCGCGATCAATCGCTGCTACGATTGGGGCTTCAGCATAGCGTAAAATTGACAGCCCGGTTTTGCCATAAGGTCCCTTGATTCCCTCATGCAGCAGGATAGCGATCCGTTGATTAAGCGCCAGACGCACTGCGTTGTACCCCCAACCCTGGTAAATCGTTTGGTAAAATTCTCCCGTCCTGTACAAATGCACCTATAAAAGGGTCATCTATTAAATTCAGGTGACTATCCAAATCGAGATAGTCAGCTAGTGGTGCAAGTTGTGAGAAAGCTGTATTCGCTAGCGTACTGTCGGAATAGCAACCGAACATCACTTGTAACCCATGTGACCGCGCTGTATGTACCATCCGCATTGCTTCGGTTAAGCCCCCTGATTTCATGAGTTTGATATTAATTCCATCCACACAGTTTGCCAATTTTGGAATATCGGAGCTATTAAAGCAACTTTCATCGACAAAAATAGGTAGAGAAATTTGCTTCTTCAATTCGGCTAAATTTTCTTCCTGCCCTCTTGACAATGGCTGCTCTACATACTTTACACCTATATCGACAAGCCAATTGCACATAAGTACTGCATCTTTCAAACTCCAACCCCCGTTTGCATCAACGTACAACTCTAACGCTGGTGCTTCTTCTCGCACTGCCATTAACATTTTCTGATCTGCGGCGATGCCATCCGGACTACCCAACTTTACCTTCAAAACACGCACATCGGTTAATTGCAACCAATCCCGCGCCCTAGCCCTAGCCCCTTCTGGCGAATTGATACCAATTGTTACTGAAGTTGGTACTATGGCGTTGCGATTCAGTCCCCACATCTGCCACAGAGGTAACCCCACACGCTTTCCCAACCAGTCGTGCATAGCTACATCCAGCGCCGCCCTTACAGATGAGGGAACAAGCGCTTTTGTTAACACTTGCTCAATTTCCTGCCGTTGTAATGGGCTGAATGCTTGCAAAGAAGGCGTGACTTGCAGCAAAGCATCTTTTATGATCTCACTTGATTGCGGACGGGCGCCCACACTAAATGGCGATGCTTCCCCCCAGCCTTCAATCCCATCGTGCGAAATCCTCACCCATACATTCGTCGTTTGTGCCGTTGTGCCGCGACTGATGGTCAAAGGAAAGCGCTTGTTTACGGTAAATATTTCTACTTGAATTTGCATGGTTATGCATGATATTACGGTATATTTGCTTTCGTTTTGACATCAAAGCTTAGTTTAGTTTTTTACCCACATTGAGTCTCTGTTATACTTTTTTACAATTCTAAATTTTTGCTATTACCTTTTTACATATTTTGGTATCTACTTTCTCCATGACAAACTTACAAAAATGGAAGCTTTTGCACTCCAAAATGGTTTTGGATCATCACTGGTGCAAAGTTAGGCAAGATGAAATACAATTACCCAATGGTAGAATTATAGATGATTATTTTGTAAATATTAGACCAGAAATTGCTGTAATTTTACCTATTACCAGCAGCAGAGAGATTGTTTTTGTACGGCAATATAGATATGCGGTAGATGAATTTCTGTTAGAACTCCCTGCGGGGAGATTCAATCCTGCACAAGAGAGTGCTGAAGCCGCAGCTCTTAGAGAAATGCAAGAAGAAACTGGTTATATTGCACAACAAGTCACAAAAATTGCAACGCTATATGACAACCCTACCAAAGATACAAATAAAATACATTTATTCTTAGCAGAAAATGTGATCAAGTCCGGGGAACAAAATTTAGACATTACAGAAGAAATAGAAGTTCTCCTGATTGCTATAGAATCAGTTAGAGAGAAAATTGTTCAAGGTGAAATTTCTGTAGCAGGCACGGTTGCGGCTATTTGCTTGGGTTTGAATTTTCTCAAGTAGGGTGCGTTAGGCACAGAGGATTAAAGTTTTAACTAATTGCATGGCTTTGTTGTGCCGTAACGCACCAAGCTTGGAGTCTTTGGAGGTGCGTTACACTTCGTTAACGCACCCTACTTAATCTGCTTTATTACGCCGTAACGTAGCAGCTTTGCAGTGGTGCGTTACACAAAGTTTACCTTCTGAATCGCCAACGAATGGGCAATTTATCTAGCAAATTGCAGACTCCTTAACCTAACAATTAACTCCACACCAATCTTCAGCGTAGATAAACAGTAAATCAAGACATTTGACTGTTTATCTGGAGTTTTATTCCAAAATCCAAAATCCAAAATTTATCTTGCCCACTGCTGCAAAATATAAGCGTAGAAAGCTTCTTTATCTACCTTATCCATCGCATAAATCTTACGCCCTCCAGACACTATTTTGGTACGCCCCTGACTAAGACCAGTGGTGATAATTTCTGTTTCCCACTCTCGCAGTTGGTAAAATTCTGGATGAGCAAGATAAGCCGTCGCTAGCACATCCCAAAAATAATAATCTTGTGGGATAACCAGTGCATAACATTGTCCTGCTAAATCAGATATGGGATATTGGCGTTGTCGCCCCATTTTGTAAACAATGTCTGATGTCACAGGCACATTGTTGGTCAAATCCAAAGGACACATGATAATTTCAATCTGGGTTTGCCACACCTGTGCTGCGGAAATAGGATCCCAATAAACATTCCATTCTGCGGAACCGTCTTGTCCTGGTTCCCAACTTTTTTCTACATTACCACCCACATTCAACGCACCTCCCATCCAGACAATCTTTTGAATTTTCGCTTCAATGTCTGGTGCTTTTTCGAGTGCAATTGCTACTGTGGTCAACGGACCAGTTACCATCAACGTTACAGGTTCTGGTGCCTCACGTAACACTTGTATCATGAAATCTTGACCTGTTTGTGCAACTAAAGATGTGCGAATTGTTTCGCTTTGATTGAGAATAGGAAGATGATCAACAACAAATGAATCGCGGCGGTAAAGGCGAGGGAAGGGATTGATTCCGCGTACAGTGCTTTGGGCAACGGGAATATGAGAACATTCCATTAAATCCAAAATTTTACGTGTAGCGCTTACGGCTGGTTCGGCATAGCAATCCGCTGGAGTGACGACGATACCTAGTGGCTGTATGTGATCCATAGTCATCAGCAGCATAGTTGCTAGATAATCATCTACACCACCATCGTGATCCATTAAAACAAGTTGTTTAGACATGGAGATTTAAAAAATGGATGAATTTATGCAAGCTGCGATCGCACAAGCAAAACAAGGCAGACAAGAAGGTGGAATTCCTATAGGTTCCATTCTTGTCAAAGATGGCAAGATTATCGGCAAAGGACACAACAAGCGTGTGCAAGATGGCGATCCAATCACCCACGCCGAAATCGATTGCCTTCGCAATGCTGGTAGAATCGGCAGCTATAAAGGTACAATACTCTATTCAACATTAATGCCGTGTTATCTGTGCGCTGGGGCAGTCGTACAATTTGGCATTAAAAAAGTCATCGCTGGAGAATCAAGAACGTTTCCCGGTGCTAAAGAATTTATGGTATCCCACGGTGTGGAAGTTGTTGACCTCAATCTTAATGAATGCGAACAAATGATGAGCGAGTTTATTGAAGAAAAGCCCGAACTGTGGAACGAAGATATTGGTAAATAATTTAGAGACGCGCCATGGGGAGCCAGCGCTGCAGGAGGTGAGACCAGTGCTGCAGGAGGGTTTCCCTCCGCAGCGCCCCTGGCGTAAGCGCAAAGCGTGCCGCAGGCATACGCGCAGCGTCTCCGTTCGCCCTTGGCGTGCCGCAGGCATAGGAGATACCCGAAGGGGTCTCCCGAACTCACAGCGACTGGTGAGTCCAGTCCTGTTCGCGAAGCGTGCCCGTTCGGCCTCAAGCCGTGCCCGAAGGGCTCAGGGCTTAGGCGGGTTTCCCAACCTAGGGAACTGGCGTTGGCGCAGCCTCTCCGGAGGAGATACCCGAAGGGCGTCGCGTCTCTACGGGCTACTCCGTTCCCGCTAGAAGATTACCTATAATGTAGGTCAACTCACATCTTGCACCAAGTAAAAGATACACGTAGCTTGTTGCCAAAAAATATAAAAAGTCGTGGAACTAATTGAAAAAGGAGCTTAAGAGGTTTGATATTTGGATTAACAGATGTAGCGTTCTTTCTAGAATGAGTTAGAGAATTAAAGATGATTGTTGAACCAGAATTTGACAAAGAAACTTTTTTTGAAGCAGCCAATCACGAAGATTTTTGTAAATTATTACGTGCTTGTGCTTACGCTCTTGAAAAAAAGATTTCACTTTATAACGCCATAGAAGAAATCGGAGTGAAATTTAAAATTCTCATGTGTTCTATCGTAAAAAATGAAGAAGTCAACGATGAAGGAAAAATTGAAGAAAGCGAAGGTGAATTTTGTGAGAATTATGAGTTACAAGATTTCATAGAAGATATTCCCTACGGTGTTCGGCTGGCGTTGATTGCGGCTGAATGCACTGCAAATTTAATTCGCTGCGTAAGTATTTCTGAGAATGAAGAAAGTCGAATTTTGTATGAGCATATAAAAAAGAGTTTAGAGGAAGAGAACGTTTGAGCGATCTGCACCAAAGCAGCAGCGCACTCGTGCAAAGCACCCCCTTCGGGTACGCTATCGCCCGTACACGCCTAGGGGGTTTCCTCCAGGAACCCCTTCGTCACCTCATGTAATACCTTGACCTACATTATAGGTAATCTTCTAGCGGCAAGGGAGTAACTCCCCTTTCTTTGAGAAACTCATCAAAAGTTAATCTCTCTGGAAGCGAAGGTTGCGCCCCTAGTTTCATCGCAGCCAAAGCACCCGCTGCTGCACCCCAAACCACCGCCTGACGCAAAGAAAGCCCCTCATGAAGCGCCGCAGCCAAACCACCATTAAACGCATCCCCCGCAGCAGTTGTGTCAACGGTATGAACTGGAAAACTAGGTATAAAAAAGCTTTCCTCTTGAGTGGCACACAAAACACCTTTTGCTCCCAGTTTCACAATGGCATTTTTCACACCCCGTTGTCGTAATACAGCAGCTGCTTTTGTTGCCGACTCTTCTCCATCGACGGGAAAACCCACCAGTTGCGCTGCTTCCACTTCATTCGGTGTGATAATATCTACCAATGAATAAAGTTCATCTGGTACATCAGACTGTGCAGGTGCTGGGTCGAGAATGACTGTGACTCCTGCCTCTCGTGCGGCTTTGGCAGCGGCAACAACAGCAGACATAGGGATTTCAAATTGTAAAAGTAGTGCAGTTGCTTCTGGTAACAAACGCGACAATCGTTCCACATCTTCCTGATTAACGCGCCCATTTGCACCAGGAATGACAAGAATTTGATTTTCACCCCTCATATCTACAGTGATCATGGCAACACCAGAACTCACAGTTTCATCCACAAACACATTGTCAGTTTGCACACCGGATGCTTGCAAAGAGTTGACGAGTTCTGCACCAAAACTATCTGCGCCTACACGCCCCACCATGTACGTTGGAGTTCCCAGCCGCGCTGATGCTACTGCTTGATTTGCACCTTTCCCGCCTGGTGCTTTGAAAAAATCGTGTCCCAGCAGCGTTTCTCCTGCAACGGGTAACCGGGGTGCTGTTGCTACCAAGTCTATATTGATGCTGCCGAAGACGATGATAGTCATATTTTGAGGAAGTAGCGCACAATTCTATTATCCCGCGTTCAGGCTCAGGTATCGACGCAAAATGTTTTGTGCTTGCTGCAATAGTTCCGGTTCTAATTCGCCCAGCCATTTATTATATTGGCTTAAGAATTGTCCTACTATTACTCTTCCATAGGTCGAATCGGAAGACGACGCAATCGATAGCGAGTTTCTTCTATTGTCAAAATTGCACCAGCAGCAAGCTCTTGACTGTACTCTGATAAAGCATCTAAAAGTCTTGAGGTAATATATGCAGGGGTATAGTTTGGCAACCGACGAAAAATAATAACGCTTGGTAATGCCTGATTACTAGCTGCTAGGAGTTCTCCAAAGTCCAAATCACAGGTAAGGATAATCCGCCCCTCTTGCCTCGCTTTTTCCAAAATAGCAGAATCGGGCAGACGTTCTAACCCTTCTTCTTGCAGATGAATAGCGTTATACCCTTCCTGACAGAGTGATTGAACAGTCACTGGAGAAATACCCATATCTGCCAGAAATTTCACTGTTTACTCCCAGTTAATGGGCGAAGTTCCTCGCTAGCTAAGAATGCGGCATACTTAAGACAGGCGTTGATATCTTCTGCTTCCAAATACGGATAAGCCCTGAGAATCTCTTCAACACTCATACCACTGGCAACCAAGTTCAGCACTAGGGAAACCGTAATCCGCATCCCGCGAATGCAAGCGCGTCCACCCATTATTTGTGGATCAAATGTTATACGCTCAAACATACGTTTTCCCTCACGATTTCACTATTAAAGTATATTTATGTGTGCCAACTCTAAGAGTATTCTAATAGCTTAGTTAGGGACAACAACTTTTGTTAGCTAAAAATTACAATTTCCGAATAACTCTACAGGGATTGCCAACAGCAACAACATTTGCAGGTATATCTTTGACAACGACACTACCAGCACCAATAGTCGTATTATCGCCAATTGTGACACCAGGACAAATAATTGCTCCACCGCCAATCCAGACGTTATTACCAATTTTAATTGGAGCGGCGAGTTCTTTACCAGAAAGGCGAGTTTCTGGGTCTGTCGGATGATATGCCGTGTAAATTTGAACGTAAGGAGCGCACAATACATTATCGCCAATATGAACTGTATTGCAATCTAAAATTACACAGCCATAATTCATATACAATCCGTCGCCTGCATAAATATTTTTACCGTAGTCGCAGTGCAATGGCGGCAGAATTGTCACATTTTGTCCCACTTGACCAAATAGTTCTTGTAGAATTTGCGATCGCGAAGCGGGCACTCCGTGCCATCGCTCCTCCTGTTGTTCTTCTGTTGTGGAGTTATACATTCTCAGTAGACGAAGTGCGATGTTTCTTTCAGCAACTAATTCTGCATCGAAACCAAGATACAGTTCGCCTGCCAGCATTTTTTGTTTTTCTGTTTTTTCCATGCAAAATTTATATTGACTCTCAACACTTTTTTATAATTTTTTTATGACTGCTAAATTTTTCGGCAAAACTGTAATCTTTAAAATTAATAGATTTTCAATAAAAAAATATTAAAATACTGGAGTCGTTGCTGTTTTTTTATAGTTTTTATTAAAATCATAAGTAATATACTAACATAAAATTGAAATAATCGAGGATTGGGGAAACTATGCCTTTTCGGATTTTGAGCTTGGATGGTGGGGGGATTCGGGGAGTCATTGGGGCAAAGATACTGGCAGAGATTGAACAGCAAATAAATCAACCATTGAATGAGTATTTTCACTTAATTGCTGGCACTTCTACAGGGGCAATTTTAGCAGCAACAATTGCCAAAGGATGCAGAAGTGAAGAAATTGTTCAATTCTACAAGCAAAACGGCACAAGACTCTTTCCTTACCAAAAGCGTTTTTCGCCACAGAGAATTCCATTACTTCTGAGGTATGGTTTTTCTGCTCCTAAATATTCAGACAAGGGCTTAATTGAAGTCCTGAAAGAAATTTGTGGAGAGACAAAACTATTTGATGTCCGTTCGCCGTTTCTATTAATTGTTTCTTATGACACGATTGAGCGGGAACCAATGATTTTTAAAAGCTGGCGTCAAGACAAAAGTTATGGTAATCTCCCTCTGTGGGAGGCATGCGTTTGTTCAGCATCTGCTCCAACTTATTTCCCAGGACATAAACTAGACAAGAGAATAGATGGGAAAGTTCAAAAGGCAACACTAGAGAATATCACTCTAGATGAGGAAGCATCCTCAACCATAGATATATATAATGACAAACTTATAAGCATCACAAGTGGCACAGGTAGTGGACAATCTCGCACTATTAGAAAGTATGTGGGATCAAATCGACAAGCGTTGGTAGATGCACCCTGGGTCGAGATACCTGACGAGACCTCAACTTATTCAATTCAAACTATATACTCTGCCATTGATGGCGCTGTCGCTGCCAATAACCCCTCTAGTTGTGCCGTTGCCGAAGCGCTAAGATTGGGTCATCCACTCGAAGAAATTACCGTTCTTTCCATAGGAACGGGCGATGCTACGCGGGTGATCCCATTTGAAAAAGTTCAACAATGGGGTCTTCTACAATGGGCACAACCGGTTGTGGATGTCTTGTTTGATGCTTCATCAGACGTTTACGAGTATATTACCAGCCAGATCATTGATCAGCGTCATTTGCGATTGCAATTTAAACTTGATAGGGAGCTAACTGGCAAACGGTTGAGCGATGACATTGATGATGTCAGTGAAGAGAATATCAATAATTTAATCGAAGCAGCAGATGTTTATATTAAGCAACCGGAAATACAAGCGTTACTACAAAAATTTTTGCAGATTAATCATTAGTATCGAGTGACTTCTGGGAATTAAACACAACATAACGAGCTTTTCCCTGTTGCTTTGCATGGTACATAGCCATATCAGCATCCCGCAGCAGATTTTCTGGTTGCTCATAACTACTACAATTTAAAGCAATACCAATGCTCGCTGCAATTAGTATTTCATGTTCTTTCAACTCAAGTGGCAACCTTAAGGTTTCTTGAATACGTTTGGCAACGTTCGTTGCATCGGTCACGTCTTTAATATCTTCGATAAGAATCGCAAATTCATCACCACCAAATCGTGCTACGGTGTCGCCACTGCGTAAGCATGATTCTAAACGTCGAGCAACCTCCATCAACAAATCATCACCCACACTATGTCCAAAACTATCGTTAATTTTCTTGAAGCCATCCAAATCTAAAAACAAAACAGCATAGCGATCATTGTTTCGTCGTTTTCCCCGCTCAAACACTTGGGTCAGCCTCTCCAAGAATAAAACTCTATTCGGTAGTCCTGTGAGCGCATCGTAGAAAGCATTGCGTACAAGTTGTGCTTCTATTAGTTTACGTTGAGTGATGTCTTGAAAAACTAAAACTGTGCCAATCATGTTACCATCGTCATCGCGAATGGGAGCAATACTACCCCCAATTTGTATTTCTGTATGGTTTTTAGTCATTAATGTCAAGGTTTCTGGTAAATTCAAAACGACACCCGTCTGTATGACTTGGGTCGTTAAATCCTTCATGATTAACCCTGTATCCTTGTCAACCAAGCTCAAAACTTCTGTTAAATTTTTAGTAACTGCTTCATCTTGCTTCCACGCTGTAAGCGCTTCTGCCACTGGATTCATCATATAAATACAACCATAAGTATCTGTGATCATGACTGCAGAGCCCATACTTTTAATAATTGCTAGAAACTTTCGCTTCTCTTCCTGCAGTTTTCTTTTGGTTTGGTGCTTATAAAGAGCCATTTTGATAGCAATATGCATATCTTGTTCAGTAACTGGTTTAGTAATATAGCTAAAAGGTTCGGTTAATCGATTTTCATTGATTGTTTGTATTTTTGAATAATCTGTTAAATATAAAACTGGAACTTCAAAATTTTTTATGATAATATCAGCAACCTGCGCACCATTTATTGTTCCTGATAAACAAAGATCAACTAAGACTAAGTTGGGATTTATTTCTTCTACCTTTTTTATAGCTTCTTCTCCAGAAGAAATAATTTCATAAACAAAATATCCCATTTTTTGCAATCTCTTTTTAATATCTAATGCTATTTTTTTTTCATTTTCAACGACTAAAATTTTTTGAGTAGGCATATTAAGCTTTCCCTCTGAATTACGTGATAATGCTCTTAAAAAGATTCACTCAATCTTAAGTGAATCATTCCATCATAATAAATCTTCAAAATACCTGCATAGTTACTCTATAAAATACTCAAGAGGCAGTTATTTTTAAGTTAAATATTGTTTTCCTGACACTTTTCTTAACTTTCGGATAAAGTTAATTGAATTATTTCATTCTATCAGTATCAATTTACTAACTTGATATCTGACTACTGTAAAGATAGCAGGTATAAAAGAAATCTTTTGTTCAGCTACAACCGTTTTTGTAGTAAAAAATACCTCTATTTTTATTAAGTATAAAAAATAACCAATAGTATGACTGAGTTAATTTGAGACATATTGAAATCCATTGATTTTATGTATTCAACGAAATTGATAGATGAAATTTAATACAATATATAACACTTTTATCTGAAACCAACTGCCAAGATGCCTAGTATTAAGAAGGCAGAAAGCACACGGCTATAATGGCTATAAAACTAGCTTTCTTGTCATTTTTAACTGTCTAGTTATTTCTGTAGTGCTATACTAGAAGCCCGAAGAGCGGCTGAGCGTACGGTAGGACACGAACGTATTGGAATGATCACAGAACAAAAGAAAATTGCTATCTCTATTGATAGACATCTTGTATAAATTCCTAAAACCTCCTCAATTCCCCCGCACTCTCCCCTTTCCGGGGAGATGACGGGAACGTAGAAAATTTGTTTCCCTGCTTACAAGTGGGGAGGGCTAGGGAAGGAGTGCCAGATATTCACAGCATAGAATATTAATCCTGGACTTCAGGCGTTAGGCTTAGACTTAGTTTTAGTCAGTTCAATGCTGATTTCGCCACCAAAGTCTGGGATGGGTGCAGCAGGTTTACTCAAAACAACTTGAACTTGTACCACGCGATCGCTTGACGCCAAAATAGAATCTGCAATGGTGGCTGCTAACCGTTCCACCAAAGAAAACTTTGATGTCTTCAGCAGATTTTGCACCAAGGTAATGACACTACGGTAATCGAGAGTATCTTCTATCGCGTCGGTTTCAGCAGCTTTTGAGAGATCCAGCCATAACCTCAGATCCACCTCAAACCATTGTCCTAGCACCTGTTCCTCTTGCAGATACCCAGTGTAGCCGTAGCCGCGAATTTTCCTTAAATGAATGCAGTCCATAAAAATAGTCCCGAGTGAGTACTTTTAGTATTTAGCAACGCCTTGAATTTCCTGATTCATCTACGATAAGAAAGTTGGTTGAAATATACCAGAGAATGCGGTCAACACCCATATCTCAGAACTCAAGACTTAGAACTTTTGGACTTTCAAGGTTGATGACAATTGATTTTAGAAACATTAATACTGTATGGGCGTCGATTGCAGCCGAGACATTAAAGCGCCTTGGATTGACTTGTGTCGTGATTTGTCCGGGTTCCCGTTCCACACCTCTAGCAGTCGCCTTTGCCCAACAATCACCCGATATTCAAGCGATTTCGATTCTTGATGAACGTTCCGCAGCCTTTTTTGCCTTGGGTCAAGCCAAAGCAACCGGACGCCCCACGGTAGTTATTTGCACCTCTGGGACAGCGGGAGCGAATTTTTACCCAGCGGTGATAGAAGCTAAAGAAAGTCGTATACCTCTGCTGCTGTTTACCACTGATAGACCAGCAGAATTGCGAGATTGCCACTCTGGACAAACTATAGACCAGTTAAAATTATACGGCAATTACCCAAACTGGCAAACAGAGTTAGCTATTCCCTCCGTGGACATGGGAATGCTTACTTATCTACGGCAAATCATGGTTCATGCCTGGGAACGTTCACAAACTTCTGTACCTGGACCAGTGCATCTCAATTTTCCCTTTCGCGACCCTCTTGCACCCATCCCCAATGGAGAGTTGCAGACAACGTCTTTACAATTGTTACAGTCCCAATTTGACTTAGAAGACTTCTTTTGTCATATAACAACCATCACCGCATCTGCCCATGTGCCGATCTCTTCACCTCCCTTTTTGCAAGAGTGGTTAAAATCTGATCGAGGAATCATCATTGCTGGTGTTGCCCAACCGCAAAGACCACAGGAATATTGTAGTGCGATCGCTCAACTCTCCAAAACCTTAAAATTCCCCGTCTTAGCAGAGGGACTCTCCCCAGCGCGAAACTACGCTGACCTCAATCCTCATATTATTTCCACCTATGACCTCATATTGCGGAATCAGGAATTGGCAAAACAGCTAGCACCAGACGTGGTAATTCAAATTGGGGAATTGCCCACTAGTAAAGAATTACGTAACTGGTTAACTTCCACCCAAGCGCGACGCTGGATCATTGACCCTAGCGACCAAAACCTCGACTCTCTCCACGGGAGAACAACTCACCTGCGGATAAGTATAGAAGAATTGGGGAGATGCGCAGATGGGGAAGCAAGGGAAGCAATGACTTCCTCATCCTCCTCATCCTCCTCATCTTCTTCTAAATATCTCCAACTGTGGTGTGCAGTAGAAGCAAAAGTTAGGGCAGCTGTTGACCAAACACTGACAACAACAGAGGAGTTATTTGAAGGCAAAGCTGCTTGGTTACTTTCTCAGACTTTACCACCAAAAACACCCATTTTTATTGCCAACAGTATGCCAGTGCGGGATGTCGAATTTTTCTGGAAACCGAGTCACTCAGAAGTGCAACCCTTTTTCAATCGAGGTGCGAATGGCATTGATGGCACATTGTCCACCGCTTTGGGAATTGCCCATCGCCATCAAAGCAGTGTGATGTTGACAGGTGATTTAGCCTTATTACATGACACCAATGGATTTTTAATCAGAAATAAGTTTGTCGGACATCTCAGCATTGTGTTAATTAACAACAATGGTGGTGGAATTTTTGAAATGTTACCCATTTCCAAATTTGACCCACCATTTGAAGAATTTTTTGCAACTCCGCAAGATATTGATTTCGCTCAATTATGTGCTACTTATGGTGTTGAATATGAATTGATGACCTCTTGGAAGCACTTGCTTTCAAGATTAAATCCACTTCCAACTAGGGGAATTCGGGTTTTAGAATTGCGGACAAATCGCAAAGCAGATGCCAAATGGCGCCGGGAGAATTTAGGGAAATTTTCAGTAGGTTTAGGTTAGATTTTATCATCAATTAAAGGGTTTAAGACCCCTACGTCTACACGTAGCCTCGGTTTCAGTCAGGGTTGAAATCCCTGTCTGAAACGTCTTCAATTTTGAATGAGCGAATTTTTAACTAATTCGGCGGAATTCCCCCCTGTGCGGTGGGGTGCATCACGCCGGGGGATTGTGAGGTACATCCGCTTCATTTTTCCTAGACAAAACAGGACTTCCTTCCCAGTTTGGCGGGTTTCCTAGTTTGGTTACTGCAATTATTGTCAATAAACCGCCAAACTGGGGCAGGATTTACTAGTCTTACAAGTAAGTTTTTTATAAGGAAGTCCTGTTTTGTCATGGTTTCACCCAACCCTTGTGGATGTCTGAACAATCCCCAAATATTTCCGGATTCTCTTTATCGAGAAATGCATATTGTGATAAAATATAGGAACCAAGGAGGTGATATTGAGTGCTACACAAAGCCGTACAAGTCCGTTTATACCCAACAAATGAACAGCAAGCAGTATTGGCTCAAACATTTGGATGTTCTCGCTGGTGGTGGAATTACGCTTTGAATAAGTCTATTGAAACTTACAAAGAAACAGGTAAAGGGCTTGGACGCTCAGCACTCAATGCTCTTCTACCAGACCTCAAAAAAGCAGAAGATACTGCGTGGTTAGCTGATTGTTATAGTCAGGTTTTGCAAGCTACGACACTCAACCTAACCACAGCGTATAAGAACTTTTTTGAAGGTAGGGCAGGATTTCCTCGGTTTAAATCTAAGCATGGCAACCAGTCGATTCAGTATCCTCAAAACGTCAAAATAGTAGATGGCGATGTCAATGCTGAGCGAAGCCGAAGCATTGACCCCGAGCGTAGCCGAGGGGTCAAACTTCCCGGTAATATCGGGGTAGTCAAAGCCAAAATACATAGACCGATTGAAGGGAAGATAAAGACTGTCACTGTTAGCAAAACTCCATCGGGTAAATATTTTGCATCTATCTTGACCGAGGTAGAAGGAGAAAAACCTTCTTCAACGGACGGTAAGATTTACGGTGTTGATTTAGGGTTGAAGCATTTCGCTGTTGTTAGTGACGGCGAGAAAGTTTCTAAGTACGACAATCCTAAGCATATAGCCAAGCATGAGAAAAACCTAAAACGCAAGCAACAAAAGCTGGCACGCAAACAAAAGGGGAGTAATTCTAGAAACAAATATCGTCAAGTTGTTGCCAAAGTATACGAACGGGTTAGCAACTCAAGGCAAGATTTTCTGCATAAACTGAGTTACAAGTTGGTCAGCGATAGCCAAGCTGTCATAGTAGAAAATCTTCATCTTCTAGGCATGGTTCGTAATCACAACCTGGCGAAAGCAATATCTGATTGTGGATGGGGAATGTTCACCAACTTCCTAGCCTATAAACTAGAACACAAAGGTGGAAAGCTGGTTGAGGTAGATAGATGGTTCCCTAGTTCCAAACTCTGCTCGAATTGCTTATATCAAGTTAGTGAAATGCCATTAGATGTGAGGGAATGGACTTGTCCCCACTGTGGTACTCATCACGATAGAGACGCTAATGCAGCGAAAAATATTCGAGCAGAAGGAATCAGAATGCTAAAGGCGGAAGGTTCAGCCGTCTCTGCTGTAGGAGGGGAGGTAAGACCAAAACTTGGACGAAAGTCTAAGTTGCGGCACTCGCCTATGAGTACAGAAGCCCCGTCCGCCTATGCGGCGGGGTAGTTCACCCTACACCCTGTGCAAGAGCCTTTGCTCTCCTGACAGCTGCATCGGCATTAATAAAGCCGTAACCGTACTCTGTATCATAGCCCGCTGCACCCAAATCGTAAGCTGTTTGTGACAGAACTGACTTGATCTGGGTAGCAGTGAGATTTGAATTAGCACTCCATACTAATGAAGCAACTCCTGTCACGTTTGCCACTGCTGCTGAAGTGCCACTCAAACTGTTATCATAGCCGAACGCAAAAGCATTAGAGGACTTGGTAGCATTGGTTGTGAGAAATTCAGATGGTGCCATTAAAGTCAGACCATCTCCTGTGTTGGAACTCCACCATCCTTTATCTTGATAGGAGATGCGTGTTCCGGGTGTTTTTGGATTGTCATACCAATCTTTAACTCCCCAAGAAGCACCTACCCCTACGACATTGCCATACTTCTTCGCTAAGTCGGCAGGACTTTCAAGACTATTGGCACCAGTATTTCCCCCTGCAACCACAAACAAGGTATTTTGGTTATTAGCAATTATTTGTTCAAATTGCGGTGAACTACCGCCAGTCAAGCTAAGATTGACTACCAAACGCTGACTTTGACTATTTGCCTGATTAATCAATGTTTGTGTAGCACTCACCAAATCGGAATCTTTAGCGTCACCACCCATAACATCGATATGGAAAACATCAGAACTCCAGTTGATACCACTCATTCCTACGCCATTATTACTAGCAGCAGCAATCACCCCTTGAATTGAAGTACCGTGTGCCGTGGAGTTAGTCATTTCATCCAAGTAGTTGTTACTTAAAAAATTGGTGGAACGTAAATCAGGGTGAAGATTACCACCATTGGCAGCTAAGCCTGTATCCTCAATTCCCACAAGCACGTTGCTGGAACCAGTCGTGAAACGCCACGCATTTTGAACACCCATCGTGTGTAGGTTCCATTGTTGCCCAAACATCGGGTCATTGGGTGTTACTGATAAGTTAATTGTTTTGTCTGCAAATTTAATGGCTTCAATGCCCTCAAACAAAATTTCTTTGCCGTCATTGAATGTTATAGAATCAAATACGCGATTACCATTGCCTGGGTTGTAGACAACACCACCTGTGGACTCTACTAATTTGATAGTGGCGTTTGTAGAAGAACATGCGGATACATCCAGTAAGTCTCGCGCTCCACTACCAAAGTCAACGTTGCCATTGCCAGAGTATACTGTCCGAGTGTATGCAGATTGGTAAGCAAAGGTATCTGCCCGGAGAGTTCCCTTAATATAAGATGTCGTGCTGTCAAGGGGTAAAGGTGTACTGGAAGAAGCAGGAGTGGGCTGCTGTGTAGTGCCAGAAGTCGGAGATGGTGTGTCAACAGAATTGGGAATCGGTGGAAAAACATCACCAGATACAGGTGTTGCTGACAAACTTAGGTTATAGAAAGTTTCACTGCCCTCCTGGGGGTAAACTTGTACATAGTAAATTCCCGCATCTAAAGTGCGTATTGATTCATTTGTGGTATCCAGGTTAACGGAACTTGCAAGCGTATTGCCGTTAACGTCTAGTAATTGCACATTTGCATTATCACTCAGCTCAGTGAGTCCTAATTTGAAGTCACTGGTGGTCTTTAGGCGAAATTTGTAGTAGTCGTTCGTGTCTGATAGACCGACCCAATCGCTGTAGCTTTTAGTTTGGGAATTAACAGTAACATTACGGACAGCCTGGAAGGAATCTCCAGCATTGTCAATAGGCGTTGCCGAAACAGCCAATTTATAGTTCGTTTCTAAGCTTTCATCAATATAGACTTGGATGTAATAAGAGCCTGCATCTAAGGTTTTACTAATTGATTCAGCATTTGTGCTACTAAAAATAGAACCATTTATGACTTCACCGTCATCTACCACACCATTACCATTTGCATCTTGAATCAAATCTGCGTGTGCATTTTTGCTGGAATCTTCCAGATCAAGGTTAAAACTGCTACGACCTTTCAGGGTAAAGCTGTAGAAATTGCTATGACTGCTACTTAATGTATCGCTAAATATTTGAGGACTTATAGCAGTATTTAAGTTTTTAGCAGTCTCTAGAAACCTTCCAGGAACAGTTTCTGACATATGTTAATGGGTATATGCACAGTGTATATTACATCAACATCAATATCGAATTTATCTAAAGAAATAAAAATAGGTTTGTATCTTAGTTTACTAAAAAAATAGGAAAAATTTACTGAATCTTCATAGTTATGCTTCTTAGCCGATAAATTAGGGTAGAACGGTAAAAAGGCTATCCTTGTCGCCATCTCTAGAAAAAATTTATTCTTGAATCTTATCCTCGCCTATCTACGATGACTTATGGTCTGTTGGGAAATTGCAGAGAACTAAGATGCGTGTTCCAAGAAAGACGAAAAGTAATCTAAAATACCATAATCCTAGATATTTCTTACACAACTGGGGGGTTGCGCTCAGCAATCACATCTGTTCTAAATTAGTTATTCTATTGGTACTTTGGCAAAAATACTCGCAATAAAGATGAGTGGCTTATAATGTTCTCTTCCATTAATTCTCTGAATCCCTGGCTAGTTGGAGTAGGATTGAACTCTATCTTGGCGGTTGTCGCTTGGATTGTCCCCAAAAAGTTGCTCACTCCAGCTGGATTATTCCACGGTTGGTTACTTGGCGTCCTGATTTGGGGAACACTAGGATGGCAGGGATACATAGTAGTCGTGTTCTATTTTCTTGTTGGTTCTTTGATTACGCGCGTAGGTATGGCGCAGAAAGAAGCAGAAGGCATTGCAGAAAAGCGTTCTGGTGCTAGAGGTCCAGAAAATGTTTGGGGTTCTGCTTTAACTGCGGCTTTGTGTGCGTTGGGAGTATGGGCGACAAGTTCGGGGATCTTTCCTACGTCTCAAACGCTACACCCTACGCCCTACACCTTATTATTGTTGCTGGGGTACGTAGCGAGTTTTAGTACAAAGCTTTCTGACACCTGTGCCAGCGAAGTGGGTAAGGCTTATGGTAGAAGTACTTTTCTGATTACCACACTGCAACCAGTGGCACGGGGAACGGAAGGGGCAATCAGCTTAGAGGGAACTTTAGCGGGTGCTGCAGCGTCACTTGCTCAAGCACTCCTTGGTTGGGGAGTGGGTTTGATAGATTTGTACGGTGTCCTTTGGTGTGTTGTAGCAGCGTTCATTGCCACCAATTTAGAAAGTGTGATCGGAGCAACACTGCAATCTCGCTTTCACTGGTTAACTAATGAAGTGGTAAATATTTTCAACACATTGATCGGCGCTAGTACAGCAATTTTACTTGCCTGGATATGGGCAAATGTCATTGCCTAATTCTTTTTCTAAAATGTTGAGTCTTTTCTAGCAATTCCCTTAAGGTTTGGTTGTCACTCTCGCCTAAGACCGCTTAGGATGGTCACACTATTTTTGCCTAAAATTGTCAATTAAAATGCAATTTTACTTTTTCAAAAGTTGTATGTTGTTTTTTTGTAGTTTTTTCTACTCATTAACTTTTTAAGTTTATGGAAAATTCATCATTTTTAACCATAGATGACCAACCAATTTCTTATGGGCAAGCAGTAAAATATTTGCAAGCCTCGGGAAAATTGGGACAATTCATTGGAGACATTCTCCGTCAGTACGTGATTGAGCAAGAACTACAAACACGAAAAGATATATTTATCAGTCCTGCTTTAACCGAACAGACTATAATTGATTTTCGCCTAAAAAATCAGTTGACAGACCCTTCTAGGTTTCAAGAATGGCTACAGAGTAACGGGACGGATTATGATACCTTCCACTCATCAGTTGCTTACGGTTTTAAGGTAGAAAAACTGAAAGCTGTTGTTACAGAATCAAAGCTGCAAGAATACTTCATCGAGCGTAAAATTTATTTAGATAGAGTGGTACTCTCGCGAATTATTGTTGATAGCCAAGAACTCGCTGAAGAACTACAAACGCAAATCGAAGAAGGAGCAAACTTTGAGCAACTTGCTCAAGAGTATTCGCTAGCAGATGACAAAATTGTCAACGGTATGATGGGACCTGTGAGTCGGGGAACAATGCCAGATACACTCAGGGCAGCTATTGATATCGCTCGTGCCGGACAATTAGTAGGACCAATAGAACTAGAAGGACGGTATGGATTGTTTCGTGTGGAACAATTTCTGAGCGCGTCATTAGAAGATACTCAACTAAGGCAAGCACTACAAAACGAGTTGTTTGAGAAATGGCTAGCAGAGAAAATCCAAAAACTAACGGTAAAATTGCAGGTGAATTAAAACTTTTAGGTGAGGAATCTTCAGAAAATAGTGTGCTAGCATCTCTACCTTGGAATCAACCACCACTGTGCTGGCT
The DNA here is from genome assembly GCA_019359075.1 of Kalymmatonema hyalinum WJT4-NPBG1. Lineage (GTDB taxonomy): Bacteria > Cyanobacteriota > Cyanobacteriia > Cyanobacteriales > Nostocaceae > Kalymmatonema > Kalymmatonema hyalinum. The sequence continues at coordinate 27,329 of JAHHIB010000042.1, forward strand.
AACTCCAGAACAACAAAGCCGATTGCAACAGGTGTCAGAAACTCTTCGCTACAATTTAGGAGAAAAAATCTGGTCACAAGAAGCGGGAGGTTTCCAGTTCTTAATTATTTCTGGGAAAGTCCGCTTGCGCGAAGAAAATGTCAGTAAGCCTTTGGCAACGCTACAGTCAGGAGATTGGTTCGGTGACTTAAACAGGTTTTCTGTGGAATGCAAGGCTGTCGCTGCTAGTAAAGAAGTCGTCGTAGTGCGCTGGACGACAGCAGTGTGGGCAGAACTTTCCACACCACAAATCGAAGGATTTTGGTTAGATAGGGAAGAGCAGGACACGGAGACACGGAGACATGGAGACACGGAGAGTGAAAATGTCCCCCTCCGGGTTCGGAAGTTCGGACTCGACGGAAACCGCCAAGACTCCGACTTCCTCACCGCGTCCCCGCGTCACCATGTCCCCGCGTCCTCTTCTGGTGTGTCAACATACCCATTTGTCTCTAGCTGGAATACGGCGGCTGCATGTTTAACAATGGTGGCGCAACAGTTAGATAATCCAGTGCAACTGGAATGGGTACAACGCCAAGTTAGAGGACAGCGACCGAAACATCTTGTGGAAGCAGCAGAAAAGTTAGGATTTGTGCTGCGGCGGCTGCAAGTCACTTGGAATGAGTTGCGACAGTTATCATTTCCAGCTTTGTTGCGCTGGGAAGCATCAGAAGCCAAAGAAGGAAGTTGGGTGGTTGCGTATGCCCTTAAGGGCGATCGCCTGACTGTTGGCAATCCCTTAAATTCTAATCACACCTGTGAAAGCATACCACGCTCAGTCGTTGAAGCGACTTGGGATGGGCAGTTGTGGCAAGTAGAACTGATCAACAAGCAAGAAAAATTCAACCTCAATTGGTTCACTCCAGCAGTTTGGCAGTATCGAGGATTGCTGAGTGAAGTACTGCTGGCGTCCTTTACATTGCAGCTTTTGGGGTTGGCAACACCACTGATTACGCAAGTCGTTATTGATAAAGTGATGGTGCAGGAGAGTTTGCCAACTCTCGATGTCATGGCGATCGCACTCCTGTTCACAGCAATATTTGAGGCAGTTCTTGGTATCCTGCGACTGTTTATTTTTACCCATACCGCCCGTCGCTTAGATTTAAGTTTATCGGCACAGCTGTTTCGCCACCTGATGCGCTTACCCTTGGCTTATTTTGAGTCTCGGCGGGTAGGAGATACAGTTGCACGAGTTCAGGAACTCGAACAAATCCGTCAATTTCTCACAGGTACAGCATTAACTGTGGTTTTGGACAGCATCTTTGCTGTCGTGTACCTGGGATTGATGTTTTACTACAATATCCCACTGACTTTTGTGGGGTTAGCAGTCTTGCCTTTGTTTGCCATTCTGACGCTGATAGCAACGCCAATTCTGCGTAACTGGCTGAACGAAACTTTTAACCGCAGTGCTGATAGTCAATCATTTCTTGTCGAAACAATCACGGGAATTCATTCAGTTAAAGCACATACAGCAGAACCAGCCGCACGCGATCGCTGGGAAGGTTTGTTTGCCCGCTTCGTCCGCACAGGTTTCAAAGCCTCTACCACCTCTAACATCAGCAGCAATATCGCTGACTTCCTCACCAAATTTTCCAGCTTACTGATTCTTTGGTTTGGAGCTAAGCTTGTCATTAAGCAGGAACTGACTATCGGTCAATTAGTCGCCTTCCAGATGCTTTCTGGTAGAGTCACGGCACCACTTTTACGGCTAGTGCAGCTTTGGCAAAATTTACAACAAGTGCTGCTTTCTGTAGACCGTATTGGTGATATTCTCAACGTTGCCCCAGAAACTGAACCAGGAACTGGTTTAGTTTTACCATCCCTCAAAGGTCAAGTTAGCTTTGAGCAAGTTTTCTTCCGCTACCGACAAAGTACTGAACCTGTCTTAAGAGGAATTTCCTTCTCTGTCCAACCAGGACAGTTTGTCGGTATTGTTGGACGCAGTGGTTCTGGGAAAAGTACCCTTTCTAAATTATTGCAACGCCTTTATCAAATTGAATCAGGACGCATCCTGATTGATGGTTTTGATATTAAAAGCGCTGATTTAGCCTCGCTGCGCCAACAAATTGGTGTTGTTCTTCAAGAAGACTTTTTATTCAACGGTTCTATCTTGGAGAACATCACTCTTGGTAATCCCGACATCACCGCAGAACAAGTCGTAGAAGCTGCAAGATGTGCCGTTGCCCACGATTTTATCAGTGAATTACCCCACGGTTACGAAACCAATGTCGGAGAACGCGGTACAGCTTTATCTGGCGGACAACGCCAACGCATAGCCTTGGCGCGATTATTTCTCTCGCAAGCGCCGATTTTAATTTTAGATGAAGCGACCAGTGCTTTAGATAGCGAAACCGAACAGCAGGTACTAGAAAACCTCCAAAAAATTTCCACCAACCGCACCGTCTTTCTCATCGCCCACCGTTTTGCCCCCCTCAAGCGTGCTGATTTGATTTTGGTGCTAGAAAAGGGCGTTCTCGCTGAACAGGGAAGCCATTTAGATCTGTTGCGGCAAAAAGGTTTGTACTGGTCATTGTATCAAAGGCAGCAGGCAAACATCTGATATTGAGTAGACTTGTTGCAATCCACGGTGGAGTGGATATGAAACCGCACCCTGTAGCAGATAAACGCAGATGAAAACAGACAATTATAAAGTATGTATTTAGAAGTTAGAACCACAGATGCACACGGATAAACACAGATGAATTATCTATGTGCATCTGTGTCCATCTGTGGTTTTTTTTCATAGAATTAACTGTTCATTATAGATAGCATTAATCACCAGTCTTACAAACAAAAGCAATGAACCAAACTTTATTTCATCTTGCCTTTCCCGTCACAGACATTGCCCAGGCAAAAGCATACTATGTGGATGGCTTAGGCTGCACTCCTGGACGGGAAAACCGCAACGCCCTAATTCTCAATCTCTACGGTCATCAACTGGTAGCTCACGTTACAAAAGAACCACTTATAGCACAGCGCAGTATCTATCCCAGACACTTTGGGCTCATTTTTACCTCAGAAAACGACTGGGAAGACTTATTAGCAAGGGCGCAACAGCGACAACTGCTTTTTAGAGAAGAAGCGAAACACCGCTTTGTTGATTCTCCCTTAGAACATCGCACTTTCTTTTTAGAAGACCCTTTTTATAACTTAATGGAGTTTAAGTACTACCGTCACCCTGAAGCAATTTTTGGCAGTGCCGAGTATACACAAATTGGCGATCGCGCAGAATACAGCGCCGCAAGTGGCGATCGCCTTTAAGCTGTTACGTCTTTTCATCCCATCTAGTTAACAGGCAGAATACTTGGTAGTACTGGGTTGTGCCTTTTTGAATTTTGAATTTTGAATTGCTTCACTGGAGTTGCCAACGCCTGTGCCACCGCAGCCAAACTTCTTGAGTCTGTCAGCATCCAGGCGTGATTCAAAACTGGCACTATCACCTCCCGTCCCAGAGGCATTTGTGAACTACTTGCGGGGACAATCATCAAGTCATAAGGTGTCCAGATAGAGGTAAAATCTATCTGCTTTAACATACCAGCATCCCGATTCAAATCTTGTAGTAGAACACTGTCAGGACGCATTTGAATGCAACCTACACCCTCGCGACAGTAAGCAATCCAAGTGCCATGATGCGGTGATGAGATGGTAATAAACCGCTGCACGCGATTGATTCCTCCCAGTCGTTGGACGTAATAACGACTGACGATACCTCCCATGCTGAAGCCTACTAAATCTACGGGTTGTTCTGGTTCAAAAGTGGCATCAATATAATCAGCGACTTGTTGAGCCAACGTGTCAAGACCCATATTGCCATCATTCGGCACTAGATCCACGTCATACACAGTCCAACCCCTCTGTTTCAGGTAGGGAATCATTTGATCGAAAACTCGACCTGTATCATAAATACCGTGTACTAATAACACGGGATTTCGCTGTTGTTTTACCTTATTCATGTACAAAATAATGTTGTAGCGGTTTTCATCTCAGTAGAATATACGCCCGCGTCCTTTGAATGTGGTATTCTATAATATCCGGGGCAGGACGTAAACTGTATGAATCCCTATCAGGGATTGAAATCTATCTTTACCTAATTTAATCGAGTCTCATTACCATTTGCCAAAAAGCTATGACACTCCCCCTACTGGCTTGAGCAGCATCCCTCTCAAGACTGAATACGTATTTCAAAAAGTATAAGTTAACTTTTGTTAAGCCTAGTCTTAAAATATTGCCCTAAGTTACAGTAAAATTTAATAATTAAGTCTGACTGTGTACAGGTGGCAAGTGCTGAGAGTAAAGAGTTAAGAGCATGAGTCGCTTGGTGTTAAAACAACTTTAGTTGAGAAAAAAACCTATGAAGGCTGTCACCATAACTGGTTGTACAGACGAATGGGTGGTTCAAGAATATCTTGATAAAAATTAAAAATATTCCGTGATTTTTTCAGGATTGCGGTCATATTCCAGGTATAAGAGGCAGGAGAAATTGTAATGTTGGGTTTTATCAAAAATTTAATCGGTGGGGTTCTGAATTTCTTTATTGGGCTTTTTGGTGGCAAGAAAAGCGGTTACTACATGGAACTCGATGAAGCCGTCGAAGTAACGAAAGATGCAGCTAAACAAGCAGTATCCAAAGCTAAAGACGCGGCTGAATCAGTTGCATCGAGTGCTAAGGACGCGGCTGAATCAGTTGCATCGAGTGCTAAGAAAGCGGCTGAACCAGCAGTATCGAAAGCTAAGGACGTGGCTGAACCTGTTGCATCGAGTGCTAAGAAAGCCGCTGAACCCGTTGCAGCAAAAGCAGCAACCAAGAACGGAACCAAGAACGGAACCAAGAACGGAACCAAGAACGGAACAAAGAACGGAACAAAAGATGCTCAATCTGCCGCCCAGCCAGAACCGGCTAAAGTTGAGCTAGTACAGACTGCAAATGGCGTTAAGCCTCAACCTGCTCAAAGCGAAAAAGCCAAAGCAGCAATTCAACAGGAGCCAGCTGAAACCACTTTTGCGCCAAAATATCTCGCCGTACCATCTAGTACTAATGGTCGTCGGCGTCCTGGTGCGAACATGAGTTCTTACTTAGACATGGCACGTCAAGTAAAAACCCCTGGCTAACTTTGGTAAATAGCAAATAATAACTGGCAATTGTCCAGCTATTATTTAATAATTTTCAAGAAATTGTCGAGATGGGAGGTTTCCTGTCTCGACAATTTATTTGATAAGTAAGCTTACAGCAATTTTCACGCTTTTAGGCTATGCCAAGAAACCTAACCCCCAACCCCTTCGCACCTCTCCCTAACCCTCTCGTTTTAGGAGAGGGAAGCGGAAAAACTTTTTTTGTTGGAAGGGGAGTAAGCCTCTCTCCTTCTAGGCGGATGAAGATGTGTGCCCTACAAATTCCCTAACTGACATTCTTTACATCCAGCCATTCTAACTCAGCTGCCACAATAGATAAGGCAACAATCGGGGCTGTCACTGCTCGCAAGATGCGACGACCAAGGGAAACTGGTTGAAATCCAGCATGAATAGCGCACTCCACTTCTTTTTCCGTCCATCCTCCCTCTGGTCCAGTCGCAATGATTATCTCAGATATTGTAGAAACTTGATGAATTGCCTCTCTTAAATGAGGATAACTGCCACGCGCCTCACAAATGTAACGGTGAGCAGTCGTTTCTGTGGCAAGACAAGTACTAAAAGAAACAGGTTCTAATATTGTTGGTACAAAGGCGCGTTCTGATTGCTCTGCAGCTTCTTGTGCAATACGTAACCAGCGTTCGAGTTTTTGAGGACTGGGATTGAGTAAGGTGCGATCGCTCACGACCGGAGCAATAACCGCGACTCCCAACTCAGTACAACACCGTACTACATCATCAAATCCATTGCCTTTCGGCAAAGCTACCATCAGCGTAATTGATACAGGTAATTCAGTTTCTACTGTCAGTGGTTCTAAAACCTGCGCTTTTTCTCCTTGTAGCTGCACCAGCCACCATTTGCCCTTGCCATCCATTGCTATGAAGCGATCGCCCTCACGCAAACGCAAAACACGCCCCAGGTAATGTTGTTGTTGAGGTGTCAGCAAGATTTGTTCTTGTTGGAATTGGGAGGGTGCGATCGCGATTCGTTGCAGTTGAGGCATGGGATTTTCCGTGCTGTTGAAGGTAGGAATGATTTGTTTGCTGTCGGATTGGTTTCTGGTCAAGATGAACTCTTTTTATATGTCTTTATAAAAACATTAAAATTAAATAAAACCACTTCAGTACTTTTTCGTAAGTATGCTGGGCAAGAACTATTGGTTCCAAACAATGCTGGTAATTCATTGAGCTTGGGGAACAATTCTGGATGAGCAACGATAGCCCGATTAGAATTCTGTTTTTGACGGCTGAACCTACTGATACTGCTAGACTTCGTTTACAACAAGAGTTACGAGATATCGAAGAACAGCTCGAAAGAGTCAAGCTACGAGACAGATTTGACCTCAAGCTGCAATTATCTGCGCGTCCCAGAGACATCAGCCAAGCAATACTGAGTTTTGAACCTCATATTGTTCATTTTTCTGGGCATGGGGAAACTACTGGTGAGCTTTGCTTTGAAAATGAGTTGGGTAGAACACAGCCAGTAACGCCTGAGGCTTTAGCTGCACTGTTTAAATTAGTAGCAACCCACGTCAATTGTGTGGTGCTGAATGCTTGCTATTCGGACATTCAAGCAGAGGCTATTGTTCAGCATATATCTTTTGTCATTGGCATGAAGACAGCGATTGGTGATCGAGCGGCGATCGCTTTTGCTGTTGGTTTTTACAGGGCGCTAGGGGCAAAGCGATCGCTACAGGAGGCTTATGAGTTTGGTTGTGTGGAAATTCAACTGCAAGGCATTCCAGAACAGTCAACCCCAGTTCTGCGGAAAAGAGTAGATCAATCGCCTGCGGTGTTTTATCTAGAACGCCCTGCGATTGAAAGGGAATGTTATCAGAAGATTTTGCAAGCAGGTTCTCTAATTCGTATCCTAGCGCCTCGAAATATGGGCAAAACATGGCTGATGAATCGGTTAATTGCTTATGCGAGAGGGCAGAATTTTCAAACAGTAATTTTAAGTTTTCGCCATTTAGTTGATGAGAAGGTATCGATTGAATTAGAGGAATTCTTAAAATCATTTTGTATTGCCGTTAGTAAGAATTTGGGAATGCAAAGTAAATTAGAAGAATATTGGCAACAACCAGGAACTTACATTGACAAGACCAAAACTTACTTTCAAAATTATTTGTTAGCAGAAGTAACAACTCCTTTGGTATTAGCTTTAAACGACGTAGATTTGGTTTTTGAACAACGGAAAATTTCTAATAGCTTTTGCACAATGCTTAGAAATTGGCATGACTTAGCAAAAGAAGGTGATGACAACAGCAGAATTTGGGAAAAACTCCGTTTGATAATTGTCCATTCTACCGAAGTTTATACTGTCATAGATATCAATAATTCACCTCTTAGAGGTACAGGATTAGTGGTTGATTTACCAGAATTAACTTTGAATGAAGTACAGCGTTTTTTACAGTATCATCAAGTAAAATGGGAACCAACCCAAGTAGAGTCTTTGATGGCTATGGTAGGAGGACACCCCTATTTACTAAAAAGAGCTATTGAATACTTAAAACTCCATGACATAACACTGGAAATATTGTTAAAAATTGCTCCTACTCTAGGCGGACCATTTAGTGATCATCTTCTAGAACTATTAGAAATTTTGAGGAAGCATTCAGAGTTAAAGACAGCATTCCGTGATGTTGTAAGAGCAAGAAAACCACTTCCTTTAGAACCAATTATCGCTAGACGTTTAAAACGTTTGGGGCTTGTAAAGTTAGAAGGTTTTTGCGCCGAGCCACGCTGTAAATTATATCGTCAGTATTTCCGCAATTACCTTAAATGAAGAGAAACTAACAATGTCACAACAAGAATACTATATAGTTGGAGGGATATTAAATGCTGATGCTCAAAGTTATATAGAACGACAAGCAGATATAAATCTCTGTGAAGGTCTAAAAGCCGGGAAGTGTTGTTACGTATTCAACTCCCGACAAATGGGTAAATCTAGTTTGCGGATTAGAGTTAGGAAAAAATTAGAAAAAGAAGGCTTTAAGTGTATTGTAATCACTCTTGACGGGTTGGGGGTTGAAAGTGTAACTCGAGAGAATTGGTATTTTAGTTTCATAAAAAAAATAGCAGAAGATATCAATGTACAGACGAGTGAATTATTAAGTTGGTGGCAAGAAAACAATATTTTACCAGGCACTCTAGTTGATAGGGTTAAAGATTTTATTGAGCAAATCTTACTGAAAAAAACTCATCAAAACATTATTATTTTTTTAGATGAGATTGACTCAGTTCTCAGTTTAGATTTTCCTACAGATGATTTTTTTGCTTTTATCCGCTATTGTTACAATCAGCGTGCTAATAACCCAAAATACGAAAAAATTACTTTTGCATTGTTAGGCGTTGCTACACCTTCTCAATTAATCCAAGATATGCGACGCACACCTTTTAATATTGGTGAAGCAATTCAATTAAATGGTTTTTCATTTGCAGAAGCTCGACTTCTAACTCAAGGTTTAGAAAGCAAAGTAAGTGATTCTAAAATTGCCGAAGAAATTATTCAACAGGTAATTCACTGGACTGGTGGTCAACCTTTTCTCACTCAAAAATTATGTAAAATGATTGCAAAACATGACAAAAATATACCTAAAGAGAAAAATTTGATACGTAAATGGGTTGAAGAATTAGTCAGATCGCGCATAATCAATAATTGGGAAGAGCAGGATCATCCGCAGCATTTAAGGACTATCCGCGACCGGATTATCAATAGTAAAGAACCGACTGTTAAGTTACTTAAGCTCTACCAAAAAATTAGGCTATACCAAGAATTACCTTTTGATGACAGCCCAGAACAAAGTGAATTAGTTTTGTCAGGCTTAGTAGTAGAAAGTAACCAAAACTTAAAAATTTATAACCGCATTTATGAATATATTTTTGATTCACAATGGGTTGCTAAAGTATTAGCAGATAAAAGACCCTATGAAGAAGAATTACTAGGATGGCTGTCTTCTGGTCAAAATAAATCTTGGCTGTTGCGGGGGCAAAAATTACGAACAGCAATGAAATGGTATGCTGGGAAAAATCTGACAATTGAAGATTATCAATTTCTCAATGCCAGCCAAGAATTAGCAATAAAAAATTATCATCGTTTGCACCTTATCTGGGGAATACCTGCAAGCCTGTTAATCATGGGAAATGGCTTGTTCGTATGGCATGACTGGCAAAAAATTACTGATCAAATAGTGCAAATAGTGCGAAATGTAAGTTCTCCATACTTCTTAGAACCAGAACTATTTAGCCAAGGAGAGAAGACTTTTAGTCTAGGTGATGGAACTGTTAGTCCACAAGATGCAATTACAGCTTTCAAAGATAAGAAGTACTCAGAAGCTGTTAAGCAATTTGCAATACTTAAAAATATTGAGCGTAGTAATCCAGAGTTTGAGATCTATTACAACAATGCTCTAGCACATGACAAGGGTAATTATTTAAGTTTGGCAGTTGTTGTACCAGTAGATGGTAGAAGGGAAAATGTTATAGAGATATTGAGGGGAGTCGCACAAGCGCAAGCTAATTTTAACAACAAGGGGGGATTAGAAGGTAGGTTATTGAATATAGTAATAGCCAATGACAGTAATAACCCAAGCCAAGCGCAAAGAGTCGCCCAAGAGTTGATTAAAGATCAAAATGTTATTGGAGTTATTGGACATAATGATAGTCAAGCTACTCGTTCTGCACTTTATAAGTATGAAAAAGCTGGTTTACCAATTATATCTTCCACTAGCACCAGTACTTCATTAAGTCATCAACAAAGTAAAGTTTTTTTTAGAACAGTCACTTCCGATCAGGAAAGTGGTATGAAATTAGCCGAATACGCCATAAAGAAGAACATTAAACGAGTAGTTATTTACTATAGATATAAAAATATCTATAGTGAGAGCCTAAAGCAAGCGTTTGAAACATCCTTTAGAAGTCAGGGTGGGGAAATTGTACGATCTCAAAATTTGGCAGATCCGAAACTTGATGTACGTTATGAAGTCTATCTTAGTGCAATTCAGGAGCAAGCCGATGCAGCTATCTTTTTCCCGAATATCGAACTAACTTATAAAGTTATTGAAATTGCTCACGCACAACAACAATTTTCCAAATTACCTAAAAAACTAAAAATGCTGGGAGGAAATTCTTTGTATAGCCCACAGATTTTTCAAAAAGATCCAAACGCTATTGAAGGATTAATTTTGGCAGTTCCCTGGTTTAGCGACAAATCATCCAATTCACAACAATCTAAATTTGTAGTTGGAGCTAGGAACAGATGGGAGAGGGCACAGATTAGCTGGCGAATGGCTGCTAGTTATGATGCGACTCAAGCTTTTATTAAAGCTATGTCTTCGTCCGACAATCCCTCTCGACAAAGTGTACTTAAAGAACTCCTATCTATTAATCTTTCACCTGATGAAAGTTCAGGAAATGGACTAAAGTTCATCGAAGGTGAGACTAAACAAGAACCAGTCTTGGTTCAAGTCGTTAGGGGTGATTTTGTAAAAGTGGATGAAAATGAGCCCTCGTCTAAGTAGTATTTTTTGCAAAATTGAGATACTCCCTAATAGCGGAGACATATCGCATTTCAAAAAGCACTCATCAACAACCTAAATTTAACGTGAGCTTCCAATGAACGGCATTCGTTCTGCCTTAAAAGAAACAAAGTAGTACCCGATGAAGATAGTAAATGAGTTTAATCTATAAGATGCTCTAGCAGTTAAGACCGGAGGAATAATGGATTGTTGTATCACCTTACTTTAAAGACGTTGCACTGCAACGTCTTTAATCTCAATCTCCCAAATAAATACCCAAACCACGAGCAGTTTTCACTAAAGTATCCTCTGGATTGACAGCTCTATATTGAGCGATCGCCTCAGCAATGGGCACAGCAAAAACCTGGCGATTTTGCCATGTCACCATGTAGTCATATTTACCTTCGTCGATGAGATTTACTGCTGCTACACCAAAGGCACCTGCCACGAGTCGATCTAGTGGTGAAGCGGTTCCACCCCGTTGGATGTGTCCTAAGACTGTGACTCGCGTTTCTGCACCAATGCGATCGCTAATTTGATCGGCTAAGTATTGACCAATACCACCGTATCGAGATTGACCCAAACGATTTGTCATCGTGAGAGTTTCACCCTCTTGAGTACGAACTGCCTCGGAAACAATAATTAAACAATAGTTTTTGCCTTTGTCTTGGCGCTGTTTAATTTTGTAGCAAATGTGGTCAATCGTGTAGAGAATTTCTGGAATTAAAATGACATCTGCTCCCCCAGCAATTCCCGCAGCAATAGCAATGTGTCCTGCATCACGACCCATGACTTCTAAAATCATGACTCGACTGTGAGAAGCTGCAGTAAAATGTAACCTATCGAGTGCTTCTGTCGCAATATTAACTGCCGTATCAAAACCGATGGCATGTTCGGTAATCCCAATATCATTATCAATCGTTTTGGGAATACCCACTAAATTAATACCGCCTTGTTGTGCCAAGCGACGGAGAATAGCCAAGCTACCATCGCCACCAATGCCAATCAAAGCATCTAAACCTAGTTGATGGTAGCCTGCAATAATTTCTTCTGAGCGATCGCATACACTGCCATCAGGCATAGGAAAAGCAAAAGGATCGCCTTTGTTGGTGGTTCCTAACATTGTCCCACCAGAAGTTAACAGCGGGTCAACTTGGTCGATTTCCAGTTTTGTGAATTGCGGTGGACGCGCCATTAATCCCACAGTTGCTTGACGAATTCCCAGCACTTCCCAACCTTTTCCACAAGCACAATGGACAACAGCTCTAATCACCGCATTCAAACCAGAGCAATCTCCTCCACTAGTAAGAATGCCAATACGCTTGCTTTTTCCCATATGTTTTTAGGACTTACGCACAGTACAAAATCATTTTCCTATGCATTGGCGTAAACCTCGCCGATGGAAACTTCCCATGGCAGACTTTACGAAAACCCTTCGTTTCAGGCTTTTCTCAATCATTCTTTGAATTTACAAATTATTTTTTATAAATATCTTTCCGATGCTTGCATTGTAAAAGTTGCACGAGTTGACTTTCATCATCAATTTCATAACGAACTCTATAATCACCAACCCGGATACGATACTCATTATTAGAGCATTTTAATTTGATCACTCCATCGGGACGCGGTTCATCTGCAAGATTTTGGATTTTTTCAAGAACGCGCTCTCTAACATCAAATCCGTTGGCACCGGAATTATTTCTCCTTCCTCTTTCTCTGCGCTCTCAGCGTCTCTGCGGTTTTTTTATTATTCAAATGCTACCGGATTTGATATAACATCATTTGGCAAGTCGTCAATCTGCTTTTGTACCGACTTTGAAATAACAATAGTGTAGCTCACGATGCTTGATTTGAGCGGTTAGCAAGATATTCATTTATAGTCGTGTACTCACCCATTGCATATTCAGTGCGAACTGCTTGAATTTCTGCCTGTGTTTCTGCGTCGTCTTCGTACAGCGCTTCTTCGGCTTCAAAAATTTGTTGCTCAATTATCTCTTGAAGTTGACGTTTTTCTTCTAAATTAAGGGAAGATATTACTTCTACTAAAGCTTCCAAGGAGAGTTGTAGTTTAACAATAGCTGGCATTTTTCTCCAATTGGTTTTGTTGTTTTTCGTTCTTCAGATCCCCGACTTCTTAAAGAAGTCGGGGATCTTATTTTTTCACAAATGCGCTACAGATTCTTCAAATAATCCAGAAGCGCCTCGTTCACCACATTAGTCATCGGCTTGCCTTGACGCGTGGAGATTTCCTTCAGTTTGTTATAAACCTCATCCTGAAGGGTGATGCGCCGACGTGTTTTGCTACTAGCAGTGGTAGTGTTGGCGATCGCCACTTCCTGACGCTCACTTTCTTCTGTAATTGGTGCGGTGGTAGAATCTGCCATCGCCTCAATTAAACCATCGGCATCGTCTGTAATTTCAGGCGGTGCTACGGTTTGAGATTCGTACTTGGCAGCAAACTCGCGGATGGCATCAAAACCAAGGCGATCGCAAAAATCACCGAATTTTTCTTCAGGCTGGCGCTGCTCCTTGAAGTAGACAAAAATCGGCTCTAGCTGGGTTTCTATGTCATTATGGTGCAGCCGTTCCATGTAAGGTAATGCCAACCGTGTTTGATCTGGTGAACCTCCCAGCCAAAGTTGGTAAGATTCGGGAGCGCTACCTACAAAGCCGAGTTCTGCCATGTAAGGACGAGCGCAGCCGTTAGGGCAACCCGTCATCCTAACCACAAAATGCTCATCTTGTAAACCTACTTTATCCAAAAGGGCGTGAATCCGGTCTAAAATTCCCGGAATTGCCCGTTCTGATTCGGTAATTGCCAAGCCGCAAGTTGGCATAGCTGGGCAAGCCATTGCATACCGTACAAGAGGGTCGATTTTCTCTGGTTCAAAAACGATGCCGCAACGATTGAGAATTTTTTCAATAGCTTGCTTGTTCTTTGGTTCTATGTCGTAGAAAATGACGTTGTGGTGGGGTGTTAGGCGGATGGGCAAGTTAAACTGCTCGACAATTTCCCGCAAAGCGGTTTTGAGTTGGAAGTTGCCTTCATCCTTAACCCGACCGTTGTCGATGGAAATACCCAAGAACAGCTTACCGTCGCCTTGTTCATTCCACCCGAGGAAGTCATGATATTTGAACTCTGGTAGTGGCTTGAAGGGTGCAAGCGGTTTGCCAAAGTATTTCTCGACCATAGATTGGAACTTCTCAACGCCCCAATCGTGCATTAAGTATTTTAACCTGGCGTGACGACGGTCAGTGCGATCGCCATAATCTCTTTGAGTCGCAACAATCGCCTTAACTAAGTCGTAAACGTCATCCTTCTGAACATAGCAAATTGGATCTGCTAGTCTGGCGAAGGTTTCTTCTTTGTTGTGTGTCCGTCCTAAACCGCCACCTGCAAAGACGTCAAATCCTTCCAACTCTCCTTTGTCATTCGTTATGACTACCAAAGTGAGGTCTTGGCTATACAAATCTATCGAGTTATCTCCTGGAACAGTCACGCAAATTTTGAACTTGCGTGGCATATAGTAAGTCCCGTAGATCGGTTCTTCCTTGTCGTGGAAGATTGTGCCAGTGCCATTTTTTTCTCGCGCCGCCTTCACCTCTGGGTTTTCTTCGGCGCTGATTGCTTTTTCACCATCAAGCCAAATTTCGTAATAAGCACCTGTTTGGGGTGTGAGCAACTGAGCAATATTATCAGCGTATTCCCAGGCAAACTGATACTCAGGCTTATTTTTAAACGGTGCTGGAGGTGCCATCACGTTGCGGTTCAGGTCGCCGCAAGCTCCCAGCGTCGAACCCATGCTATTAATGATGGCAGCCATTGATGCCTTAAGATTTTTCTTTAAAATCCCGTGCAACTGAAACCCTTGACGAGTCGTTGCTCGCAAGGTGTGGTTACCATATTCATCAGCCAGCTTATCTAAAGTCAGATACAGTTGCGGCGGAACTAACCCACCGGGATTTTTCGTCCGCAGCATGAACTGGTAATCTTTTTCCTGTCCCTTGACCCGATTGTCACGGTTATCTTGCTGGTAAGAACCATGAAACTTTAGTATTTGTATAGCATCTTCACTAAAGTGGGTCGTGTCCTGGAGTATTTCAGTTGCCACAGGTTCACGCAAAGAATTGCTGTGTTCCTTGATTGCTTCTACTTTGGAAGGCTTACGGCTTGCGGTCAGGGGAGGGGCAGATTTAACCATTGGAGTGGTACAGAATTTTTTAAATAAATCATCTCAACGCGCCGAAGCGTAACTTAGAAGCACCCTTTCGGCTTATTTATTTCCGATAATCCGGTCGGAATTAAGAGGAATAGTTTGATTTTAACATGGCAAAAAGCTGGGTTTTTCAGTGATGTAACACTTAGATAAACCCAGCAATATTACTTATACTATAGTTAGGAGTTATAACTTGCCATTTGACGCATTTAAATAGGCAAATGGTTTGTCTATAATTCTTGACTTTACAGGAGTTAACCTCCTGTAAGCATTGGTTAAGCTGTATGTTCAACCTGACACTTGAACTACAGCTTTATTTAAAGCGATAGCCTAGACCACCATTGATGCTGAGGGCAGAAGCAGGGCTATTTTTGTAAGCATCAATTCCTACGGTAGCGTTGCTGTAGAGCATAAAGCTATTACCAAGTTCTGATTCTACGCCAGCAGTCAGCGCTAGTCCATCTTTGTTGCCCAACGGACTTGGTTTGCCCTTGTCCTCTACAAAAGAGTAACCAACACCTACGAAAGCATTGGTACCTTTTGCAATCCCTAGGTCTGCGGAAACTTGTGGGATAATAGCAGCTGTTTCATTGCCCCAAAGGACATGACCACGTGCAGACAAAGGTGTGTCTCCTAATTTCACGCGACCTGTAACATTTCCGCCAATTGCTGCAGCATCATTGTTTTGCCCACCATTGGTAACACCAGCAGAAACACCAACACCAACATAGTTAGCATCAGTACCCTTTTGTGTTGGTTGAGGCAAAGCAGAAGCTTGACCAGCCGAGAGAAAAATAGGAGCAACTACCACAGAGGACAATGCAGAAATTGTCACAAAGGATTTAAGCAACCGTTTCATAATCTTTACCAAATGTTGTAGGTATTGCTTTTAAATCCAAGGTCGAAAAACTAACCAAAATGTTCCATGTAATTTGAAAATTTTTTTTCTTATCTGTTCCTATTGATGCTGAATACTTCAACGTATGTTTTTCTAGTTTTTTTGTTAGAAAGCTATTATCAATACAGGACACAATCCGGCTGTCCGGTGTTTTTGTTTCAAAATAGACACTTTTTTGAGTGTCACATTAATCAAGCATCATTTATCAGTATTCAGTAAGCAACGCAATTAAATTTTCGCCCCCACTGTCTGAGGTAACGTTGAGTGCAAAAGCTTTGGCAGACAGTGTTTTATTTCAAGTTCAAGATACTGGACGAGGCATTCCTAGTGATAAGGTAGAAACTATATTTGGACGATTTCAACAGGTCGATGCTAGCGATTCTCGTCAAAAAGGAGGAACAGGTTTAGGCTTAGCTATCTGTCGTAGCATTGTACAAGAGCACGGTGGCAGAATTTGGGCTCAAAGTGTTTTAGGAAAAGGTAGTATTTTCTATTTCACTTGCCAAACGGTTGAGGCGCTCCATCGATTCATCTCAATTGAAGTAGGAAAGACTACTCAATCGGTTCAAAAAAAACAAATACAAAAGCATCAAATGTTACCATTAAACAGACCTCCACTCGATCCGTATCCACTGAGTCCCTACGTCGCTTGGGCAGGCAAGCGTAATCGTGATACGCTCCTGGAAATGTTCAAGCAAAGGCTACCCAAAAACGAAGGTCATGTTCTAGAGTTCGCTTCTGGTAGCGGTATGCACATCAATTACTTCGCACCCCATTTTCAGCACTTGAGTTTTCAGCCCTCGGACATAAATTCTGAGGTGTTTGAAAACATTAGGCAATTGACCCAAGAGACTGAAACTAAAAACGTCCAACCGCCAATACAGCTGGATTTGAAAGAGCCGCAAACTTGGTCAGTTTTAAATGGAAAAGAATTTGATGCCATTTTCTGTATCAATCTATTCCAGGTTGCACCAATCGCCATTGCGGATGGGATGATGGAGTGTACGGCAAACCTGCTTAAAAACAGTGGCTTGTTATTCATCTACGGTCCCTTTAAAGTAGATGGCAGGTACATTACACCGTCAAATGAAGAATTTGACAGAACCCTTCTCTCCTACAAAGTACCAGAGTGGGGACTCAAGGACATCGCAGATATCACTTTCGCTGCACAAAAGCACGGGCTGGATTTGAAAGAAAGAATTGATATGCCATCTAATAATTTCACGCTTATTTACAGCTTCGCTCCAGAGGTAGGCTAAACCAGATTTAGGACACGCTCCGCGATCTGCCGAAGGCAGCAGCGAAGCTATCGCCACCTACAATAAAACCCCTCTTAGGGTAAGACTAAGCGAGGGGGTAGATGCTTTGGGGTTGTTCATTCGTTTCGACATAGGTATCCTAAGTGACCAGACGTGACAATCTTGAGACAAAAGGAAAGAATTAGCTGATACCTCTGTGTACAGCACTCTTGATTAAGCCAAGCTTATCAATCCCAGAAAAAATCAGATTTTTTGGCGTGTCATTGATAAGTAAAAGTTAATTTTGGTCTTTTTACTGAATCTTCTCACTTTTTGTCCAAAGTCCAATCAGTAAACCTTTTGCAAAAAATAGGTTTAGGTTATTTGGAAGCATAAATACAAAAAAATCAATACAGATTCATTATCTGTGTGAGTGAGGGAGTATGGGAAAATATTTTTCCCTCCCTCTTTCTCTCCCTCACTCCCTCTTTCTCTCCCTCCCTCCATCCTCATCATTCCTCCTCACAAAGAAGGAGAAATGATTAATCAATACGGTAAGTCTGACGAGCTATTTTCACTACAAACGGTTTCCCTAGGTTGATAATAGCGGCAACCTTCGCATGGTCCGCTGGGATTGACAGCACAGCGCAAGTAGCCAGAACGGGCATTAAATTGGCAGCTGATGTCGCCAATGAGATAGCCGACTCCTTCGAGATAATAGCGATCGCTCGGATCGCTTATGGTGTTCTGCCGTATTCGCCGTGCAGGAGAACTCATAGCTGCTCGCCTAAACTGCGAACGTGTTCTAGCCTGGGTTTTACGCATCAACCACAGGGAGAATAGGGACGGTAAGAAACCAATGATAATAACCAAAAGTGTCTTCACTTCAACACCTTCTTTTGTTTGTGCGCTTATCGTCCCTGGTATTGCATCTTCGCGTTTAAGGATGCAACCGGTGGGAAATTCCGCGTGGAAGAAAGCTAACACTAGAATAAGTGTCAACTGCCACTTTTATCAGCATAACCGTTGCAACCCAAACCGTGCGTTTTAGTTGAATTTTAGTACCTTAAGATTTGTTTATAAGTCGCTCT
This sequence comes from Kalymmatonema hyalinum WJT4-NPBG1, assembly GCA_019359075.1. Taxonomy (GTDB): domain Bacteria; phylum Cyanobacteriota; class Cyanobacteriia; order Cyanobacteriales; family Nostocaceae; genus Kalymmatonema; species Kalymmatonema hyalinum. The sequence continues at coordinate 45,451 of JAHHIB010000042.1, forward strand.
TTGAGCTTGCACAAGTCTTACTTGAATAAAATAAAGCGATATGAAACTTGGCACACCTGACTATGGCAATCACTAAAGAGTTGATTTTGAGTGGATTAGGTATGGCTGCTGTGGGATTACTCATTGCGGGAATTCTCTACCAAAGAGTGAGTGAAGGTATCGATAAACGCAAGTACCCTCCACCAGGTCAGCTCGTTGATGTCGGCGGGTTCCGTCTGCACCTCCAGTGTATTGGGCAAGGGACACCGACTGTCGTAATGGATGCTGGCGCTGGTGCTCCCTCTATTTCGTGGGGGTTGGTGTCGTCTGAAATTGCTAAATTTACTCGTGTATGTATTTACGATAGAGCGGGTTTTGGTTGGAGCGAACCTAATCTCAAAAAGCCACGCACTAGCCAACAGAGTGTAGATGAGTTGCATCTTCTTTTAACTCAGGCTGGAATTAAGCCTCCTTACATCTTGGTTGGACACTCTTTAGGTGGAGCTAATATGCGCTTATATGCCAGTCAGTATCCAAAAGATGTTGTTGGATTAGTGTTAGTTGATTCTACGCATGAGGATCAAATGACACCCCAAAGGTGGCAACAGAAAGAAAAGGAGTTGTGGCTCTATAAGGCTATGGGAATTGCTAACCGATTTGGTGTGTTGCGTTTAGTAGGCGAACTCAACTTACTGCCTTATCTTCAAGATATTAAGCAAGAGATCGAGAAATATCCACCCCAAGTGCAGGCTATGTTCGATACGTTCAAATCGTACTGTTATCGAAAGCATTACTGGGCAACTGTGTACAGTGAAATGGCTACTTTGAAACAGAGCTTTGAGCAGGTGCGAGCAGTTAAATCATTAAGCACTTTGCCTCTAATAGTGCTGACTCAAGGTGCTAAAGATTCAGATATGAGTAATGAGCGATGGCAGAGATGGCAAGAGCTTCAAGTGAATTTGACCAGTCTGTCATCAAATAGTCACCAAGTTATTGCCTCTAATAGTGGGCATCTCATCCCGTTAGATCAACCTGAGTTGGTTGTTGATGCTGTTCGTCAACTTGTTGAGAGATCCTGAAGTTGTGAAAGCATCCCGAATTCTATAAAATTCTTGTGTAATACAGCACATTGCAAGTCAATGAAGTACAACGCGCTTTGTTTAAAAGCCAAGACACTAAGCCCTTTTTACTTCTGACTTCTGAACGGCAGTTGCTTTATGCCGGGGAACCCGTCCACCGCACTACCTCCTCCTGACTCCTGTTCGCGTAGCGTGTCCGCAGGACATATTCTGCTGTAATTCATTCTCCAATATTCGAGCTTATCTATGAGGATTGATTTAGTGATAACATTCACCCCGTTTCCTCGCCAAGCAATTTCTGGATCTGTTGTAAAAACAGCGCACTCTAATTGGTCTAGCTTGATATTCCAATACTGACTAAATCTACTTTTTAAAGTTATGACCTGCTCGAATACTTTATTTCTGTGCTTATTTCTTCTTTTTCTTTCTGTTGCCCCGGTCGCTTCTGTATCAATAAATTTAGTTTCAACTATAAAAATTTTCCCAAAGGAAGTCAGATAAACAAAATCGCACTTTCCCAAATCTGTATAATCAGCAATTGGGGACTTTTCAAATAACAGTAATTCACAGCATGAAGGAAATATCTGTTTGATATTCAAAAATAAATAAGCTTGCAACAGGAGTTCCTTGTCATAAGGAAAAGCGATAACCCCTTCAAAAAACCTTTTGATGTTTTCCTGAGATTGGGGTTGAATTTTTTTGCAATATACAACAAAGTTATTAACATCATCTGCGGTCATGCAGTTTTTGCTCCTTCCCCTTTGTTGCCACACACACCTTCATGGCATAAAAAATATCATGTACACAAGGAAGATATCATCCGCATAAGTAACTAAAAAAACGATTCAACTATAAGTTACCTACGTTAATTTACTGATGACGCAAACGCAAAATAGTTATCTAAGCTATTTGCTGTTTTTTATAAGCTACTCCCTTCCAGCTAGAAGAATACCGATTAAATGAACCACGTTCAAAGCAGCGTGTCCTCTGGACCACGTAGATCCACTCTTCGGCGTCCCTTCGGCTAGGACACGTTCGGCGGAAGCCGTCTCGTAAGTCCTGCGGACAGGCGCTCCTAAGAGTGCGTCTCCGACAGGAGAAGAGAAGGAAGAACATAGGTAATCTTGTACCCAGAAGGGAATATACTTTTTAAGCTTGCATACTTGCTCGTAACGGTCATAAGGAAAAAGGGGGTTCCCGCCGCCCGTGCGGACTAGCGTGGGTTGGGGGGATCAAGTCTTATCCGAACCGTATTGCTTTGCGGCGTCCTGTTTCATCAAACATTAGTTAGCGATTGTACATGAGCAGAAAATCTGGCGTTTTGAAGAGCCTGAACAGTTGTTCTCGAATCCTGTACCCAAAATTGTCGTCCAAAACGGACAAGTTGACGGGAATTTCCGGCTTGTACAATTCCTATCACTGGTACTTTTGCTTTTTCTTTGTCTCCTGATTGTTCTTGCAAAATTGTTCTGAGGCGATGGTGTTCTTCAATAGTCGCTGCTTGTTGGGTGTTGAGTTCCACCATCACCAGATGTACTGTTTCCACTGGTTCTACATCTTCAACAATCAATTGAGTTTGGTCTTCGCGTCGGTCTATTTTGCCCCAAATAATTAACCTAGAATCAACTAGAAGCAGTGAATTAATTCGCTCATAAATTTTGGGAAATACCACCGCTTCTGATTGTGCAGTTAAATCTTCTATTTGCAAAATCGCCATTGGATCGCCTTTTTTGGTCATCACTTTTTTAACGCCATTGAGCATGACAACCGCACAAATGGTACTTTCTTCTTTCTGTTCGCCAAGTTGCGAAAGGTTAATCGGAGCAAGAACACGCGCTGATTGGCGAATAGCTTTCAGAGGATGATCTGATACATAAAATCCCAAAAGTTCTTTTTCTCTGCGCAACTTTTCCTGTGGAGGAAAATCAGGAACTGGTTGAGCTTTGGGAGCAGATTCAAAGCTATTTTGAACTTTATTTTTATTATGAGAAAATTCGCCACCGAACAAATCAAACAGATTTCCCTGTCCAGTCGCTCTATCTCTGGCACGCGATTGTGCCCAATCATACACTAAATTGAGATCTTGGATCAGTTGGTTGCGGTTGGAGTCGATTTTATCAAAGGCTCCACAGTAAATGAGTGATTCCAAAGTGCGACGGTTAACAGTACCCAAATCCACGCGATCGCAAAAATCACCCAAGGATTTAAACTCTCCTTTTTCTCTCACTTCCAAAATACACGCTATTGCGTTCTGTCCCACGTTACGAACAGCGGACAGTCCAAACAAAATCTTTCCACTTGACGGTGTAAAATCCACCTCAGAGCGATTGATATCTGGCGGTTCTATCTGAATATTCATACTCATACAGGTGGAAATATATTTCTGCACCTTGTCTGTGTCGTCACTGTTAGCCGTCAACAGCGCCGCCATATATTCCAATGGATAGTTAGCTTTCAAATACGCAGTTTGATATGTTACATAGCCATATGCCGTAGAATGGGATTTATTGAAGCAATTGGAAGCTATGAAGCCATTTTTAGTAACAAAATTATGATCCCGTTCTACGCCAACATCATAGACATTTCCCGTATTTAATGATTTACGTGTTAAAATTTTAACCATTTTATTAATTTCCTAAAAGCTATAAAATTGTCAAGAACAAAAGCCTTCTGACTGGAAGAATAATTAAGCTGATGAGCGTATATATCTTAATTTAGTTCAAGCCGCCTTTAAGTTGAATATCTGCACGGCTGAATACCTTGAGCAGGAATCGTCAAAATGTACTAAAATCAAGGACTTGAGTCGTATAGGGAGCAATCATGGCGTCCATCCGCGAGTTGCACACACAGCTAATCAAGAAAGAACGTTCTGCCGTTGAAATTACTCAAGAAGCAATAGAGCGCATTCAAGCAATAGAACCAAAATTGCACAGTTTTTTATGCGTTACTGCTGAACAGGCTGTAACGCAAGCGCGGAATGTAGATGCTAAAATCGCCCGTGGGGAAGAAATCGGTATTTTAGCAGGGATTCCGATTGGGATCAAAGATAATATGTGTACTAAGGGAATTCCCACCACCTGCGCTTCTCGAATTCTGGAAAATTTTGTACCGCCTTATGAATCAACTGTCACCCAAAAACTGGTAGATGCTGGTGCGGTGATGGTAGGAAAAACCAATTTGGATGAGTTTGCTATGGGGGGTTCTACGGAAAACTCTGCCTTCAAACTCACCGGCAATCCTTGGGATTTGTCAAGGGTTCCTGGAGGTTCTTCTGGCGGTTCAGCCGCAGCGGTAGCAGCAGGAGAATGTGTTGTCTCGCTAGGTTCCGATACTGGCGGTTCGATTAGACAACCAGCGTCTTTCTGCGGTGTTGTGGGGATGAAACCAACTTATGGACTGGTTTCTCGCTATGGTTTGGTGGCTTTTGCTTCATCTTTAGACCAAATTGGACCATTTGCACGCACAGTAGAAGATGCAGCGATATTATTGCAGGCGATCGCCGGTCATGATCCCAAAGATTCCACCAGCCTGAAAGTCGAAATTCCCGACTACACCGCCAATTTAAAACCAGATTTCCCCAAAGGAAAGCTAAAAATTGGTGTCATTAAAGAAACCTTTGGTCAAGGCTTGGATTCACAAGTCGAAGAAGCTGTTAAGAAGGCGATCGAACAATTAAAAGAATTGGGAGCGGAAATTCAAGAAATCTCCTGTCCTCGGTTCCGCTATGGCTTACCGAGCTATTACGTAATCGCCCCATCTGAAGCATCAGCAAACCTAGCTCGCTACGACGGCGTTAAGTATGGCTACCGCGCTCCTGACGCAGATAATTTGATATCAATGTATAGTCGCACCCGTGCTGCTGGTTTCGGTGCAGAAGTCAAACGCCGGATTATGATTGGAACTTACACCCTGTCAGCTGGTTATTACGATGCTTACTATCTGAAAGCGCAAAAAGTTCGCACCCTGATTAAACAAGACTTTGAAAAAGCTTTTGAAAAAGTTGATGTTTTAGTCAGTCCCACAGCTCCCACCACTGCATTTAAAGCAGGGGAAAAAACCGCTGATCCTTTGAGTATGTACTTAGTTGATTTGATGACTATTCCCGTCAATCTTGCTGGTTTACCGGGTTTAAGCGTGCCATGTGGTTTTGATAACAATGGGTTACCAATTGGTTTGCAGCTTATCAGCAATGTGTTGCGAGAAGATCAACTGTTTCAAGTCGCTTATGCTTATGAGCAATCAACGACTTGGCATCTACGCACGCCGCAACTATAGTTAAGAGTCATTTGTCTTAGTACTAATGTCTTACTCATGTCTATTGACTATTAACAGTTTCTGGTGTGTTATTTGTTTCTGGAGTTTCTGAAGTTTCTGGGGTTTCTGGAGTAAATGTAACTTGCTTCACACTCCCCATACTTCCCAATGGTGTTGGTTGCTTGTTATTAGTAGAAACCAATACCGCACCAGCATTTCCAGAACGGATAGTCAACTCTTTTGTTGCTGTCCAGGTTTTCTTATCTCCCTTGTTTAACTCCCCTTCAAATTCAGTTTTGCCATCCACTTTCACTCGCACCCATGATTTGTCTTGCAGCTCAAGAGTCACTTCAACAGGAGTCGTCTGTGCTGTAGGAGATGCGGTTGGACTTAGAGTGCTGGGTTCTGTAATAGGTGTCGCTTGTATTGAGGGGGATGGAACTGGAGCGATCGCACCTGCTGCAGCTGATTCCTTGGTTGTCGTTGAGGCGACAGGTGAACTAGCTTTTGGCTTGGAGGATGATGCTAATGATGAAGTCTTAGGTGCAAATTCTGTTTTTTGTTCAGAAGCAAGCGGTGAGGATTTCTTTTGACTAGAAGATTCAACTGAACGTTGTGGATTGAGAATATAAAACAGTCCAAAGGAGGCGACTGCTATTAACACGGCGTAGGGAACAGCAAGAGGTATGTATAAACTTGGTTTTTTATCTAACTCCTGATTATCATGATTGGGTTCTTGAGGAGGAGAACAAATACTTGCAACAGTTTTTGCTAAAGCAGTACCATCTAGTCCCATAGCATCTCCATAGCGGCGGATGAACCCTTGGACATAAATAGGCTCTGGCAATACTTCAAATCGCCCTTCTTCTATAGCTTCTAAGAAAGCTAATCGAATACGTGTGTAAGCTGCTAGTTCTTCTAAACGTATCGATTTTTCTTCGCGTACTTCCCGTAGATGTGCAACGACTTCCTTGAGTTCCTCTTCTTGAGCCTCGTTTAACAGCTTCACCGTCTTCTCCTCTTTTGTTGCTAACGTTTTATCATTCAATCAAGAACTACTTAAACTGATGTAGAAAATTTTACTTATTTACTCTTTTTATTTTAAATCCTTTTTTGATAATTGATTGATTATTTTATCAAGATAAAGCTGCTTTGTTAGGCTAATAATATTGTATTTATCAATACTTACATGAGGACAAACAAACTGCAATATCCAGTGCAATTACTGTTCACATTATTTATTTGGTTAGGAGTCGTTGTAGCGATCGCCTATTTGGCTGTATGTATATTTCTTTTTCTCCAACAATCTCGGTTCATCTTTTTTCCCGCAAAGGTTATTGAAACGACACCAGAGTTTTTTAATTTAGCTTACGAAGATGTTTGGTTGCCTGTGAAGGCTAAATCAGGCAAGGTGGCACGCATTCATGGTTGGTGGATACGAGCAAGCCAGCCCAATGCCAAAGTTTTACTGTACCTGCATGGCAATGCTATCAACATTGGCGCAAATGTCGCCCATGCACACAGGTTTCATCAACTAGGGTTTTCGGTGTTACTGATCGATTACCGAGGTTATGGTCGCAGTGAGGGCGGCTTTCCTTCTGAATCGCAGGTTTATCAAGATGCCGCGACAGCTTGGGATTATTTAGTTTACCAGCAACAAATTCCACCCAGCCAAATTTTGATTTACGGACATTCCCTAGGAGGCGCGGTAGCAATTGATTTGGCTGTCAACCATCCAAATGCTGGTGGATTAATTGTGGAAAGCTCTTTTACCTCAATCCAGAAAGTCGTCGCTTACAGGAACAATTTTTGGATGTTTCCAGTCGATTCAATTTTAACACAGCGTTTTGATTCGATTACAAAGGTGCCAAATTTAAAAATACCAGTTTTATTTATTCACGGTACTGCTGATGTCATAGTACCAGCTTTCATGAGCCAAGACTTGTATGCTGCTGCTCCTGAACCAAAAAAATTGGTTCTCGTTCCAGGTGCTGCACATAACAATGTAGCAGAAGTCGCTGCTTCTGTATATCTGGAAGCAGTGCGCTCTTTTGTCATCAGTACTGAGTCCTGATTTGTGAGTTCTGAGTCAAAATCACAGAAAATTCTTGGTGGGCCGTTCTACTTAGACTTATTGCTCGCTATTTAGAACCTACTTCCTTAGGTAGTAGCAGAACTTAAGAGTTAACAATTATAGTTAGTAAATATTTTCATATATGAAGTAATTTTTAATACGAATATTTTTAATAAGTATTCGTAAAAAAATTTGGCGTGACCTCTACAATCTTAAAGATGAGGTTAGTATGCTATGCCAAAACTGAGCCAGCAAAAAAAAATTATTTTTCTTGAATTCAGAAAAAATAACTACGTAACAATCCGGAAAAGCCAGCAAACAGTAGAAGAGATTACACAGGTATAACTTCTGCTTAATTGCCGCAAGAGGCTGTCTACAATGGCTACTACACCTGTATATTTGTTAAAAATTCTCGGAAATCCAACTATTGAAATTTCTCAAGATGAATTGCGGACGCTTTTAGGAGAAATAGAAGCTGAACTGCATCAGAGTAAAGCTTATCGCCGTGCTGTGGCGATGTTGCAAAACTTGCTCGGTTCTTCATCTGATCAAGCCAACGTTTTATTTAAATCAATAGGTAGAGAAGCGATTGGTTTGGTATTTCGCCGATTTGTGCAACAGTATCAGAACAGCAATGAAAATCAGCAACACGAAGACAGCATAGATGAAACATCACCTACTGAACAAATAGCTTCCACTGATGATTTATCACGTGGTTTATCGCAGTGCTTAACAAATGTTACTGTTAACCAAAAAACGACTATCGAGACTGATAATAAACCCGATTTACCATCAGAATCTCAACTAGAAAGTAAGACAGCAAATAATTCCACAAAACCCAAAGAAGACCGTCCCAAAACGAAAAAATCGATTAAGTGGCTCACTCCTGGGAAAAAACGGAAACAAGCTGAACTAGCTAAACAAATGGCAGCCGAACAGCGCGTAGAAAATCTACGTCAAATCGGTGAACAACTACGGCAAACTCGTGAGTCTCAAGGTCTTTCTCTGGCGCAACTTCATGTTTACACTCACGTACCACTTCATCACATGGAGGCAGTGGAAAACGGTAATTGGGAATCATTGCCAGAAGATGTTTATGTTCGTGGCTTTATTCGTGTCATGGCTAATGCTCTTGGATTAAATGGCACAAATTTAGTTGCTTCTTTACCTGCGCCAGAACCGGTAAAAGCAATTATACCACCTACTGCCTATCAGCATAAAAGCCGTTTTGGATTTGGAATAGCGCTGCATCCGGTGCATTTGTACGTAGGCTATGCAGCCCTTGTCGCTGGTTCAGTAGGAGGGTTGTCAGTCATGGCATCCCAACAAGCAAATGCTGATAGACTGATCGATAAAGATGCAGCTACTCCACCTTCTTCATCATTCACTCATTCATCGCAGGATACAAAACCCATTTCTAAACCGGGACTCTCTAGTAGTGGTAATGTCACTGTTGGATCTGGTATTGCTACACCAGAATCTTTTTAAAAGCGATGAGTTATGAGTTATGAGCTTAAGAAGAACACAGAAGACAGAACTTGGTTGTCAGAATACATCCTCATAAATAAATGCGCTCTTATTTAATAAGGACGCCGCGTATCCCTCACGGGACGCTTTGCGCTCAGTTTGCACTTGTAGGAAAACCAACGCCAGTCACCTGGTGGGTCGGGAAACCGTTCGGAGTTCGGCGAGGCTCACTCGAGCCGCTGAGCGCTCACGGACGTTCGGCGAAGCTCAGTCGAGCCGCGAAGCCCTCCTGCATAGCGTTGGCTCCTCCTTGCAACTTCTAAGATTGTTTCAAATTCCTATGGCTACGGCACGCCTAGCGGCGTAGATATAACAATTTTTTTCCTAACCGTAGTTCGGGGTTTGTACCCTTTGTTAATTCCTAGCTGTATTCTGAGTACTTTCTTTGGTCAATTATGGATGATAAAACTTATCATTCATAATTTATAGTTCATAACTCTTAACTCCTTTCACGGCGATTGAGCAGATGGACACTACCGTAAGCCTTGGAGACAGGCTACGCCCATAAAGCAGCGTCTGAGCAACACCAGAAGGCATCGCTCCCAATAAAAAATATAAAGTAGACTATCAATATAGATTTGAGATTTGTTACATTCTGAGACTCTTAATCCGGAAAGTTCAGAAGACTCGATGTATATTGATTACTATTAACAAAAGACAGTCATAAAAGACAGCAATAATACTATGGTTTGCTGCCTAAATCCCGAATGCTCTGATCCCCTAAATTCAAAAGGAACAAACTTTTGTGGAAATTGCGGGGCAGAGTTGATTTCGTTACTTAGGGGTCATTACCGCATTATCAAACCGTTGGGAGGCGGGGGATTTGCTCGCACTTATCTTGCAGAAGATGCAGATAAGCTTGAGGAAAAATGCGTGGTCAAGCAACTAGTACCACAAGGTCAAGGTAGCTGGTCACGCCAAAAGGCGACTGAGTTATTTCAGCAAGAGGCAAAACGTCTCCAACATTTAGGCGAACATCCCCAAATTCCTACCCTGTATGCCTATTTTAAGGAAGATAACTACCTGTATTTGGTGCAGCAGTTTATTGAAGGGCAGAATCTGTTGCAGGAGTTAGGACAACACGGCGTGTTTGATGAAGCAAAAATTCGAGAGTTCTTGCAAGATTTGTTATTTGTGCTAGCAACGGTACATCAGCAGCAGGTCATTCACCGAGATATTAAGCCAGAAAATATCGTTCGCCGTGAAAGTGATGGTAAGTTAGTGCTTATTGATTTTGGGGTGTCAAAGCACAAGACGGGAACAGTACACGCGAAACCAGGAACGAACATTGGTTCATTTGGTTATGCGCCATTTGAGCAAATGTATTCAGGCGAAGCTTATCCTGCTAGTGACCTCTACAGTTTGGGAGCAACAGCCTTTCATCTGTTGACCGGTGTTTCGCCTTGGGAAATATGGATGAAACAGGGCTATAGTTGGACTACGACTTGGTGGCAATATTTAACACAACCAATCAGTCAGGACTTAGAGCAGATTATTGATAAGTTGCTGCAAGAGAACTATAAACTGCGTTATTTCTCAGCAGAGGATGTCTTACAAGACTTGAATGTTGAGTTACCACCACACTCTACTTTACAGTCTACGCCACTGTATACAGTCCTCTCGCCTGTTCAACCAGAAAAGCTAACGCTACAAATTCAACAGCAACCACCTGATAGGGCGCAAAACTCCATAGAGAAATTATTGCCTTGGGCAGTTATGGCGGGATCAGGGAGTTCATTTTTGGCGATCGCCCTTCTGAGTTCTGTCGGAACTATTTGGATGAGTTCTGGTTTATGGTTGCTCATTTTAGTAGGGTTAATCTTTACCCAGCCTCGCTCAATTTTTGAAAAGACTTATTTGTTTCTCGTTGCCGGAATTACGACATTATTGATTGTATTTATCTACAATAATTTTTACGTTGTTAATATTTTTCAAGCTGGGATCAATGGATTTCTGGTTTTAGTCTTACTAGTTATACTTGCTGGATTACTAACAGTGACTCTCTTCAATTTGTCCCAACTCTTGAACAGATTTATCTCTAAATATTTCTAATTTATGATAGATAAATTTTCTAGATTTGGGGTCATTTAATATGAAAAATAACATAGAAAATATCCGCCTTCTTTTTTCTTTGGGGCTGTCTGGATTTCTGATAGCAGTTATTTTATGGTTATTAGGTACAGTAATTCGTCCCCAAACAGAGTATTCTGGGCAATTGAAACAACAGAGCGCTTCATTCGTTCCACCCTATACCAATTCACCTTTAAAAAATCGGATGAGTTTGGGTGAGAAAATTTTTGTGACAGAAGGAAGACCTCTTGAGAAAGAAGCTGGAAGGAGAGCATTTGAAGCGGGAGATTTTGTGACTGCTGTCAGTAAATTCCAATTATCTTTGCAAGCTAAACGTAATGACCCGGAAACATTAATTTATTTGAATAACGCTAAAATTGGCAACGCTAAATCTCTAAAAGTTGCTGTCATTGTGCCGATTGGTATTTCCTTAAATGAGGCGGAAGAGATATTACGCGGAGTGGCTCAAGCTCAAGATGAGGTGAATAGCAGTGGAGGAATTAATGGCTTACCGTTGCAACTTCAGATTGTCAATATTGATAACTATGAGATACTTAAACAGATAAATACTGACTTAGTGAATGACTCTAGTATAGTGGCAGTTGTTGGTTTTAGCCGTGACCCATCAATTTATAACAAACGTGGTTTGGTGATGGTTTCACTAGTCAATCCAAAAAAGTCATCTAACCCGACAAAATACGTTTTTTACGCGACTCCTAGTTCTAATGTTTTCAGTGATGCTATTGGTAGCTATATTGTTCAAAAAGCTCGCCTCACCAACATCGCTATTTGTAGTGATTCAACATTCACTGTCAATCAGGAAAAAATAAGTAAAGAAATTGTACAACAATACACTGATTCCATTAGAAAATATGGAGGTAAAGTCACCAGTACAGTTTGCGATTTGGGTGCGCCAACGTTTCAACCCAGCAGTTTTCTCAGTCGAGCCATCAGCGATGGAGCAGAAGGTTTGCTACTGATCCCTAGACCAGATAAACTCAATTCAGCTATTGAAGTGGTGCGAGAAAATAAAGGCAGACTACCGCTTTTCGGTTTTCAAGCAATGTACACGGAAAGAACGTTAAAGTATGGGCAAGCGGATGTTAAAGGAATGGTGCTGGCTGTATCTTGGCACCGTGATGCTATTGGAAACAAATTGTTTGCCCCCAAAGCGGTTCAACTTTGGGGTGCAGAGGTGAGTCCGCGAACTGCCACAGCTTATGATGCACTCCAAGCAATTATCGCTGGCTTGAAAGAAGGTAATACCCGCCAGGAGTTACAAAAGGCACTGTCTAATCCCAATTTTTCGGCTTTAGGAGCAACGGGAACGATTCAGTTTTCGCAAACAGGCGATCGCCTCAGGGAAAGCTTTGCCGATCGCCTCTCTAAGGCGGGAGAAAAGGGCGATGGCGCAAAGCGCCCGCCCCTTCGGGGCGATCGCCAAGGTGGAGTTTTTCTAGTCAAAGTGGCACCTTGCGATTCAAGCCAGTCTTGCAATTCCACCACAGGATATCGTTTTCAACTGGTGCAGTCACAGTTGTAATAGTGGCAGTAGATATAGAGAATTGGGAGCCTTTTCTTGGGAAATGGCTCCCAACATTTTTTCAAAAAATGTCTGCTCTGACTGATTCGGTTATTAACCCAAATAAGCCACATCTTCCTGTACTGAGGAGTTCAGCAGCGTCCACAACTGCAAATCAGAGAAATCTGGGGTTGTCGTAAATGCCCCAATTGCCTGGAGAACTTTCGGCTCTTGAGTGGTTGTAACGCCAATAGTACGTATACCAGCACCAACAGCAGAACGAATTCCAGAGGGAGAATCTTCTAGTGCTATTGCTTGTTCTGCCGTAATGCCTAACCTACTCAGAGCAACTTGGTAGGGTGCAGGGTCGGGTTTACCTGCTATCTCATCTTCTGCTATGACAACTGTATCAAATGCTTCGTTTATTCCCAAGACTTCTAGCATGAATTGGACATTTAATTTCGGAGCGTTGGTGACTAAAGCACATTTGAGTTGGTGCGTATCTGTCCATGCTAGGAGTTCGGAAAATCCATCAAGTGGTTTCAGAAGATTTTTGGCTTGTTCGCGGAAAAGCGCTTCTTTTTCGTCTGCAAACTTTGCGCCTTCTTCTGGTGATAATTGTGGCAGTAAATCTTCTATGATTTGTGGATTCGTCCGCCCGCTAATTCGAGATTTGTAAAATGTTTCATCAATGTCCATGCCGTAGCCTAACAGCATTTCCCGCCAAGCTTGGTAGTGTATAGGGTCAGTGTTGGCGATCGTTCCATCTAGGTCAAATAGAATTGCAGCTAGCATGGTTTTTTAGGGTGTAAACTCTTGTAAAGTTTCATTACATAGTTTACATTGTTTTGTTGTCCTTCTGCATTCTTAAAAGTAGAAAATTATAATTGAGCTTCCAAATGGCAACCTATGGTAGCTAGTACGAGTAACGGCAGACAGATCATGCCCCGACTCGTTTCCTTTAATGTGAGAAAATTTTCTGTAGATTCCAATGTCAACCGCCAAAAATTCTTTTCGCGTCGATGCTCTACAAGTACAGGTTTATAACTCTGAAGTCGAACTGGCGCAGGATGTAGCGGAAATTGCACAAAAACATTTACAGCACACGCTTGCGCAAAAAGGTGCTGCGGCTTTATTGCTGGCGACAGGCAACTCCCAAATTCAATTTCTTGATGCTTTGATAGCATTGGGTGGTGTAGACTGGTCACGGATTACCTGTTTTCATCTTGATGAATATTTGGGCATTTCTGCTAACCATTCCGCAAGCTTCCGACGTTATTTGCGCGAACGTGTGGAAAAGCAGGTGAGTCCCAAAGAATTTCACTATATAGAAGGTGATGCGGTTGAACCTTTGGTAGAGTGCGATCGCTATACCAAACTCCTGCAAGCACAACCTATTGACTTATGCTGTCTTGGTGTTGGTGAAAACGGACACTTGGCTTTTAATGATCCAGCAGTAGCGGATGTTAACGATCCCTATACACTCAAACTGGTGAAGCTAGATACTACAAACCGCCAGCAACAAGTCAACACAGGGTATTTTCCCAATTTAGAAAGCGTGCCGCAATATGCTTTTACCCTCACCTTGCCAATGATTTGTTCGGCAAAAACAATCATTTGTCTTGCACCAGCAAAACGCAAGGCGAAGATAGTAAAACAGATGTTGGAGGATGATATTACCACAGATTGTCCCGCTTCTATTCTCCGCACGCAGCAGCAAGCGACGTTATTTTTGGATGTAGATTCTGCGGCTTTGTTAAAGTAGAGTCAACAAGGATGAAGAAGAAATAACTGCGATCGCCTGCTGACGGCTAACACTCGGAAAATGGTCTAGAAATACATCCAACGAATCACCCGCCTTAAGATAATCAAGCAAAGTTTTCATCGGTAGTGGAAATTGCTTTAGCCTGCGGCTTCAACAGCCACAGCCATCTGAGCCAGCAATTTCGACAGCTTACAGGCATGTCACCTAAAGCTTACCGAACGAATTAAGCAAGTTTACTTTGAGGCAGTGCTTTAGCCGTCTAACCTTCCCAGTCAGCGGCTGCTAGTAATTACTGCAACACTTTTCTTAGAAAAAATCGACTGTGCCCTTTTGGGAAATCTGATAACTCCCCGAACACAACGTATCCACACTTCTGGTAAAACTCTGGTGCCTGAAAACTAAACGTATCCAAATAAGCATACTGGCAACCTCGCTTAACAGCCTCTTGTTCCGCAGCAGTTAGTAAGGAATCTCCGTACCCCTTTCCCCGATAAGATTCATCTATCCAAAAAACATCAACATATAGCCATTGCCAATACGTTGAGCCGACCAATCCGCCCACTATATTCTCATCTGAATCTCGTAGGAAGATAGCTAATTGCTGGAAGTTGCCCTCACCGGCACAACGGGTGTTGAACTGGATCAGTTGTTGAACAATCAATTCAGTCTCATCAGGCTTTGGTTCCTCGGCTATCTCAATCTTGAGTTGTGGGTTCATCGCAATTTCTGGTATGGGCAAAAACCTTACTCTGCTTATGTATTTGAGCAGCTTTTAGCTTCTGATACAAAGGCAGATTTTTCTCTCTAACAGACTGTTGCAATCTCTCAAACTCTTGTTCACCTTCTCTTAAATACGCATCAATGAGTTCTCGATTGGCAAGATAAAAGGCAATAGCACCATAAACCTGTTCCAGCGAGAGCAACGGAAAATTTTGAGCAATGCTTTCAGGAGACTCACCATTCAAGAAGGCATAGACAACTGAATCGAGAGAGATGCGAGTCCCTTCAATCCAATATCCTTGATCTCGTTGTTCAATGTATTGCTTTGCTAGGGTTGGTGCTGCTGCCATAAATTTGTTAGTTGCTTTCTACTTAGATATTAAGCGATCGCTTATCCGTCCGGAGCAGGGGATTTATCATCCTACCAAATCCTGATACTATGCCGAGAGCCTGCGGCTATTTCCTAATTAATATCCACTCAGCATCCCTCGCCGCTTTGCCTCACGTTCAGCAAGATAAAAAAGCAGTAATCCTACAACAAAATAGACAACCCCATTCACGAACGCTATACCTAATTTTGTGAAGTTTAAACTCTCACCCCGTGCCATCAAATCACGTAATATTGCTGCACCAGAAGTCATGGGCAGTAATTGTGCCAAAATGTTTAGTGGTGGTGTCCAAGTTTCAGTGGGAGTGGCTAGTAAAAATAAGAGCGCAAAGTTAAAAATTCCCAGCAATTGTTGGATACGCTTTAGTAATAAAGCTAAAGAACCCATTGTAAAAGCAATACCATAAGCTCCCATTAATACCGTGACGAACGGTAAAAGCAATGTTGGGGGAAAGTTCAGACGGCTCCCAGTCAGCCCCATAATGATAAAAAGAATCGTGAGCATAATAACCATCTGCAAGGTTAGGCTAGCCAAAGTCCGCATCAAGAAGACTTTGATGGCACCAAATCGAGAAAGGAAAAGTTGTTCTAAAGTGCCAGTCTGTGCCTCGTATTGCAAGGTACCCGCAATGTCCGTAATGATGAATAACACCAAAGTCCAAAGCACATAGCCGATAATAATCGAGTCGAGGCGATCGCCTAACTGTAAACTAGGACCAGCAAGGTAACGGGCGCTTAAAAAAAGTCCATAAAAAAAGATAGTGGTGATGACAATTAACCCAATCGCCTCCGCTGGATAACGACGAAATTGAAGCCAACTGCGACGTAATTCAGCTATAAATAATTCAAACATTGCTATTTCTTAAAAAATTTATTGACGCTCACTGATGTAAGTTTTGTTTGTATCTTCGCACACTTCTAGTTTGAGCGCGTTAATATCTTTTTACGGTCAGTTCCTTCTCTAACAATTTGCAAAAATATTTCTGTCAAGTCAGATTGCTCTTTTTCCACACAGTTCAAAGGAAAAGGTTTAAGGATATTAAACACTTGATAAAGTAATTCTGATTGGCTGACATAGATATTTTTTCCATCTTCAACATCAGCACCAATTTCTATTAATTCTGCAATTCTTACTTTATCTAGTGTTGCTTCCATTTCAATTTTGTAAGCTGTACCAGAAAACTGTCTTATCAGTTCTTTTGTTGGTGATTCTGCTAATATTTCACCTTTTTGGATAATGGCTATTTTATCAGAAAGTTCTTCAGCGATCGCCAGCTGGTGAGTTGTCAACAAGATAGCACAACCAGAAGCGGCAATTTCCCGCACCAAAACTTTCACATCTTCAGTCGCCTCTACATCTAATCCTAAAGTCGGTTCATCTAATAATAAAAGCAAGGGTTGATGAACTAAGGCAACTGCTATTGCTAATTTCTGCTGCATTCCCCGCGAAAGTTGCTGCACAGGTGTACGACGTTTGTGGAGTAAACCAAATCTTTCTAAAAGTGCGATTCCTGATTTACGCGCTTCTCGCTGGGAAAGCCCTTTTAACACCCCAAAATATTCTAAATTTTCTTCTGGTGTGAGTCGCCAGTAGACATTACGATTTCCTTCCAGCACTGCACCCATCTTTTGTAGTGTCCCTGGGTTACGATGGGGATCACTTCCTGCAATTCTCACCCAGCCTGCATCCGGCTGAATCAATCCTGCCATCATTTTAATACTCGTCGTCTTGCCTGCTCCATTAGGACCAAGAAACGCCAAAACCTCACCAGGGAGAATGGTTAAGGAAACGTTTTTGACTGCTTCCACAATTTGTTTGCTTTGGCGGTATGTTTTTTTGAGGCTGTAGGCTTCGAGTGCTTTCATGAGGAAAAAACAGCATTGAGGTTACTGATAATAAAATTATATTCAGTATTTTTACTATTTTTGACGCTCAATTTAATATATTAGATGACTTCAAAATCTAACCCTAAAGGCTGAGTTCAGGTATTATCCGTATTCGCTAAAAAAAGTATTAATAAATACAATTAATATGATATCTACATACAAAATAATTTGACATTTTTCACCAAAATTAATTCCTTCTTAGATAGTGGGTGCATCCGCAGTCCAGATTTTACCGTTACTGAAAACGACTCGGAGAAAAAACTGAGTACTTTTACACAATCTTTCATGAAAAGCAGCTTGGCAACAAAACGTAAAATCAGCAAATATTAGAATTAGACATTTTATTTGCTTAAATTAACAATTGATGTTTGATAATATTAAATTTAACTTAGAAGAATTACATTTTTTTCTTGTTTATGCCAACACTGCGATTCCTACGAAGCTTTACACAAAACCTTTTCTAGCTAGGTTTGACTTTTTTCGCTACATATTTAATAAACAAGAGTTGCAGCCAGAATAGGGATAAAAATAATCAAAATGTAACTTTCATTAAAAATTGTCATCTGTCATTTTTTGCTCACCTATTCATCTTTAGTATTATTACTTAAATAAACTTTAGCGTGTTGTTATATTTTTTTTGAAATAATAACACTACATACACAAAAATTCTGACTGCTTTTAAGCCAGTCAAAATTATACAAACTATTAACCAGGGAACTCGACAATGAAGAAAATCACCAGACGTAAAGCGCTGAAGATTGCAGCGCTTGCGGGGGGTTCTGTTTTGCTTCCCGTAGCACTTCAATATCGTGGATATGCTCAGAGAACTGATGAGAGAGTCGAGCCGTTTACACTTGGGTTCCGCACACCACCAGTGTTGAACCCTGTACGCAGCGATTCAACAACTGATTATTACCAGATGACGCTCCAGAGGGCTAGTGTAGAGATATTACCAGGACGAACAACGGAGATTTGGGGCTATAACGGTACATTTCCCGGTCCGACAATCAAACAACGTCAAAATCGGCAATCGGTTGTGCGGTTTATCAATAATGTAGGTGTACCAACATCGGCTCACCTACATGGAATGGCATCGTTACCCCAGTACGATGGCTACGCTGAGGATTTGATTCCTCAGGGATACTACAAAGATTACACCTATCCCAACCCTACCGCTGCTACTTTGTGGTATCACGACCACGCCCTCGGTCAGACTTCTGTAAATGTGTACAGGGGGCTGGCTGGGATGTATATTGTCCAAGATGACAATGAGCTTAATCTGCCACTGCCCAAGGATGGTTATGATATCCCCCTAATTATCCAAGATAAGATATTCGCGTCTAATGGTTCACTCATTTTTGATGACCAGGCTCAGCACAGTCTGATGGGCGATGTGATCACAGTCAACGGCGTGCCTTGGCCCCGCATGGAGGTAGCTAACCGCAAGTACCGCTTCCGGGTGTTAAACACATCTGTTTCCCGCTCTTACAAACTGGCTCTGAGTACGGGTGATGACTTGATTGTGATTGGTACTGATGCTGGGTTGATGTCTGCACCAGTAAGTACTAGAGATATGCGTATTGGGATGGCAGAGCGCTATGACTTGATTATCGATTTTTCTAGGTATTCCATAGGGACTCAGGTCGTCCTGCAAAATCTTGGACTTCCTAATAACGATAATACTGGCAACACAAATAAAATCATGCGTTTTGATGTGGTGCGCTCAGAAAGCGATAACAGCTCTATTCCCAGCACACTACGCAATATTCAATTCATCCCAGAATCCTCAGCTGTGCGAACCCGCGACTTCACCTTTGAGCAGAGTAATCGGCTGTGGCTGATCAACGGCAACGGATGGGATCGAAACGCAATTGATGCCAATCCACAACTGGAAGAAGTGGAGATTTGGAGGCTGCACAACAACTCAGGTTTGTGGTTTCATCCGGTTCACCTTCACCTTATCGATGCTCAAATGCTTGACCGGAATGGGCAGCCGCCTTTTGCCTATGAGCGTGGCTTGAAGGATGTCTTTTATGTTGGTGAAAACGAGACTGTACGAATCATTGGGAGGTTTAGACCTCAAATTGGCAAGTATATGTACCATTGCCACAATATGGTTCACGAAGACCACGACATGATGCGTCAGTTTGAAGTGGGACAAGGTGGCATAGATCCGTTGTCAGCACCGGCGCAGCCACTCCCAGCACCAGCGCTTTAAAAAGATACCATGACTTATGCGTTGGCTTGTGTGTGTGAGGAGCAATCGGACGGGCAAGATGCCCGTCCCACAAAAGGAAGTGGTCTAATCATTTGAAAAGCGCTATAAAAGAGAATCCAACAATCATTCCTCTACATCTTCATCCAAAATTGCCTCCAAATCTCGGGCTCCATGCAGCACTCATAGAACTTCTACGCTGGAGGAGGTTGCACAGTAGAAGATGAGAAAGGGATTGAGCCGAGATCCACGCTAAAAGGGAAATAGAGGCTGGAAAACCTTACCAATTCTAGGTTTTAGAGATTTGGGGGAGGGAGATGAATTGCATCTCCAAATGGTTGGGGAATATTTTGCTCCTTCACAACATAATCGCCATACCGCTTGATATGTCTGATGTGTAAGAACCGTTAGCTGCTATCAAGCTGGCTAGAGTTGGGAGATTTGAGTTAGAAATTTTGAATTTTACCAACTTTCAATTATTGAATAGTTTCAATAGCCATACCCAGAACCCCTAAAAAATCAGTGTTGTTTTGCCTGTTATTACCAACATTCGGTTATTAGTTGGGATTTACAAAGGATCTGTCCCACTCTAGGCATATGTTCTACCAAAATGCCCTTTCGTGGAGAAAAGGGCTTGGCTTGAGCGAAATGGTAACTGGGGAATTAGCCCTATTTGTGCTTATCCTTACTTTGTTCTTTCTCCTGGCGACTAACCTGTTGGAGTACTGGAACACACTGATTAATCACCCAGAGCAGAACCTCTATTGGGGAATCTCCTTGCTGAATGCGGTTTTCAACTTGTACGCCAATTAGTAATGTTTTCAAAATTAGCAAGCCAGCGATGATTTTCTGATTTAGACTGGAACTGCGTTTTTTAGCTGACATCTCAATCACCTTATTTTTAGTTGACAAGGTGAATTATTTTTTTGGGCAAATGCCCAGACACGTTCCCCACGCAATACCTATAATGTCTGTATAATCGGGGTTTGCAGCTTGGGGAAGTTTGTCTGTTTGGGTTATGAAAATTTCTTAATATTTTATTTACATTTAACTGATGCCAAGGAATATCCGTTGGGATGAATCTGTAAAAGAGAATACACTGTGTTTGGTAGAAGCTTTACTGTTTCATGCGGACAATGAATTCGAGGATGAGGAACTAAAAACCGCGGTTGATGTGAAGTGGGTGACAGAGAATAAACTGCGAGCCACGGGATTTGAAGACAAGCAGACAAGTGGGAAAAGAAAGCGAACAGTTGAAGTTGGCACCAAAAAAGAACATTTACTCAAGCTGCTTCAAAAAGCTGACAAAAGTTTAAAACTTCCCAAACCCAAAGACGAAGTTAGTAAAAGTCTACAAGACAGGGAATTAGATGAAATTCAAACTGCACTCGATTGCTTGAAACAGTTAGGAGTGCGAGAAGACGAAAAATCTGACAAGACTCATGGCTATTGGAAATTTACACTGACGCTAGAACATCAGACAGCAACACCCGAAGAGAATCTAGAGGTAGTAAAGCGGAAGTGGAGGGAACACTCAAAGACGAATTCACTGGAGACATCCCAAACTGCACAAACAACAGATAAAAGGATTGACTGCCAATCAATCTGCCATAAGAAGCTGGAAAAGCCGCAAGAATCCGCCAGACTCAAATGCGAAGCACCTGAGATGGGATTTGAGGTAGATACTCTAGTGCCACAGGTACGAGAGCGTGCCGCAGCCGATATCGGGTACAAAGAACAAGTAGGAACAATGCGGATGTTTCGGATCAATCATCCTGTACCTGTAACAGATGTATATGTTAATCTCAATATTCTGAACCAAATAACCAGCAACGATTTGTCTTCTTTCAATCCGGACAAAAATTCTGATGATAATTACACTTGGTGGAATTTAGACAGACAGGGATTAGGTTCGACAAAACAGAAAGAAGTACCTGCACTTGAAACAATACGTAAACATCGCAAATTGATGGTGCTAGGCAAGCCAGGATCAGGAAAGACAACCTTACTCAAGTCGTTAGCAATTGCCTGCATTGATAAAAGCTTAGGGTGGAATGATTTAGATTATATTCCAGTTTTCATTGAACTGCGGAAGTTTGTAGAGGATGCTGCATATAAAAAATTAGGGCATGAGGAATTTAGCTTATGTGATGCTATTAAAGAGTTGTTTAAACGATGGAACGTTGCTCCTGAAGACTGTAAACGTATTTTGGAAGAAGGGAGAGCACTGATTCTGCTTGATGGGCTTGATGAGATACCTACTTGCCATAGTGATTTTGTCAGATGGCAACTGAACCACTTCTGTCAAGATTATGCTAAAAATCACTTCATTATCACCTGTCGTACTCAAAGCATACAATACTGCTTTGATAGTTTTACTGACGTAGAAATTGCAAATTTTACCCGAGAACAAGTTTGTAAATTCATCCATAACTGGTTTACTGTAATGGTTGGTGATCCAGAAGCAAAGGAGTTAGAACAAAGCTTAAATATTCAATTACTATTAAATAGACCTCTTCGAGAGTTAGCTGTTACTCCCATTTTGCTGAACTTAATTTGCTATGTATTTTGGGCTAAGCAGGGCGATTTACCAACCAAGCGTTCTGAACTCTATGATGAATGTTTAAAAGGTTTGCTAGAAGGAGAGTGGGACAAAAATAGAGGAGTTCAACGAGATAGTGAATTATCCTTAGACGAAAAAGAAAAACTGTTGGCACAAGTAGCATACACGCTGTTCGAGAATAATGATTATTTTCCACGCCAACGAAAGTTAGAAGAGCTTATTGCCAACTATCTTCAGACTAAACGTTCAAAAGCCAAGGATATTCTAGAATTGTTAGAATCACAGCATGGCTTGCTCATCCGACGCTCCACACAAGATTTTTCTTTCTCTCACCTTACATTTCACGAGTTTTTTACGGCTAAATACATAGTTTCTAGTCCCAATCCCCAAGAAGTATTTCAACGCCTAGTTACTCACATTACTGAACCACGTTGGAGAGAAGTTTTCTTGCTTACTGTGGAGATGTTTGATCATGCAGATAACTTGTTGCAGTTATTGCAGTTGATGAGATGTCAGATTGACAAGTTTCTCGCAGGTGATGAGAACAGGACTTACGCAACTGTCACAAGCGACGGTGCGGCTGCGCCGCACCGAGCGCCAAACAACTAGACAATAAACATGGGAACATTCGGGCGTTTTAGTTGCTGAACTAAATAATTGGACAATAATC